>JADHOL010000014.1 GCA_016779005.1 Alphaproteobacteria bacterium
TTATGAAGCGCTTATGTCCATTTGTCCTGCTAATGTAGAGCCCAGTTTCGATGGGCTGGTGCTTCAGGTTGATTAGAATCTCGCCAATTAGAATATTTAACCTATCATAATCTTACATAATATATATTATGCGACAAAAGTTCATGTATTGCTATTCTAGGTAATTGATTTTTCAAGTAACTGTCTCCGTCTTTTTTTTTGGTTCAAATTTACAATAGGTTAAGGTTTCCGCATTCCTAACCAATAAACGTTTGGCCATTGTATAAATTTATTCGCCCAGTGATACAACTTCAAATAATTTACGGATAAATAAGACGCATACCGTATGTCGCCTCCATAAATATATCGCCAACAACTGTCCAAACAAACATAGATATAGAAAGCGAGTAAAATAAAACAAAAGGGAAAAAAGTTTTTAAACTGTAAATGTGATATTTGATTTTATACAGTAGACCATAACTCATCCAAGAAAGAACTGTTATTAAGTAAAATATAAATAGTATGAGATATATATTTGGTTTTGCATGATAAATAACCAAAATATGTCGAAAAAGTAGAATTAATATGGAAAAAACTACGCAACTCATAATGGTACAGAACCAAAAATAGCCCTTCCCTGCCAATGTCTGCTCTGCATCTCTTAATTTTTCGCGTTCCTTATCACTTATTTCCAACCAATCTTCAGAATACTTTTCAATATCTCCTTCTTCAGTTTGAGAATTCTTCATTGCATCTACTAATCTCTCTGTTCTGGCCTTCCCTTCAGGTATTTCCAGATATTTCTCAACTTTCTCTTCTGCCGCATCAAAGTCATAGCTAAGGTTCTCAATAGTAAGTTTTTTTGGAATACTAAACGATCCAAACCTTGTTGAAAAAATAGCTTTAAAAGACGCTTCTCCGCCAGATATTACACGGGCCGATGTGAACACATTCCCCGCATCAACTGGCACCCAATCCCCGCCAGGCTCTAGTATGGCAAGTGCCTTTAATCCGAGCGAGTCTGCGATTGCTGGCCGACCATCCCAATTTGTAAATATTGTATCTCCTATCAAGTCATTCGGTTTTGATGTATCATGTTCTTGTTTCTTTTCCAGCATCGCCAATAACCTGTCCTTGTGGGCCTTGCCCCTTGGTGTTTCCAGGTACTCCATAACCTCCTGATCTGCCTTTTCGTAGTCATAGCTCAGTTTCTTGATTGGAATATGCTTTGGAATATTGAATGACCCAAATCTATCAGCAAACTTCAGACGAAATGATTCTTCATCCATTATAACTTCACCTGAGCGGAAAACGTCTGGGCCTGATACAGCTACCCAATCTGTGCCTGGGGACAATATTGCAAGTGCACTTTCACCTGATGAGTCAACGATTGCAGGGCGACCGTCTCAAGATAAAAATATTATATCAGGCATACTAACTACCACTTATTAGATGAATCATAATTTGATAGTTAGTTTAACTTATTAAGCCTATTCAGTCTATTTAGTCTAAACACTGAGCTACTACTATATATATCATGCGATAAAAATATATTACTTGTTTAGCTAGCTAATTGTTTTAACTACTGTTTTTAATGCTTCAAAATCTCTAATGTTTTTTTGCGGTGAATAATTTGCGATGGCTATAATCGGTTCGGCTAAAAAGGCTTTGCTAAGAATGTGCCCTATCCAGACCCAAATTTAGTTTGTTAAGTTATAATCATAGCTATTATTGGCAACCGAACTAAAGGACCCCTACTCAGTGTTAGAAAATGGATGTTTTTAAAAATGAGGGCTGAACATTATACAACTCTGCTATCCAGTTATAAATGGAAACACAGATTGCTAATCCTGGTCTCCCCTGCGGGCGATACGCGCATTCGCCAACTAGATAAATTCATGGCAATTTATCAGAAAGATTTGGAGGAGCGTTTTTTAATTATAAAGCGCTTCACACCAGATGAAATAAGTTTCGGAAGTGACCAGACAGGGTTTTGGCTTATTGGGTATGATGGTACTATCAAGGCTTATGGTTTACAGAGTGACTTTTTAAATCAAATATTTTCCACTATCGATAAGATGCCAATGCGCATACAAGAAAAAAAACGATAATATCAGTCTTATTCTATCGCTGCTAGCTGAAACGCTTGTTCTTCGGTATGCTTATTTCGCTTTGTCCATCCTTTTCCAAAGACTTTAAATGTTGAAAGGCTTTCGTAAAAACGTTGTCTGCGCTCATATATATCTTTAATGAGCGTATCGGTTTCGTGCGTCGCTATGGCCGCTAGTGTCACGGGGCCAATATCACCATCTGGTTTCACACTCACACTATCTTGGATGTATTCAGAAGCCCGGGCCGGTCCAGAATTAACCGCAAAATCAAATAAACTCCAATCAAGGCCAGAAGGCAGAGAATCCCCCATGATAGCATCCCAATATTCAGTTCTATAAATTGGCTCAACATCTTGTTTTGTTAGATCATGCATATCTTTGGGGGTGATATTATTCTTTTCACAATAATTCAGATACGTCTTTTTGGTAACACCAAGGTTCGTCTCTCCCCCTGTGTCTTCTGGGTTATTCACATAGCTGCCCTCATTAATAAGCAGCCATTCAAAACACTGATTGAAATTTATGGTCATTTTAAACGCCCTCTAAACCAAAAAATATTAATTTCTTATACTTATGGCATTAGATGTTCTGCTACTCAGAGAGATTTTAAGCACAACAGTCTAGTAGGTGAATCACGACTAAAAGCGTGGTATCCCTTTGTAACTGACTTGTCGATTAAAAATAATTTGTATTAGAAAATGGTGAGCGGTACAGGATTCGAACCTGTGACCCAGTGATTAAAAGTCACTTGCTCTACCAACTGAGCTAACCGCCCTCACCATAAGGCATTTATGTAGCCCTTCATTGCCCTAGGGTCAAGTAATTTAGGGGAAAAGTTAAAAACCCGATACTACATTCCCCATAGACATAAAATAGTTAATTTCTGTATCTTATTTCAGGAGTTGTCACGAGAGATAACTCATTGGAATCAAATAGCTTCGTCAGTTTATGTAAGCTAGATCAAGTGGGGTTAGTTACTTAACTGTAGCCAGTGTAGTTAAGTGATTAAAAAGACCCATCTGCCATGAATTATTTAGAGTATGAATTATTTAGAACACGAATTATTGCAATAGGTATATTATGCAAGTTAAAAAGTTCGGTACATATTTTCCCTCGTGGCAAGGAAAAATTTTGAGATTTATCATAAGTCTTGGAGTTTCAAGAGGCAAAAGCAAAAGAATTTTTCAGTTCCTTTGGAAAAAATTTGTAGGTAATAAATCAGTAGATATTTATTATAATGGATTGAAATTAAGGGTTAATCCCTTTGGCAATACTATAGAGTCAAATATTCTATTTTCTTCTAAAATACGTGAAAAAGAAGAACTTAAAATAATAAAAAATTTTACTAAACCTTCCACATTATTTTTGGATATAGGCGCTAATTTTGGGTATTATTCCTTATTTGTTGCAGGTTTTGGAGCACGAAGATGCATTAGCTTTGAGCCACAACCTATCTTAATAAATAGAATAAATGAAAATAGAGTAATAAATAATTTTGTCGATAACATTGATATTGCACCTTTTGCGCTGGGAGGGGGTGCGGGCAAGGTAGAATTGCAAATTGCAAAGTCTGGACTTGGAAGTAGTGCAATTGGCAGAAAAATTGAGTCTAGTGACTCCATTGAAGTTGAACAAAAAACATTAAATACGGCGCTTCATGAATTCAAGGAAAATAAAGTTGATATAATCAAGATAGATGTAGAAGGATTAGAGGATGAAATATTATATCCCTATCTTTCAAAACTAAAAAAAGAATATTTGCCTTCTCTCATTATTATTGAAGACAATGCAGCTGATTGGAATCTAAATATTATTGAATGGCTTAAAGAAACGGGATATGAACAAGCTGGTAAAACAAGAGGAAATGTTTTCTTAGTAAAACAAGAACAGCTTGATTCAGATTAAAAACCGTTAATTTAAACATATTTTTTTTGTTTAATATTAATTCACCCAATTCTGTAGCTGACAACAACTTCAAAATTAAAAAAAATAAAACAAATCATATAGATAGAATTCACACTACGCAAAGCCTGCGATAGCTAATTGGTGTCGCACTCCCAAAACCAAGCCAAGTATTATCTATAAAACAAATAGGCTTTAGGTTTTTGTTAAATATTACAATATACCCTCATTCGATTACAGTTAGTTATTTTTTAAGAGAAGTAGTGATTACAAAAAACTGTTGTAATTTGAAGGGTTAGTCATTTCCTAATTCCTTCAGATTATGAATTTAATCCACTTAATATATGAATTTATATATTAAAGTTTGGGAGAAGAAATTATGTCTAATATTGATTATAGCGATCCTAATAATACGCCGCCAATAGGACAAGCTGTTCCATTGGGATTGCAGCATGTATTAGCAATGTTTGCTTCAAATGTCACACCGTCAATAATTGTGGCAGGTGCAGCTGGATTGGCCTTTGGTGGTGCTGAACAGATTTACCTTATTCAAATGGCGATGCTTTTTGCTGGCATAGCCACATTATTTCAAACGATAGGTATCGGTCCAATTGGAGCAAGATTACCTATAATGCAGGGAACGAGCTTTGCATTTGTCGGTGTTCTAGCCGGCGTTGCGGCTACGCAAGGGTTAAGTGTCGCTGTTACTGCCTGTATTATAGCAGGATTAATTCACTTCTCACTGGGAAGTGTAATACAAAAATTGCGCTTTATGTTTCTGCCATTGGTTACAGGGTTAGTTATTTTGGCAATCGGTTTATATCTTATCCCAGTTGCCATAAAATATGCTGCAGGCGGCGCCGCCGATTTTCAAATGGCGGCTGATAGTTTCGGCTCGTTACTTCATTGGACAGTTGCGCTAACGGTTGTTGTTGTATCCTTGGCCTGTAAATTTATGACAAAAGGTCTGATTTCTAATGCGGCTATTTTAATTGGATTAATAGCGGGTTATATCGTGGCTGTTTTTTCAGGAATGGTAAGCTTTGGTGGTGTCGAAAACGCTAAATGGTTTCAGCTACCCGCGGTAATGCCTTATGGATTTGAATTTAGCCTTGGTGCTGTGATTGGGGTAACTCTTGTATCATTAGTCTCTGCGATTGAGACGATTGGAGATACCTCTGCTACAACCAAAGCAGGCTCTGAGCGTGATGCAACGGATGCAGAAATATCTGGTGCAACCTATGCAGACGGATTGGGAACAGCTGTTGCAGGTGTTTTTGGCGGGCTTCCAAATACTTCATTCAGCCAGAATGTTGGAATAGTTGGTATGACCGGGATTATGTCCCGTCACGTTGTTACGATTGCCGGTATTATTATGATTATCTGCGGATTAATTCCAAAAATTGGCGCTGTAATCTCATCAATGCCCCTCCCCGTCTTGGGCGGCGGCGTTATAGTAATGTTTGGCATGGTCGCAGCTGCGGGAATGAATATGTTAAGCACTGTTTCCATGAACCGTCGCAATATGATTATTATTTCTGTTTCACTAGCAGTAGGATTGGGACTTAATTTAGTGCCATCTGCGGTTCAGCATTTACCAGGGATTTGGAAAACATTAGCGACTTCAGCTGTTGCGCCAACTGCGCTTCTTGCTGTTATCATGAACTTGGTACTGCCAGAAGACGACTAAAAGAATAGTTTAAAGCCCCTAATTACTATTGGGGGCTTTAATCGTTCAATTTAAATCATATATCTTTTTGTTCGCACCTAACCCTACAATCATCCCCATAACAAAAATTGCTTCCGCACTAGAATATAGGCGTGCACATCTTTGCTAAATAAATTAGATAGTTACTGATTATCTTTAAAAACAGATATTAGTTCATTTGAAATAGGTTCTGGCACGAATGAAGTTACGTCACCGCCATATCTTGCGATCTCTTTTACCAGGCGTGAAGCAACAAAATGCTGTTGCTCAGATGCTGTTAGAAACACGGTTTCTAAGTTTTGATTAAGTCTCTTATTCGCACTTGCCATTTGAAATTCATACTCAAAGTCAGATACAGCTCGAAGACCCCTAATAAGCATAGAGGCGTTAACTTGCTTAGCAAAATCAGTAAGCAGGCCTTTAAAGGCTAGGACTTCAACTGTTTTATCAATGCTCCCTTCTGCCTTCATTTTGTTAATTTCAAGTTCAACAAAAAGCTTTCTTTGTTCTAAACTAAAGAGCGGATTTTTACCGGGATTTTCGGCAACACCAACTATCAATTTAGTACATAACATTGAGGCACGCATCATCATATCTAAATGCCCAAATGTAAGCGGGTCGAATGTGCCAGGATATAAAGCTGTATATGCCATTTCTGCTATTCCGGAGTTTCAGAATTTTCGTCTGTCGCGTCCTGTTCTATTTTTGCGTTTGGAGTGTCATCAGCTCCTGAATTGGACGTATCATCATCAGTGATGTCAGTCATTTCAATCTCGTCTGGGTTTTCACTCTCATCTTCTCTTACGATGGCAACAGAAACGACTTTTTCATCCTCAGCAAGCTCAAACAACCTTACGCCTTGTGTTTTTCGCCCCGTAATTCGGATATTATCACCATCATTGCCATTAATTCTAATGCGTATAATCTGACCCGCAATAGTGACTAACATTATCTGATCAGTCTCAAACACGGTAAATGACGCAACAACACTGCCATTCCGCTTGCTAGTCTCTATATTCGCAACGCCAAGACCGCCTCGTCCTGTTTCGCGGTAATTAGTAACTTTTGTGCGCTTGCCATACCCATTCTCACAAATAGATAGAACATATTCAGATGTTTCATCAGCAATAACACTCATCGATACAACATGATCATTGCCAAGCAATCTAATACCCCGAACGCCAGAGCTATCCCTGCCCTTAAAGACACGGATTTCATTTACAGAAAAGCGTATAGCCTTGCCATTATTAGAAGCAAGCATGATTTGGGCATCATCCTCACAAGTGGTAACGCCAATTAATTTATCATTCTCAGCAAGCTTGATAGCAATTTTTCCATTACGCTTTATATTCACAAAATCATTAAGCTTATTACGCCTTATAGAACCAGACGAAGTTGCAAATAATATGTTTAAACTATCCCAACTTTCCTTATCCTGAGGCATTGGCATGACCGCTTGAATAGTTTCATCCTTTTCAATCGGCAATAAATTTACCATTGCTTTTCCAATAGATTGCGGTGAGCCCAGAGGCAGCCTGTAGCATTTAAGCTGATAAACCATTCCTTTTGAGGTAAAGAACAGAATTGGCGTATGCGTATTAGCAACAAACAGATTAGTGACAAAATCTGCGTCACGTGTTTTCATCCCTGCTCTGCCTTTGCCGCCACGACGTTGCGCTCTGTAATCGCTTAAAACAACACGTTTTATGTAACCACGGTGGGATACAGTCACCACCATATCTTCTTGTTGAATGAGATCCTCATCATCCTGTTCGGCTAGCGAGTCTGAAATATGGGTGCGACGCGGGGAATCTAGCTTCTCTCTTACCTCATGAAACTCTTTCAAAATGATTTCTATCAATCTGTCTTTATGTGATAAAATATCTAAATATTCAGATATCTTTACAGAGAGTTCTTGTGTTTCTTCTGCTAGCTTATCCTGCTCCATTCCTGTTAAACGTTGAAGCCTTAATTCTAAAATAGCGCGTGCTTGTGTTTCAGATAATCTATATTTTCCGTCAACAACCTCATGACCTAAATCATCAATTAGGGTAATAAACGGCGCGACTTGTTCTGCTGGCCAGTCTTCAGCCATAAGTGCTTCCCGAGCTGCTTCTGCTGTTGGCGCGGATCTGATCATTTGAATTATTTTATCAATTGAGGCAAGCGCAACCAGAAGACCTGCAAGTATATGTGCTCTATCACGTGCTTTGTTAAGCAAGAAGCGCGTCCGCCTTACAACTACTTCCTCTCTGAACTCACAAAATGCCTGTAATACCTCCATCAAACTCATCTGCCCTGGTTTACCATTATTCATGGCAAGCATATTTACAGCAAAGCTAGTTTGTAGTCTTGAATGTCGATAAAGCTGGTTTAACACAACCTCGCCAGACCCATCCCGTTTGATTTCAATAACAACCCGCATTCCGTTTCTATCAGATTCGTCCCGAATGTCGGATATGCCTTCAATGATTTTATCGCGTACAAGCTCACCAATACGCTCCAGCAAAAGGGCTTTATTTACTTGATAAGGTATTTCATCAATAATAATAGCTTCTCTATCATTACCATAGGTGGTAACCGATGCCTTTGCGCGCATAATAACTGAGCCACGGCCTGTCTTATAAGCATCATTAATGCCCTTGCGACCCATGATAAGTGCGCCTGTTGGAAAATCAGGGCCGGTCACAATTTCAAATAGTTCTTCTTCTGATAAATTAGGGTTCTTTAGCAATGCGATACACGCATCTATAACTTCATTTGGGTTATGGGGCGGGATGTTCGTTGCCATACCAACCGCTATTCCGCCAGCCCCATTTACAAGTATATTTGGGTATTCTGCTGGCAGGACAGAAGGCTCTAGCTGGGTTTCATCATAGTTTGATACGTAATTAACTGTGTCTTTATCAATATCTCTTAATAAGAACTCTGCGGGTCGTGCCAAGCGAGACTCAGTATAACGCATGGCGGCAGCTGAATCGCCGTCTACAGAACCAAAATTACCTTGACCATCCACAAGGGGAAGCCGCATTGAAAATGGCTGTGCCATTCGCACCATAGCTTCATAAATAGAACTATCACCATGAGGGTGAAAATTACTTATCACATCTCCCACAATTCTTGCTGATTTTCGGTGTGGTTTAGTCCAATCATACCCACCTTCAATCATTGCATAGAGAATGCGCCTATGCACTGGTTTTAATCCGTCTCTTACATCAGGAAGGGCTCTTGATACAATTACACTCATGGCATAATCGAGGTAAGAGCTTCTCATCTCATCTGTAATGGAAACGCTATTTCCAGGTTGCTGCGGTAAATCTGTCACTATGTTTTTAAACCTTTTTATACTCTTTTAATCTGAGTATTTTTACTTTTTTTATTATATCACATTATCCATGAAAAACACTAGATATAGTTATGAACATGCAAGTCTCACACACTATTTATGTTTTTGATTTATGTTTTTGATATACGGTTTTGTAACGCGTAAGAAATCAGCTATTTAAAAGGGTATATCATCATCTAAATCATTCATTGGGGGCAATTGACTGCCGCCTGACGACTGACCAGAGGTTGGCGAATTTTGTGGTGAATTTTGGAGTGAGTCTTGCGAAGATTGATAGGGGTCGGATTGCATAGTATCACTGCCGCCTAGCTGCTGCGAATCCCCGCTGCCGCCAAGCAAGGTTAACTCCCCCTTAAAGCGGGATATAACTATTTCTGTTGTGTATTTTTCAACACCTTGCTGGTCTGTCCATTTGCGGGTTTGTAATTGTCCCTCAATATAAACAGTACTACCTTTTCGCAAATATTGCTCCGCAATCCTTGCTATGTTTTCATTGAAGATTACAACACGATGCCATTCGGTTTTTTCTCTCTGCTCGCCAGAGTTTCTATCCTTCCAACGCTCGGAGGTTGCAATTGATAAATTAACAATCTTATTGCCATCTTGCCTTGCTCTGACATCAGGGTCTCGTCCAAGATTGCCTAATAAGATAACTTTATTTACACTTCCTGCCATTAGTATCTCCTGCCATAGATGATAGATTGCAATTTTTAAAAACTGGGCTATTTAAATTAATGTGAATTAAGGTATTAAAACCGTAACTCGTGAGTTAAAAAGACACTCAAAACTATAGAACTTAATTTAACAGAATTAATTAAGAATGTAACTTAAAAACATTGGTAAGCTATGACAGAGATCAGCAGAAAAATTAGTGTTCGCGGCGCAAGAGAACATAATCTAAATAATATAAACCTTGATATCCCGCGTGATAAGCTAATTGTATTTACAGGCCTGTCAGGATCTGGAAAATCATCCCTCGCTTTTGATACAATATATGCCGAAGGTCAGAGAAGGTATGTGGAATCCCTGTCTGCTTATGCAAGACAGTTTTTAGAGATGATGCAAAAACCAGATGTTGATTTAATCGAGGGCTTATCCCCTGCTATTTCAATAGAACAAAAGACAACATCACGTAACCCGCGCTCAACCGTGGGCACTGTAACTGAAATTTATGATTATATGCGCTTATTATGGGCCCGTGTTGGCATTCCCTACTCTCCTGCCACTGGATTACCCATTAAATCACAAACAGTCTCCCAGATGGTTGATACCGTGCTGGAGATGCCAGATAATAGCAGATTAATGTTATTATCGCCTGTCGTAAGAGGCCGAAAAGGCGAATATAAAAAAGAACTTGCTGGATTTCTTCAAAAAGGGTTTAGCCGAGTTCGAATTGATGGCGCGTTATATGATTTGGACGCAACTCCTTCACTCGATAAAAAGAAAAAGCATGATATTGAAATTGTAATAGACAGGATAGTGCTTAAAGGCGACGTTGATACGCTTGCTACAAGATTAGCAGATTCATTGGAAATTACATTATCCCTTTCTGACGGTCTTGCGTATGTACAAGATGTAGCAACAGACAAACAAATCGTGTTTTCGGCAAAATTTGCCTGTCCAGTATCCGGGTTTACGATTGATGAAATTGAACCTAGATTATTCTCCTTTAACAACCCGTTTGGAGCCTGTCCTTCATGCGATGGATTAGGAGTAAGCAGTCACTTTGACGAACAACTCATTGTGCCAAGCAAAAGCAAAAGCCTTCGCGATGGAGCGATTGCGCCTTGGGCCAATTCTTCATCCAAATATTACTTACAAACGCTTCAATCGCTTGCCAAACAATTTGGGTTTTCAATAGAGGTTGCGTTTAGCGAACTCCCTACTGTTTTTCAAGACATAATTTTACATGGCAGTGGCGATCAGAGTGTAGAGATGGTCTATGATGATGGGCTTCGATCTTATAAAACACGCAAACCGTTTGAGGGTATTATTCCAAATCTAGCTCGTCGATATCGAGAAACTGATTCCAACTGGGTGCGAGAAGAGCTGGAAAAATACCGAACTGTCCAGCCCTGTGATGCTTGCACAGGAAAGCGTCTAAAGCCAGAATCCCTTGCTGTAAAAATAGTCAATAAAGACATATCTGATATTGCCGCACTTTCTATCGGAGATGCGGTCATGTGGTTTCAAGAAATATCTAATTCGCTGACCGCAAAAGAGCAGGAGATTGCATCCCGTATTCTAAAAGAAATAAACGAGCGGCTTGGTTTTTTGAATAATGTAGGATTAAATTATTTAAATTTGTCTAGAAACTCTGGGACATTATCTGGCGGCGAATCACAACGTATACGACTTGCCTCGCAAATTGGAAGCGGACTTACTGGCGTTCTTTATGTGCTTGATGAGCCCTCTATTGGATTGCATCAAAGAGATAATGACAGGCTTCTTGGAACACTTACGAGGCTCCGTGATTTGGGAAATACAGTGATTGTGGTTGAGCATGATGAAGATGCTATTCGTTCCGCTGATTTTGTGGTTGATATTGGACCTGGAGCCGGCATTCATGGCGGATATGTGATTGCATCTGGAACGGCTGAGACTATTATGAGTGTTCCTGATTCAATCACTGGGCAATATTTATCAGGCATAAAACAAATAGCCATCCCCAATAAGCGCAGAAAAATAAACAAAAAGCGCATTTTATCTATCGTCAAGGCAAGTGGAAATAATCTGCGTTCTGTAACAGTTGATCTCCCCCTTGGGATACTTGTTTGTGTGAGCGGTGTATCAGGTAGCGGCAAATCTACCTTGATATTAGAAACGTTATGGAAAACACTGGCACGCGATTTACATCGGGCACGTGAAATACCGTCAAGCTGCGAGAAAATTGAGGGAATACATCATCTTGATAAGGTGGTCGATATAGATCAATCCCCAATTGGAAGAACTCCTCGCTCTAACCCTGCTACCTATACTGGCGCCTTTACGCCAATCCGCGAATGGTTTTCTGGATTACCAGAATCAAAGGTAAGAGGATATGCCCCTGGTCGGTTTTCATTTAATGTTAAGGGCGGGCGGTGCGAGAGTTGTCAGGGAGATGGCGTTATTAAAATTGAGATGCATTTCCTGCCTGATGTTTATGTGACGTGCGATGTTTGTAAGGGTAAGAGATACAACAGAGAGACATTAGAAATTAAATTTAAAGGCAATTCAATCGCTGATATATTGGATATGAGCATTGAGGATGGGGTTAGGTTTTTCTCCGCTGTTCCCTCTATTCGAGAAAAGCTAGAGACCATGTTGCGAGTGGGTTTGGGGTATGTAAAAATCGGACAGCAGGCAACGACACTTTCAGGCGGGGAAGCGCAGCGCGTTAAATTATCCAAAGAGCTATCCAGAAGAGCCACTGGCAAAACAGTCTATATTCTGGACGAGCCTACCACTGGATTACATTTCGAGGATATTGCCAAACTGTTAGAGGTACTCCAAGAATTAGTTGATAATGGAAATAGCGTTATTATTATTGAACATAATCTAGATGTTATTAAAACAGCAGATTGGGTAATTGATTTAGGGCCTGAGGGCGGTGTGGGCGGCGGCCAAATTACAGCCGTGGGAACACCAGAACAAATAGCAGAACATCCTGATTCTTATACCGGTCACTATTTAAAGCGGCTATTATCAGTACAACATGAACAGGCAAGCTGATGAGTTCTGAATTACATATTATTGGCGGGGGTCTTGCTGGAACAGAGGCCGCATGGCAGGCCGCTAGCCTTGGAATAGAGGTCGTTTTATATGAAATGCGTCCTACTCGAAAAACAGAAGTTCATAAGACAGAAACACTTGCTGAGCTTGTGTGTTCTAATTCATTTCGCTCTGATGACCATCAATCAAATGCAGTAGGCGTTTTGCATCAAGAAATGCGAATGATGAATTCTCTAATTATGCAAATAGCTGATTTATATAAAGTCCCTGCTGGCGGTGCTTTAGCGGTAGATAGAGAATTATTTGCACGTGAGGTGGAACATCGCATAGCCTCTCATCCCAACATAACCCTAAAAAGAGAAGAGATTACATCCTTAGATAATCCTGATTGGGAAAATATAATAATCGCTACAGGCCCCCTAACAGCTGAGCCACTAGCAGAGGCTATAAAAGCTAAAACAGGAGAAGCAGATTTAGCCTTTTTTGATGCTATTGCGCCTATTGTTTATTTTGAAACCATAAATATGGATATTGCATGGTTTCAATCACGCTATGATAAGGGGGATGGCAAAGACTATATTAATTGCCCCATGAACAAATCTCAGTATGAAGCATTTATTGAAGCTCTTAATGCTGGGGATAAGATGATGTTTAAAGAATGGGAAGAAAACACCCCCTATTTTGATGGCTGTATGCCAATAGAGATAATGGCCTCCAGAGGTCCAGAGACATTACGCTTTGGCCCGATGAAGCCAGTTGGACTTACCAATGCACATGATAAATCACGGCCCTATGCTGTGGTGCAATTGCGTCAGGATAATAAGCTTGGAAGCTTATTTAATATTGTTGGGTTTCAGACAAAGCTAAAATATGCTGAGCAAACTAGAATATTTAGAATGATACCAGGGCTAGAAGAGGCAGAGTTTGCACGTCTTGGCGGATTACACAGAAACACCTTTATTAATACCCCTCGTCTTCTGGACGCCCAGCTGCGTTTAAGATCATATCCCAAAATTAGGTTTGCAGGCCAGATCACAGGTGTTGAAGGCTATGTAGAATCTGCTGCAATTGGCGGCATGGCAGGCAAAATGGCAGCTTATGAGATATTGGCAAAGCAGTGGCATTCGCCGCCAGAGGATACAGCTCATGGTGCTCTTTTAACACATCTAACAAGTGGGGCAGTCAGTGATAGTTTTCAGCCTATGAATGTGAATTTTGGACTGTTTCCGCCCCTTTTAAACGCAGATAACAAATCCAGAAAACTAAGAGGACGAGATAGAAAAGCGGCTTATGCTTCACGCTCTCTATCCAGTATGGAACAGTTTTTAGAAGTACAAAGCTGATAGGCTATTTTACAGTGAGCACATGCCAGAATAAACGAAGTGGTAATAGTGTGTGATTGGCTAATTTATTCTTGCCAGATAACGTATTAGATAAATAGACAAGATGTGTACAAGATTTGATAAAACCATCTTTTGATTTCATCGTGTGTGGTATATTTAATTCGCTCTTTGTTATAGTGTTATTATTTTCTATTGGATAATATAATATTTCTGCTAGCAGGGATCCTATTTCAGATACTGAACCATCGATATTAGCACCTGTTATCGCATAGTAATATTCAAATACTAGCCCCCAACAATGCTTTAGATGTTGCTTTGGATTTTCTTCAAATGTAGCTTCCTGAAACCCTTCAAGTATAAGAAGAAGCGTTTCTTTATTAATAGCTCCGCTATCTATGTGGTGGATTATTCTATCTGAAAGCGGACTATTTTGGCGTTGCAAATCTCTTATGCACTCTATCCACCATTGAACACGAATGGTTTTTAACATCTGTTCTGATGGCTGTATTACAGCCTCTGTTAGCTGACATGATAAAGACAGAATATCCTGCAGAACAGGCTGATTAGATAGTGGGGCAAAAGAGGTGCATAGATAAAGGGGATAGCTTAACGCCCTTAATTCTGATTGTCCGGCGCGTACACTCATAAATCAGTTCACGGAATTGCTATCAAGCAAGATACGACTTGTCTTCCTTCGGATAACAGAACATTCCAAGTGCGGCATGCAGATGAGGTGGACATAATATCAACACCGATTGCCTGGTGCTTGAAATAATCTCTTATCGGCTGATATAAATGGGTTGGGTTACCACCTACGCCAATTAAAACCATATCTGGTTTTACGATAGTTAGATGAGGCTCAAACAGCTCATGCGAAAGCTGGGATGCATCAGATACAGGACAGGTATGAATTTCTCTTGGATGTAGAATTATACTGCCAGTAACAAACGCGTCATTTACCTGAAAGCCGCCACCAGCATAGCCGCGCAGTAGCTTTAATTTACCATCAGTCTCAAAACTTTGAACCGTAATAATTTTATCAATCGGCGCATTAGAGGGCGCATTAGGCGAGGCCATGATATCGCTCACTCTTCAAATTCTGGCTTTGGTATGTCTGCAGTATCATCCCCGCTCCTATTAAGAGCGACATAGGTAAGCACCCCTGCTGCAATAAAAATCGAGGAATAGGTTCCTATTAAAACACCCCATAGCATGGCAGCCGCAAAATCAAGCAAAACAGGTCCACCAAAGACCATGATTGCAATTAACGCAAGCGCCGTTGTAACAGAAGTCATCACTGTTCTGGATAATGTCTCATTCAATGACTTATTGATGATATCATTTTGTTCCCAGCTTTTATACCTTCTGAAGTTTTCGCGTATTCTGTCAAATACAACAACTGTATCATTTATTGAATATCCCGCAATCGTAAGAATAGCCGCGATTGTGGCAAGGTTAAATTCGAATGAGGTAAGTGAGAAAAATCCGATTGTGGATATAACATCATGGCTTAATGCTAGAATAGCAGCGATGGAATACTGCCATTCAAATCTAAACCATATATATATCATTATCGCCGCAAGCGCGCTTACGACTGCTAAAATCCCTTTTTGAGTTAACTCAGCACCAATTGTAGGCCCAACAAACTCTGTCCTTCTTACCGTATAACCGTCCGAAATCAGGGCATTTACTTCTTTTATAACTTGCACTTGTGCTTGCTCATCCCCTTCTTGTTTCTGAATACGGATAAGCACCTCATCTTCAGCTCCAAACAATTGAATAGACACCTCTCCAAAGGACATCTCTCCAAGCTCAGCGCGCAATCTTTGAACATCAGCGCTGCCTTGCTTTGATTTTGCCTCAATCAAAATACCGCCTTTGAAATCAATACCAAGATTCAAACCCTGATATAAAAAAGAGCCAACAGACAGCGCTATCAATATGGCCGAGAAAACAAACCCGAATTTAAATAGATTTAAAAACGGAAATGAGGAATTATCTGGAATTAATTTTAACCTAAACATCCTTTAAAATATCCTTAAATCACAAGTGTTTTGGGTTTTTTTGCATTTATCCAGAGCACGATTAAAAATCTGGTAAACAAGATAGCGGTGAATAAAGAGGTTATAATGCCAATGCCAAGCGTTACAGAAAAACCACGAACAGGGCCAGAACCAAAGATATACAATAAAATAGAGGCGATGAGCGTTGTTAAATTAGCATCCATAATGGTTGAAATCGCGCGTGAATAACCAGCTTTGATAGCGTCTCTTACGCCCCTGCCTCTGCGAAGCTCCTCTCTTATTCTCTCAAAAATAAGAACGTTGGAATCAACAGCCATTCCCATTGTTAATACAATACCTGCAATGCCTGGAAGTGTCAGCGTTGCTTGGATAAGGGATAAAGCGCCCAGAATAAGCATAAGGTTTACCAGTAATCCAGCAGAAGCCATCGCGCCATAGATACCGTAGCTAAGCACAATATAAAAGATAACAAGAATAATACCAACTATTGCTGCTATTTGACCTGCTGCTATAGAATCTGCCCCGAGCCCTGGTCCAATAGACCTTTCTTCTAAAACGGTTAGAGGAGCTGGTAATGCACCTGCTCTTAAAACAAGGGCAAGGTCGTTGCTTTCCTGAATTGAAAAATCGCCTGTTATTTGTCCATTAGCAAATATCTGCGCCCTAATTGTTGGTGCAGAGACAACCTCATTATCAAGTATAATCGCAAATGGGCGTCCAATATTGCTGCCGGTTACAGTTGCAAACTTTTTTGCACCTATCGAATTAAGAGAGAAATTTATGGCTGGACTATTATTTTGATCAAACCCAGCAGAGGCTGTTTCTAACATATCTCCGCTTACCATAACCCGTTTCTCAACCACATAAGATTGACCATCATTACTTGCAGATTCAAGTAACACAGAACCAGGTGGCACCCGGCCGCTTGATTTTGCTTCTGCACCGGTAATTCTCATATCTACGAGCTGAAATGTCAGACGAGCTGTTCTACCAAGAAGCGCTTTTACACGCTCAGGATCATCGATACCTGGCACTTGAACAAGTATTCTGTCGACACCCTGTCTTTGAATTACAGGCTCTTTAGTACCGTCAGGGTCTAATCTTCGGCGGATAATTTCAATAGCCTGTTCCACCGTTCGCGATTGCAGCTCTAAAAATCCGCTATCACTAAACGCAATTATTGTGGTGCCTGCTTGTGTTCCTACAACAAAATCATCATCAAATTCAGATAATACCGTATCGCGTATGGATGCATCACCCTCATCACGAAGCGAAAAGCTAACCGAATTCTCATCAGATGTAAGAGACTTAAACCTGACTTTCTCTTCTCTGAATGAAATTCGGATACCCTCTGCAATATCGCTTAATCGCTCTGTTACAACAGCATTAATATCTGTGCGAAGCAACAGATGCGAGCCACCTCGCAAGTCCAAACCTAGATTTACTGATTTTCCCGGATAAAATGGAACCGAAACCACATTGGGCAATGCCGCAAGTAACCCTGCTAAACATACGATTAGAATAACCAAGCGTTTCCACGCTTCAAATTGTAACATCTGTGCCCCTCAAATTAAAATTAGATGTTTTTCAAAACAACTATTCATATTTTAGGATTTTTTTGCCTTAGGAGCAGCTTTCTTGGCAGGTGCTTTTTGTGGCAATGTGATTGTTGTGTCATTATCAAGAATCGACGTAACGTTAGCACGAAGTAGATTTACATAAACGCCTGTTGCAATTTCAACTTCAATCGTTTCCTTTTCAGCAACTGCTTTTGAGACGATGCCTGTAATACCACTAGAAATGATAACCTTATCACCACGAGAAAGCTTGGCAACCATCTCTTTATGTTGTTTTGCGCGTTTTTGCTGTGGTCTAATAAGCATCAGATAAAACACACCGAAAATAAGAACAAAGGGTAGTAATTGCGATGCAATCATTGACGGGCCGGCGGATTGTGCAAATGCAGGACTAATAAACATGAAAACCTCTCAAAGAAATTTTAATTATGTGCCTAGCTTATGCTTAAATTAGGCATCTGGTTGCGGAACAATAAACAACCTTAACTCAGACGTCTACTCAGAAACACGCTTTTTTCATTTTGCAATAGCAATATATATCCTGATAGAGTGTGTTTATTCCAACCTGTTTTTAAATTAGATACTTATATGACCGAAAAAAATGAACTAGAACTTCTTGCGCCAATGCTTACGCGAATGGCTGAAGCTCTTGAGAGAATAGCACCATCTTATCAATTTCCAGATAATTTAGAGGATGCCCAAGGCTATATCTGGGAAGCGCAATTACGCAAACTTCAAAAAATAGAAGAAATTGAGCGTTTGCCCTTATCGTGTCTTGAAGGCATTGAGCAACAAAAACAACAATTACTTGAGAATAGTCGCGCATTTGCCAAAGGTTTAAGAGCGAATAACGCCTTGCTATGGGGCGCAAGAGGCACTGGCAAATCATCTCTTTTAAAAGCAGTGCATGGTGCGCTTTTATCGGAGGGATTGGATTGTGCGATTGTTGAAGTCCAACGTGAAGACATTCAAGACCTGCCCTACATCATGCAAGTGCTCAAGCAAAGCAATCGCAGATTTATTTTGTTTTGCGATGATTTGGCCTTTGAAGAGGCAGATTCCAGTTATAAATCGCTTAAGGCTGTTTTGGAAGGCGGGCTATCTGGAAGACCTGATAATATTGTATTTTATGCCACTTCAAACCGAAGACATCTAATGCCTCGTCAAATGATTGATAATGAGCGTGGTTCAGCCATTAATCCCTCTGAGGCTATAGAAGAAAAAATATCTCTGTCTGATAGATTTGGATTATGGATTGGATTTCACTCTGTTGATCAGGAAACCTACCTTACTATGATAGAGACCTATGTGGCTTTTTATAAGCTGCCTGTCGAGCTTGAACAGGTTAAAAGTGAGGCTTTAACATGGTGCATCGGCCGCGGACATCGCTCTGGTCGAACTGCATATCAATTTATCATACATCTGGCTGGCAAGCTTGGCATCACATTAAAGCCAAATAACGACTAAAAATTCTGTTTATGATTTAATAACCGTTGAGGGATCAATCGGTGTTCTATTTTGTCTAATTTCAAAATGAAGGGTTGGCGCCTCAACCCTTCCGGTCTGTCCAACCTTGCCAATTACCTGACCAGAGCTCAGAATATCACCTTCTTGCACCACAACGTCAGAGAGATGTGCATAAGCTGAAATCACACCTCCATCATGTTTTACCAGAATAAGCGTTCCAAAAGATTTAAGTCCGGTGCCAATATAAGCAACCGTGCCAGGCGCGGTTGTTTTTACATCTGTTCCTAGAGCAGCAGCAATATCCACGCCGTCATTATGAATACCGCGTTCTGCAGGCCCAAATCGATTAATGAGCTGTCCTGATAACGGCCAGTTAAAGGCATCCCCTGCACCCAGCTTTGGCGCTACAAAGAATTTTTTAACAGGTGCTGCAGTTAATACAGGTTCCGCCTGCGGAACAGAAGAAGCGCCTGCTTGTGCCTCCCTTGCAAACACCGCGTCATCTGGGGTTTGCCTTAAAAACACCGAGAAGTCTTTTGCTTCTGGTAGTTGAAGTATTTGACCAGATTGCAATTCATAAGGCTCTTCAAGAGCATTTAGCTGGGCTATATCAAATTGATTTACAGAATATTGTTTTGCGATAGAAAACAAACTATCGCCAAGACGCACACTATGCGTGTTTCTTGGCACAAGTTTTAACACCTGACCTGAAATTAATTTAAAGGGCGCTTCTAGTTTGTTTTCTGAGATAATTTTAAACGGAGTTACATCATAGCGATTTGCTAAACCAAATACAGTATCGCCCTCCTTAACGGTAATAAAGCCAGAAGATGGCACAGGCAATTTTTCAAATCGTTGCTGCTGATTTATAACCGTTGCGGGGGAGGATTTAGCTTTGCTGGCAAACGGAACCGAAACAGTGCCAATCACTGGAAATTCTCTTTCTGCTGGCAGATTACTACAGCCAGAAAGCCCAACTAAGATACAAAAAGATACGCCAATTATGAACGGAGTATCTAAGAGTAATTTAAGCATTTTCAATTCCTGGAATCATAGGGACAAACCGCACAGAAATAAGTTGTTCTGTATGAATAACATCACCCTTTTTTATAAGCTTGGTCAAGAATTCTTTGCCCGGTGGGCCTATAGGCGCTATTAAAACACCATCTGGTTTTAAATTTTGAATTAAGGCATCAGGCACCTTATCAACCTGACAGGTGATTATTATCCGATCAAAAGGCGCTGCCTCTGGCCATCCAGAAAAGCCATCTCCTAATCGCAAGGTTACATTTGTTAATTTTAACTCTGCTAAGCGGTTTCGAGCCTCGACAAATAATGGTCTGTGCCGCTCCATACTATAAACACGCCGTGCCAGCAGGGATAAAATCGATGCTTGATACCCACTTCCTGTTCCAATCTCAAGCACCGTATAACGATTGGTTAATTCTAATGCTTCAGTCATTTTTGCGACAATATAGGGCTGACTGATGGTTTGCTCGCACGCTATTGGAAGCGAAGCATTTTCATATGCATGCTGTTTTAACGCAGGCTCAATGAATATCTCTCTTGGAATAGACTCGATAGCAGACAGAACTGGCGATGATAAAATAGCTTGTGCCCTTAAGGACATTGTAAGGCGCGCTTTTTTTTCTGTTAAGTCACTCATAAGCTAATTTCTGGGATATTATGTAACAAAGTAGTTGCAGTTGTATCTACCAATAAAGGCGTAAATGTTACATATCCATCTTGCAAAAAAAACCTATCACTTTCAGGATTTGTCTCAATGCGCTGATTTAACGGCCCAATGGAAAAGTGATTAGGGCTTGTGCCAGCAATAATCTGATCAGACATTTTATGTCTGTCTAATGCAGCTGTGCGAATGCCCTTTACATCTGAAAGTTCAGTAGATGGAAAATTAACATTCAATACGTGCCGATCTGGAAGCTTAACCGATAGCGCGTGATCAAACACACGCTTTCCAAATTCGCGTGCCACGTCAAAATCTGCTTCTAATTTTCCGTAACGCTGACTAAAGGCAATAGCGGGTATTCCGACAATGGCAGCTTCTCTTGCTGCTCCCACAGTGCCAGAATAACCCACATCATCAGATGCGTTCATGCCATGATTAATACCAGACAAAACAAGGTCAGGGCGGTTATCCTTAAACAACAAATTTAGCGCCAACATAACACAATCTGCAGGGTTTCCAGAGCACGCGTAACGATTATCTGTTATATGACTAAAATGAAGCTCGTTTTGAAGCGATATTGCTTGACTTGTGCCTGAGCGGTTATCCATTGGCGCGACAATCGTAATATCATCTGATATGGTTCTTGCCAGCTGTTCTAATAATGCAAGACCGTAAGCATCTATCCCATCATCATTCGTAATTAAAATTTTCATGACTTTTAAACTCAATTTATGTGCATACTATAGATGATTAGACCAAATAATATTATCCTTAAATAGGATATTCTCCTGATAAAATATGCTGTATTAATCACCCAATTTTATCAGTTCCCATATAGCTATGAAGCGCTTCGGGTAGCAGTATACTGCCATCTTTTTGCTGTCCATTTTCCATGATAGCAACCATACATCTGCCGACAGCAAGCGCAGATCCATTTAGAGTATGAACAAATTCAGTTTCTTTCTGCCCAGCTCGTCTAAACCGCGCATTCATGCGCCTTGCTTGAAAAGGCCCGCAAGTAGAACAAGATGATATCTCCCTGAAGCGCCCCTCACCTTCATCTTGTCCAGGCAACCAAACTTCAATATCATTTGTTTGACGCGCTGAAAATCCAGTATCCCCTGAGCATAATTTTACCACACGATAAGCAAGTTTTAATCGGTTAAGTACCGTCTCAGCAACAGACGTCATTCTGTCTAATTCTGCATCCGATTCATTAGGATCAGTAATAGAGACAAGTTCCACCTTAGAGAATTGATGTTGTCGTATCATGCCTCTTGTATCACGCCCTGCAGAACCTGCTTCAGAGCGAAAACACGATGTGTAAGCTGTCATTCTTAATGGTAATCTGTCCACATCTAAAATCTGGTTGGCAACCATATTTGTAAGCGGCACCTCAGCTGTTGGAATTAACCACCGACCATCTGTGGTTTTGAATAGATCATCTTCAAATTTTGGCAGCTGTCCTGTTCCAGTCATTGTCTTAGAGTTGACTAAGGCTGGCGGCAGATACTCTGTATAACCAAATTCTGAGGTATGTATATCAAGCATGAATGAAGCAAGCGCACGCTCTAACTTAGCCATCTGACCTGATAAAACAACAAATCTTGCACCTGATATTTCGGCTGCTGCCTCAAAATCAAGACCCTTAGTTATCTCGCCAAGAGCTACATGATCCCTTGGCGTAAATTCAAATTTTGGGATATCGCCTACTTGCCGTAACAGCACATTATCTTCTTCGCTCGCACCGTCTGGCACATTATCATCCAAAAGATTCGGCATCGAGAATAAGCTAGCATTTATCTGGCCTGCAAGTTTATGTTCTTCACTTTCTAATTCTGGTATTTTCTGTTTAATAGAGGCAACTTCGGCGATAAGCTCATCCGCATCTCCGCCTGAAGATTTCAATACGCCTATCTGTTTAGACGACTCGTTTCTGCGAGCTTGAAGCGCCTGCAACTCTGTCTGCAATTTGCGTCTTTTCTCGTCTAAACTTAGAATTTGGACAGATGGGGATTCTAGTCCCCTGCGTTGCATTATTCGATCAAATTCTGCGGCATTTTCACGAATAAATTTTATATCATGCATTTAATTTTCTCCTAAGCATGAGTGACATCCAATTAATCATTTGTTTCTTCATACGCGCTTTTTTTATTCAAAAAGCGAGCCGCTATGATTGAGAACTCATACAAAAGAATGACTGGGATAGCCAACATTATCTGAGAGATTACGTCAGGCGGTGTTAAAATGGCAGCCGCAACAAAGGCTATTAATATAGCATATTTGCGATTTCGGGCTAAACCTTTCGGGGTGACAATGCCAGCCTTTGTTAATAATAACAAAATAACCGGCAATTCAAATGAAACACCAAAAGCAAACATAAGCCTCATCACCAAGCTTAAATATTCACTTATTCTTGGTTCAACCTCAATGGGAAGTGTGCCTTCCCCGCCAACCATTTCAAAAGATAAAAAGAATTCCCATGCAAGGGGTATTACAAGATAATACACCATGGCTGTACCCATCGCGAACAAGATAGGCGTTGCAAGCAAAAAGGGCATAAAGGCGGAGCGCTCATTTCGATATAAGCCAGGCGCAACAAACCGCCATACCTGAAGCAGAATCAGAGGAAAGGTAATAGAAATTGAAATAAAGAACGCTACTTTCACTTGCGTGAAAAACCCCTCATGCAATCCTGTAAATATCATTCGCCCGCCGCGTTCAGCCAATATTTCAGCTAACGGAGCCTGCAACCAGAAATAAACATAATCAGCGGCGTTGAATGAGCCCTCGCCAAAGGGTCTTATAAAACAGAGTAGAAACAATACCACAAAAGCAATAAAAATGATGCCAATACGGTTACGCAGTTCTGTTAAATGATCCATGAGAGACATGGATGCAAGCTCTTCATCCTTGTTAGATGTCAAATCTACCCCTCCTTCACAGAAGTGGCATCTTTGGTCTTATCATAGACTTGTTCTAAGTCTGTTTCTAATTCCTTGCCCACAGACTTTATATCTTTGGTTACACTGTCATCAAACATTTCAGAGATTTCTTCAAAGTCACCAGATTTAGCATCTTGAAGTACCTTTTTTACGTCCTTTAGATCTTCATCATCTGCCATTTCTTGCAAACTTCTTGAAAACTCAGATGACATCCGACGCGCCTGTGAGGTAAATTTTGTAAAGGCACGCAAAACTTTGGGCAGATCCTTTGGTCCAACTACGAGAACCAAAACAAAAGCAACCACCAAAAATTCTTGCCATCCGAAATCAAACATAAATTAACCTAGACCTTGGAATTAAAACAATGCGCAACCATGCTTGGATATCGTAACTTATTTTTTTGCAGCTTTTTTCTGGGCTGATTTTTTCTGGGCTGATTTTTTAGGAGCTGTTTTCTTTGCAGCTACCGTTTTTGATGTTTTTTTCTTAGGAGCAGATTTTTTAGCGGTTGTATTTTTGGCTCTAACAGCTGTTTGTTTTGGTGCGGGCTCATCACCCTCTTCAATGTAGACTGCATCTGCCGCCTCATCACTCACGCCAGAGGCATCATCAGTGGCATCACCGTCTTTCATACCTTTTTTAAAGTTCTTTAATCCCTTACCGAAATCACCCATAATACCAGAGATTTTCCCAGGTCTTGCGAATAAGATTAGTACAACTGCAAGTACCACAAGCCATTGCCAAAGACTAAATGCACCCATTTTGAATACTCCCTTTTAAATTTTTATTACCCATTAAATGTTAACTGATAAATCAATTACGATGATGTGTTTATTTAAAAACTATCTGATTAGAACGCGCCTAATTGTTTATATCGTCATCGATGAATAAATTACAGAACTTTATTTCAAGGCCACGCAAATTTTAAGATAATACGCTATCAAGAACAAAACAAATATTCTTATCTATTTTGCTCTGGAAAAACAAACATCTGTTCTGGGTCAATTTCAACAAACACATTTTTTCCTGTCTCAAACCAACTTAATCCAGGAATTCGGGCGTGTAAATGTAGCTCAGAGCTTCCGATAGGTACCGATAAGTGAACAAGCGAAATTTTTCCAAGAAGATGCGTTTCTACAACAGAAGCCTTAGCGCCTTCTGATTTTGGGGATAAATGAAGACCTTCATGTCTTACTACGATTTGCACTTTCGTGCCATCCTCAAATTCATTTGCATCATACACTCCAAAAACAGTGTCAATCTTACGGTTCTGAACTGTTGCTGGTATATGATTAACTTCTCCAAAAAATTCAGCTACAAATCTATTTTTCGGACGGCAATATAAATCTATTGGCCGCCCCTGTTGTACTTCTTTCCCCTTATTCAAAACAAGAATTCTATCTGACATGAACATTGCTTCTTCCGCATCATGTGTGACCATCAAGGCAGCTGTATTCGTGTCTCTTAAAATATGAAGCATTTGATCGCGAACGCGCTCTCTTAGCCTGCTATCCAAACCACTAAAAGGTTCATCTAACAAAATTATCGGCGGGTTTGGCGCCAATGCACGTGCAAGAGCAACACGTTGCTGCTGCCCGCCTGATAATTCATGAGGATATTTATCCCCAAGCTCTTCTATATCAAGCTCACGCATCAAATCAATTACGCCGCTTACATCTTGGGTAGATTTGCGAGGCAGACCAAATAGAATATTGAGCATAACAGTTAGATGGGGGAATAATGCATAAGACTGAAACACCAATCCAACCCCCCTATCTTCTGGTGATAAAACAAAGTCTGGGGATGATATTACACGGCCATCTAATTTAATCTCACCAGCATCAGGCATCTCTAGCCCAGCTGCCAGCCTTAATAATGTAGTTTTACCACAGCCTGATGGCCCAAGTAGAGAGACAACCTCATTTGAGTGAATATTAAATGAAATATCATTGATAATTTGCGCTGTTTCATAGCGATGTGAAATATGTTCAAACGAAATCATTGTGAATGCACCTGTTCATACCTCTTTATGTTCACTCTCATAAACTTCCTCTAATTCATCCCAATCATTTGATAAATTTTGAGCTTTCAAGTCTATCTCATCTTCTTCAAATAACAGCGCGCCATCTTGCGCGTCAATATTTTGCGAGTCTATTGCATCTAATGTATCTGGGGATAATTCTTGTTCCCCTAACCCACCAATACTCTGTCCCTTTCGAAGTAAGCCTGCTGATTTAAGCTCATCCATACCTGGTAAATCATTCAATTCTTGTAGGCCAAAATAATCAAGAAAATTAGTAGTGGTTCCCCAAGTAAGAGGTCTTCCTGGGGTGCGCCTGCGACCGCGCGGTTTAATCCAATCTAACTCTAACAATATATCAATCGTGCCTCTGGATAGGCTTATTCCCCTGATTTCTTCAATTTCTGCGCGTGTTATGGGTTGATGATAGGCAATGATGGACAGAACTTCCATTGCTGCCCGTGATAGGGGCCGCTCTACTGGGCGCTCTATATTTAACCTTGCTGCAACATCACGGTGGGTTCTAAACGCGTAATGGTTACCACCAAGTTTTTGTAACTCAACACCGCTTGCATCTGCGTATCTATGTTGAATTAGTTCTATAATTTCATCCACATCAAATTCACCAATATAGGGCGCTAATTCCTGTGACGATACAGGTTTAACAGAAGCAAATATAAAGGCCTCTATTACCCGTGCTATTTCTAATTTACTCATTAAATCAGTCATTTTGCTCTCTTTTTGAACGCAGCAATATAGGTGAGAATTTAGTTTCCTGTTTAATATTGGCATATCCTTCTTTAACAAGTTCAAGCGCAGCCCCAAAATGAGCCGCCACTGCAGAACGATATTGTGGCGCCTTTTTACTTATATCCGGAAGAAAACTCTCTAATTCTGCCCATTCAGGCATAGAAGGAATTAATTCACGAAGACGAATAGCTGCTTCCTGAACAGAAAATAGCTTAGTTGCTATAACCGTTAATTTTGTTTCATTCTCGGCCGAGCGAATATCAGCGTATGCTTTTAGTAAATCATAAAGATTAGCGGTAAAGGTCACCTTATCAGACATTAAAAACTGGTCTGGCATTCCGCGTACAAGTCTGGATTTATGAAGTTTGGGCAGTTGCATTAACCGTTTGGATGAGGTTTGCATCGCTTCCAAGCGAAGCAGCTGAAACCGCAATGCATCTGTCATATCTATGACTTCGCTTGCAACTTCAGGGTCTGGTTCTGGCAGTAATAATCTGGATTTAAGATAGGCAAGCCATGCTGCCATAACCAAATAATCTGCTGCAATTTCAAGATCTAATGTTTGCGCTGATTCAATAAATTCAAGATATTGTTCGGCAAGTGGAAGAATAGCAATGCGTGTTAGGTCAACCTTTTGCTCACGCGCCAGAGATAATAGCATATCTATGGGGCCTTCATACCCCTCTAGGTTCAAGAAAAGCGATAATTGTGACGCAGATTCGTCGCTTGATTCTAGCGTAAAGTCTTCTGTTTGCATTAAAGTTCTTGCCTAATTTTTCTTACAATACAATCTTGCCCAGCTGATTTTAATAAGTCACAGGTAGATAGAGCAAGTGTTTCATTAAGTGGCTGAGTGATAACCCGCCAATATATACCAGATGAGCCAGTATCAATTTTTGTTACTTCTAACATGATACCATCTAGTCTGTTTTTATGCTTTTCCATAAGAATAGCGGCTTGTTGCTTAGCCTTATCCTGTTTTGCGAATGCTGCTAGCTGAACTTTATGAGTTTTTTTACCTAAGATTTGTTTTGGTGGTTCTGGCTTAGTAACAGGGGCTATAATCGGTGCATCTTTTACTTGCTTGTCTTCTATGACTTCACCTACGACTTCACCCTGTTGGCTAATATTATTATCATCTATTGCAGAAGTAAGATTAATTTGGTCTGCGCTTGATTTCGGCTCTAAAGCGATTTCCTGCGCTGAGTTGCTTGATGCAATTTGTGTATTATCATTTGAATTTTCCAACAAATCATTTGGCAAATCATTTGGCAAATCATTTGGTGTTTCATCTGGCAAATCATCTGGCAAATCATTTGGTGGTCGTGCGTCAGGCTGCTGCTCGTCTTGTGGTACATCACCCTCTATTTGAAGGGCTACTGGCGGTAATTCAGGTGCTGCATCTGGCAGTCGTAATTTTTCAGACTGGTTATCATTTTCTGAAAGACCCTCTAAAATCTCAAGAACTAGGGAGTCTTGATGCGGGATTACTTTGCCTCCGCGATCTTCAGGCTTAAATTTAAACGGCGTTTTATCTGCCCTCAAAACAGGTAACTCTTGGGTAGTGCCTGATTGCAAAGATAGCCAAAAGCCCCCACCGGCAATGCCGATCGCTAACACAATAAACCCGATTAAAATAACTAATCTGAAGGATGTTTTTTGCTTTTCTGGATCTGTCCCAGACATGTTATTACATTTCCTCTACTGCAGTTATGGAAAGCAGATTTAACCCTGATTTAAGAACCTGCGCTGTTGTTTCTACCAATAGCATTCTTGCATGTGTTAATTCATCATCTGTATCATGAATAAATTTTAAATCGTGGTTTTCTCTACCTGCATTCCATAATCCATGAAAAACTGCTGCAAGTTCCATTAAATAAAACGCAATGCGATGTGGCTCACAGTGATGGGTTGCAGCCTCAACTTGCTTTGGCCAGCTAGCAAGCTGTTTTATCACTCGAATCTCAAAAATATCTGTAAGTAAGGATAGATTAGGCGTGCCAGATGGCTTTTGGTTTTGGCGAAGTACAGATTTTGCACGCGCATGGGCATACTGAACATAAAAAACAGGGTTTTCTCTGCTTTTTTCCGTGACTTTTGCATAATCAAATTCAAGGGGTTGATCATTGCGCCGTGTCAGCATGACAAATCGCATTACATCTGCACTAACGGCATCTATCACATCACTTAAGGTTACAAATGTACCTGCGCGTTTTGACATTTTGACAGGCTTTCCTTTATCAAGAAGCGAGACAAGACCACATTGTTTAACCTGCAACCTATCTTGTTTGCCTGAGATTGCTTGAACTGCGGCTGTCATTCTTTTTACATAACCGCTATGATCAGCGCCAAGCACGTCAATAAGCTTGCCATCTGTTCTCTCTAGCTTATCATAATGATACGCCACATCAGATGCAAAATAGGTCCAGCTATCATCTGATTTCTGGAGCGGTCTATCGACGTCATCACCAAAATCTTTGGATCTGAATAATAATTGTTCTCTTGGCTCCCAATCTTCATCAAGCTTGCCTTTTGGAGGCTCAGGTTTGCCACGGTAAATTAAATTATCGCTCTGAAGTTTTTGTATTGCTGAAGCTACTTTGCCTTCTTTTACAAGTTGATTTTCAGAGGAATAAATATCCATCACGATACCAAGTCGTGCCAGATCCTTCCTGATAGATTGCATCATTAAATCAACAGCTATAGGGCCAATTTTCTCTATAATTTCATCTTCTGAAAGCTGTTTTAAACTATCCCCATAATTATCTGCTAGATACTGACCTACTTCAATTAGGTAATCGCCAGGATAGAGTCCGGCAGGTATAGCCTCTAATGCTTCGCCTAATGCTTCACGATATCGAATAAAGGCAGATTGTGACAAGGTCGTAATTTGCGATCCTGCATCATTAATATAATATTCGCGTGTTACATTATAGCCGCTGAATTGCATTAAATTTGCAAGCACATCTCCTAAAATAGCCCCTCTTGCATGTGCTGCATGTAATGGTCCTGTTGGGTTAGCAGACACAAATTCAATATTAACATTCTGACCAGAACCAATCGTGTTTTTTCCATAATCATCACCGCTATTTAGGATAGAGGCGATTTCTTCTGCCCATCTTGATTTATCAAGTCTTATATTAATAAATCCAGGTCCAGCAATTTCAGTGGATAAAACCGATGGCGTGTTTTGTAGCTCTGTTGCAAATAATTCTGCTAATGCTTTTGGAGATTGTTTTAAGGGTTTAGCCAGAACCAATGCAGCATTCGATGCTAAATCGCCATGTGTCTCGTCGCGTGGCAACTCAACAACGCATTTCGATAAATCCATATCGATGCTAAAATTGTGGCGTTCGGCGAGTATCTGGTAACAAGACCGTATTATTTCTTCAAACTCTACGAAAATATTCATATTTTTTCCTTAACGGGAGATAGCACAAATAATCGGTCATGTTCCAGCATCGCTTCTCTATCTGTAAGGGAAGCAATATAATCCGCTATAATTCTAGCGTTGCTTAGGTCTGTATCATCCCCAACTGGTTTTTTGATAATTTTATGTTGCCAATAATTTGGAAGAAGTGCTGTATTTTGCAAGAATTCTGCACATAAATCCTTTAATAATTTCTGTGCTTTATTGGTCATTCTGTTCACTTTATAATGTCGCCACATATTCGTAAAAAGGAAAGATCTTATTTCAGATAATGCTTCTTTCATTACATCTGAGTGGCAAATAAGAGGATAGCCAGCACCGCGTATTTCATCTGGTGATTTTGGAGATGTTTTTTCAAGTTCGAGTGATGAGTGAACCAGCAAATCATTTACAAAGATGGATATTAGACGTCTTGTAAGTTCATTTGCAAATCTATCTGAGGGCAAATCAGGATATTCCCCTTTTATGGATGTTAGAATATTAGATATAATAGGCAAATCAGATAATTGTTTTACAGTGAATAATTCAGCGCGCAATCCATCATCTATATCATGCGATAAATAGGCAATATCATCTGATAGATTTGCAATTTGGGCTTCAGCACCAGCGAAGCTGTCTAACTTAAAATCATATAACCCATCAAGCATCTTTAATGTTGGTCTTTGATTTTTGCTAGATACGGGGCCGTTATGTTTTGCAATCCCCTCTAATGTTTCCCAAGATAAGTTTAAACCGTCAAAGCTAGCATATCGTTGCTCAATTTGACATAAAATCCGAAGCGTTTGCTCATTATGGTCAAAACCGCCAAAATTCTTCATTCCGTCTTGCAAAGCATTCTCGCCAGCATGACCAAAGGGTGTATGTCCTAAATCATGCGCAAGAGCGATAGCCTCCGCCAAATCTTCATTTAGCCTTAAGGAACGTGCTATGGTTCCGGCTATTTGGGCTACTTCAATGGAATGGGTAAGTCGCGTTCTAAAATAATCCCCTTCATGATACACAAAGACCTGCGTTTTATATTGCAAACGCCTAAATGCAGATGCATGGATAATTCTATCTCTGTCGCGCTGAAAATCTGTTCTTTTGAAATGTGCGTGCTCTGACGATATTTTCTCTGGAAATAAGCGCGGTTTTTGCATCGATACACACGCATAGGGCGCATAATTTATGAATGTCTGATCAGGATGCATAATAACTTTCGAATTTGTGTGATGGGTAAGTTCTAACTCTTATACTCCACGTTATACGATGCAGCAGGATTTAGAGCAAGTAACTACAACCTTGATTTACACGATTTAAAGAGTCATATTATGGTTATAACGTAACCTTCATAGGAATAGTGTGTTAATGACCCTTTCGTTAAATCTTACACAAGCTGCAGCAAAACGGATTGCGCATTTAAGTTCGTTTGAAAATGCGTCCTATTTCAGGGTGCGTGTAGATGGTGGGGGGTGCTCAGGTTTTCAATATAAGTTTGATTTTGATACCGAAAAACAAATTGATGATATTGAAATAAGCGCGCATGGCGTTACCGTTCTGGTAGATGATATGTCACAGGAATTTTTGCAAAATGCGGAGCTTGATTACGTAGAAGAATTGCTTGGGTCTTTTTTCAAAATATCCAACCCCAACGCGACTGCTTCGTGCGGTTGCGGAACCTCTTTTTCCGTTTAATGAGCCAACATCCCCTCGCCTATATAAAAGCTGGTCAACACCAATGAGAATTGCTAGTTGGAATGTGAATTCAATAAAAGCCAGGCTAGAGCATGTTTTAGCCTATTGTAAGGATGATAAGGCAGATGTGCTTTTACTTCAGGAATTAAAAACAACAGATGATAATTTTCCAAGACAGTCCTTTGAAGATATCGGCTGGCAGGTAGCATCACATGGTCAGAAAACCTATAATGGTGTTGCTATTCTCGCAAAACACCCCATCCAAGTAACACAAGTCGGGCTAGCTGGCGATGATAGTGATGAGCAAGCACGATATATAGAAGCCGAGATTGAAGGAATAAGGATTGCTAGCATTTATCTGCCAAACGGAAATCCATGCCCGGGGCCAAAATATGATTATAAGCTCGCTTGGATGGACAGACTTTTTAGCAGAGCTAAACATCTATTTAATCAAGAGATTCCAGTAGTATTAGCAGGCGATTTTAATGTCATTCCTCATCCTATTGATTGCTATGATCCGCCCTCTTGGCAAGAGGATGCTCTGTGTAGAGAAGAAACAAGATTAAAGTTTTATGCTATTTGCAATATTGGTTATCTAGATGCCTTGAGGCAAATTCACCCCAAGGGGGCTTATTACACATTTTGGGATTATCAGAGAGGGGCATGGCAAAAAGATAATGGCATTCGGATTGACCATCTTCTACTGTCCCCTGAAGCCTCCTGCAGGCTTGTCGACTGCAATGTTGACAGAAACCCAAGAGGGCTTGAAAAAGCATCCGACCATACCCCTATCTGGTGTGATTTAACTATTTAGCAAAATCATGTAGCTAAAATATTACCAATCATCTTGGGATTAAATCAAATTGTACCCTTCATGGGTTACAGCTCCTTTATTTGCAGAGCTTACAAGTTTTTTATACTTTGATCCAGCAGCAGACAAAAATAACGGCTCTCTTGGCTTCCATAAACGGCGTCTTGCTTCTAATTCTTCATTAGATAAATCAACTGATATTATATCCTCTTTGATAGTAATGGCGATGATATCCCCATCTTTGACGAGCCCAATAGGCCCGCCTAACGCAGCTTCTGGCCCGATATGACTAATGCAAAACCCTGAACCTAAATTAGAAAAGCGACCATCTGTGATTAAAACGACATTATCCAAAGTGCCCTGTGCTTGGAGAAGTAGTTGCGGAATAAACATCTCTTTCATTCCAGGGCCCCCTACAGGCCCCTCATATCGGATAAGAATAACATCACCATTTACATAAATATGCTTCTTAATAGCTTCAATTGCCGCCTCCTCACTATCAAAACATCTAAGCGGCCCCTTAAATTCTAGAATTTCTGAATTGCTTCTGTAAATTAACCCGCCTTCTGGTGCAAAATTTCCGGTTAATCCCGATAATCTCCTAGTATATGGTCTTGGGGTATATAGATTTGGGTTTTCAGGAAATTGAATGATATTCTGAGATTCTGGAACTGTGAGTTCTGCCAGATTTTCGGCAATCGTTTTACCTGTTATCGTCTTGCAATCTGGGTGAATAAGTCCGTGCTGTAATAATAGGCTCATTACTACAGGCACACCGCCAATTTGTTGAAACTCGTGAATAGAATAGGTTCCAGCTGGTTTTAGATCTGCAATATGTGGTGTTTTCTTGCAGATGTCCGTAATATCACTTTGTTCCAAATTTATACCGCACTCAAAAGCTATTGCCACAATATGAAGAATGGTACTTGTTGACCCACCAAGCGCTGTTAACACCGTAATCGCATTTTCGAATGCTTTTCGGGTTAAGATATCGCGAGGTTTAAGATTTGATTTCATTAAATCAGTTATAGCTATTCCAGATTGATAGGCAATTTCATCTCTTGCCATATCTATGGTTGGAACAAACGAGGCATTGGGAAGGGTCAGACCAAGCGCTTCTATCACACATGCCATATTATTAGCGGAATATTGCGCGGTTATCGAACCTGCTGAAGGCAGGCAATGAGCCTCTATTTCATGAAGTTCTCTATCGCTAATTTTGCCCGCAAATTGCTCTCCAATCGCCTTATAAAATTCTAGAATTGTACTATCACTTTTGCTCGAAGTACCTGCCATCATCGAGCCGCCAAACATCACGATAGATGGGATATTAATTCTAGCCATAGACATTACCATTGCCGCAAGGGAAATATCACACCCTGCAAACCCAATGAGCGCATCAAACTTGTGTGAGAGTGCGGTTAACTCGATCGTATCTGCTATTATTTCTCTGTTAATCAGTGAAGATTTGGCCATATTGCCAGATAATAATATCTCATCTGACAAGGCTGTAGCCGTAAATTCGCGTGGCGTGCTGTTATTATCTCTTATGCCTCGCTTTGCTTCTTGTGCTTGTTGTGCAAGGCCTATATGGCTTGGCGATAATTCACTCCAGCTGGTAACAATGCCTATAAATGGCTGTTCAATCTCAGTTGTACTCAACCCCATTGCATAGCTGGCAGCACGTGCAAGAGGCGTTTTGGTATTAAATAAGTGTTTTTCTAACTTTTTGGCTTTGCGTGTCACCCGCACTATTTACCATTAATTATTCAAAATTCTTTAATTTTTATATTTGTTTACAGGCTTAAAGCCTGAAAATTCTGGCTGTCTTGGATCGCACACAAACAAATCGCTATTTGGGTGCATGCCCGCACCATATATGGCAGAAACAGCCGATTTACGCATTCTGTTTAGCAAACGCGTATCAGCACGTCCTACAAATGGATGAGCCCCTGTATTATCATCCACCTCCCTATTCCATTTATCAAGCCTTGCTTTCACTATATTTGGGTCTTGTAGCTGTTTACAATTAATCTCATTACTAGTGAGGCTTACCTCTATAATATCGCCATTTTCAATCAGCGCAATCGGCCCTCCTACAGCAGCCTCTGGACCTACATGACCTATTACCAAGCCAACAGAACCACCAGAAAAACGACCATCTGTCATTAATCCCACAACAATATTTTTATCACGGCAAATGGCGGTTATCCTTGAGGTGGAGTCTAGCATTTCTGGCATTCCAGGACCCCCAACAGGACCCTCATAGCGAACAACAATCATATCATTATTTTCAAGCTCATTTGGTGTCGCATCCAAGAATTTGAGAAGCTCTTCTTCGCCATTAAATACTCTTGCAGAACCGTTAAATAAATTATTGTCAAGACCGCCCTCTACCCCTGCTAATTTTAAAACAGCACTAAATTCTGGGGATAGATTTCCGCCAAGTAAGCGCAGACCGCCTGTTTGTTTAAATGGTTTTTCTACAGAATATATAACATCTCCATCTGGTTTATTTGGGGATAGGCTGTCAACCTGTTCAGCAAGTGTCATACCAGTGCATGTCATTACATCGCCTTTTAGAAGACCGGCATCTAATAAATCTTTAACAAATACCTGTATCCCGCCTCTATCATCAATATCTACCATTGAATATTTACCAAATGGCCTTGCATTCACAATCACAGGAACAACATTATCTGAAAGGTGGTTAAATTCATCAGCACTCATAATGTCCTGATAGAAATCTTTATACCCTGCTGCTCTTGCTATTTCTGGAGCATGAAGCATTACATTTGTAGAACCTCCAACCGACATAGCAACAATAATTGCATTCCGGATAGAATCCCGATTAACAATATCTCTTGGTGTAATATTATTTTTAATTAAGTTTGAGAGGTAGGCAACTAATTCACTTGGGAATTGTTCAATGCGCTTAGGGTCTTGTGAGGCTGGAGAGACCATATGCAATGGCTCCATTCCAACAACACCTAGAAATGTTTGCATTGTATTATAGGTAAACATTCCGCCACAACTGCCATATCCAGGGCAGGATTCTAGCGATATTCTACGTTTTAATTCCGCATCATCGCTTCCCGCAATCTGATAGCTACTGATAATGTCGATTGCTTCTCCATTCTGCGAGTCTCTCCCAGGTCGGATAGAGCCATCTGACATAATAATAGCAGGCCGGTTATGTTCCAGTACAGCGGCCAATGTTCCAACTGGCGGTTTATCACATGCCACAACGCCAATTAGACCTTCAAGGCCAGTAGCACTTAAATGTTCACATAATGAATCGTTCGTTACTTCCCTTCCAATTAGGGAGTAACGCATTTCCTTGGTGCCATTGCGAATTCCATCTGAAGTTGCAACTGTGAATTCTGGTTGAACAAGCCTATATCTCATTTGGCCTTCTGATGTGCCTACCTGTGCCCGCAACGCATCATGAATAGCTTGAACTTTACTTAACACACCAATATAACATTGAGAATCACCCTTATTTCCAATCACCCCAATAGATGGCTCATGAATTAGCTCAACATCAGTTCCTAATTCTCGTGCAATGCCATATGTCTGTGAATTTCTTCCAGGGTTATTATCAATAAGAACGGTGCGTGAATTTTTAATCATTTTATATAAACCTTTGGGAATATCTTTATCTAATATTTATGGTCTCAGCCAAGTCGTCTCAGCGCTGTTTGAAGTGCTTCAACCCTACCCTGCTCAGAGCTAAGTCGCTTTTTATTTTCTTCTATTACATGACTAGGCGCTTTACTAATAAAGCCTTCATTTGATAATTTCTTAGAAATCTTATCAATTTCAGTCTGTGATGCAGAAATTTCTTTATTCAAACGGGCTGCCTCAGCCTCAAAATCCAATATGCCCTCAAGAGGTAGCGCAATATCAAAACCATGTAAGTTTGAAATCGCTGTTTCTTTTGGAAATTCATCTTGTGTAATTGAAAAATTCTCAATTCTTGCCAGTTTCAGAAGAGAAATTTCCATAGATTCAATTACGCCTATCTGGGTGGTAGATGCAGACCTTATCAAAAGCTGAGGCTTTGATGATAGCGGTATATTCATCTCCGACCTTACGGCTCTTATCTCTGTTATTAGGTCTATCACCATTGATAGCTGGGTATCGCCTGACCCTAAATTTGTTGGGGTTGGAAGCGATGCGGTAATAAGCAGATTATCTGATTCGAATATCTGCTTATTGAGCTCTTCTGTAATGAAGGGCATGATTGGATTGAGAAGCTGCATTGCCTGATACAGCACAAAAGGAGCTATTTTTCTAGTTTCCTGAGATACATCAAGGTCAGGTTTAATAAACTCTATGTACCAATCACAATATAAATTCCAAATAAAGTGATATAATTTATCTGCTGCTTCGTTAAATCTATAACCGCTAATAGCATCACCAAAAGAAGTAATAATTGTATCAAGCTCGTGTAATATCCATTTATTTACAGGTAGCGTGACGTTTTCTGGCCTCTGAGGCACCCCCGTTAGGGAATGAAATTCAAGAAAGCGAGCCGCATTCCATATTTTTGTTGCAAAATTGCGATAACCCTCAATTTTTGTTTCTGATAACTTTAAATCGCGCCCTTGTGCTGCCATTGCGGTAAGTGTGAACCGCAACGCATCAGAGCCATATTTCTGTGTTAAATCAAGTGGGTCAAGAACGTTTCCCTTTGATTTGGACATTTTTTGCCCATGCTCATCACGCACTAATGCATGAATATAGACATCTTTAAACGGGACTTCTCCGTCCATAAAATGCATGCTCATCATCATCATTCTAGCAACCCAAAAGAAAATAATGTCAAAGCCAGTAACAAGCACATCCCCTGGATAATATTTTGCTAACTCAGAGGTAGAGTGAGGCCAGCCTAAGGTAGAAAAAGGCCATAAAGCTGACGAAAACCATGTATCAAGAACATCTTCATCACGGTGAAGCTCAACATCCCTGCCATAATGTGATTTTGCGGATTTTTGTGCCTCTTCTTCGGTTTCCTCAACAAAAGCAATTCCATCTGGTCCATACCAAGCTGGAATCCGGTGTCCCCACCATAATTGCCTTGATACACACCAAGGCTGAATATTATGCATCCACTCAAAATAGGTTTTTTCCCAATGCTGGGGAACAAACCGAGTCTTTCCAGTCTCAACAGCCTTAATAGCGGGCTTTGCAAGTGTTTGCGCATCCACATACCACTGATCCATAAGCCACGGTTCTACAATCACTCCAGAGCGATCACCATGCGGCACAGAATGCTTGTTTGGCACCACCTCTCCTAATAATCCAAGAGCGTCTAATTCTTCTAAGATTTGTTTTCTGGCAACAAATCTATCAAGACCCCTGAACCGTTCAGGTGCCGTTTCATTAATACAAGCATGCGCATCAAATATATTCATGAGTTCTAATTTATGCCTGCGCCCTACTTCAAAGTCATTGAAATCATGGGCAGGTGTGATTTTTACAGCGCCTGTTCCTTTTTCCATGTCAGAATAGCTATCCGCAATGATAGGAATTTCTCTATTTACGAGTGGCAGCATGACCGTTTTGCCAACAAGATGGGTATATCGCTCATCTTCTGGGTTCACAACAACAGCCATATCCCCAAGCATTGTTTCTGGCCGTGTTGTAGCAACGGTAATAAATTTTGTTGGATCAGAAGCAAGCGGATATCGCAGTGACCACATATTGCCATCTACATCCTTCTGCTCAACTTCAAGGTCTGAAATAGCTGTCTGTAATTTTGGATCCCAATTCACCAATCTCTTATCACGATAAATAAGATTTTGTTTGTGCAACGCCACAAAAACTTTATTCACGGCCTGTGAGAGGCCTTCATCAAGCGTAAACCTGCTTCTAGGCCAGTCAGGGGTAATCCCAAGATGGCGCTGCTGATGAATTATACGACCGCCTGATTTAGACTTCCATTCCCAAACCTTTTCAATAAATTTATCACGGCCAAGATCACGCCTATTCACATTTTCATCTGCTAGTTGGCGTTCTACAACCATTTGTGTGGCAATGCCGGCATGGTCCATTCCTGGCTGCCACAACACATCTCTGCCTGTTTTGCGATAAAACCGGATTAATACGTCTTGCAAAGTAAAGGTAAGCGCATGTCCCATATGAAGCGAGCCAGTTACATTTGGAGGCGGCATCATAATTGTATAGGGCGTTGTAGAATCATCAGGGGCACATGCAAAAGCGCCAGCCTCCTCAGATGCCTCATACCATTTACGCTCTATCAAACTAGGATTATAGGTTTTCTCTAACATTCAAACATTCTACTTTAAGATACATATAATAAAGAGTTTTTATTGCTCTGGCTGAGCATATTTAAGCACAGATATAATTGAGCCGACTTCAGGTCCTGGCACCTCTAGCGCTTCTAGTGGAATGAGTGCATCGCCTACCCCTAAATTCTGAGCGGTAAGAGCCCCTATTGATTGAAGCAGCTGGTATCCTGTTAATAACACAGAATGACTAGCTCGCAACTCTCGTAGCTTTGCATTTTTCAAATCATCTTCCGAATCCAATTGATCCAAGAACGTCTTATTGCCAAATTCTACTTCTGTTTTGGTAGCATCTACTACTAATTGATATGCCTCAACCTCTGCTGTAGATGCTTTGTGTTGTATCTTGGCGGCAACATGGTTTCTAAAGCCCGCACGCGCTGCAAGACCAATAGAGCGCTTGACTTCATCGCGCTGATATTGCGCTGACATCACATCAGATATAAGCTTTTGGGTTTGCGCCATTGTTGATGGCGTCACTAAAATTGGAACAGATACAGAAATATTAGCAGAAAGCTCGTTCCCATCAGATGCAGCAATGCCGCCTGTATTTTGTTTCTTTGCTGAAAGAGATAAATCAACAGAAGGTCCTAATGCTTTAACTAAGATTTCTTGTTGAATAGCTGCAAGTCTCTGTGTTGCTGTTGCAAGAAACAAATTGGGGTGATTTTCATAAGCAAGGTTCTCGCTAAGCTGGACTTTGACAGGAATTAAATCAGGCAGTTTTGGCGTTGCAAGCTGCTCTGGAAGAACGCCAATAAACGATTCATATTCCTCAACAGCGGTTTGATAGCCGGCCTTTGCAGATATTAAATCCGAGCGCGACGTTGACCTCTTTGAGGTCGCTAATGCAAGATTAGCCAACGTTGATACACCTGCTTCTACTCTTAATTCCTCTGCATTAGTTTGTTCTGTTAGCCTCTCAAAATTACTCTGATGTAAATCCACTTCCTCCTGAGATAAAATCACAGCCAGATAGGATTGAATAAGAGAGATAAGAACAGATTGTTCAGCAGTAGAATAGCCTGCTTTGGCGATATCAATAGAAATAGCGGCAGCATCCTGCTTTGCCTTAGTCTCACCAAAATTATATAATTGTTTTGTAAAGGTTATGGCGCCTGAAAGGGTTGATGAGCCATACGCATCATCGCCATCATTTGGGCGCTCATAGAATGCCTGATTTTGAGAAATAGAGGCCCGCCCATAAAAATCCTTATCGCTACCAGCAATTATTAATTCCTGACGAGCGGAGAGATAATCTTGCCTTGATTCTCGAAGCGCATTGGAATTAGTTATCCCTAAACGCAAAGCCTCTTCAAAATTATCAGCTTGCACAGAACTAGAATAGCCAAACAGGAATGCTATCGATAAAAAAACGTGTACCATAATGCTAGTCTTGTTTGTTTTGCTTGTTACAAACACGTTATATTCCTTTCCATCTTGGGCCCATCTTGGGTCCATATCAGTCTGCGCCTTTTTGCACCTTTTTGCATCATATTGATTAGGCATTTATTAAAACTGAAATTCTGGCTTTTCTTTAAATTCTTCTAATGTTGGAACCTGCGCGTTAAACAAACAAGTCCTTGAAAATTTATCGCCAGAACGCATCCATGAGCTAGCTTCGCCAGCAGCAGTACTTTCAGATCTGTAAATAGACACAAGTTTACCATCAACAGCAAGCTGATTTAAAATACTATTCGGAACACAGCTCACACCGCCATCGATAAGAATAGCATTGTAGGGCGCCTCTTTAATATAGCCATCTTGTAGTCGCTCCTTAAATAAGACCGTGTTGGTAATGTCTAGCTGCGCTAAATTACTTTCCGCTTTTTGGATGAGAGGCGCGCGTGATTCAATACCAATCACAGAAGTGACCATTTTTGAGATAATCGCGGCGCTATATCCTGTACCAACACCAATAATCATCACATTATCAGATAGCGTTAATTCAAGTGATTGTACCAATCGTGCCAATACCATTGGCTCCATCAAATATCTTCCATTACTAAGAGGTAAATCCTCATCAATATAGGCAATATCCCGCATTGATTTTTGAACAAATAATTCCCTCGGCGTTTCAGAAAACGCAGATAAGACTAACTCATCAATAACCTTATTCGGCCTAATTTGGCTTTCCAGCATAATTTTTCTTGCTTGGTAAAATGATTGTTCGTTCATTTTTCAACTCGTAATCGATGGGTGGAGAAATATCTAAAAAACTTATAAGACGATAGCGAACACAATTCAATCACGGTTTTTAGCCAAATCAGTTAAAATATAATTTTTTTGTTTTATAAAAACATCAGATATGAATAATAAATTGGTTCAATAAAAAAAACTGACCCTACAGGAGAAGGGTCAGCTTTAACATAATACAGAGATTTAAGTAGCGGTATTTTTATTACGCTGCCGTTTTGTTTTTTCGTGAATCATTAGTAGCAGCTGTTACCACGGGCATGACTTTCTCTGCTACAAGTATCATAGAGCGTCTTGCTAATTCAGGAGAAGCCCAGTCTTTACCAGCATATAACAGCGTTCCAAACTCGCCAACCTCATCCTGAAACTCAAGGATTTCATCTGTTACTTTATCAGGTGTGCCCCAGACGATAAGCTTATTACACACATCTTCTAATGTTACCTCGTCATCTGGCTGTTCCCGATAGGTTTTGAAAAGCTCAAGCCTGTTATGCTTGCGCATTTTTGTCAGTAATTGGTTATAATAGAAAACGTATGGGCTATCTGGTCCTAATGCATATTCTTTTGCAGTAGCCAAATCATCCGCAACAAATACAGATTTAGCAACACGCCAATTAGCTGGATCTGCTGGTCTTCCAACGCGCTGGCACCCCTCAACATATTTAGGCCAATGTGTTTTTACCCATTGTGGCATTAGGAAGTTAGCACTAATCGGCTCCCACCCTCGCGCTGCTGCCTCTGTCACGCCTCGTGAAAACGGCGCAACTGCTGTCACGACGATCGGCGGATATGGTTTTTGCAATGGCTTTGACATGATACCTTGACCGATATCTGTCAGAGACGTTCTTTCAGTCGTAATATTCCAGTATTTACCCTCAATATTGTAAGGTGCTTCTGATTCCCAGATTTTAAGAACTGTATTAATCCCCTCTAAGAACATTTCGTTCTTATCATTATCCAAAGTCCCGAATACTTCTGCATCAGAGGCCAATCCGCCAGGAGAAATTCCAAAGTTTAACCTGCCATCAAGCATGTGGTCTAGCATGGCTATTTGACCTGCAACATGGGCAGGATGAGAGTTAGGAAGATTTACGGTTCCTGTTCCAAGTCGAATTTGTTTTGTCTCTGCTGCTAGTGAAGCAACAAACATCGCACAAGAGGTAATGTTTTCCGCTGCGTCAGTTACGTGCTCGCCGACATAAGCTTCAGAAAACCCCAGCTCATCTGCAAGTAAAAATGCCTCCCTATCTTCTTTCAGACTAACACGCCAGTCCTTATCAACTGGGTGAATTGGCATTGTGAAAAAACCGATTTCCATTTTTTAAGCTCCTCAAATAATTAAGCTAGTTGTTATCTCACCCTAATATAGGTTGGACATTGTTCAAAATAAAATAATATTATTTTACATATAGTATTATTTTTTATTATACCTTAGAGAACCGTATTTTTTTCAAATGGTGGCAGACATGATTTCATTACGCCAGCTTAATTCTCTTATAGCTGTTTATGAAGAGGGCTCCTTTACCGCTGCTTCAGAACGCGAGAATGCAACCCAATCTGGTATCTCTCAGCATATAAGTGCGATTGAAAAAGATTTAGGCATTGCTTTATTCACCCGTCATTCAAATGGCGTAACCCCAACGACCCTCTGTCATAGCTATTATCAAAAATCTATCGAGGCTATACGCACCCTTCGAATGGCAGAACAAGAGGCTATGAATGCTGGCAAGGGTCTTGCGGGCCGCGTGAATGCTGGATTGATGCCTTCTTTTACGCGTGCTGCACTTGCGCCTGTATTAAATGAAATATCTATCACCCACCCGCATATTGAAATTAGCGTAATCGAATCATATAGCGGAAGCCTTACAGATATGGTTCGATCAGAGGAGCTTGATTTTGCCTTGGTGCCAGTGGTAACCGGCACTCCTGGTATTCGCTATAGTCATTTGGTACGTGACAGAGAAGTTCTTGTATCATCCCCATCATTCGGGTTTGAGCAAGGCAAAGAAGTTTCGTTAAAAAACCTAAGCCCATTAAATATAGTCCTTCCAACCAAAGCAAATATTCGCAGATTAAAGTTGGAGGATTATTTCACGGCGCATTCCATTAACATATCAAAGATAATGGAAATGGATTCTATGATGGGCACTTTAGAGCTGGTAGGTGCAACACAATGGGTCACAATCCTTCCCTACCTTATCTGCGTACCTGATATGACATCTAATGCAAGACATATTAACCCGATAGTTGATCCGAATATCTATTCCGATTTTGTAATTATAGAACCGCTTGGACGCTCATTATCCCCGCAAGCAACTTATTTCCTGAAATTGCTTCAAGAAAAAATAACCTCCCTCGCATGGCAAGATAGCTAATAAGATAGCACAAACCTCAACCACGAATCTTGATCACAAATCTCGATTAGCCTTACCGTAAAGAGATTCTAGCCTATCTTGCCTAATGCCCTTAACACCCGTTCAGGTGTCATTGGCATTTGCCACATTCCGCAATCTAACGGTGCCAGCGCGTTATTTACCGCATTCATTAATGCTGCAGGAGCGCCGCCCGTGCCTGCTTCGCCTGCACCCTTCGCGCCTAAAACAGATGTTTTAGTATAGGTTTCAACGTGAGCAACCGTAATTTCCGGCATTTCACTTGCCATAGGTACTAGATAATCAGCCATGGTTGCATTCTGCATTTGCCCGTCTGTATCATAAACACATTCTTCATATAATGCGCCTCCGATACCTTGGACTACCCCGCCACGGATTTGGTCATCAACAAGTTGTGGGTTAATCACTCTACCACAATCCTCCACAGCCCAAAAATGCAGTATTTTAATAAATCCTGTGTTTGTATCGACTTCTACATGAGCTGCCATCGCACCATTTGTAAATACAAATGGAAAGTCGGTAACGCGGTAATGCCTTGTTGCAATTAATTCAGGTTGCAGATCATCTGGTAACTCATTGCCTCTGTAATAAACAATTTTTGCTAAATCTCCCAAAGATATCTTCTGCTCACCCGTATCCTTCATCACCACCTCACCATAAGCTATATCAAGCTCATCTGGTTTTGCCTGAAGAATCACGGCGGCAACATCTAATACCTGCTCTTTCAAGGCATGAGAGGCTAGCAACATTGCCTCACCTCCAATGCCAGCCCCTCGCGATGCCCATGTTCCGCCGCCATAAGGCACCGTTGCGGTATCGCCAGTTGTTACCTTTACGCGCGCCATAGCAACCCCAAAAACGTCAGCGGCTATTTGTTGTAAAATAGCGTTTGTGCCCTGTCCCTGTTCGGTAACAGAGGAGGAGACATGAAGCGCACCTGCGGCATCAAGGCGGACAGTAGCACCATCTTGAGAGGCTATTGGCGCGCCGCCAATACCATAAAACATTGGAGATGGATTTGTAACCTCAACAAGAGAGACAAATCCAATGCCTCTATAAATACCATTATCTCTATTTTCAGCCTGATCTGCGAGCAACGCATCATAATCCATAATGGTTAGTAACTTATCCAAACAGGCATGATGCGATAAATCATCAAAGCGCATTCCAGTTGCAGATTTTGTAGGATAAGCATCATCAGGAATTAGATTTTTGCGTCTTATCTGAACAGGATCCATTCCAATTGCCCGTGCTGCTTCTTCCAACATACAATCAGAAATTGCCATGGCGATTGGGTGACCAACAGCTCGATATTGACACATTAATGTTTTATTTTGGAACACAACATTACCAACTGCATGATAATGCTCGAACTGGTAAGGTGCCCCTGTCAGGTTTAAAATTTGGTTACATTCTATCGCAGATGTTCGCGGATACATAGAAAACGGCCCGATGCCGGTAAAGTCATTAAACCCCATCCCCACAATGGAGCCGTCTTTGCGAACCCCTATCTTAGCATCAACAACATGGTCACGGGCGTGAATATCTGTAACAAAACTCTCTAGCCTATCTGCCGTAAATTTAACCGGTCTCCTCAGAAGCTTGGCTATTATGGCGGTTGCAATTTCATCCC
>JADHOL010000005.1 GCA_016779005.1 Alphaproteobacteria bacterium
GCTGGCTTTTTTTTATTAGGGCTGTTTTTTGTTAATTCCTCGTTTTTTTTGAAAAACTTCTTCTAACTCTGCTGGTTGATGATTGATTTTTTTCACATAACCACCCTATATAATTAGGGTAGGATCCATAATGCCAGATCCATAAAGCAGATCCGAATCGGGGGTTATAGAAATGGGTGTTCCATCGCCAGATAGTGAGATTTTATCAAGACGAGATGATATTATTGCGGGTCTGAAATCAATGCTTCCAGATGAGTGTGTTTTAGACAGCCTTACTTCTATGCGTGCGTATGATGCGGATGGATTATCCTCCTATCGTCAAACACCGCTTGCTGTTGTGCTCCCCACAAATGTCGCGCAAATCGCCTCTGTTATGAGATGGTGTAAGCATAATGAAGTAAAAATAGTGCCAAGAGGGGCTGGAACATCTCTTTCTGGGGGGGCAACACCTCTTGCAGACGGCATTTTACTTAGTCTTGCGAAGTTTAATAAAATATTAGACATAGATTATGAAAACCGATGTGTGGTAACGCAGCCCGGAGTTACTAACCTTGGAATTACCCATGCAGTTGAAGATGCGGGATTTTATTATGCACCAGATCCCTCTAGCCAAATTGCCTGTTCAATTGGCGGCAATATAGCTGAGAATTCTGGCGGCGTGCATTGCTTGAAGTATGGTCTGACCACAAATAATGTGCTTGGCGTTGAGATAGTAACCATGGAAGGGGAGGTCATTCGGATAGGCGGCAGGCATCTTGATTCAGGCTCGCTTGATTTATTAGGTGTTTTAACAGGCTCTGAGGGTTTGTTAGGTGTTGTAACAGAAGTTACGGTTCGAATTTTGCGCAAACCATCAACCCAGCGTGCAATGCTTGTTGGCTTTGAATCAGCTCTGGATGCTGGCAAAGCGGTATCAGATGTGATTTCCGCTGGCATTATTCCAGCTGGAATGGAAATGATGGATAATCCTGCCATCAGGGCAGCTGAAGATTTTGTGAATGTAGGATACCCAAGAGAAGCAGCAGCACTGTTAATCGTCGAGCTAGACGGGCCGAGCGTTGAAGTAGATGCGTTACTTGAATCGGTAGAGCGCATAATGCGCAAAGCAGGTGCAAATTCGGTGCGTCTATCTCAGTCAGAACAGGAAAGAATAGACTTCTGGTCTGGGCGAAAGGCAGCCTTTCCCGCTGTTGGCCGTATTTCACCAGACTATTTATGCATGGATGGCACGATACCAAGAAAGGCACTCCCTGAAATGCTGGTTAAAATGTCGTCCTTGTCTCAACAATATGGATTGAGAGTTGCAAATGTGTTTCACGCGGGTGATGGAAATCTGCACCCCCTTATTCTATTTGATGCTAATATCGAGGGTGATCTTGAACGAGCGGAGGCATTCGGAGCAGACATATTGCGTCACTGTGTGGCGCTTGGCGGGGTTTTAACAGGAGAACATGGCGTTGGGATCGAGAAGCGAGATCTGATGGGTGAGATGTTTAATGAAACTGATCTCAAACAACAACAGCGTTTAAAATGTGCGTTTGATCCCCAACATTTATTGAATCCGGGTAAGGTATTCCCTCAACTCCATAGATGTGCTGAACTTGGACGATTGCATGTGCATCATGGCACGCTTCCACATCCGGACCTGCCTAGGTTTTAAGTTTACCTAAGTTTTATAGTTCATAATTCGGCTAGAGCATTTGTTTGATGAAGTTATTATATCCTGATACCTTGGAAAGTCTGCAAAACATGGTTGCAGAAGCTCTGGCAGAAGAAACAGCATTAAAAATCGAGGGTTGTGGAACGCTAGATGGGGTTGGACGCCCTGTTAATGCCCAGAAATGCATTAGCATGAAGAACTATACGGGGATTATTGATTATGATCCTGCAGAGCTTGTGCTGGTAGCTCGTGCCGGGACGCGTTTGCGAGAAGTGGAAGAATTGCTTGCCTCGGAAAATCAGCTTCTAGCCTTTGAGCCCCCCCATTTTAACAGCCTATATGAAGATGCAAACGCACAGCCAACCAACCAGACGATAGGCGGCGTAATAGGCGCGGGTCTTGCAGGCTCAAGACGGATATCAGCAGGTAGTGCAAGAGACTATCTTCTTGGTTTTACGGCTATTTCTGGCAGAGCCGAACTTTTTAAATCTGGTAGCCGTGTGATGAAAAATGTTACTGGATATGATTTGTCCAAGCTTATGACAGGGTCATTTGGAACATTAGCAATTATGGATGAAATTACCTTGAAAGTTCTGCCAGCTCCTGAGGTAGCTTATAGCTGTATCGTGCCTACATCTGATATGTTTGCGGCTCAGAAAATAGTAGGTCAGATTTTTGCAAGTCCAGTGGAAGCATCAGGCGGGGTTATAGTGCCTGTTGAAATCGCAAAAGCGCTGTCGTTAGATATTGGCGAGCAAGGCGCTGCTGCCATTATTCGAATTGAGGGTATTGAGATTTCTGTTCTAGATAGAATAAACCAAATCCGAGAATTGCTTTGCAAAACACAGGAATGCTTTTTGCTGGAAAATCAGGAAACTACTGAATTATGGCGCGCATTATGTAACGGCAAGCCGCTTTCAAAATCTGATCAAATTTGGCAGATATCAACACCTCCTGCCAGCGGGCCTTCTCTGTTTAAGGCCATAAGCGATAGAACTGACATATCTGGATTTCTGGATTGGGCTGGCGGACTTGTTTGGATAGCTGGAAAGAGCGAAAATTTGCATGATATTATTCGCACCGAACTTGCGTCTCATGGAGGGGGGCATGCAACATTGTTGAAAGCCGACATTAATTTGCGCCAGCATATTTCTGTTTTTCAGCCATTACCCTCTGCCTTACATGCTCTTGAAATGAGAGTACGAGATGCATTTGACCCGCGCCATATCCTAAACCCAAATCGCACATTACCTGCGATTGCATCATGAGCGAGATAGGATAAATGCAAACACGCTTCACAGAAGAGCAATATAAAAGACCTGAAATCCGCGAAGCAGATGAGATTTTAAGAAAATGTGTTCATTGTGGTTTTTGCACCGCGACCTGTCCTACTTATGTTATAACAGGCGATGAGCGCGATAGTCCAAGAGGGCGCATCTGGATGATGCGAGATATGCTTGAATCAGATGCGCCAGCCAGCCAAGAAACCTCATTCCATCTTGATAGATGTCTTACCTGTCTTTCTTGCATGACAACCTGTCCTTCTGGTGTTGATTATATGCATCTAGCAGAAATTGGCAGGGATTACGTGCATAAAACCACGAGACGACCCTTGTCAGACAGATTATTGAGAATGATGCTTGTCAAGATTCTACCAAGGGTAGGACTGTTTTCACTAGCGTTGAGGGCCTCAAAGATAGCACAGCCTTTTGCTCGGTTATTTCCTACTTCTATAAGAGCAATGATACGTTCAGCGCCAAAAAAACTCAAGAAATTGGATCCTATTGGCTCAACAGATATGACTTACCCTGCTGAAGGTAAAACCCACAGCCGCGTGATTTTGCTCTCAGGGTGTGCGCAAAGAGCAATAGAGCCTGAGATTAATTCAGCCACAATTCGTATCCTTAATCGAATTGGGGTTGATGTTATTGTGCGAAAGCAAGCATCTTGTTGTGGCGCTTTAGCACATCATATTGACGAGCCAGAAGCGGCACAAAATGCAGTTAGAGAAGTAGTGCGCGCCTGGTCGCATGAGATATCTGATAAACAGATTGATGCCATTATTGTTAACACATCTGGTTGTGGCACAATGCTTAAAGATTATGGTCATTTATTGAAGGATGATGCTGAATTGGCAAATGCAGCTGCCACCATCTCGAGCCTTGCCTGTGACATAACCGAATTTCTGGCAGATAGTAATGCCATTTCTTTTACGCGAAAACCAAATCTGATTGTAGGGTATCATTCTGCCTGCTCACTTCAGCATGGTCAGCAAATCACACACGCCCCAAAACTACTTTTAGCAAAAGCTGGGGTTGAAATAGCAATCCCAAAAGACCCCCATCTTTGTTGTGGTTCTGCAGGTGTGTACTCTATTTTACAGCCAGAATTATCAAGTCAGCTTAAACACCGAAAGCTAGAGAATTTGAATAAATTAGAGGTTGATTTATTTGTTGCTGGTAACATTGGTTGTATTAACCAGCTGGCAGATGCAGATGCCCCTTTTTGTCATATCGTTCAATTATTAGATTATTTATCTGGTGGTCCCGTGCCGCCATCGATACAAGCGCTGCCTCAATTACTATCTGCAGAATAATGCGATTATCAACGCAATCTTGCTCGTATTAATCACGTTTGAAAAAATCATTTCCTTTATCATCCATAACGATAAAAGCAGGGAAATTTTCAACCTCTATCTTCCAGATTGCCTCCATCCCTAGCTCTGGATATTCTAGCACTTCAATATGTTTGATAGAATCTAGTGCAAGCTTGGCGGCAACACCGCCAATAGAACCCAAATAAAAACCGCCATGTTTTGCACATGCTTGTCTGACCGCAGCGCTTCTGTTCCCCTTTGCAAGCATAACCATAGAGCCACCCGCGGCCTGAAACCTATCTACATATGAATCCATTCTGCCAGCAGTAGTAGGGCCAAACGAACCAGATGCCATACCATCAGGTGTTTTGGCAGGGCCTGCATAATAAATTGGGTGGTTTTTTACATAATCTGGCAAGCTTCCTGTTTCTTCGAGTACTTCTAGTAGCTTTGCATGGGCAATATCACGCGCAACAATCATTGTACCTGTCAGATTGACCCTGGTTTTTATGGGATGCTTAGATAATTTTTTCAGGATATTTTCCATGGGTTGTTGTAAATCAACGGCCACTACTGGCGTATCGCTGGTTTCTTCTATGGTTGGAAGAAACCGTGATGGATCTGTTTCAAGTTTCTCAAGAAACATACCTTGTGCATTAATTTTTGCACGTATCTGGCGGTCTGCGGAGCAAGACACACCAATTCCGATGGGGCAGGACGCACCATGTCTTGGCAGGCGTATAACTCTAACGTCATGGCAGAAATATTTGCCGCCAAATTGCGCACCAATTCCCATTTCGCGCGTCATCTCCAGAATAATCTGCTCCCACTCTAAATCACGCCATCCATGGCCTGTTATGTCCCCTGTTGTGGGCAGATTATCTAAATCCTTAGTAGAAGCCGCTTTAACTGTTTTAAGCGTGGTTTCAGCAGAAGTGCCGCCAATGACGACAGCTAAGTGATAGGGTGGGCAAGCAGCCGTCCCCAAATTTATAATAGCATCTGATAAAAACGCCCGTAACCCCTCCGGGTTAAGTACAGCCTTTGTTTGTTGATATAAATAAGATTTATTGGCAGATCCCCCGCCTTTTTGCACAAAGGTAAATTTATACTCATTTCCAGAACCGCTATAGATATCTATCTGGGCTGGAAGATTATTACCTGTGTTTTTTTCTTCAAACATTGAAAGCGGGGCAAGCTGGGAGTATCTAAGATTACTGCTTTGATAGGTGTCAAATATTCCTTTTGAGAGCGCTTTGGCATCACTGCCGCCCGTTATTACTCTCTCTCCTTTTACTGCCGAGATGATTGCTGTGCCTGTGTCCTGACACATAGGAAGCACTCTGTCTGCAGAAACAACCGCGTTTTTTAGCATTTCCAGCGCAACAAAATGATCATTTTCACTTGCGTGCTTATCATCCAGAATATCTCTGAGCTGTTGTAGATGGGATGGTCTTAATAAATGACTGACATCTTCAAATGCTTTTTGAGCCAGAAAACTTAACCCTTCTGGGTCAATTTTAAGATATGTCTGCCCCTCCATTGTGAATGTATTCACATAGTCTGTGGTGATATTTCTATATTCAGTATTATCTTCACCGACTGGAAGTAACGGGGTATATGTAAATTCGGTCATTTTACTCAAGATGGGTTAGAGGGCTGTTTTCGAAATGCATCAAGTGATACAACATCTGCTGTGTCACTTTCATCAGTATCGCTAGAATCTGTTTTATTTTTATCTTCTATTGAAGTGATTAACTCAGATAATTCAGGAGAGGATGCCTCATCATTTGCGCTGAACTGAAGGCCAAAACCAACCGATGGATCTGTAAAATGGGTGACAGCTGCAAACGGGATAACAAGGCTTTGTTTCACGCCCGAAAATGATAGGGTTACGCCAAAAAGCGCATCAGTGACAACCAGATCCCAATATTGATGCTGCAACACAATGGTCATTTCTTCTGGATTAATCTCTCTCAAGCTTGAATCCATTTCAACCCCTGAGAATTGTGTCTTAAAGCTGATATAAAAATGGGCTTCGTCTGGTAGACCCTCTCTCTCAGCTATTTTCAGTGCGCTCTTAACCACATCTCGCAATGCTTCTTCTACTAGAATTTCATAGTCAATGCCTGCTGGCACATTGCCTGAATCATCGCTCATTAATTTCACTCCCCTTGATGTAGTGTGAGGGGCTTTCTGTTGCCAGGTGCACCCTCGACCCCGCCTGCCAGAGCTCGATCCGACAGGGCTTAATTTTGATCACTCAAACTGCATTACGCAGCCATTGCAACCGGAGCAGTGTTGTCATTTGCAACTACTACAATGACCCGATAACGGCGGATATCATACCGAGCGAAAATACCATCTTTACTACATGCGTCGATCCTATTTCGCCCCCAAAAAAATGCGTCATACCGAAACAAACCTTGATATGATGAGCAATAACGTTAGTATCATCAGTGCTCTTTTAGCTTAATGGTGGAGGCGCCGGGTACCGCCCCCGGGTCCGCTCTGCTTATTCCATAATACGTTTATCGCCATAGTCGACTTGCATCGACACTTAAATTATAGGATGAAATGAGACAGGTTGAAAGATTTATCTTAACTTTGTTTGCAACTAGGCAATAAAGTAGGAAGAATAGCGGTAATCAGGAGTTATTATTAATCATGCAACAATATAAGGATTTACTCTCTCATGTTTTAGCGCATGGCACCCAGCGCGGAGATAGAACTGGAACAGGAACCTTATCGGTTTTTGGTTGGCAAATGCGGTTTAACTTAGCAGATGGATTCCCGCTACTAACTACAAAAAAACTGCATACGCGCTCTATCATTCATGAGCTTATCTGGTTTATCCGTGGTGAGACAAATATTGCCTATTTGCGTGATAACAAGGTTCGTATTTGGGATGAATGGGCAGATGAGAGTGGCGATCTTGGCCCTGTTTACGGAAAACAATGGCGCTCTTGGGTCTCCCCATATGAAGGCCAAACCATTGACCAGCTCAATGATGTTGTACAACAAATCAAAACCAATCCAGAATCAAGGCGCCTAATCGTAAGTGCCTGGAACCCAGCAGATATTCCGCAAATGGCCCTGCCACCATGTCACTGCTTGTTTCAGTTCTATGTTGCAGACGGCAAACTATCCTGCCAGCTCTATCAGAGAAGCGCTGATATATTTTTAGGAGTGCCGTTTAATATCGCTTCTTACGCATTGCTAACGCACATGGTTGCACATGTTTGCGATTTGCAAGTAGGTGATTTTGTTCATTCTTTTGGCGATGCACATCTATATCTGAATCATATCGAGCAGGCAAAATTACAACTACAAAGAGTGCCAACCAAGCTGCCAAATTTAGTGTTAAATGCGCCCCCAAATACGCTTGAGGCGTTTGAGTTCGAGCATATTCAGATAAATGATTACATCGCAGCACCCACCATTAAAGCACCAATTTCAGTTTGAATTTTTTGAGATTTGGTTTCTGCATGACCAGTTATAATTCAAGGGCTATAAGTTAAGGGCTATAAGTTAAGTTTGTTTGGGGGAATGTTTGATGACACATAGCGAAAATACCAATAACCGATTTCAGATGGTTTGTGTGGTTGCTATGGCAGATAATGGAGTTATCGGGGATGGGAAGGGTCTTATCTGGCATCTGCCTGGGGACTTGCCCCGTGTTAAAAAAATCACTATGGGATGCCCATTAATTATGGGAAGACGAACCTGGGCTTCTATTGGAAAAGCATTGCCAGGCCGCGCATCGATTGTGTTAACACGTGATACCAGCTGGACAGCAGATGGCGCTATTGTAGCACATAGCCTGAGTGATGCTATCATGCATGGCAAGAGCTGGCTTGCAAAACAGGAGAGCCAAGAGACGAGATTGATATTATTTGGCGGCGGCGAAATTTATAGTCTTGGGATAGATTTATGCCAAGAAATTGAATTAACACGAGTGAATGCAACTCCCTCAAGCGGGACTAAATTCCCTAATATAAATTGGCAAGAATGGGATGAATTAAATGCAACCAGTCACAAGGCTGGGGCAGATCATCCGAGTTTTAGTTACCATCACTACATTCATAAGACGCAAAACAGATATGTTTAACGAACACGATATACAAGTTCGAAAAAAACCTATTATTTGAAAAGGTAATATTTATTTACTCAATAATAATAGCTGGAATGGTAGCTGAGCCTTCTGCATTTTGACCTTCAAGAGAATCCCAAATTTTCTGTGCGATTGACGAATAGGCTTTGGAATGCGGGTTTTCAGGCTGGGTCGCAACGATTGGCTCTCCTGCGTCTGATGTTTGCCTGATAGTCATATCAAGCGGTATTCCCCCAAGAAACGCAACGTCTAACTTGGCGGCCTCTTTTTCAGCGCCACCTGTGCTAAATACATCATGCCTACTGCCGCAATCAGGGCATATAAAATAACTCATATTTTCGATAATACCAAGGATGGGAACATCTACTTTTCGGAACATATTAAGCCCTTTTCGGGCATCTATCAAAGCTAGATCCTGAGGTGTAGATACGATTACAGCGCCAGAGAGCGAGGCACGCTGACAAAGCGTTAATTGCGCATCCCCTGTGCCGGGCGGTAAATCTATCACTAATACATCCAAATCAGTCCAAAGAACATCCCGTAGCATTTGCTCGATAGCGCTCATTACCATGGGTCCACGCCAAATCGTTGGCGATTCAGGCTCAACCAGAAATCCAATTGACATTGTCTGGAGTCCCCAAACATCTAACGGCACTAATTTTTTGTCATAATATTCTGGTTTTCGGCTTGTGCCTAACAATCGAGGAAGCGAAGGGCCATAAATATCAGCATCTAGAATGCCGACTAAAAGCCCCATTTGTTTTAACGCAAGTGCAATATTTATGGCTGTTGTTGATTTGCCTACGCCTCCTTTGCCAGAGGCGACAGCAATTACATGCTTAGCTGGCTTTAAAGGCGGGTTTCGGGGAGCCTCTGGTTTTGAGCGGGGGGATGGTTGCGACGTGCTGGCTGCTTTATGAGCTGTTAATATGGCAGTAGCTGACAGAACGCCTGATAAGCTACTTACCACATCTTCTGCTTCTCGGCGCAACTCGTCAGACTGATTTGCAAGGGCAGGGTCTATCTCTATTGAAAATCCGATATGCCCATCTTTGATAACTATCCCTGATATGTCCCCATCATCGACGATATTATCTTTGGAATGTGGAAATTTGACCTGTCTGAGTGCCGATTTCACTTTTTCTGAAGTTATTTCTGACTGCATTCTTGATTTTCCGATCATAACGCCAAATATAAGGTTGATATAACGTTAGTTGAAATACTGGTTATAGATTATTTATGCAAGTAGTGAAGAATATAGCTGTTTAAAGATAGCTGTATTAAAAAATATCACTGTTTAGCTATTTGGTTTGAAACATAACATTAATGGAACGGAGCAACGAATGCCGTGGAATAATCAAGGTGGCGGAAACGAAGGTGGACCATGGGGGGGCGGCTCTGATGGCGGAAAACAATGGGGTAACGGCGGAAAACAGCCAGGCCAACCTACACCGCCTGATCTGGATAAGTTAATTAATGATGCAAAACGTCGGTTTGGCGGTCTTGGGGGTTTTTCAAAAGGCGGGGGTTCTGGCAGGTTATTTTTAATCTTCTTGTTGATAGCAGCTATATTATGGCTGGCAACTGGTTTTTACCGCGTTAACGCTCAGCAGCAAGGTGTGGTCCTCAGATTTGGTGAGTGGGTAAGAACCTCGCCTCCTGGTCTGCATTATCATCTTCCCTATCCTATCGAAACGGTACTTACACCAGAAGTAACCAGAGATAACAGATTAGAGGTTGGTTTTCGTGAGATAGCAGGGCGCTCTAATAGCAAGCGTGATATTGCAGATGAAAGCCAGATGATTACCGGCGATGAGAATATCGTTGATATAGATTTTGTTGTGTTTTGGCGAATAGCAGATGCAGGTGAATATCTATTTAATCTGGCCGACCCTGATGATACTATTAAGGTTGCGGCTGAAGCCGTGATGAGAGAGACAATTGGTCAGACCCCAATTCAGAAGGCGCTTACTGAAGGACGTCAGACAATTCAGATTGATGTTAAAAATAAATTACAAGAGCTCCTAGATGATTATGTTGCGGGCATTAGGGTGCGAGAAGTTCAACTTCTTGCTGTTGATCCCCCTAGCGACGTTATTGATGCCTTTAACGATGTTCAGCGTGCCAGGCAAGATAGAGATAGGCTGAAAAACGAAGCAGAAGCGTTTCGAAATGACGTTGTCCCAAGGGCTCGAGGGGAAGGTGCAAGGCTGATTGCAGAATCAGAGGCGTATCAGGCAGAGGTTGTAAACCGGGCAAAGGGTGACGCATCCCGATTTGATCAGGTGTATAGCTCTTACTTGAAAAATAAAGATATCACGGTGGAGCGGATTTACATTGAAACTATGGAAAGTGTTTTTACTAATGTCGAAAAAATACTGATAGACGGAGACAGCGGAAATGGGGTTGTTCCGTACCTGCCACTTAAGGAATTAAATCGGTCTACGAGCCAGGGGAACTAATACCATGAATATCAAAAACATTTCTATAGGTGTCGCAGCGCTACTGATTTTTACGATGATGTCCGCATTATTTACGGTTAACCAAACACAACAGGCACTTGTATTACAATTTGGGGAGCCAAAGCGTATTATTCAGGATCCCGGTCTTGCCATTAAAATGCCATTTATACAAGACGTCGAATATTATGAAAAACGAGTTTTATCTCTTATCCCGCAGGATGCAGAAGAGGTAATACTGGCCGATCAAAAACGAATTCTGGTTGATGCTTTTGCGCGATTTCGTATCGCCAACCCATTGCTGTTCTATCAAACAGTAAGAAATGAATTCGGTGCTAGAGCTCGATTGGAATCAATAATTGATTCGTCCGTAAGACGGGTTTTAGGTAGTGAGACACTTGCCTCCATCCTGACTGGAAAGCGAAATGATATCAATAATAATATCCGTGACGAAGTCGAGCAATCCGTTACCTCATTGGGGATTGAAATTATCGATGTTCGACTTCGAAGAGCAGATTACCCTGAGTCGACTAGTCAAAATATTTTTAATCGAATGAAATCTGAGCGTGAGCGAGAAGCAAAGGAGTTTCGTGCGACAGGTGAAGAAGAAGCTCAGAAGATTAGAGCCGATGCAGAGAAAACCAGAACCGTTATTGTTGCGGAAGCGGCTCGTGAAGCGCAGGAAAATAGAGGTCGCGGAGATAGCGAAGCGATAGATATATACGCTGAAAGTTTTGGTCAGGATCCCGAGTTTTTCTCATTTTATCGCTCAATGGAAGCATATCGGAAATCGATAGGGGAATCTCAGACTTCGATGGTGCTAGCACCAGATTCGGAGTTCTTTAAATTCTTCAAAAATAAGCTCGGTGAATAATGTAAAGCTATTAACACTCCAAATTTTCACCATCTTTGCACCATAAATCATTCACTTTTTGCTGGCTTTATTAAACTTAGCCAGCAAAAAGCTGGTTGTCTTTTCTCGGATTGTTTTAAGGATACGATAATGAAGTTAAGCATTTTAGAGACTGTACAGGAAGGTGGGCGCCGCCCTAACAGCCTGTATTCTGGTAATAAAATATATTCTGGTAACAAAATATCGGTGGGTGACGCCTTGCGTTCATTTTCAACCGGTTTGCTATTTTGTGTTTGGATAGTGGTAGGTAGCACCACTGCTCATGCACAAGAAAGACCGGATAGTTTTGCTGATTTGGCAGAACGCTTGCTTCCGTCTGTTGTGAATATCTCAACTGCGACATTGGTGGAAGGCGGGGCTGACTTTGATTTGCCTCAGTTCCCGGAGGGTTCTCCCTTCGAGGAATTTTTCAAGGAATTCAATGAGCGTCCTGGCGCACAGCGCGCCCAATCCCTGGGATCAGGTTTTATAACGGATTCAATCGGCATTGTTATCACAAATAATCATGTGATTGAAAACTCAGATGAGATTACGGTTATTCTATCAGATGAGACTGAGTTTAAAGCTGAGATAATTGGCAGAGATCCAAAAACCGATATTGCGGTACTTCGTATTGAGCCAGGAGATAAAGAGCTTTCAGCTGTATCGTTCGGTGACTCAGACAGTCTGCGAGTAGGGGACTGGGTGATGGCTATTGGAAACCCGTTCGGACTTGGCGGAACCGTTACCGCAGGTATTGTATCCGCACGGGGACGCGATATCGGCTCTGGCCCTTATGATGATTTTATCCAGACAGATGCTTCCATCAACAGAGGAAATTCAGGTGGGCCATTATTTGATCTAGAAGGGAATGTTATCGGAATAAATACGGCTATTTTTTCCCAATCTGGCGGCTCTGTTGGTATAGGCTTTGCGATTGCCTCTAACCTTGCAGATGATACGGTCGACCAGCTTGTGGAGTTTGGCAGAACGCGCCGTGGATGGCTTGGTGTATTCATTCAAGAAATAACAGAGGATATTGCCGATAGTCTTGGACTAGACGAGGCTGCGGGCGCACTCGTATCTGCTGTTACACCGGGCGGCCCTGCCGAAGATGCTGGGTTGGAACCTGGTGATACCATTATTGCATTTGATGGCAAAAAGATTAAGAGCGTGAAAGATTTGCCGCGTATCGTGGCAGAAACACCAGTAGATAAACAGGTGTCGGTTGACATTGTTCGCTCCGGTAAGAAATTAGCTGTTGATGTGGTTTTAGGCGAGTTAGAACAGGCTGAACAAAGCGGTGTGTTAACAGGTAACATGCCATCTGATGAGCCTACTGCAATCGGCTCTCTTGGGATTGCGCTTGCTAATATCTCGGATGAAATTATTGAGAAATATAACCTAGATGAGGAAGAAACAGGGGTTATTATCACCGAAGTCCTAGAAGGAAGCCCTGCATCAAATATGAATATTCAGGAAGGTAATATTATCCGCCGTATTGGACAGCGCAAAGTTGATACAGTGGAGACAGTGTTATCTGAGGTTGAGCGTTTGCGTGATGCTGATAGAAGCGGGGTTCTTATGTTGATTGAATCGCAAGGACGTAATAGGTTCGTACAACTGCCATTCGTGGATAGATAAATCATCATAAAAGAGACATAAAAAAAAGCAGCCTGTTCAGGCTGCTTTTTTATGAGACCATATCACCGATTGTATATCCTTGCAAAAATAGTAAGCCTGTAAGGTCAGTATAATTAAGCTGGGTTGCTATTTTATCTCTCAAAAGTTGTTTTCCCTCAAACGCAACGCCTAATCCAGCTGCTTCAAGCATTTCTAGATCATTTGCACCATCACCAATGGCAGCAACATCCGCGCTTTTTAAGTTATGCTGCTTGCTGAGTTGGGTGAGGGCTTCTTTTTTAGCATGCACGCCTAATATGGGCGGAATAACATTTCCTGTTAAGTGCGAGTTTGTTATTTCAAGCTTGTTAGAGAATGAGCCGTCAAAGCCAATTTTCTGGGCAATAGGGATGGTCAGGAAGTCAAATCCGCCAGAGACAATATAGCACAATGCGCCGCTTTTTTTCATGGTTGGCGCAAGCAAAGATGCTCCATTATTAAGATGGGTTTCTTCTATTATCTCTAATAATATATCTTCTTTTATGCCTTTAAGCATCGCCACACGCTTCATAATTGACTGGTTAAAATCAAGTTCTCCTCGCATTGATTGGCGGGTGATATTGGCAATCTCTTCCCCTATCCCGACTTTTGCGGCAATCTCGTCAAGAGACTCCCCTTTGATTAAGGTGCTGTCCATATCAGCAAGAAGTATTTTTTTACGCCTGTTTTTTTCGCTGATCAAATTAATGTCTAATTGCATGGAATTTGCAATGTTACGAATGGATGAAACGGCACCCCCGTTAGTTTTCAAGAAGTGGTCAGTTTTTAAGAAGCATTCAACAGCCCATTGGCCATATTCACCTTCTGCAAGCCATGAATGCATCTGCATATCAGCTGTTTTTATAAAGTGAGACAGTGTATTTTTTGTTTCAGGATTTTTAGATGATGTGGATATAAGGATAAGATCTTGCATGTCCATGTCTCGTGTTTTATGTCGACGGTATGAGTGATATCAGTTCAATAGATGTAAGCCAAAATATCCTTGTAATAGCTGGGCCAACCGCAAGCGGTAAGTCCACAATTGCAATGGATATAGCTCAGAAATGTAACAGTGTCATCATTAACGCTGATTCAATGCAGGTTTATTCTGACTTGCAGATACTTACCGCACGTCCAACACACCAAGATATGGAAACAACGCCTCATGCATTATATGGTGTAATTGATGGTAGCAGGAGATGCAATGTTCGGCACTGGCTGGAGCTTGCTACTCGCGAAGTTGAAAAAGCAAGACTGCTTGGAAAATTGCCCATTTTAGTAGGTGGGACTGGTCTGTATCTGAATGCTGCAAGACATGGGATCTCCCAAATTCCAGAAGTGTCTGAGGAAATACATAATAAAGCTGTAAGCGTGCATCAGGATATTGGAGCACGCTCATTTAAGGAACTAGTTGCGCAAAATGATAGTGAAACGGCCTCTAGGCTGGCAGAAGGAGATAGCCAGCGATTAATAAGGGCAATGGAAGTTTACTGGCAGACAAACAAGCCCCTATCCTATTGGCAATCACAGCCACTAACAGGCGCGATTTCTAGAAATTTTATTCATGTAGCACATCTGCCGCCTCGTCAATTGGTCTATGATTCAATTAATCAAAGAGTGCATAACATGATTGAGGAAGGCGCCCTTGATGAGGTCGGCGCACTAGTTGCGCGCACATTAGACCCTGCTCTGCCCGTCATGAAAGCACTTGGTGTTCGGCAAATTGCTGCCTATCTTAAATCTGAATTAGCATTTGATTTGATGATTGAGAGTATTGCTCAAGATACAAGGCATTATGCAAAACGCCAGTTTACCTGGTTCAAGAATAATTTTATATCGGAATTCACTAATAATGAGAAATATTCAAAAAGAATTATTTCAGAAATCTTTGCATTAATTCCCAGATAGGGGTTGACAAACATTCAGCCCGATCTTAGGAATATGGCAGATTAACAGGTGTTTTATGCTGATTACATTGGCTTATATGTCTGTTTGTAAATGAAATCATGATAAGATAAAGCGTTGGTACCAGATGGCATATAAACAACCAAAATATAAAATACAGCAAATTCCAGGCGCAGAATTATTGCTTAAATGTCTTGAAGATCAGAATGTAGAGGTGATTTTCGGTTATCCTGGTGGTGCTGTTTTACCTATTTATGATGCGTTATTTAAAAATAACAGAATTAAACATATTCTGGTGCGACATGAGCAGGCAGCAGTGCATGCAGCTGAGGGTTATGCACGCTCAACAGGAAAAGTCGGTGTGGTGCTTGTAACATCTGGTCCTGGTGCAACAAATGCCGTGACTGGATTAACAGATGCGCTTATGGATTCTGTTCCTGTTGTGTGTTTAACAGGTCAGGTGCCAACCCACCTTGTGGGCACAGATGCGTTTCAGGAAGCAGATACAACTGGCATCACGCGCCAATGCACAAAACATAACTATCTTGTAACGAAATCAGCTGATCTACAGCTTGTCGTATCAGAGGCATTTCACGTAGCTAGGACAGGACGTCCAGGGCCTGTGCTTATTGATTTGCCAAAAGATATTCTAATGTTGGATGCGCCTTATTCTGATTCACCAGAAATACGCGAAGAAGCCACAAAGAGATATTACCCACAGATAAACCCTGATCCAAAATCGATAAAAGAGGCTGTTCGGATTCTCAAAAAAGCAAAAAGACCTATTATCTATGGTGGTGGCGGTCTCATTAATAGTGGGCCTGATGCATCTGAGAAGCTTGGAAAACTTGTTAAAATGACAGGCTGGCCTACAACCCTTACATTAATGGGTCTTGGGGCGCTACCTGCTGAAGATAGTCACTTTTTGGGTATGCTTGGAATGCATGGAACATATGAAGCTAACTTGGCAATGTATAATTGTGATGTGATGCTGAATATTGGCGCAAGGTTTGATGATAGGGTAACTGGAAAATTATCTGAATTTTCACCTCAGTCTCAGAAAATTCATATTGATATTGATGCCTCTTCTATTAATAAAAATATTCAGGTTGATGTTGGTATCATTGGCGATGCTGGAATTGTACTTGATGCTCTAATCGCAGAAATGAAGGCACAATCTTTTGAGCCAAATGCGGCCCCACTTGCAAAATGGTGGCAGCAGATAACTGAATGGCGTTCAAAAAAATGCCTTGGATACAAGCAGATTAGTCAAGTGATAAAGCCACAATACGCGTTAGAGAGGCTGTATCAGATGACCAAAGATAGGGATACTTACGTTACAACCGAAGTAGGGCAGCATCAGATGTGGGCCGCACAATATTTTGGCTTTAATAAGCCAAATAGGTGGATGACATCTGGCGGACTTGGCACAATGGGATATGGCCTGCCAGCCGCTATGGGGGTTCAGGTTGCACATCCTGACTCGCTTGTAATTGATGTTTCAGGCGAGGGCTCATTCATGATGAACATGCAGGAGTTATCAACGATCGCACAGTATGATCTGCCTGTTAAGATATTTATATTGAATAACGAATGGTTAGGAATGGTTCGCCAATGGCAAGAGCTTATTCATGGCGGGAGATACTCTCAAAGCTATTCTTCTTCTCTGCCTGATTTTGTTAAATTAGCTGATACCTTTGGCATGACAGGGCTTGTGGCTGAGACAGCCTCTGGCTTAGATGATGTGATAACCCAAATGCTTGACACAAATGGGCCTGTTATTGCAGATATTCGGATTGAAAAAGAGGAAAACTGCTTCCCAATGATACCATCAGGAGCGGCTCATAATGAGATGATATTAGGGCCTGATGACCAAGATGGTGCTATTTCAGAGTCTGGCAAGATTCTCGTTTAAAGAATAGCTGTCAGCGCATGAATTATTGTGAGTGCCTTATTAGCGTTGCGAGATGTACTGACAGCATGATAAAGGAATAACAACAGATGTTAGATACGCAAAAAATCGAAAGCCACACCTTATCCGTGCTTGTTGATGACGAACCAGGCGTGCTTGCTCGTGTCGTAGGGCTGTTTTCTGGTCGTGGCTACAATATTGAAAGTCTGACAGTTTCAGTTGTGGATAAAAAGAAAAAAACATCCAGAATTTCAGTTGTAACAACTGGAACACCTCAAGTCATAAACCTGATACAACAGCTATTATCAAGGCTAATCCCTGTCCATAAGGTAGAGGATCTCAGCAATGGGCCTGCGCATGTAGAACGTGAGCTAGCGTTGGTAAAAATCGTTAATAAGGGGGATAGCCGAATTGAGGCACTTCGTATTGCGGATAGTTTTAGAGCGCGTATTTTAGACAGCTCTCTTAATAGTTTTGTATTTGAAGTAACAGGCGCAACTGACAAAGTATCTGCCTTTGTTGACCTAATGGAATCTCTTGGTAAAGTAGAAGTTGCAAGAACTGGAATTTGTGGTATCACCCGTGGAAATAAAATTGATCTTGCGGACTGATAATTTCAAACTATAGTGCCCTAATTAAATCGTGGTTCTGCTATTAGGGATGGCCTTTAATTTGCCATTTTCTATCAGTATCGTTTTTAAATATATAATAAGGAGAGACAAATGCGCGTTTATTATGATCAGGATGCCGACCTAGGGCTGATAAAATCAAAGAAAGTTGTTATCGTAGGATACGGATCACAAGGTCATGCGCATGCAGCAAATCTAAAAGATAGCGGAATTACAGAAGTCACGGTTGCCCTTCGTGAGGGGTCTAGCTCCGCTGCAAAGGCAGAGGCTGCAGGCTTTAACGTAATGTCAGTTGCGCAGGCGGCTGCATGGGGTGATGTGATAATGATGCTGACCCCAGATGAGCTGCAGGCTGAAATTTATTCAGGTGAAATAGCTGAAAATATTCGCCCCGGTGCTGCGCTTGCATTTGCACATGGCTTAAACGTGCATTTTAATCTGATTGAACCAAGAAGCGATGTTGATGTCTTTATGGTTGCCCCGAAAGGCCCAGGGCATACTGTTAGAAGTGAATATGTGCGCGGCGGCGGAGTACCATGCCTTATTGCTATTCATCAAGATGCATCTGGTAATGCTCATGATATTGGTCTGTCTTATGCCTCTGGGGTTGGCGGTGGCCGCTCTGGAATTATTGAGACTACTTTCCAAGAGGAATGTGAAACGGATTTATTTGGTGAGCAGGCCGTATTATGTGGCGGATTAGTGGAGCTTATCAGGGCTGGGTTTGAGACCTTAACAGAAGCAGGATATGCGCCTGAGATGGCCTATTTTGAATGTCTGCATGAAGTAAAATTGATTGTTGACCTTATTTATGAGGGCGGCATTGCAAATATGAATTATTCAATATCCAACACAGCTGAATATGGTGAATATGTAACCGGTCCAAGAATCGTTACATCAGAGACTAAGGCAGAGATGAAGCGTGTACTTGAAGATATTCAATCAGGAAGATTTACACGTGATTGGATGCTTGAGAATAAGGCGCATCAGTCGAGTTTCAAAGCAACGCGCCGCCGTAATTCAGAGCATGCAATTGAGCAGGTGGGTGGGCGTCTTCGCGCAATGATGCCTTGGATTGGTGCTAATCGTCTGGTTGATAAAGATAAAAATTAATGACAGGCAGGGGTGTTATACTAGCACCCCTTTTTGGGTTGGGTTAATAGACGTTAATTGTTCAACAATCAGATAGTGATTGTGATAAATAACAAGATAATTAAATAAGATAATGGCCGTAAATGTGGTAAAACACTTTTTTTTGTTAAATTGTCAATGAACATGTCGTTGTAATATCGTTAGATGAAACTCTTTTTATAAAGGACATTGATAGATGCTCGGTTCCCTTTTTGGCTTTATGTCGGCAGACATTGGTATCGACCTTGGCACTGCTAACACACTTGTATATGTAAAAGGGCGTGGGATTGTTCTTGATGAGCCGTCAGTAGTTGCGATGGCAATGGTAAGAGGTAAAAGCCAGGTGCTATCTGTTGGCGAAGAAGCCAAAGTTATGCTTGGTAAAACACCTGGTAATATCCAAGCAATTAGGCCCATGGCAGATGGTGTTATTGCGGATTTTGAAATTGCCGAGGAAATGATAAAACACTTTATTCGCAAAGTGCATGGCAGTTATTCGATAGCAAGACCGCAAATGATTATCTGCGTTCCTTCTGGTTCTACTGCTGTTGAAAGACGCGCCATTCAGGAATCTGCAGAAGCTGCTGGTGCAAGACGCGTGTTTCTTATTGAAGAGCCAATGGCAGCAGCTATTGGTGCAAATTTGCCTGTTACAGAACCTTCTGGCTCTATGGTGGTTGATATTGGTGGCGGTACTACGGAAGTGGCTATTTTATCACTTGGAAATATTGTGTACGCCCATTCTGTTAGAGTTGGCGGTGATAAGCTTGATGAGAGTATAATTGCTTATATGCGCCGAACTCATAACTTGCTGATAGGCGAGGCAACAGCAGAACGGATTAAAAAATCAATTGGCATAGCACGTCGTCCTGAAAAATCCACAGGCGTTAAGGTAGAAGTTCGCGGTCGTGATTTGGTAAATGGTGTGCCAAAAGAAATTCAAATTTCAGAAGCTCAAATTGCAGATGCAATTTCAGACCCTGTTAAACAGATTGTTGAGGGTGTGAAGATGGCGCTTGAGCAAGCCCCTCCTGAACTTGCTGCTGATATTGTGGAGAAGGGCATTGTGCTTACAGGCGGTGGTGCTTTACTGCGGGACATTGATGCTGTTTTGAGAGAAGCAACCGGACTTCCAATTACAATAGCCGAAGAGCCATTATCGTGCGTTGCTGTTGGCACTGGAAGATGCCTTGAAGAGCTAAAAACACTTCGGCACGTATTGATAGGAGCGTAATTGAGCAATCATGGTCTGGTTAAGGCAGATTAGACGAAAACAACCTAATCACCGTCTTCCTCAAATAGTGATTATCTCTGTCGGATTTTTATTAATTTTAATTGGCAAAGCAGATGTAACAGCGGCGCGCTATATGCACGGCGGTATTGTCGAGGTTGTTGCACCCTTATACTCCATTATAACAGTCCCAATTGACAGCATAGAAACCTTGTTTGAAGGTGTGCAGACGGTTGCGTCCTCAAGAACAGAGGCAAAAAGACTTGCCGTTGAGAATGAAAGATTACGTAAATGGCAACAATTAGCAGAATCGCTAGAGGTTGAAAACAGACAGCTAAGATCTGTTCTTGGCGCGGTTGTGCCGCCAGATTGGAGCGCAATCACCGCAAGGGTCATTGTGGTACCCGCAGGTAACTTTACCCATAGCATGATACTGGAACATGGGCCTGGTTACAAGATTCCAAGCGGAAGCGCCGTTGTTACATCCGAAGGATTGGTTGGCTATATTATCTCAAGCGGAAAGCACTTCTCACGTGTTCTATTAATAAGCGATGTAAATGCGCGTATTCCCGTTATTCTAAGTGATTCTTCTTGGCCTGGATTAGCGGTTGGAAAAAATGGCCTCACATTGGAGCTTGATTTTCTGCCAGCTGAATCCAAGCCATCTGATAATGAAGCGGTTGTAACCTCTGGACATGGCGGATTATTGCCAGCTGGTATTCTGGTTGGCAGGGTCTCCTCTATCTCAAAAGAGCAGGTTTTAGTTACACCGTCCGTTGAACTCAGAAAGCTATCATTTGTCACTATTCTCACCAGAAAAGAAGCTACCGATTTCATGCTTGATCCAGAGCAGAATAATTCCCTTTATTCCCCTTTGATTGAGAGAAAAAATGAGCGTCTGTTTGAGGGATTAAATTCAAGAGAGATCCTTCAATAATGCTCACACAGACAAAGCCCAATACTCACAATAATTATGCTGACTTCTCAAAGCTATTTCTAGTATTTGGGGTTGGCGTTGTTATTGTATTCACTGAAATTGCGCTTGCTAAATGGCCGTTTTTTTTTAGTGCAGCCCCAATGCTAAGCCTATGCTATATATTTACCCTTGTATTATTACGGCCCCAATTAATGCCTGTTATATCGATTGTGCTGATAGCGCTACTCTTTGAGCTGATGGGCGGGGATATGCTTGGGGTAAGAGTAACTGCTTTTTATATTGCTACCTTAATTATCCGCCGCAGGGTTGCTGTAAATGAACAAGCTGATTTTATAGCGCATTGGGCTAATTTCAGTTTAATCTGTTTTGCTGTGGTGTTATTCCGATTATTTGTGTTTTTATCCCTTTATTTTGCAATAACAAACCTGTCGATGCTCGCATTTCAAATCGGTGTATCCATTTTGGTGTTTCCGATTTTCTTTGTTACTATGAATCTTATATTTAGCATTCTTGGCTCTCCTATAAAACAAGATGATTAGGGTCAAACACTAACAATGGCAAAAAAACGAAAAGAAATACAAGAAGTCGCTAACCAAATTTCTAGACGAATGCTGTTTGTAGGTGGTTTGCAAATCAGTTTCGGGCTAATTCTTGTAGGCAGATTATATCAATTACAAATTCTGCATAGTGATGCTTATCTTAAATTATCGGATAAGAATCAATTTGATCATCGCTTGGTAATGGCACCCCGAGGGAGAATACTTGATTCTAAAAACAGGCTTTTAGCCGGAAATTCAGAGGTTTTTGAGCTAATCGTAATTCCTGCGCGCGCACAGAATTTGCAAAAGCTTTTATCAAATATTGATATGATAATTGGTTTATCACAAGAAGAAATTAAGGACATTATTGACATTGCTAAGAATCAGCCAGATTTCTTAGAAATTTCGATTAAATCAGATTTAACCCAGCGTGAGTTATCTCATCTTGCTATTCGCAGTGCTATATTAGAAGGGGTCTTATTTCAAAAGAATTTTAATCGAATATACCCTCAAGGCAAGTTACTCTCTCACGTGACTGGTTATGTTTCTGGAATTACCGCAAATGAGATAGAACAAAATAGGAATTTACGCCGATTAGTTGGATTAAAAACAGGCAAGGCGGGCCTTGAAAAAACACTAGATGAATCTCTCAGAGGCATTGTGGGGGAGGAACGTATTGAGGTGAATTCACGCGGGAAGCCGGTTAGATTTATATCAGATAGAACTCCCAAACAAGGAAGTGATAGTCAGCTTACAATAGATATTGATATTCAATCCTATGCAGTAGACAGGCTCAAGCAAGGAAACTCTGAACAGGTTGAATTATCTGATAGCGCCGTTCAGGAAGCAATCACTAAAAATGACGAGTTAAAGGCGCATATTAATATCGGCGAGACCATGATATTAAAAGATTCCAAATCAAGATATGTCCCACCTGAAACAGGCGCGGTTGTATTAATGGATGTCGAAACAGGCGGGGTTGTTGCGATGGTTTCTTCACCTGCGTATGATCCAAATTTATTTGCGGGAAGATTATCAAATAGAGCATGGCAGAATATAAATGACCATCCAAGGGTGCCCTTACTCAACCGCGTCGTTGCTGGGTTATATTCACCAGGTTCTACTTTCAAAATGGCCGTCTATGCAGCCGCACTTGAGGCAGGTGTTATCTCATCTGATACATCTTATATATGTAACGGCTTTTTTGAATTTGGGGATCGCAATTTCTACTGTTGGCAGGAAAAAGGTCATGGAAAAGTAAATGGAAGACAGGCAATAGCGCAGTCATGTGATGTATATTTTTATCAAATTGCACTAAAGACTGGTATTGACCGCATTCAAAATATGGCTAATCGAATGGGTCTTGGCATTATCACAGATGTTGGTATCCCAGGCGAGAAATTGGGAATAATTCCAAATCGGCAATGGAAGAAGAATAATCGAGGAACTGTCTGGACACCAGGAGAGACAGTGATTGCTGGAATAGGTCAGGGGTTTGTCTTAACCACCCCAATCCAACTTGCTGTGATGGCGGCGCGAATAGGCAATGGCAGAAAGGCAGTTAAAGCAAAGCTTTTATCTGAACATGCGAAAAACTCAGATGAGTTTCAGTCCTTAAATATTAGCGGCACGGTACTAAAAGAAATTCAACGCTCAATGAGAAGTGTTGTTGCTGGGGGCAGAGGTACGGCGCGCAACTATGATTTAAAGGGCTATGGGATGGCCGGAAAAACAGGTACTGTTCAAGTCAAAAGAATCTCTAAAGCAGAGAGAGATGAAGGTATTGTAGATAATACTGACAGGCGCTGGAAGGATAGGGACCATGCCTTATTTGTAGCATACGCGCCTTATGAAAAACCTAAATATGCGATAAGTGTTATTGTAGAACATGGTGGTAGCGGCTCTTCTATGGCCGCGCCAATTGCGCGTGATATCCTCAAATTCGCACTGGATAGGCAATCTATATGAGCGTGACTTCAAGATTATTTGCCATTCCATGGATCATGGTAGGGGGTATATTTATACTCGTAATCATTGGCACAATGGCTTTATATTCTGCCTCTGACGGGGTGTGGACTGCCTCTGTGCAGCAACATTTAATACGTTCTGCTCTTGGGTTTCTGCTTGCTGTTTTTATCGCGTTTCTGCCCATAAACTGGCTGTTTAGAACTAGTTTTATCATCTGGCTTGGGTTTGTTGCTATTCTAATAGCGCTTCCATTTATTGGTGTGGGAGCAGGCGCTACTAGATGGATTGATTTAGGGTTTATGAATTTTCAACCATCAGAGCCTGCAAAAATTGCTGTTGTTCTTTTATTAGCACGATATTTATCCCTCAGAACCTTTGATCAGATAGATAAGTTTCTGATTTATATTCCAGCACTATTAATAGCTGCTATTCCATCTGGGCTGGTTTTGATGCAGCCAGATTTAGGGACTGGATTAATGATATTTGTCGCTGGTTTAGCGGTTATTTTTGTAAGTGGTTTGCCCAAACGATATGTGTTACTTGGGATCGCGGTGGTTGCTGCATGTATCCCAATAATCTGGAGCCAGCTTTATGATTATCAAAAATCGCGTCTATTGACATTCCTTAATCCTGAAAAAGATGTTTTAGGTGCAGGCTGGCAGATTACCCAATCAAAAATTGCACTTGGATCTGGCGGGCTATTTGGGAAAGGATTTCTACAAGGCTCTCAATCCCAGCTTGACTATCTGCCTGAAAAACAAACAGATTTTGTGTTCACACTGATTGGGGAAGAATTCGGATTTATTGGAAATAGTGCCATTATTTTTGTTTATTTCCTAATCATTATCTCAATCACAGGAATTGGTCTAAAAGCAAAGAATAGATTTAGCAGACTTGTTGCTAGCGGATTAGCGATGGTTATTTTTTTATATGTGTTTGTGAATATTGCGATGGTAACAGGGGTATTGCCAGTAGTGGGTGCGCCTCTGCCATTGCTTTCATATGGAGGGACCGCATTGCTTACCGTATTCGTAATTTTAGGTATCTCAATGAACTTGTCGCAAAACAGCCAGAAAGAAGATCTTGAAATTAGTTAAATTGGTCATAGTTTTTATGACATAAACAAAACTAAATTATAAACTCGGTGAAATTACAGAAAGTGGTGATTTAAATGCTCGGTTCTTTTTTTCCAAGACCAGCACTCTTTTTTCTAAGTGCAATTATCTGGACGGCCTTATTAGTGGTTTTTTGGTATGGCTATGGAACACAGCTTGGTCAAATATTCGGATTTGACATAATTGAAGATAGAGAAGCTGTTATTGGGCTTGGGTTTTTCGTAACTCCAGAATTTCAGTGGTTTTATATATTTTATTTCATAGCAAATGCATTATTTGCAGGTTTCTGGTTTATTTGGTCGCCGCATAGCTGGCAGCTTTGGTCAATTGTTGGCTCCCAGCTTATTTTATTCTCAACTTATTTTTCTGTTCAGGTATCGGTTGCGTTAAACTATTGGCGCAGGCCATTTTTTGATAATATCATAGCAGCGCTGGATCCAGAAAAGAACGTTCCCGCGTCCGAGCTGATGGCCTTATTAGTCATATTTGCACAAATAGCGTTATTATGGATGGTGATATATGTAGCAACGCGGTTTTTTGTAAGCCATTATATATTTCGCTGGCGCACCGCCATGAATAATTATTATTTTAGTCAATGGAGCCGCGTGCGACATATTGAGGGCGCTTCCCAGCGAATCCAAGAAGATACCATGCGGTTTGCAGGTATCATGGAGAGTCTTGGTGTTTCCATAGTAGATTCCATTATGACGTTATTTGCGTTCCTTCCATTATTGCTAAGCCTGTCATCTTATGTCTCTGAATTGCCGATTATTGGGGTAATTCCCTACCCATTAATGTTTGCCGCTATCTTCTGGTCGTTATTTGGAACTATTTTATTGGCAGTTGTCGGCATAAAATTACCAGGGCTAGAATTCCGTAATCAGCGTGTTGAAGCAGCCTTTCGAAAAGAGCTTGTATATGGAGAAGATGACGAAACAAGAGCCACTCCGCCAACAATTAAAGAATTATTTTCAAATGTAAGGCGTAATTATTTTAGGCTTTATTTTCACTATATGTATTTCAACGTCTTTCGCGGATTATATATTCAGGCAGATAATATATTTGCCTATTTCATATTAATACCTTCTATTGCGGTCGGAGCCTTTACCTATGGTGTGATGCAACAGATCTTAACTGCGTTTACACAAGTATCTAGCTCATTCCAGTATTTGGTTAATAGCTGGACAACCATTATCGAATTGCTGTCTATCTTTAAGAGATTACAAGCATTTGAGAGGGCTATGTTAGGTCAGTCACTGCCAAATATTGATGAAGATTTTATTCAAACGGGCGGTTTGGAGAAGTAGCTGGAGCCGGAAAACCAGCTATTGGCGGTGTAAAGTACGGCTTTATGTGCGTTTATTGCGAACCTTTTCAGCGCCTGATGGAATGATAGTTTGCTTGCTTCTGGAAAGGCTTAATCCATCATTTGGTACGTCTTGCGTGATGGTTGAACCCGCACCTATAATAGCGTTATCACCGATAGTTACAGGGGCGACCAGCGCTGTATTAGAGCCGATAAAAGCGCCGTTGCCTATTTTGGTTTTATATTTGCGATATCCGTCATAATTACAGGTAATCGTGCCTGCACCGATATTCGCATTATCCCCAATTTGTGTATCCCCTATATAGCTGAGATGATTGACCTTAGCGCCGTCGCCAAGAGTTGATTTTTTAACTTCTACAAAATTTCCAATTTTTACATTCTGGCTGGTGATTGTATCAGGCCTTATGCGCGCAAATGGCCCGATTATATTGCCCTCTCCAATAGAGCATTTCTCAAGATGGCAGAATGACTTAATATGACAATTGCTGGCTATTGAAACGCCGCCTGCGATTACAACATTAGGCTCGATAATAACGTCCTGCCCAAAAATTGTATCCTTTTGTAAAAATACTGTTTCAGGGGCAATCATGGTAACACCGGAAAGCATCGCTTTTCTGCGTAAATTATTCTGTGCTACAGACTCAGCAATCGCTAATTGCGCCAGATTATTAATGCCAATTACATGTTCTTTATCTGTTAAAATATAATCCACGCTCAAATTATTTTTAGAGCCAACAGAGACTATGTCGGTGAGAAAATATTCTTGCTTAGAATTCGAAGGCGTTATCTTCTGGATAGTCTCTTCGATTATAGAGCCATTAAATGCCATAATGCCAGCATTCACATTTGTTATCATCTTTTGCGATGCGCTAGCTTCGCTATCTTCAATGATAGCATCAAGGCTTCCAGTGCTAGAAGTGACTAGTCTGCCATATCCAGATGGGTTCTCAGCATTAAATCCTAACACACAGATATCAGAGCCAGATTTAATGTTATCCAGTAATTCACACATAATATCCTTATTGATAAAAGGAGTGTCAGCATATAAAACAAGGATTGGTTGATCTCTATTTTTAATATGGGGCAGGGCAGCCATTACCGCGTCTGCGGTGCCGTTCTGGTTTTTCTGAATGGCGATGCTGTAGCCTGACAGAAACGAGGCTAGGTCTGGCGTATCATCGCTAATAACCGGAATAATAGGCTCAGCACCCGCACTCCTTGCAGCATCTATGACCCAAGAAATCATCTCAAACCCTGCTACTTTATGAAGCGGCTTAGAAAGGGATGACTTCATCCGGCTACCCTTACCGGCAGCAAGTATTATCGCAGTGAAACTCATATCCTAGTTATACCGAATAATTGGTTCAGCATCAAAGGAATATCACTGTGTTTAATTTATGATTTATGTGATAATAAGGTTTAGGGATCTAGGCGCACTTGATAGGATAAAATGACATGTGTGGTATTGTTGGATATGTTGGAAATGAAGCATGTCAGGAAATCATTTTAGGCTCTCTCGAACGCTTAGAATATCGTGGCTATGATAGCTCTGGCATTGCTTCAATTGAGCATGACCAATTGCAATTATGCCGTGCGGTTGGCAAGCTCTCTGAATTAAAAGTAAAAATTAAAGAAAAGCCTATATCAGGGTGTATGGGGATTGGACATATAAGGTGGGCAACTCATGGCGGGGTTACGCAGGAAAATGCGCACCCTCACCTTGCGAATAGCGAAGTTGCAATTGTTCATAACGGCATAATTGAGAATTATGCCGAACTCAAAAAAGAACTTATCGAAAAAGGGTGTGTATTTATAAGCGATACTGACTCAGAAGTGCTTGCTCATTTATTTGTGCACGCGTTTAGGCAGGGGTGCGTGCCTGTTGAAGCGTTGCGCTTTGTTCTATCCAAAATTGAGGGTGCCTTTGCCTTTGCAGCAATAAGCAAATCAAATCCAGAAACTTTAATGGTTGCTCGAAATGCATCACCGCTTGCGATAGGGTTTGCAGATGAAATGGCAATTATTGCTTCAGATGCAACCGCAATGGCTCATCTAACGCGCCAAGTAACCTACCTTAAAGATAATGATTATGCCGTCATAACAGCCAAGAGCTGTGATATATTTAATGGCAATGATGAGCCAGCAAACAGAGAAATTGTACAGGTAAAAGCAAGTCCGATTTTACTAGATAAAGCAGGTTTTAGGCATTATATGGAAAAAGAAATCCATGAACAGCCAGATGCTATTAGTCATACGATTTCAGCAATGAGCGATGCTGATGGTAGCTTAACCGCCGGGCTTGATGTCCTCTCTCTCTCAAAGATAAAGCGAATTGTATTGCTAGCAGCAGGCACCAGTTTTTATGCAGCTCAAATTGGTCGCTATTGGATTGAAAAGCTTTCTGGCATTCCAGTAGTGTGTGAGATTGCATCTGAATATCATTACCGTGACCCTGCTGCTACTGGGCAAACAACTGCTATTGCCATAAGTCAGTCTGGTGAAAGCATAGACACTCTTATGGCGATGCGACATGCAAAAACCTTAGGCCTTGATACTTTTGGAATTGTAAATGTGGCTGATAGCACGATTGCCCGCGAAGCTGATAAAATCTTGCCGACAAGAGCAGGGCCGGAAATTGGTGTGGCAAGTACCAAGGCGTTCACCGCACAATTAATAGTTCTAATATGTCTTGCAATCGTGCTTGGTAGACAAAATGGTCACTTGGATGCATCAAGAGTGACTTATTTATATCAGAAATTGCTTAAGATACCAGGTGCTGTTGGCAAATCAATGAAACTATTTGACCCTATTCGCCCGATAGCACATCAATTAAAAAATGCGCGTTCATGCTTGTTTTTGGGGCGTGATATGCTGTTTCCGCTGGCATGTGAAGGGGCTCTAAAACTAAAAGAGCTTAGTTATATTCATGCAGAAGGGTTTGCCTCAGGTGAAATGAAGCATGGTCCTATTGCGCTGCTTGAGGATGGTCTTCCAATTGTTAGTTTTGTATCCGAAGATGAGATGGCGCTTAAAGCAATAAGTAATCTCAAAGAAGCGGAGGCAAGAGGAGGGTATATTATCGTTATCGGAACGCAAGCTGCAGTTGATTTAATTGATTTTGCAGCAGCAAAGATAGTAATCCCAGATTGTGAGCCCATTTTTGCCCCAATCGTTGGTGCTATCCCTGCGCAAATTCTGGCCTACCTTACGGCACTCGAAAAAGGCACAGACATAGATCAGCCACGTAATTTAGCAAAATCAGTCACTGTAGAGTAGTATCCAAAGGACGCAATTGAGGCATTATTTGGATATAAAATACACGTGAAGATCATGAAGGAGTTGCTTGGGAATATAGGAACTTAGCTTATGGAATCCAACGACGAGTAAGATTAGTGGTAAAATATATGAGATAACACATCTCCCAAGAGTGAATGATTTAGTCCTCTTATTCTCCTCTAAAAACAGGTAACAAAACGGTTTGAGTTTTGAAGCGTTTATTGCCCAAGTGTTTATTGCCCAAGTGTTTGTTGTTGGGGGGCTGTCTACCTCTCTTAATGTTGAGTGAATATTAAGAATTAAGAGTTTCTCGAGGTATATTTAGCTAGGGTGTTAGGTATGATTTATATGTGTCTTACACGCCTTAAACTTAGAACTTTTAACGCCGTGCATGATGTCAGATCTATGACATCTCCCTATATGACGCAATGATTGTTCGAGGCGCCGCATAATATCTGGGTAAATCTTCTGGTCTTTGCCTATACCCTCGGAAGACGAAGAAAATAAGCACGGGCCATTTTAATCGGCGCCCCCTCAAAAACGGTCTTACAAAGAATATTTAGTTTTTCTTCAACTATCTTCTTTGTGATTAGATGGATGGAGTGCTAATTACTGTCATAGGGAACACCGCCTAGATATTTAAAGTTCAATAGCAGCTGATAGGTTTCTGTGGTTTTAATATCCCGGTCGATTTCAGGATCACGGTCATATCTAAGAGATATGGTCAAACAATCCTGAAGACCGTTAGACCAGGAAACAATAAAGGATGATTTATCCCTATTAACATCGCTATCTGATAAGTCCCAGTTTTGGGATGCGCGCAGATTCACCCCATTTTTTAATCGTTGGGAAATGGATATAGACGCCTCCTCTAAATCACTATCAGCAGATGTAAAATAATTCTGGGTTAGCTGGGTATGTGCCATAGTAAAGCGCGCATCTTGAAGTTTGGTGCTTAATTTAGTGCGTGACTCGTCCAGATTGGATGATGTTGAGTTAAGTCTGCCAGACCAGCTAAAGGCGTATAAATTGTCTTTTTCAGCAGAAATAGTAGCTACATAATCAGACAGATCTGTATCCGTTCCTGTAGTTAGGCCAGAAGGCACATCACCCGAATGACGTCTTGATACCCCTGCAAATCCGTGCAAAGAGCCTAGAAGTTCAGAATTTGCAAAAGCAGATAGACCTATATCTGCTCTTGCCCCTGGAAGAACATAATCATAGCCCTGAAATCTATTTGTTAAGAACATATTTGCTGAGTCAATACGGAAATCTGCTGAATCTCTATTCGGGATATCGTTATTTTTATCATCCCCCTCAATGAAAGTAAGCTTGATTTTAGGCTCTATAATCAGCGATTTTTCATTGATTACATAATTATAATATTGCCGCCAGCCGACCGATGCATGAAGGTTGGCTCTTGCAACGTCCCCTGTCTTGGTAAATCCATCATCACGTTTATTGATTTGGTAAAAACTACCTAAATACCCAATTTCGCTGTCAATTATGCCTAAGTCAGTCTCATGAGACGTAACCGCAGTTTGCTGGATATTCCATCTGGAAATATCATGTCCTAAATCATTGCTTATATGGTTTGCGTGCATTTTTGTGGTTAGCTCTTGGTCTTTAATAAATCCCTTGCTTGTTTGCTCAAATGTGATGGAGGGCAGAATTCTAGGTGAATTCTTATTGGCAGATGTATCTGTTAGATTTTGAACTTCAGAAAATTCCACATTGTAAAAGCTGTTATTGGTGGTCTTACTACCGCTAAATTCCGATTTTGGAACTGTATCATTATTTAAGTCATATCTTCTAAGAAATGTGTCTTGCGAACTTCTTTTAAAATTTAGATTTACTTTCCAGTTATTACGAATTTCAGATTTCATTTTAACATCAGCGGCGGCAACAAATTCTCTGTTCTTTTCAAAAGTGGAGACATCACCAGTATAAATAGAGGCATCTAGGTCTGTTTTGTCCCATAATTTGCGATATCTCGTCTCAAGCACATTTCCTCTATTGGTTGTCATGTTGGGAATAAATTCAACATCGCTTGTTTCGTTTACCACTACAAAAACTGGGGTTTTTACAACTGTTCCCAAATCTTCTGAAAATTTGAATGCAGGCATAAATAAGCCACTGCGTCTATCCACAGAAGGGTCTGGATGAGCGATCCAAGGCATAAAAATAATTGGTAGTCCCAGAACATGCATTCGTACATTTTCATGACGAATAGTGTTGGTTTTATAATCATGGTAGATCTGGCTAGAACGCAAATCCCAAATTGGCGTTTCTCCTGCTTCATAATCACAAATACACGGAGAAAACTGGCCGTTTTTATAAATGGCTTTTACGCCTTCTGTTCGCTCTCCACTAAGAGCTGTGAACCGGCTGCCATCTGCAAGCTCTGTTAATAATGGAGAGGCTACAATATGGCTAAAACTCTCATCTAGTTGAAGCTCATCTGCTTTAGATACCACCCCATCACGTGTTATTACCACAACATTGCCATAAGCATTGCCGACATCTGTTAGCTGATTATATATAACTTTATCTGCGGTAAGTTTGTATTGGCCTTGGTCGAATAGAACATCTCCCTCAGCGATGATAATACCTTCTTGCTGATTTACTTCTATCTCTCTTGCTTCAAATACCACTTCACCTGAATCTAGCTTTGTATCCGAATTTTGGGTGTCCGAATTTTGGGAAAAAGAGGTGGTGCTAATAGCTGTGGATAAAAGCAAAAGCAACAAATAACGTGCTTTATACATGGTTAAATTCAGTGAGGGCATATGATTAGTTCAATTATCTCGTTATATTAAAATTAAAATGATACTTGATTATTATTGGTACCATTTTCTAAGCTCTGTTGTAAATTCACTTACATAGAAAAACCAGCTAAGTACGATTTATGAATAAAGATAATATGGCACATTCTTACTTGATTATAAAACATGGCGCTCTTGGCGATGTGATTCAAGGATTAGATGCATTTGAGAGTCTTCGAGCGAGCTTTCCATCTGCCAAATTAACATTGCTCACAAGCCCTGCATTTGCCTCGCTGGCCAGGTTAATGCCCTATTTCGATAGTATTATTATTGACGAGCGGAAGCCATTTTACAATCTTACTAAAACGCGCCAAGTCCAAAAGCACTTTAGTGAAAACTGGAGTGCTGTCATAGATCTGCAATGCTCCAAGCGCACAAATGCGTACTTTAAGTGGTTTTATAAACCCACTGGCGGCAAATGGTTTGGAGCCGCAAAAGGGTGCTCTCATCCAATGCCAGACTTTACGAAATTGAATAATAGAGATCGTATGTTAGAGGCTGTAAAAATGGCAGGCGCAAAACCCTTTAAAGCTAATTTATCTTGGCTTTCAGATAATCAGGCCGCATCAGCACTTCCTGTCCAACTTGCTACACCTTATTGTGTGATTATTCCTGGCTCTTCTCCAAATAAACCAAGTAAAAGATGGTCGCCGGCAAGATATGCAGAGCTGTCGAGCCGAATTCATAAGTTAGGCATGACACCCTATCTTGTCGGAACAAAGTCGGAAAACGCTGTTATTGAGGAGATTTGCACTTTAAGTCACGCAGCAGAAAGTCTGGTTGATAAAACAAATCTAGGACAACTCGCACAGCTTTGTGCCAATGCTCAATTCGTTATTGGCAATGATACCGGGCCAACATTTCTGGCCGCTAAGACAGGGGTTGCAACCTTGATGCTGATGGGAGAAGATACCAACCCCCAAATGTCATCACCAACAGGAACGCTAGCAGGATACCTCTATAAAGGCGATATTCAGTCCATAACGGTTGAAGAAGTTATTACCAAAATGCAGGAACTGAAGGGCGGCCTATTACCTTAGAAAGAGGAGCCTGGTTGTTTTAAGAATTCTAGTTCTTCTGGCGTACTGGGTCTTCCAAGAATGGCGTTTCGATGCGGAAACCTATCAAATTTTGCTACAATATCTCTGTGCTTTACCGCATATTCATGGGTTATCTCATTGGTATGCATCTCAAATAAGGGAAGTGATTTTTCCTGAATTAAAATATCTTCACTATGCATCATGGGCATTAATAAAAAATGCTTATGCATATTAGGTAATTCAGTAAACCAGTTGCTATTAACTGATTTTAGGCTTACTACCAGTGCCATTTCATCGCCAGAAAAAGCTTGCGGCGTATCACGAAAAATATTTCTGGTGAATTGATCGAGCACTATAACCAAAGCGGTTGCCCCATCAGCCGTTTCTGCCCAGCTATCAATCTGGCCATTTAATGCTTTGCTTACAATCGCACCCGCTCTGTTAGTAAGCATGGCATCAAAATCCTCGTCCTTTTTAAACCATTGTTCAGGAGAAATTTCATCAAACCAGAATGCTAAAACCTCTTCCTTTGTTGATATCTGATTAGCGCACATTTCTATCGCTCCTATTATTTGATTATTCTATTTGGGTTAAGAAGATTCTTAGGATCAAAGGTGTTTTTAATCTGTGTCATAATTCGGTAATAATGCGCATCTTTTGTATCTTTAAGCTGGTCGGTTTTAAGCTGGCCAATGCCATGCTCTGCGCTAATGGAACCCGCAAATTCTGAAAGCGACGCATAAATAGCTGCCAGTAGAGGCGCTCTTTTTTGAGGCCAATCAGGATCGCCGCCTTCTGCCTCAACAACATTAAAATGCAGATTCCCATCTCCAACATGCCCATATCCACAGATTCTGCAATTCTTGCAAATCGTTCTTATCGCATTAGACGCATGGTGATAAAACGCAGCCAGCTTATCACGTCGAACTGAAATATCTGTATTTACAGGCCATGATTCCTGTTTTGTTGCTTGTGGTGCATTCTCACGTATTGCCCAGAATGCTTGTCTCTGAGCCTCATTTGTTGCAATCACTGCGTCTGTAATAAGTGTGTTTTCGAGCGCATTTTCCAAAAACCGTTCCATTAAATTCTGCAAAGCTGGTTTTCCTGAATCATCGATTTCTAATTCATCTGATTTAGAAGAGCTTATTTCCATTAATAAAATAAAACCAGATGCTGGTTGTATAGGCTGGGCATAATCTGGAAATTGTTTATAGACAATATCCAATAGTGCTTTTGGCATGATTTCGAAAGATTCAACCTGATCGCCAGAGCGATGCTGTAAGCTATCGAGTAACTCTAATGCATGCTCAAATTTATCTATTACAGCGATTGTGGTGGCTCTTGCTATTGGCTTTGATACTAATTTCAAACAGGCAGCTGTTATGATGCCAAGAGTTCCCTCAGAGCCAATAAATAAATTTTTCAAATCATAACCGGTATTATCTTTGCGGAGCGGGGTAAGCTGATTGAGGATGGTACCATCGCTTAATACTATCTGAAGCCCAAGGCACTGCTCTCTCATGGTGCCATATCGCAGCACATTCAGGCCTCCAGCATTGGTTGCAAGATTGCCGCCAATTGTGCAGCTTCCTTTTGCAGCCAAGCTTAATGGAAAATATAAACCTTCTTGTTCTACCAACTCGTGAATATGTTGCAATATACATCCAGCTTGAACCGTAATGGTTCTGTTCTCGCAGGAAAATTCAATTATTGAATTCATTTTCTGAAGGCTTAGAATAACAGTATTGCCAGATTGATCAGGAATACCGCCTCCAACAAGACCAGTATTACCGCCTTGTGGCACGATGACTTGGTTTTCCTCATCTGCAATTCGCATGATGGCTGATACCATTTCGGTATCTGTTGGCATTAATAACGCGCTCGCGCGCCCACTGAAATTTCCGCGCCAATCGGTGAGATGAGGTGCCATTATCTCATCATCAGTAATGATAATTGAGCTGCTAATCTGGGCACTAACTTTTTCTAAAAAATTGTTCGCCATTTATGTATTAAATCCGTTTTGGTACATTTCTAATCTATTAATTTCTAGGTGCTGCTGCGCGTTCTAGCCTTTCATTAATAGCCTCTCCAACCCCAATGTTAGGAATTGGCGCAACCGCGATAGCTAGCGGGTTTTGTTTATCTGCTAAATGAAGCATATCAAATAAATGTGCGGCTGCTTCTTCAAGATTTCCCGTTTTTGTTAAATGAAAATCGGCATGCGGAGTATTAAAACCGATAAATATCTCACCCTCTTGTTTGCGGGTCGCATTCATTCTAAGCGGCGCTATTGGCGCATAGTGGCTAGCAAGTTGGCCCGGAGCAATAGGAGCCATAGGAGCTATGGATGTAGGGGATGTAGGGGATGACACTGACGAAGCATAAACGCATTTTGTGCCTAAATAATCCTCAATTTGAGAGTGTGTTATTGGACCTGGACGAAGTATAACAGGTATCTTGTTACGAGCATCTATTATCGTAGATTCAATTCCTGCTTCGCATTTGCCAGCATCTATAACTTCTGCGCATTTTGCCATAAGTGCGCTATCAAGATGGGCGACATCTGTTGGGCTAAGCCTGCCGCTTGGATTGGCAGATGGGGCAACCACGGGCATACCGGCGCATTGCAATAATTCTTGGCAAATTGGATTAGCTGGCACCCGTAATGCGACACTATCAAGCCCAGCTCTAGCAAGAGAACAGATAGGACTATTCTTAATAGAAGTAAGTACAATACTCATAGGGCCAGGCCAGAAGGCATCGGCTAGCTGTTGTGCTAGTTTTGTTGTCTTAACCAAGCTAAAAGCGGCATCCTTAGACGCGCAATGCACAATTAATGGGTTAAACTGAGGCCTGTTTTTAGCGGCATATAGTTTTGCTACAGCCGCTGGGTTATGTGCAGCTGCGCCTATTCCGTACACTGTTTCAGTTGGGAAAATCACCAACTCGCCTTGTCTAATTGCATGACCAGCGCGCTCAATCTTTTTGTGTTGGTTAGAAGATGCAAAAATCATACTGAATTTTTTATTGTTTCAATGAGTAAGGCTTGAAAGTCATATTACTTACATATTGTTTTCAAGCTAGATATATGAGACTTCTTATTTATTTCAATATGTGCATTTTACACCCTAAAAGATGAATAAGGTAGGTTTAATTCAAAATGTGTGGCCGAATTTACGCTAACTACCACAAATGAAGAGCTGATGCGTCGTTTTGCTGTTCAAACAGATTAGAACTATCCAAATCGATGGAACATTGCGCCATCTCAGACAAGCTTAACGATTACTTGTGATAATGAAACAGAATTTCGGCTTAATACCCAAGATATATTTGGTGTGTGGCAATCTGGCCTTGGAAAACGGATTATCAATGCACGTTCAGAAACAATCGCTGAAAAACCTATGTTTAAGGAAGCGTTCAAGTATCAAAGATGTCTAATTCTTGCATCTGGCTGGTTTGAATGGGATGCACTCAAAACCCCTTATTTTATTAGTCTGAGAGATAATAGAGTAATGGCGTTTGCTGGTTTGCGGTTTACAGAAGGGCGCGATAATTCATTTGTTATTGTTACATCTGCTGCAAAAGGGGAATTGGTGCAATTGCATCACCGCACCCCCTTATTATTGCAGCGTAAATTCTGGCCAATATGGTTGGGCAGCTCGCATCAAATCCCTGATGAATGTCTGATATCCCCAGAAAGCCATTTTTTTAACTGGCATAAAGTCTCATCCAAGGTTGGGAATGTTCCAAATGATAATGCGGATTTGATTCTACCTATATATGAAGCGCAATCAAAACTTCTGATTTAAGCTTTTTTAAAGAATAGTGTTCAGGGGGTATCATTTTAGAAGGATTAAAACCGAATTACTTATTAGACTGGCTGGCTAAACTAGCTGGCTAGATAGGCTGGCCATTGCGTTTGGTTTTTGCATATAGGTGCCATAGCATTAAGGCACCGGCGCCGCGATATGGCGACCATGTTTGTGACAGATAACTCATTTCTGCATTAGTTGGTCTTGCTGGCAACTCCTTTAGGGTTTTCATGGCCTCCTGCAATGCAAGGTCGCCCCCAGGCCAAGCATCAAAATCCTGTAGCGCGAATAAACGAAAATTATCAGCAGTCCATATCCCAACCCCTCTGTAAGAGGTGAGATGCAGTTGAATTGTCTCGCCATCTTGTTGGCCTAGCCAGTTAAGGTCAAGGCTTGCATCAGTGATTGCCTGCGCAATGCCGATAATATATTCTGACTTTCTGCGGGATAGTCCAACTTGCATTAATCTGTCTGGATCTAGCATGTGTATGTGCTGGGCACTAGTGAGCTGTTGCTCTTCAAGGCGTTTCCATAACGCTTCTGCTACCTGCCTTGATATTTGTTGTCCGATGATGATACGGGCGATTGTCTCAAAGGTAGGAGGCATCATTCTATCGCTCGGATACCCATAATCGGCAATCGCGCGTTTAATATCAGAATCCAGTTTCCCGAGCTCATCAATCGCTTGTAACATTGTTAACTTGAATAATTTTGACATTGTTATAATTGGTATAATAAATTAGGAGTGAAATCAATTTTCACAGTAATATAACCTATCCGTATTTGAGGAGTATAGCATTGGTAGTTTGGGATCTTCCGTTGCGAATTTATCATTGGTTGCTTGTGATATTCGTATTTGGGGCGTTTATTACCTCTGAATGGAATGACCGTTCTGTTCATGAATTCTTCGGAATGGCGGTATTGGGATTATGCATCTTCAGAATCATTTGGGGATTTGTTGGAAGCCCATCGGCTAAGTTTAAAAACTTCATTAAACCGCCTTCTAAAATCATCGCCTATGTAACACACATGCTAAAACGAAAAAGCAAATCCATGGCAGGTCACTCCCCAGTAGGCGGGATTGCCACCATTATACTTATATCAATTACAAGTTGGTTTGCAGTAACAGGGTCAATTTCAAATGACGGGATTTTATTTGAAGGGCCATTTGCTTATTTGGTTCCATCTGTAAGTCAGCTGGCAACAAAGCTCCACCAAAATGCAGAAATCTTATTGATACTTATTGTTGTGATGCATTTAAGTGCGATTACCGTTTATCGATTATGGCTTGGCCAAAACCTTGTCCCAGCAATGATCAATGGCTCACGCGATGATAAAGAAGGGCCAGGGGGTAGAATATCAACGCCCCATACAATTGCAGGTTTAGGACTTTTATCGCTTTGTCTTGCGGCAGCTTTTCTTGCCATTATGTTAAAACCATCTGTGTTTTAGGGGACAAAGATTATCTTGTTTTAAATCTAACTATCTTGCCAAAATAAATTGTGATTTTCGCGGACACTACCTATAAAGGAGTGGACGATATTTGTTTTATAAAAAAAGGTGGGACTTGATGTCAGATAGCTTTATCTTATCTGTTATGGGCGAGAGCGAAATTGAAACATTTGATGTTCAGATAAGCCATAAACGCAGCCCATCAGAGCTGCCAAGCTTGGAAGAGGATCAGATAAACTGGCTTGGCTCGATGTTGGATAGTGTCGCAGAGGAAGAATTAACAGATACTCAAAAAGCAGATATAGCCTATGTTAGTGAATCCTATATTTTGAAGAATTTAAAGTCAGACTTTAAAGGGTATGTATTATTACTTGTTCTTCGTGAAAAATGGCCTGTTGGGCAAAAAGCTAAATTTAAAGTCAAAGCGGATAAGGTAGGAGCCAGTTATACTTATATCCCGCATATATGTGAGCCTCAACCCATTGAGCCATCCCCTGATGAGACCCAGATAAAAACAGCTGAAGATAAAGCACTTGCCTCTCAGCTTGCCTTTCTTAAGAAGAATAAAAAGAGATTTGCTAACTCAAGTGCAGTCCATGCCTATATCGGCCAAAATCGCTAATCTCTCCTAAGTTTTTAAGTAAATTATACTAGATTAATAGCTCTGGTATATTCTTGAATAATTCCAGTGCTTCTGGATTAGCAAGCGCTTCTGTGTTTTTAACAGGGCGCTGATGGATGATATCACGCACCGCAAGCTCGGTGATTTTTCCAGAACGTGTGCGCGGAATATCGCTCACCGCACATATGAGCGCAGGTACGTGCCGCGGTGTGGCTTTGGCTCTTATTTCCTGTTTAAGCCTGTCTTGTAATTCGTTGTTTAGAGTGAGCCCTTTTTTTAATCGCACGAATAAAATAATCCTGACATCATCCTCAATATCCTGTCCAATAACAAGCGCCTCTGTTATCTCGTCAAAGGCCTCAACAGGTCTGTAAATCTCGGCTGTGCCAATTCTAACCCCCCCGGGATTCAAGGTTGCATCTGACCTGCCATGAATAATAATGCCGTCATTTTTTGTGAGTGTTGCCCAGTCTCCATGTCTCCAGATATTGTCAAACATATCAAAATAAGCAGCATGATATTTGCTACCATCAGCGTCATTCCAAAACCCTATTGGCATTGATGGGAAAGCAGATTTGCAGCAAAGTTCACCTTGCTTCTCGATAAGGTTTGTTCCATTTTCGGATAGAATAACCACATCCATTCCAAGGCCTCTACACTGGATTTCACCTGCATGTACTGGTCTTATAGGACAACCAAGTACAAAACAGGACACGATGTCTGTTCCGCCAGATATGGATGCTAGTTGAAGGTTTTTGTTGACATGCTCATAGATAAAATCAAACCCTTCGGCATTTAACGGCGACCCAGTTGAGCAAATCAGTTTAAGATTGGTTAAATCTGCTATTTCATTTGGCAGCACGCCTGACTTTCTGGAGGCATCGATAAATTTTGCAGAGGTGCCGAGCATATAAAGGTTTTCTGCTTCAGCCATTTTCCAGATTCTATCAGGCGCTGGATAAAAAGGATTTCCCTCAAACAAAACAATTTTTGCATTTACAGCAAGGGCGGAGACAAGCCAGTTCCACATCATCCATCCGCAGGTTGTAAAATAAAATACAGGCGCATTTTCTCTGACGTTTGAATGCAGCCTATGCTCTTTAATATGTTGAAGCAGGGTGCCTCCAACGCTATGCAATATGCATTTAGGCGCTCCTGTGGTTCCAGACGAATATAAGATATATAACGGATCGTTAAAGCCTACTGGAACAAATTCCTGTATTGGCTCATACATAAGGGCATCTGAATATAATGAAATATCAGGGTCGCAGGTTAAATCAGGAGCATTGCCGTTATAATCATGCACCAGAATATGCACAAGGCTAGGTAATTTTTCTTTTAGCTGGCGTATGATATCCACTCTGCTGATTTTTTTACCCGCATAGCAATAGCCATCAACTGTAATAAGCAGTTTTGGCTCAATCTGACTAAACCGGTCAAAAACACCGTTAAATCCAAAATCAGGGGAACAACTTGAATAAATAGCACCAAGTGAAGCAGTAGCAAGCATGGTTACCACCGCTTGTTGAATATTGGGAATATAAGCTGCTATTCTATCGCCCTTGCTCACACCTTGAGATCGCATCCAGCCTGCAAGTGCTAATACATTTTCTTTGAGGTTTTTTCGGGAAAGCTGCTCAATCCTGCCATCTTCATGATGGCTTGAGAGGGCGATATGGCTATCCGAATTTTGTAATAGATTTTCTGCAAAATTCAACGTTGCGTCGGGGAAAAATTGAGCCCCTGGCATTTTATCCTTGTTAATGAGCAATCGCTCACCAGCATTTCCAACAACGCCATGCCACTCCCAAATGGATTTCCAGAATAAATCTGAATGCTCAACCGACCAACGCCACAAATCTTCATAGCGCTCTTGCCAGTCAAATCCATGATTTTGCGCCACCCAATGAGCAAAATTAGTCAGCTCTGCATTATTAATTTCCGCGTTTGTTGGTTGCCATAAGATGGATGGGGTTGCCATTGTAATTCCCTGATATATTTAACAATCATTATATAAAAATTATTCTGAACAGAACTTACGTATAAATAAGCATTGATTTTGGATTTTGCCAATCTGATATGTAAAAAAAACATTATGCCTGCTTTGTATTATTATCTTAATGGCTGGTTTTAGTTATCCTTTATGTTTGTTCCTCAGAATAATTGATAAAGACGTTGCCTCTTATTAATTTTGTTATTTTAAATATCGGAGGATAGAATGAATACAACGCTTGCTGGGATAATAAAAGCGTGCAGCGACTTAGAAAACCGGACTCATTTTCATGAATTAGAGGAAGGCCACTGGGTATTTATGGGTGAGCCATCAAATCCTATCATTCATTTGAAAGAAACCTGTGTTGATGACTATATCTTAATCCATTCATCCTTGTCTAAAACAGGCGAGGATGCGATGATAACCTCGTTCCTGACTGGGTTATTTGAGGAGGGTTCTCATGCAAGCTCTCCGGATGGAATTGGTGTTTGGTCAAACCGCAAAGCGGTTAATTATTTCATAAAACGCTCAATATGTCATCTAACCCCACGAGGGCTGATTCAACTTCTTGATAATTTTGCGTTGAACTTGTCTCTTAAAGGGTTTGCCATTCAACATATGCAAGACGAGGTTAAAGAGGATGACAGTATTGAGCGTTTTATATCAGTAGCTAAAGGAGTGTAATTTAAGGGGCGTGTTAGGGTTACAATTATTTGGAAGCGTTCTCGACAATCACTATTTAAATGAGCTATGACACAGACATTAAATTGGAGCGTTAGCGGGAGCAGGGTATGGCAAACTATGATTATGACCTTATCGTAATAGGAGCAGGCTCTGGCGGTGTCAGAGCGAGCAGAATATCGGCGTCTCATGGGGCTAGAGTTGCTGTTATTGAAGAAGACCGCCCTGGCGGTACCTGCGTAATCAGGGGATGCGTTCCAAAAAAGTTACTTGTCTATGGCGCAAGCTTTGCCCATGAAGCATCAGATGCACAAGGATTTGGCTGGCACATCGAGGGATTATCTCATAGCTGGTCATCCCTAATAGCAGCAAAAGATGCTGAAATTACCCGGCTTGAGGGCATTTATAGACAGCTTCTTGAAACTGCAGGGGTGGATTTAATTGCTGGATCAGCAACGCTTAGCGGACCTCATGAAGTATCTGTCGGCGGAAAAACGCTAACTGCAGAAACCATTCTTGTCGCTGTTGGCGGCACACCTACAATCCTTGATATACCAGGTATGATGGATTATGCCATTTCGTCAAACGAAGCGCTTGATCTAGAAGAGCGTCCAGAAACCATAATCATCCATGGGGGCGGCTATATTGCGCTGGAATTTGCAGGTATTTTTGCAGCGCTTGGGTGTAAAACGCATCTCATTTATAGAAGTAATTACCCCCTTCGCGGATTTGATGAGAATGTAAGAGAACATATTGCAAAATGCCTTCCCGGCAGAGGGATAACCCTTCATCCAGAAACATCTATAACCAAGGTTGAGAAAACCCAAACCTTGCTCGAAATATCACTAGATAACGGCACAATGATTACCGCAAACCAGCTTTTATCCGCAACTGGCCGAAAGCCTAATACAGCATCGCTCGGTCTAGGTGAAATAGGTGTAGAGATGGGAGAGGCAGGGCAAATTAAAGTAACAGAGGATAGCCAAACAACTATGCCCTCTATTTATGCAATTGGGGATGTTACAGACAGAGTAAATTTAACCCCAGTTGCTCTTGGCGAGGGGCATGCTTTTGCAGATAGCTTATATGGAAACAGGCCCAGAAAAATGTCTTATGACATGATAGCCTCTGCCGTCTTTAGCCAGCCCCCCATATCATGTGTTGGCATGACTGAGAGTGAGGCAACAGACAAGGGCATAGATGTTGTGGTATTTGAATCTCGTTTTCGGGCCATGAAAAACACAATTTCTGGGCGCTCTGAGCAAAGCTACATGAAATTGGTAGTAGACCAAAAAACAGATAGGGTGCTTGGCGCTCATATGGTAGGGCCTGATTGTGCGGAGATAATGCAAGGCATTGCGATTGCAATGAAGATGGGTGCAACAAAGTCAGATTTTGATGCAACCGTCGGGATTCATCCAACGGCAGCTGAAGAGTTTGTTACAATGCGAACGCCCAGAAGCTAAAAAAAGTCATAAATGAATTTTTTTTAATCTGCTTTTCATCTGTATGGTGAAATAGCATTAACGCAATCCAAATAAAAAAATGGGATATGCCAAGTTTATTTGCATTTAACCAAGCTAGACAGTACATTCCCATTACAATAAATCCCATAAAGTTGGTCTGGGTAGATATAATATTAAAAAAAATAGGTGTTGATATGAAATGGCAACCAAATAGCTGGCGTGAATTTCCTATTAAGCAAGTGCCAGAATATCCTAATGCAACAATGCTAAAGGATGTTGAACAGATGCTTGAAAAACGTCCTCCTCTTGTCTTTGCAGGAGAGGTTCAGGATTTACGCCAAAAACTTGGGCAAGTCGCAGAAGGGAAGGCGTTTCTTCTTCAGGGCGGGGATTGTGCGGAAAGTTTTGCAGAATATAGCGCTAATAATATCAGAGATAGCTTTAAGGTAATTTTGCAAATGGCAGTTGCACTTACCTTTGGTGCCGGATTGCCAGTTGTAAAAGTTGGCAGAATGGCTGGCCAATTCGCTAAACCGCGCTCTGCAAATACTGAAGTGATTGATGGTGTTGAGCTGCCTTCTTATCGTGGCGATATGGTAAATGGCATTGAGTTTAATGAAGCCAGTAGAATACCTGACCCTCACAGATTGCTGAATGTGTATGACCATTCGGCGGCAACTCTTAATTTGCTGCGTGCCTTCTCACAAGGAGGAATGGCAAATCTTAATCAGGTGCATAGCTGGAATATTGATTATGTTAAAGATACAGCTCAATCAAAGAAATTTGAACAGCTATCTGAGAAAATAGAAGAATGTCTTCAGTTTATGTCTGCTTGTGGCGTTCATTCAGACAATACAAGAGCATTGATGGAAACAGATTTCTATACAAGCCATGAAGCGCTGCTTTTGAACTATGAAGAGGCTATGACGCGGAAAGATACCATAACAGATGAAAAAGAGTTATTTACGACATCAGCTCATATGGTTTGGATTGGCGATCGTACCCGTCAGCTAGATGGCGCACATGTTGAATATATGCGCGGTATTGCAAACCCGATTGGCCTTAAATGCGGCCCTTCTCTTGAAGCAGATGATTTATTGGCGTTAATTGACACCCTGAATCCAGATAATATTCCAGGCAGATTAACGCTGATTGCCAGAATGGGCGCTGATCATGTAACCGCAAAACTACCCTCTTTATTGCGGGCAGTAGATAAATCAGGTGCCAATGTTGTTTGGTGCTGTGATCCCATGCATGGTAATACGGTGAAGGCAAGTTCTGGATATAAAACACGCCGGGTTGAAGATGTCATGAGAGAAGTTGAAGGATTTTTTGCGGCCCATGATGAGGTTGGCACCTATCCAGGCGGGGTTCATTTTGAAATGACAGGACAAAATGTTACTGAATGTGTTGGCGGAGTTGTATCCGTAACAGAAGAATCTCTGGGAGATAGGTATCATACTCATTGTGACCCAAGGCTGAATGCCAGCCAGTCACTTGAGCTTGCTTTTTTAATTGCTAATTTAATGAAAAAGCGTCGAGATCAATCTGCTGGAATAGCGCAGGCTGTATAGCTGTTTTCTCTAATAAAGGGTTAAAAAGTCAGGACAGTGACCAAAATGTGGCCAGATATACAATCTCATCCGCGATATACAGATAGTTATTTTAACTTAACGCGGCAAATTTTGCAGGAACACGGCGATGCCGAGGTAACCTATGCTGTGTTTATGCGAAGACCAGTAACACTTGCCCCGAAGCTTGCAATTGACTGGTTGCTCAAAATGACAGCTGAGCGCGGTGTGTCTGTTAAAATTGACTCTCTGTTTAAAGAGGGCGCATGGGTTGGCGCTGGAGAGCCTATGTTTTACATTTCTGGAAGCATGGTTGCTCTTGTAGATTTGGAAACTATATTTCTACAAAAATTGGGGGCTTCTTGCGTCGCCGCCTATAATGCCTATCATATGTCGATTGAGTTGCCAGAGGTTGGTTTTATTGCGATGGATGCCCGTCATTGCGCGGGAACAGAAATGGCAGAGTTAATGGCGTATGGAGCGTCTGTTGGCTCCAAAAAAGCCATATCCAAAAATGGTGCAAAAGGGTTTATAGGATGCGCAACAGACGCAACAGCTCATTATTTTGGAATGACGCATGGCATGGGAACAATGCCGCATGCCTTAATCGGATATGCTGGTAGCACTGCAAGAGCAGCACAGCTATTCCATAAAACCTTTCCGAAGCGTGATTTGACGGTTCTTGTGGATTATTATGGAAATGAAATCGATGATGCAATTTCGGCTGCAAATGCATTTCCAGAACTGGCTAAATCTGGTCAGTTGGGCGTGAGAATAGATACCCATGGCGGCAGATTTGTTCAAGGATTAGATACGCAAGAATCTTATGCTGTTTTAGACAGAAACGTGCCAGATGCAATTCGTGGTTATCGCACAGAGCAGGAACTTAAGCATTTAATGGGAACAGGTGTTTCTGCTGCCGCAATTTGGCATATGCATGAGCAGCTTAATAAGGCAGGTTTTAATAATGTAAAGATAGTTGCTTCTAGTGGGTTTAGCCCTGATAAATGCCGTGTCTTCTCATTAGCAAAGGCACCAGTTGATGTTATTGGCACAGGCTCCTACCTGCCCTCTAACTGGTCAGATACTTATGCCACTGCGGATATTATTTCTTATAATGGAGTTGAGCAGGTCAAGGTAGGGCGTGAATTTTTATTCTCAAAACATAAATCAAATAGGGATGATAGTGGGCAGTGATGACGTCATCTAATAATAAAGATCCAGCAAAGCTTGCTATTGCACTTGCCCAGCTTAACCCACATCTTGGTAATGTTAAATCAAATACAGAAAAACTAATCACAGCCCATGCAAAAGCAGCAAATCTGGGTGCCGACATCCTTGTTACGCCTGAGATGTATCTTGCGGGCTATCCGTGTGATGATTTGGTTTATCGCAGTGATTTTATGGCTGAAATAGAAGCTGCATTAACTGACATTGCAACATACACAACAAGCGATATGCCAGCTATCATCATAGGGGCACCCCGGCGGCAAGATGGGGTTTTATATAATTCATTATTCGTCTTAGACGAAGGCAGAATATGTCACCATTATGATAAAATGAATTTGCCTAATTATGGTGTTTTTGATGATAAACGCAATTTTGAGGCAGGACACGGAACAGGTCCTATCTCTGTTCGTGGATGGCGTCTTGGTCTTGCTATTTGTGAGGATATTTGGACATCTGATATTTGTGAGACATTGCAGGAAGCAGGCGCGCAACTCCTCATTTCGTTAAATGCAAGCCCATTTGAAATCGGCAAACAAGATAAAAGAATGGCAACCGCTATTGCCAGAATGAGTGAGACGAACCTGCCTATTATCTATCTTAATATGGTTGGGGGTCAGGATGAAATCGTGTTTGATGGTAATTCCTTTGCACTGAATGTTGGCGGGGAGCTTGTCTCTCACCTTCCGAGTTTTTCAGAAACAGTCTCACTGGTAACGGTTTCATCACAATTATCTGAAATAAGGCTTATTGGACAGATTCATAAACCTGAGGAGGGGCTTGCCTCTTGCTATAGTGCTTTGATGGTTGGGATACGCGATTATGTTGAGAAGAATAATTTTCCAGGGGTGGTGCTCGGCCTTTCAGGGGGAATAGATTCAGCACTTGTTGCGGTTTTAGCAGCAGATGCGCTAGGGGCTGACAAGGTTAGTGCGATTATGATGCCATCTGAATTTACAGCTGATATCAGCTTGAATGATGCAAAATTACTCGCTGATAATCTTGGCATTGATTATAAAATAATCCCTATTGGCGGCGCGATGTCACAAATGGATGCGATGCTAGAGCCTTATTTTAAAGAAACCCAAACAGGTATTGCAGAAGAGAATATTCAGTCCAGACTTCGCGGTTTAACACTGATGGCATATTCCAATAAGTTTGGGTCAATGGTTCTGGCAACAGGCAATAAATCTGAATATGCGGCTGGATATGCAACGTTATATGGGGATATGTGCGGCGGCTATGCCCCTATTAAAGATGTCTGGAAGACAACGGTGTTTGAGCTTTGCAAATGGCGTAATAATCATATTCCCAGATTATCTTGTGTGCATAATGATAATGTTATACCAGAGCGTATCATTACACGCCCGCCATCTGCAGAATTAAGAGCTGATCAGCAAGATACCGATAGTCTGCCAGAATATGACATACTTGATCCAATATTAATTGCTTTGACAGAAGAAATGGCAGATATAGACACCATTACAAGCAGAGGGTTTAATAGAAGCGATGTTGAAACAGCAAGCCAGCTATTATTCAGAGCAGAATATAAACGGTTTCAGGCCGCACCAGGACCAAAAATCACCCCTCGCGCATTTGGCAGGGATAGACGGCTACCCCTAACTTCTGGTTTCAGGCCCGCATCTCATAATAGGTAGGATTTCGTAAATGACATCGCCAAAAGTTAGGTTCGCACCAAGTCCGACAGGACATCTGCATGTGGGTAATTTGAGAACTGCATTAGTTAATTTTCTATATGCAAAAAAATCCGGTGGCCATTTTATGCTCAGGATAGATGATACAGATACACAGAGATCAACGCCAGAATATGAGGAATCTATTCGCACGGATTTACAGTGGCTTGGGATTAATTGGGATAACGAAGACAGACAATCAGAAAGGCTAGATAGATATCAGAAGGCCTTGGATAATCTGCTTGAGAAGGGGCGTGCTTATCCATGTTATGAAACACAAGAAGAATTGGGCTTAAAAAGAAAAGCGCAGCTTATGTCAGGTAAGCCGCCAGTGTATGACCGCGCTGCCTTGCGCTTAACAGATGCTCAGAAAAAAGCCTATGCAGAACAGAATATCACGCCGCATTACCGCTTTTTACTGCAAGACACAGAGGTTAAATGGACGGATCTGGTAAGAGGAGAATCAAGCATTCATATGTCAAGCTTGTCAGATCCTGTTCTACTTCGTGCGGATGGCAGGGTGATTTACACGCTTGCTTCAGTGGTTGATGATATTGATCATGGTATCACAACCATATTAAGAGGCGAAGATCATGTGACGAATTCAGCTGCCCAAATCCAGCTTTTCGAAGCATTGGGCGCTAGCGCTCCTGAAATGGGGCATATGGCGTTACTGGCAGGCGCAGATGGGCAAGGGCTATCAAAAAGACTAGGCAGTTTATCCATTGGCCAATTGCGCGAAGAAGGGTTTGAGCCCTTAGCGATTACGGCTCTATTATCAAGAATTGGTACATCCGATCCAATAGAAGCATTTGGGCAGTTGAATGACATTATAGAACAATTCTCACTTGAAAAATTCGGGCGCTCTACTGCTAAATTTGATCCAGATGAGCTTCGTATTATTAACTCAAAAACACTTCAACTGCTTGAGTTTGATGAGGTCAGTGATAGATTTGAGCAATTTGGATTATCAAAAATAGATGCTGAATTCTGGAATGCTATACGTGGTAATATCTCCTATTTTCAAGATATTAATTTCTGGTGGCAGCTTTGTCATTCTGAATTAACACCTGTTATGGAGGATGCTGAGATATGCAAAATTGCGGTTGAGACACTACCGCAAGGCGAATTGACAGCAGAAATTTGGCCGAGCTGGGTTGCCGCGATATCTGATAAATCAGGTAAAAAAGGTAAAGCCTTATTCCGCCCATTACGGCTAGCCCTGACAGGCAGAACAGAAGGGCCAGAGGTCAAGAATTTACTTAAATATATGGAGCGCGAACGCGTTCAAAAACGGCTATCAGGGATAACGGCATGAGCGGTTTGCGCCTTTTTAATACCCTTGCAAAAGAAAAACAAAATTTCACGCCTTATGTATCTCATCATGTTGGTATTTACGCCTGCGGGCCTACTGTTTATGACAGAATACATGTGGGTAATGCCCGCCCGCTTGTGCTTTTTGATATACTCGTAAAGCTTCTGAGATATCATTATGATACGGTTATGTATGTGCGAAATATTACAGATGTTGATGATAAAATAAACCAGCGCGCGATGGAAAATAGCACTACTATAAATAGCCTATGCGAGCAGACGATAGCTGATTTTCAGAATGATTGTATTGCGTTGAATGTTGCGGCTCCAGATGTGGAACCAAGAGCTACACAGCATATTGCTGAGATGTTGGAGATGATTTCAGAATTAGTAGCATCTGGGTATGCATATGAAGCATCAGGGCATGTACTTTTTTCGGTTGCTACAATGCCTGAATATGGCACATTATCGGGAAGAAGCATGGATGAGATGATAGCTGGCGCCCGTGTTGAAGTAGCACCTTACAAAAAGGATCCAGGTGATTTTGTGTTATGGAAGCCCTCAGATACAACTCAGCCAGGATGGGATAGCCCGTATGGGCGCGGAAGGCCTGGCTGGCATATTGAATGTTCTGCAATGGCACGAAAATATCTTGGAAAAGAATTTGACATTCATGCAGGTGGCCTCGATTTAATATTTCCCCATCATGAGAATGAAATTGCGCAATCCTGTTGCGCGAATAATACCAAGAATATGGCGCGATATTGGGTTCATAATGGATATGTGACTGTAAATGGAGAGAAAATGTCCAAATCTGCTGGTAATTTTACAACAGTTGCAGATGCGCTTACAAAGCATCGCGGTGAGGCTATTCGTTACGCTTTAATGGCGGCACATTACCGTGCACCGCTAGATTATTCCGATGGGCAGGTTTCTGAATCGAAACAGGCTTTAGACCGGTTATACAGGGCGGCAGGAGATGCAGTTGCCACAAACCCGCCCTCTGAATTTATAGATATATTAAATGATGATTTAAATACCCCGCAGGCGCTTGCCTTTTTGCATCAAAAAGCAAAAGACACAAATAAAGGTGATAAAAACGCGGCAGGTGAGATTAAAGCATGTGCTGAGCTGCTAGGTCTTCTTAACTACTCATCTGAAGAATGGTTTCGCTCAGAAGCAGATATGAAAGATTTATCAGTTGCAGAAATAGAACAACTCATTGAAGAGCGCAGAATGGCGCGTCTAGGTAAGAATTTTTCGGTTGCAGATGAAATCAGACAAAGGCTTGCTTCCAATGGAATTGAATTGTTAGATAGTGCAGATGGAACCAACTGGCAAAAAAATAACTGAAAATAACTGAAAATAACTAACAATAATTGAAAATAGCCGAAAACAGTCGAGAATAGAAAAAATTATAAGGGCTTTTTTTTGATAGGTGTCGTAATTTTTAGTATGACACTATCACAGGATAGATAAGAAAGATTAATGTGATGAATGACACTTATATATGGCTTTTTGACACCACACTTCGAGATGGTGGTCAGACACGTGGTGTTGATTTTAGTGTTTCTGATAAGATAGCCATTAGCCAAGCGTTAGATGAATTTGGCATTGATTATATAGAGGCAGGATGGCCTGGTGCCAATCCAACAGATGATCAGTTTTTTGAGACGCCACCAGCCCTTAAAAAATCGTCACTAGTTGCATTTGGCATGACCAGAAGAGGTGGCAGGTCAACCGATAATGACCCTGGATTTAATGCGATTATTAACGCACAGACAGATGCGACATGTCTGGTAGGTAAAACCTGGGATTTTCATGTAAAAACCGCATTGAATATATCGCACGAAGAAAATTTAAGAATGATTACAGAATCTCTAAAGGCAGCAGGCGCCAAGGGCAGGGAGCCTATGTTTGATTGTGAGCATTACTTTGATGGGTTTAAAGCAAATCGTGAATTTGCCTTGGCTTGTGTGAAGGCGGCTTTTGATGGCGGGGCTCGCTGGATAATCTTATGTGATACAAATGGTGGTACATTAACAGATGAAATATTTGATATCGTAACCCAAACAAAAGCATATGTTCCTGATGCTAATATCGGAATTCATTGTCATAATGATATTGGATTGGCAGTTGCTAATTCACTCGCTGCAATTAAAGCAGGGGCAAGGCAGGTGCAAGGGACTATAAATGGCCTTGGGGAGCGGTGCGGAAATGCTGATCTTATAACGCTTATTCCAACCTTGATGCTAAAACTTGGTTTTACCACTTCAATCCCCAAAGAAAAGCTGTCCAAATTAGTAAGCCTCTCTCGGATGGTTGATGATAGGTTGAATCTTGTGCCAGATTCGCACGCCCCTTATGTTGGCTCAGCTGCATTCGCTCATAAAGGGGGGCTTCATGCTTCTGCTGCACAAAAAGACCCTAGAACCTATGAGCATATCCCGCCTGAGATAGTGGGCAATGAGCGTTCATTCGTGATTTCTGACCAAATTGGCAGATCGAATGTAACGGCTCGTTTCTCAGAGGTTGGTATTGAAATACCAGCAGATGATATCAGGATAGAGAAATTAATCAGAGATATTAAAGAAAAAGAATTTAATGGATGGTCCTTTGATTCTGCTGAAGCCAGTTTTGAATTACTTGCCAGAAGGGCATTAGGCGAGGTTCCTGATTATTTTACGATTGGCCGCTTTAGAGTAACAGATGAGAGACGATTTAACGCTAAAGGAGACTTGGTGGTTGAATCAGAGGCTACCGCCGCTATCACGATAGGCGCCCACTCACAGCATGAAGTTGCATTGGGGAATGGACCTGTAAATGCGATTGATAAGGCAATTCGGAAAGCATTAATCCGGATTTATCCATCTCTTGCTGAGGTGGAGTTGATTGATTTTAAGGTTAGAATATTAGAGCCACATGAGGGACAGAAAGGAACAGGCGCTGTCACCCGTGTATTAATAGAATTCAAAGATGAGAATGATCTAATCTGGCGAACAGTCGGTGTTTCTACCAATATCATTGATGCCTCAGTCATGGCTTTATCAGACGGGATGGTCTGGAAATTAATGAATAATGGCACCGCAGATGCTTCTGTTAAAAATAGTCTCTAGAACTGCAATTTATCTAGGCTGATATTTTATGTTCTAGATTGAAAGAATAAAATGAATAATAAGCCTTTTCTGAATCTGATGCCGCCAGTTATTATTCTTTCTAATCCGCAATTGGGAGAGAATATTGGAGCTGCAGCCAGAGCCATGAAAAATTGTGGTTTTGCTGAATTAAGGCTTATAAATCCACGTGATGGATGGCCAAACCCAGATGCAGAGCCAATGGCAACACATGCGTTGGATATATTACAGGCAATAACGGTATATCCAGACTTAGCGTCAGCCTGTTTTGACATCACAGATTTATTTGCGACTACGGCGCGGCCAAGAGAGCTTCAGAAAACGGTTTTGAACCCTCGAATGGCAGCTCAACATATTGTGGATAAATGCACACGCCAGATAAGCGAAGATAAAGACGCCACAGTGACACAAGAAACATCTGCACAGGATAGCTTTAAAGCAGCCTATTTATTTGGATCGGAAAGGGTTGGGCTGGTTAATGATGAAATCGTGTTTGCTGATTTTATCGTAGAGGCGCACTTAAATCCTGAAAGTAACTCTTTGAATCTTGCGCAGGCAGTAATGATAATGTGCTGGGAATTTGCAATGATAGCAGCTCTGCCCCCCGCTTCAATAAATGCCAGTGAAGATACCGAAATGCTGCCTGAAACTTTAAAAGATAAACAGAAAATTTTAAAATCTGCAGCAACGGTTCAAGAACAGGCCTATTTTTTTGATAGGTTTGATACTCTTCTGGAAAATAAAGGTTTTTTTACAGCGCAGGAAAAAGCACCTACTGTAAAACGCAATATGAGAAATTTTTTTATCAAAGCTCGGTTTACAAAACAGGAGCTTCTAACTTGGCATGGAATATTAACCTTATTTGATAAGCAAAAATAGCTTATTTCCTTGACGTAGCGAGCGGTTTTGGGTATCACGAGCGCTATTCTTGGGAATGTTGGATGTGTGTGGTTAATGGCAGCATCCCGGCCTGTAATATGAGGCACTACCGGGACAAATAAATAAAAGGAAGATAAAAATGGCTCCAAAAGTCGAACATAAGCGTCGTAACTCCAAACATAAAATTGACCGCCGTATGGGTGTCAATCTTTGGGGACGCACAAAATCACCCCTAAATGCCCGCTCTTATGCGCCTGGCCAGCATGGACAGCGCCGCAAAAAGCCAACGGATTATGGTATTCAGCTTATGGCTAAGCAGAAGCTGAAAGGCTATTATGGCAATATCGGTGAGAAACAATTTAAGAAATACTATATTGAAGCAGCAAGACGCAAAGGCGATACAGGTCAGAACCTAATTGGTATTTTAGAATCACGATTTGATGCGGTATTATATCGCGCAAAACTTGTCCCAACTGTATTTGCAGCACGCCAGCTTATTAATCATGGCCATGTAACATTAAATGGAAAACGCTGTAATATCGGCTCTGTAATGCTTCGTGTAGGGGATGAAATTCAGGTCAAAGAAAAAGTAAAAGATATACCAGCTATTCTTGAAGCAATGGTATCAAATGAGCGCGATGTGCCTGAATATATTGAGGTTGATCATGATAAGCGCTCTGCTAAATATATTCGTGTTCCAGCCTTTGATGAAGTGCCATACCCGGTTATGATGGAGCCGAATTTGGTTGTGGAATATTACTCACGTTAAATAAAACAAATGAGTTTAAAAAAGGCGCCAGATAAGGCGCCTTTTTTTGTGATACATATTTAACTAATAATCTGTTCTATATCGCCCTGCTTATTGAGGTGATACGTCAACACCGTGAGTGTTAAACATTTCCATTAACTCACCTGTTTCATACATTTCTCTTATAATATCACAGCCGCCCATAAACTCACCCTTTACATAAAGCTGAGGGATTGTCGGCCAGTCAGAAAAGGTTTTGATGCCTTCTCTAATATCATTATCTTCAAGGACATTCACGCCTCTGAATTGAACTCCCAAATGGCTTAAAACGCCAACCACAGCGGCTGAAAAGCCACATTGCGGAAATACAGGGGTTCCTTTCATGAACAGAACGACATCTTGGCTATTTATTTCAGACTGAATGCGTTCTGTGATAGCAGGTTCTAGGGTGCTCATTTTTATACTCACTTTCTTAAAACAGGTTCGTTATGACGGAATTTTAGTTTGCAGTGCGAGGGCGTGTAATATACCGCCCATTCTGCCATCAAGCGCTTGATATATCATTTGGTGTTGCTGAACTCTTGATTTACCAGCGAATTCTTTTGTTTCAACATAGCATGAGTAATGATCGCCATCCCCCGCCATATCCTCAATCTTAACAATAGCATCTGGGAAAGCCTTGATAATTAATTCTTCAATTTCATGTGCCTGCATTGCCATTATGGGTTATATATCCTCTTGCTTATTTCTCTAACCGGCTGCGAAGACCAGTCTCGTAGCTATTTCTTATCTCTTCTAATGATATAAGATCTCCATTTGAGATTTTCAATTCTTGATTTGAATTCGATTTACCAAGATGGAGTAAAGGGATGTGTGCGTGCTCTGCATTCCGTATTAATTGGTCTGGATTGTTGGTTGCAATAATATAGCTAGATTGGTTTTCAGCGAAACACCAGCTATGGGTATCTAGCGTATCGGGAAGCGTTATAGACGCTCCTTGATTTCCAGCTAGCATCATCTCAGCAAGCGCAACCAACATACCGCCATCAGAAATATCATGAGCTGCTTGAACTAATTTATTTTCATAACAGCTCAGGATGAAGGAGCCTGTTCGCAACTCCGCCTCTAAGTCAATTGGTGGCGGAGCGCCACCCACATGCTGTGCCAGTGATTTTGCATAAATACTATTGGATAACCAACCAGTATTCGTAGTTGCATCCTGCCCTATAATGAATAATGCCGCATCTGGGGGCAGGGCAATTGTGCCTGCATTTTGCCAATCGTCAATGAGCCCAACCATTCCAATAACAGGGCATGGCTTAATCGCATTTCCATCAGTCTCATTATATAATGAGACATTTCCAGACACAACAGGGGTTGATAAGAACGCACACGCATCCTTCATCCCTGTAACACTATGGACAAGTTGCGCCATAATTTCAGGCTTTTCTGGATTGCCAAAATTTAAGTTATTAGTGACTGCAAGAGGCGTTGCCCCTGCTGCGATGATGTTTCTATAAGCTTCTACCACAGCTTGCTTGCCGCCATTATAAGGGTCTGCTTCTACATATCTTGGGGTGCAATCAGTTGTTAATGCTAGCGCCTTATTCGTTCCATAAACACGTGTTAGGGCACAATCACCGCCAGGCCCGATAATCGTATCAGCCATAACATGGCTATCATATTGCTCATAAATCCATCTGCGTGAGCATAAATCTTCGCTTCCAATAAGGTTTTTTAAGGCAGCAGAAATGGATATGTCCTGTATTAGTGTATGGGCTGGAACTTCTTCTGGAATTTCTGGTGTACTATGAGGCCTGTCATATTCAGGCGCATCATCTACCAAAGGGGCAAGAGGAATATCACACGCAACTTCCCCCTCTTTTAGAAGAATGAGCCTGTCAGTCTCTGTGACCTGACCAATTGGCATAAAATCGAGATCCCATTTATTAAAAATTTGCCGCGCTATTTCAGCTTGACTAGGATCAATCACCATTAGCATCCGCTCTTGACTTTCAGACAGCATAATTTCGTAAGCAGACATCTTAGTCTCTCTAACCGGAACTAGATCAAGGTCTATTTCCATGCCAAGACCGCCTTTTGCCGCCATTTCAACAGACGAGGAGGTAAGCCCAGCAGCGCCCATATCCTGAATTGCAACAACCGCATCTGCCGCCATTAATTCAAGACAAGCCTCCATTAGTAATTTGCCTGTAAACGGATCGCCTACCTGAACAGTAGGCCGTTTTGATTCTGTCTCATCACTAAATTCGGTAGAGGCCATCGTTGCCCCGTGAATCCCATCTCGCCCTGTTTTTGCGCCAACATAAATAACAGGATTTCCAGCACCAGATGCAGCAGAATAAAAAATCCGATCACTATGAGCAAGACCCACAGCCATCGCATTTACAAGAATATTACCATTATAAGAGGCATCAAATTCGACTTCCCCGCCGACGGTTGGTATGCCGATGCAATTTCCATAACCGCCAATTCCAGCTGTTACGCCAGAAACAAGATGAGGTGTTTTCTCATGGTCTATCTCTCCAAAGCGAAGTGCATTCAACAATGCAATAGGCCGAGCGCCCATTGTAAACACATCACGCAAGATACCCCCCACCCCAGTGGCAGCCCCTTGATAAGGCTCGATAAAAGAGGGGTGGTTATGGCTTTCAATTTTAAATACCACGGCAAGCCCGTCACCAATATCAACAACGCCTGCATTCTCGCCAGGCCCTTGAATAACGCGCTCTCCTTGTGTGGGTAGTGTTTTTAGCCATTTTTTGGATGATTTATAGGAGCAATGTTCAGACCACATGGCAGAGAAAATTCCAAGCTCACATAGATTTGGAAGCCGTCCTAAATGGGTGCATACACGCTCCCATTCCTCTTTTGACAGACCCATGGAAGCAGCGTTTTCAAACCCCATTTTAGTTGGCACACTCATGTTACGATTGCCTCAAAGATTGATTGAAGTAATTTTTTTCCATCCGCGCTTTCATGCCCTGCGCCCATGGCTCGCTCTGGATGTGGCATCATGCCTAAAATTTTTCCATTAGAAGAGCATATTCCAGCTATATCATTTAACGAGCCGTTTGGATTACCCGAATTCTGTTTATCTTCATTACCATATCTTAAAACGACTTGACCGTTTGACTCAATGGCATCCAAGGTTTCTGGATCTGCAAAAAAATTCCCTTCATTATGCGCAACAGGTATGTGCAGTTTTTCACTATTATCAAGGGATTTTATCAACTCACAAGAAGTATCAGAACTCACAGATAAAGTAGTTTGCTTGCAGACGAATTTCAGCTCTTTATTACGGGCAAGATACCCAGGGAGCATGCCTGCCTCACTTAAAATTTGAAATCCATTACATACGCCTAAAATAGCGCCTCCTCTTGCTGCATGGTCATGAAGCGCATTCATAATAGGCGCATGCGCCGCAAGAGCGCCACATCGCAAGTAATCACCAAACGAAAAACCACCAGGAATAATGGCAAGATCAACCGGGTCAAGATTAGTCTGCTTATGCCAAATCAAGGCAGGTCTTCTGCCAGTAAGCGTTTCTACCGCAACCATCATATCACGATCGCAATTAGAGCCTGGGAATACGATTATAGCAACTCTCATGACGGCTCGTTAATTTCTATTGTGTAGGATTCGATTACGGTATTGGCGAGTAGAGATTCGCACATTTTGGCGGCTCTGTATCTAGCGCGCTCTTGATCATCTGTATCTATTGAAACAGTAATTTGCCTGCCCATAGTGACACCCTGCAGATCATCAAAACCAAGAGAAGAGAGCGCCTGATTTACCGCTTGTGCCTCAGGGTCTAATACGCCTGGCTTTTTTTCGATTGTAATCGTTACCTGCATGATAACTCCTTTTCTACACCTAAATAGCTGTGTTTAACGAGAGGCTTAAAGCTCTGCTTTTAATTCAGGCAGTTTTAGGGACATTCGGTTTGCAATATCTGTATAGGATTCAATTAACCCACCAAGGTCCCGCCTAAATCTGTCTTTATCAAGCTTCTCGTTCGTTTTCATGTCCCATAACCGGCAATTATCAGGGCTGATTTCATCTGCGAGAATTACCTCATGAAATCCCCCGACACTGTTTAATCTGCCAAACTCTATTTTAAAATCTATTAGCTGTATTTGCATCATAGAAAAGAGGCCTGTCAGAAAATCTGTTACGCGATATGCCATAGAGGTCATAGCATCCATCTCAAACTCATCGGCAAGCTGCATCACCTCTATATGTTCCCTTGATATTATCGGGTCGCCAAGAGAATCATCTTTAAGACAAAACTCAATCAATGTATTTGCTAATGGCTCACCTTCTTTAAGTCCAAGGCGCTTGCAAATAGAGCCTGCCGCAACCTTTCGTACAATCACTTCAATTGGAATTATCTGAACTTCTTTTACCAGCTGTTCTCTGTCAGATAATTGTCTGATGAAATGATGCGGAATATCAGTTTGATTTAAGGCTTCAAAAATACAGCTGCTTATATAATTATTTAAAATGCCTTTTCCGATGAGGGTATCTTTTTTCTGGGCATTAAATGCAGTAGCATCATCTTTAAAATACTGAATAACAGTTCCTGTATCAGGTCCAGCAAACAGTTTTTTGGCTTTGCCCTCATAAAGTAATTTCATATTTTTCCTCATAAAAGAACATCAAGAATTTAAGCTCTTTTTTTTAAAAAAGAATTAAACGCGCTCAACTCTCAAAAACTCTAGTGAAAATGGTATCCACATGTTGGTGATGTTGTTTTGTATCAAATAATTGTTCAAGTTCTGTATTGGTAAGATATTGTCCTACCTCGTCATCAGACTTCATCCTATCCAAATAACTACCGCCAGTTTTCCAAACATCCATCGCGTGTTTTTGAACCAGCCGGTAGGCATCTTCGCGGCTAACCCCTTTTTGGGTTAGGGCTAATAATATCTGCTGTGAATGTACAAGCCCTCCAAGTGCATCTAAATTTGCTTGCATTTGTTCTGGATATACAACCAGTTTTTCCACTACGCCTGCCAGTCTATTTAATGCAAAATCAAGCGTAATAGTTGCATCTGGTCCTATCATGCGCTCTACCGAAGAGTGTGAGATATCACGTTCATGCCAAAGGGCAACATTTTCAAGCGCTGGTATAACAGCAGAGCGCACCATACGAGCAAGACCAGTTAAATTTTCGGTTAATACAGGATTGCGTTTGTGAGGCATTGCAGAAGAGCCTTTTTGCCCTGCGGAGAAAAATTCTTCTGCTTCACGTACTTCGGTTCGTTGTAAATGACGAACTTCAATAGCTAAATTCTCAACCGAGCTTGCAATAACGCCTAGTACCGCAAAAAACATAGCATGCCTATCACGTGGGATTACCTGACTAGATATAGGTTCGATCTGAAGCTGCATTTTTTTGGCAACATAACGCTCAACCATAGGATCAATATGCGCAAAAGTACCAACAGCACCTGAAATTGCGCAGGTTGAAATTTCTAGTTTTGCAGCCTGCAATCTTGTTTTGTTTCTCTGAAATTCAGCATAGAAACGAGCCAGTTTTATTCCAAAGGTGGTGGGTTCTGCATGAATGGCGTGTGACCTGCCAATGGTTGGCGTGTATTTATGCTCATTCGCGCGTGTTTTCAACGCTGATAGAACCCTGTCCAAGCCAGCAAGGAGGATATCTGCTGCACGTGCAAGCTGAACAGACAAAGTTGTATCTAATATATCAGAGGAGGTCATTCCTTGATGCACAAACCGAGCATCTGGGCCTACATATTCTGCAAGATTAGTTAGGAACGCAATTACATCATGCTTGGTTTCACGCTCGATTTCATTAATACGGTCAATATCAAACTTTCCTTTTTCCCAAATGGTTTGGGCAGCAGAATGCGGGATTACACCTAGCTCGGCCTGTGCATCACAAGCGTGCGCCTCAATTTCAAACCATATTTGAAACTTGGAATGTTCGGACCAGATCTGCGTCATTTCCGGTCTTGAATAACGGGGGATCATAACGTTGTTTTCCTGATTATTTTTGCTACTAGTAATATCATCTTGTGCGCTAAAATGCTATACTCATGACTACAGAATAATTTGTTCATGAAACACAAATTCGCAAATAGATGAAAAATGATTTTTAGAAAACTGGTCGTAACAGCCCTTGGGTATGCTGCTCGAAATCCTGCAATACAGAAACAGGCAAAAAAGATTGCTACCGAAGCAGCGCTTAAAGCCAAACCGGCACTTCTTAAAGGAAGCCGTGTTGCAGGCAAGAAGTACCGAGATTTAAAACAAGAAGTTAAAAAAAACGTAGAAGAGTTTAAAAAAGAGAAATAAATACTCAGATTTTAAAATGTTCAATTCCCCTCATTTTAAAGCACTTATAAAAGTCCAATTGATTTAAAACTTTGACATTTATTCCCGGCAATAATGAGATGATCATGAAGCTCAATATCTACGCTAAGCAGGGCTTGTTTTACCTTTCTGGTTAATAAAATGTCTGCTTGGCTGGGTCGGTCATCAAATGTGGGATGATTATGGGCAAGAATAATATTTTTTGCATGAAAATTGAGCCCAAGCTTTGCAATTTCACGTGGGTAAATCGCAGTTTGATTTATGGTTCCAGATGTCATGATTTTACTCTCAATTAATCGATTTTGTGCATCTAGTAAAAGAACTAGTAAATGTTCTACTTTCTCAAAAGCAAGCTGACTGATACAAAAATCCTGCACTGCCGGCCAATTGGCAAGGATGGGCTTATCCTTGATAAGATCGCGCTTCATGCGTTGTTCTATCTCGCGAATTAGATGAAAGTGAATAATGGCCGCACTGCCAACCCCTTTCACAGAGCGTAATTCTGCTTTATCTGCTGTAATAATATTGCTGATATTCTTAAACTTCGCCAGCAATGCCTTTACAACAGGTTTGGTATCCGCTCTGCTATTAATCCCATATAAAAACATCTCTAGAACTTCGGCATCTGACAGAATAGAGGTGCTGTCGGCACTTACTTTTGCACGCATCCGCTCTCTATGGCCCTTATGATAGCTATTTAAGGTTTTAGAGTCTGTTATTGCAGGATCTGGTTTTGATGTATCGGCCATATAATTGACTATAGGCAGATAACATTACCGCAAGGTTAAGTTTTAGAGTAAGGAGGAAAATTATAACCGCTAGCCGAAAGGGTAAAAATTTCTGCGCCCGTATCGGTGATACCAATTGTATGCTCAAATTGTGCCGAGGCGCTTTTGTCTCTGGTTACTGCTGTCCAACCATCACTGAGAATTTTTGTTTCTGCTCTGCCTGCATTAATCATCGGCTCAATTGTAAAAAACATCCCAGGCTCTAATACCATCCCTGTACCAGGGGTTCCAAAATGCAGCACTGTTGGCGCGCAATGAAACACCTTGCCAAGACCATGCCCTGTAAAGTCACGAACCACCGAATATCTGTTTTTTTCTGCATATGTTTGAATGGCATGACCAATATCACCAAGCCTTTTTCCTGGCTTGGCGGCTTCGATACCATACATGAGGCAGTCATAAGTAACTTCTGTTAATCGCTGGGATTTAATTGGCGGAGTATCTACATAATACATTCTTGATGTATCCCCATACCAACCATCAAGAATAACAGTTACATCTATATTCAATATGTCCCCAGATAATAATTTTCGCTCACCAGGTATGCCATGGCAGACAACATGATTGAGAGAAATGCAGGTAGATTTTGGGAACCCTTTGTAATTCAGGGGCGCAGGGATAGCGCCATGTTCGATAATATATTTATGGCATATATCATCTAATGCTTGTGTTGTAATGCCTGCCCTTACATGTTCTGTTATCATATCAAGTACGTCGGCAGCGAGCGCGCCAGCTTTGCGCATGGATGCGAAATCTGCCTCATCATGGATTAAAACATTGCTTTCTTGCATACGGATTACCTAATAAACAATTCTAACAGCTATTTGCATTTAACCAACAAAGTTATATAAGCCTTAGACGAATTTATATTTGAAACAAATAAATTTAGAGATGGTATAGCAGGAGATACAAGCAAATGGCAAATCCAACTGCAGCGATATGTGTGATCGGTGATGAAATTCTCTCAGGAAGAACCAAAGATAAAAATATTGGCTGGATAGCCGAGCAGCTAAACGGGCTTGGTATTCAACTAACACAAGCACGTGTAATTGCGGATGTAAAAGAGACAATCATACGCCATATCACGGAATTGTCAGATGAAAATGATTATGTATTTACCTCTGGCGGCATTGGCCCAACGCATGACGATATTACAACAGAGTCTGTAGCAGCAGCATTTAATGTCACAGTCGAGCGCAATCAAGAAGCGATGCGACGGCTTGAGCAACATTATAAGGGAACCGAAATAGTTCTGAATGAAGTTAGAAAAAAAATGGCAGATATTCCAGTTGGCGCAACTTTGATTGATAATCCTGTAAGTGCGGCGCCTGGCTTCCAGCTAGAAAATGTCTATGTAATGGCTGGTGTGCCCTCTATCATGCAATCTATGTTTGAAAGCCTTTCTGCAAGCTTAAAAGGTGGTATAATTCCGACAAGACTGACTGTCCAATGTGCCACAGGGGAGGGTAATGTTGCCCATATATTAGAACAAATAAGCAATCAATATGAGACAGTATCAGTTGGCAGCTATCCTTGGTTTAAGCCAGGTCAGTTTGGCACAGCAGTCGTACTTACAGGGCTTGATGAGAGCCTTGTATCTAATGCCGCAAAAGAATTATGTCAGCTTGTAAAGCATGCTGGCTTTGAAGCAGAGGACGCTGTTTAAACCAAGGTTTGTTGAGGTTTGCTAGTACACTAAATTATTTGAAAGTTAGATATCCCACGGTCCTTTTCGGCGTTTTCTGAAACTAGGAAGGGATCCGTTTTTCTCGCCCTTAACCAGTGTTCGGTGGGCATATTTATGCCTGGCCTGTTCTTTAACTTCTCTAAAGGTAATGGGCGTTGTTATATCAGATTGATGCATTGAAGGGTCATATTTTCCAAACAAGGGTAACTCGCGTCGCTTGAAGAAGGGGATTAGACATGCACCAGCAATAAATCCCCCAATATGAGCAAAATAAGCAACACCCCCTTCGTCTGAAAATGCAACAGGAGCAGCCGCAAATTGGGTTCCAATCCATACCCCCAAAACCACCCATGCTGGCAGACTTATAAAACGAATAAATATCAGAATAATCATTAAAACCTGAATAGGTGCTTTTGGATGCAGAACAATATACGCGCCCAAAATGCCAGCAATACCGCCAGACGCACCAATCATTGGGGTGATGGAGTAGGGGGCAATAATGCTTTGTGCAAAGGCTGCTGCAGCACCGCAAATAATATAAAATAATATAAATTTAAAATGCCCCATAGATGCTTCAATATTATCGCCAAAGATCCATAAATACAGCATGTTAGAAGCTATATGAAGCCATCCTCCATGTAGAAACATAGAGGTGATAATGGAAAAATAGGGGTGAATAGATTGTAATTCAGCAGGGAGCGATTGATGCCCAAATAACACAGACGGGATAACCCCATATTTGAGGGTGACTAGGCGTAATGTGTAGCTATCTAGTGATAATTGCCAGAGAAAAACAATCACACATGCACCCAAAATTCCCCAAGAGACATAAGGGGTGCGGGTGGATACAAGTCGGTCAAAAAGAGGTAAAAAAAACATATTATTTTTAGTTCCGAATTTAATAGACACTATTTAAATGCCATGAGGGGGCGGACTCTCATGAGAAGGTTGAATGTTATAAGAAGGCATAAGAAGAAAATTTAAACAAGATACCCTAATTAACAAGAGCCTTGTTAATGATTTTTTAACTTAATTGGACTTAATTGAGTGTTATCAAAAACTAATTGCAGAACGAAAGAAGAATAAACTGTGGTTATGTATCAATCTCATCATCCAATGATAAATGTCGTGTTCTCAACCCTATCGAATTTAGTCAGGCTTGTAACCACGGCATCGATGTTGCTTGTTATCATTATTTTTGCAGGGGTGCCTTTTCGGGTTTTCCTGATGCAGCAAGAATTGATAGTTGGTATTTGGCTTGCCACTCTAACCATTGGTTTTTTTCTATTTGTTTATTTTCTATTTCATAAATCAAAGGGTTTATTCTATTCCTTTATTTTTATTATTCTAGTGCTTGGAAGTGCGTTTTTTATTCCCCAAATCTCTAATAGCTATTCTTTTATTTCCTGTTTTGAGATTGGTGGTCAATGGCATGATAATATCTGTCTTGTTTGATAAAACGATACACAAGCAGATATTCACCAGAGTTAAGGATGCTGGTTTTAGTTAGAAATAATATTCATAAATAAAAGGTGGTGGGGACACCCGGACTTGAACCGGGAAGACTTATCGTCGGCAGATTTTAAGTCTGCTGTGTTTACCAAATTTCACCATGCCCCCAAAAATGACATGTTGTATCCACTCTTCTACAATGCAAATAGTTGTTTTTACAAGTCCATTTCTGAATTACAGCAAAAATTTTATGCTATTCTTTAGCACCTCCCAACAATATAAAGCGGCGAGTGAATGCGTCTTTTGCTTTTTTGGGAGATTCAGGAATTATTAAAATTTCTTTGGGTGTGCCTCTTGGTTTGGGAAAAAGCTTGCCTGCCTCTGAGCTTGTAAATCCTGCGATTTGAGTAGCTTCAATCCATGCTGCCATTTTATCAGCTCGTTTAATTGATTTGCTGATTGCTTCTGGTAAAATGGCTGGAAGACCAAATCGAATATGGATAGCCTGCTGTAATTTTTCCTCGATAGCTTTGTATTGTGTCCCTAACGCTGATTTCAGCGGCGTAATCATATCTCCGATAACATATTCAGGGGCATCATGAAGCAGACTTGCAAGACGCCACTTATTGATAAGCCGTGATGAATTCAAATGCATGATCTGCTCGACCAATATGCTGTGCTGTGCAACTGATAAAGCAAAATTACCTGATGTTTGCCCATTCCACCTAGCTACCCTAGACAAGCCATGGGCAATATCATCGATTTCTATATCAAGTGGGCTTGGCTCTAGGATATTTAATCTGCGACCAGAAAGCATTCTTTGCCATGCGCGCGGTGGAGGATTTGTTTGTAATGCCATATGAATGAAGTCAGCTGTTTAATTCGAAGAAATGTTGTCAATCAAACCTGCCAAAATGTAAATAGTATTTGGAATTATTATAAGAAGAAAAATTATATAGGGTGTTTTTGAAAACAAATATACAGACAATCTATCCCTCTAGCCATTCTTCGGGTTGGCTACAGCAACTAATTCCGTTATTGACACATATAAATTTGCATAACGCTATTCTGCGTTTTTGTATAAAGGGTAATATATGGATTTTTTTGAAACTAGAGAGCGTTACAGAAAAAAAGAATATCGGATTTATATAAGTCTGGTAATTCGCGTAGCTGTACTCTTATTGGTTTTATGGATTGGATGGCAATGGGGGAATTTTGATCAGAAAAATCTATATGACACTACCAAGAATGAGTTGGATAAAACGCAGATACAACTCAGCCAGCTAAATCAAAATATAGTAACGCTTATTCAGGAAAACAAAAAACTAGCAGCTGAAAATACGATTTCTGATTTAGAGTTAGAAGATTTTGATAAAACCTTATCCAATTCTATTAAATTTTTGTTGGAATCAGATGTATCTCTAGAACAAATACGCCAATCCTTACTTGCCATATCATCTCCGATAAATTGCCGCAAACTAGCAGATGAAAACTTGGCGGTTGCAACCGAGTTATATACTGGCTCAGAGTCTAGCCTATCTCTTTTCCAAGGCGGATTGCGTGTTCATATTGATGGTGCTCCCTATTCCCAAGGTAATAAGAATAATCCGTGGTTTGACCCTGATAAAGATATTGAGGTTAGATTAGCTTATTTAGGCGGCCAGAAAATCGAAACGGGTAAATTGCCTTTAAAACTCGTTATCCCAGCAGAATACTGGTTGCTCAAAGCAGAAATAACAGAATCAAACTTGCGCGGATATGTAAGAATAATGTTTGAGCAATGTAGCTTACGCTAGCCTTTTTTTTAATAATATTAATGGGGGGGTGAAGAAGTTTATTTTGCGTAATATAACAATAATTAAGCATCTATTATCTAAGCAGTCGCGTATAACAAAAGCGAATGATAAATAAGAACCCTGACCTTGATAATGACCCTATAACGAATAGGGGCATATTGGTAATGCAGCTTATAACGAACTTTATAGGAACTTAAATTTGAGCCATTATTTCATAACAGGCGCCAGCTCTGGAATTGGACAGGCGCTTGCACTCGCGCTGTCATCAGATGGGCATCATGTAACCGCTGTTGCAAGACGGTTGGAGCGTTTGCAAAAATTACAAACCGATAGCCCTAATATCAATAGTTTTGCAGGGGATGTTAGTAATCTGTCAGATATGCAAAATATTATCGAAGAATGCAGTAGGCACTCTGGCCCAATTGATTGTGCTATTTTAAATGCTGGCAAATATGTGCCTCTTGGCGGCGCAGATATCAATTCAAGCGAATTTTATGATCATATGATGGTGAATTATATGGGGGTTGTGCATGTGCTTGATTGTTTAATACCCGCATTCAAAAGCACAGGCTCTGGACATATTGCCATTATGGGCTCAACGGCTGGCTATAGAGGGCTGCCCCGTTCTGCAGCTTATGGGCCAACAAAAGCAGCTCTTGCCAATTTGGCAGAGGCTTTGTATTTGGATTTAGAGCCTTACGGTATTAAAGTTCAAATGATAAGTCCTGGATTTGTGGAAACTGAAGCAACAGCCGTGAATGATTTTAAGATGCCTCAAATTATTTCAGCACACACAGCAGCAACTAAGATTATCAAGGGACTAAATAGAAACCAGTTCGAAATTTGTTTTCCGGCTGGTTTTGTATGGGTCATGAAGCTTCTTAGCGTATTACCTCATGCTCTCTACACTCCTATCATCAAATGGATCACTAAATAATGGCCTCTCAGTCTCAACACCCTATTCATAATTATGCGTTATTATTCTCGCAATTAACGCCTGATAATTTACCAGAAATCGGCGAATTAGTCTCAGATGACATGGTGTTTTCCGATCCCTTTAATCTGACCTATGGCAAAGATAAATTTATTCGCATTTTTCAACATATGTTCGATGTGATGGAAAACCCTAAATTTGAAATTTTAGATGTCAGTATTTCTAGCCGGGCTGGATATATCAAATGGCGTTTAACGGGACAGGTGAAAAAATGGAAGCAGATTCCAATAGATATCACTGGCATGTCAGAGGTTGTAAATGACGAATCTGGTCAAATTACAGCTCATTATGACCATTGGGATAGTGCAAGCCAATTATTGGTATTTATTCCAGCTCTAGGCTTGCCAACAGCTTGGTTGTTGAATTTATTTAGATTAAAGTAGGTAATGCATAATCAGGTGCATTTAACCACTATTTGCAGCCCGCATCACTGGCTGAGATACCATAGCCTCGTCTGTTTTCATGAAGGTTATAAAAACCTCGCCAAGCAATAGACCATATTTCTTTACCTTAGCGTTATTTAACATAATCAGCGGCGTTTGCTGGATCATCACATCTTCAAACTTAACCTTAATTTTTCGGTTGAACATTTTTAGATTAAAATGATACTGCCAGCTTAAATGAGCATCTGTTAATTTGCCAACAGCCTGACCACAAACATCATCGCACATACCAACATAAGTGTTCTGCCCTGATTTTTGGATTTCCCAACGTCTTAGTTCCTGCTCGCCATCATCAAATACAAAATATTCATCTAATGCAAAGCCAGTAGCTGTTTTCTGGCCTGTAATGGAAACGTTAAAGCGTCTTCTTATAATACCGAATCTGTCAATAAATACGCCAGTTGCTTCGATATCACCGACGAAATAGTTTTCTGGAACAAATCTATCAGATAACGTCATATCGGTATTTTGGCTCACTAACTCATTCATTATAAGACACACCCAAATTTTATTTATGTAATATATACGGTGAGCCAATTCATTTGGTTCAATAGATAGGCTAAATTATTACAGCTCTGTTTGGGTAGTGATGATGAATGACCGTTTTTGGACGATTTTTTCGTTATTTAGGTTTTTTTGACGTAACCATTTATGATTGGCGTGACTTATATTTTATGAGTAATAAGCATCTGTTTAACATCGATAGTGCCGCCTCTAAACCCACCTTCACAATAGGCTAGATATAACTCCCACATTTTGAAAAAACGTGTATCAAATGTAGTATCATTTGCTAAATTCGGCCATGCTTCGATAAAGCGATCTCGCCATTTTTCTAGCGTTTTGGCATAATCTAAACCAAACCCGTAGCTATCATTAATCTGTAATCCTGCTTTGCTTATTGGGTTTTGGAGCGCTGAAATAGAAGGCAGCATGCCGCCGGGGAAAATATAGCGCTGGATAAAGTCAGGGGTGTTTCGGTATTTTGGAAATTCATGTTCGCTGATTGTGATAATTTGCAAGGCTGCTTTGCCGCCTTCTTTTAAGGACTGACCAATTTTATCGAAATAAACAGGCCAATATTGCTCGCCCACAGCTTCAAACATCTCAATTGAGATGATTTTATCGAATTTCTGGTTTAAATCTCTGTAATCCAATAGTTTTAATTCTGTCTTATCTGACAGGCCTTGTTTTTGCATGCGCTTGCGTGCGAATTCGTATTGTTCATTGGAAATTGTAATGCCAGTTACGTGGGCATTAAGGTTCTTGGCTGCAAATTCCATAAATCCGCCCCAGCCGCACCCTATTTCAAGTACGCTATCGCCAGCTTTTAGATCGGCAAGCTCTGCTATTTTGCGATATTTATTTTGCTGGGCCTCGGTAAGTCCTTGTTCCTCTGATGCAAAAATAGCGGATGAATAGGTCATAGAAGGGTCGAGCCATTTTTTATAAAAATTATTACCAAGATCATAATGATAGGCAATATTCTTACGAGAGCCAGATTTACTATTTCTATTAGCAAAGTGAATTATTTTTGATAATGCTTGTTTTAAGAGACTGTGATTTAGGTCTTTGCTTAGAAGCTCTGAGTGAAGCGAGCCTAACTCAATCAAGCTAGCAAGGTTATTACTCTCAATTTCGCCAGCCATATACGCCTCACAAAACCCCATTCTACCATTTTGAAGCATTTGTTTAACGCCAAGAGGAGAGGATAGGGTTATATCAGCTACAGGGCCGTTTTGCTTGCCTTTATAAGTGGCCCTATCTCCGTTAGGGAAGGTAACTTGAAGCTCGCCAAGTTGAAGCTGTTCAAAAATTTTTCTAAGGGTTTTTACCCTAAGGCTTGTCAAAAGCTTGCTCGTCATTTAGTGCGCTTTCGGATTTGTGATTGGCTGATGGAAATATCTGGTGGGGTAGGCCTTGGATGATAAATGCATTTCTTTAAAAATAGTTTAACAGCTTCAAAATGTATCGATATTAGGGGTCTAAGCGGGAATTGTCTATTAGCAATTATGTGTTTTATAATGTCAATTGATGTTAGAGGGTATAAATTGCCGCGCATGGTTGCGGTTAAGGCAGGCTTAGTATCTTTTAGATAGCGAACAATTACTGAAAAGCTATCGCCTCGTCTTTTGTAGGAGAGCATATATTCCCCCTCATTTGGAAAAAAGGGGGAGACATGCATCTTCTTCAACGCAATATGTGTTTCAGTTTTTTGGTGTTCGTCAATCACAGCTACATAGCTATGCGCATCCCCAAAAGTATTATGGACTTCATATATAACAAAGCGGTCATTTCCATCAATATCTTGGCAGATAAATACTGAAATTGGATTAAAATTTAGATTGAATATTCTTGGAAAAGTAAGAAGAAAAATGTTTTTTATTGGTGTGTTTGGTAAATATTCATGTGCAATATTCCGGATGTTGTTTGCGAGTTTATCTGGTGCAGCCCCTTGTTTTTTGCGCTTTTGTTTCTGGAGATAATCAGTGCCGTAATCTGACTGATAAAACGAAATAAGATTAAATTTATCGATTGAAAACAACCTGCTTTGTGTGTTTGCCAAGACAAGATTGTCTAAATCGATCAAAATTGAAAGCCCAGAGCGAGATAAAAAATGAGACGGAGTTCCATGCCGGGTATGGGTGATAATAGAAGATGCCAATCTTACAGCCTGCATGGATGTTTATCCTGTTTAAGTTCCAGCAATTTTTGCTGTTTTACGATGCCAGATTTCCAGTAATTCTGGCGCATGACACGCAGGCGTAGGACTATCCCACGGAATGGTCACATCAAAAGCTTTGGCGATTGCGACAGCAGATAAAATACCATCTTCGTGAAATCCATACCGTGTCCATGCTCCACAAAAATAGGTGTGGGCTGGCCCTTGTACTGTATTTAACTGGTTTTGTGCGTCAATTGCGTTTTGATCAAACACCGGATGAAGATATGTAAATTCCCGAAATGGTTTTTCAATAGGGGAGTCTTTAAACGGATTTAAGGTAACAAATAAGGGCAGTTTATCTGGCAGAGATTGTAATTTATTCATCCAGTAAGTCACGCATAATTCGCTTTGCTTAGACGCATTGGAAAGGTAATTCCAAGCAGACCAGGCCGCTTTGCGTTTGGGCATATAGGAGGATTGTGAATGCAAGATAACTTTATTCTCCTGAAAACCGAATTGGCTTAACATATCATGCTCTTCATCACTGGCATCACTCAACAAGTTAAGGCTATCATCGGCATGGGCAGCAAGAATTACCTTATCAAAAAACTGTGGTTTTTCACCCTCAATATAAATCATAGCGCCTTGTTCTGTGCGTTGGATTTTTTCAATCACGATATTACATCTGGCGCTTGCGCCTAGATCTTGTATTATTTTAGATACGTAGTTTCTCGAACCACCGCTTACAGTTCGCCAAACAGGACGTCCTGAAAAATCCAATAATTTGTGATTATTCATGAATTTAATAAATGAGCGCGCAGGAAATTGCATTACTGTTTGGGATGGGCAAGACCAAATAGCAGCAGCCATTGGCAGCATATGCTCATTGATGAAGGTTTTGCTCATTCGCATTCTAATCATCAACTGCTCTAATGTTTCATCTTTGGGGCCTTGCTCTACTTCTTGTGTTGCTGATTTATAAAAACGAAACAAATCTACTAGCAAACGCCAATATTTTGGTTTTATAAAGTTTAAGGGCTGTGCACATAATCCGCGCAATGAGCCTGCATATTCAAAGCGCCCATTAGACAATGATACCCCAAAGGACATATCTGTCTCTTGGGTTTTTACATCTAGCGCATCAAAAAGCCCAATAAGATTAGGATAATTGTAACTATTATAAACAATAAACCCGCTATCTACGCTAACAGGGTCTGATGCGGCGTCTTCTCGAACATCAACTGTATGCGCATGACCACCGAAACGATTATCTTTTTCGAGCAAGGTTACCTCATGTTCTTTATGAAGTAGCCAAGCAGCACTTAATCCTGCAATCCCAGAACCCACAACGGCAATACGCATAATCTGCCCTTCTCTTAATAATAATTTTATTATCAATAACTAATAATTAGATTTTTTTCTATGTCATTTACATAAATTTGCAACATCGCGAATGTGATAAAGTTTTGTTCTATGGCAGAAATAAATTTCTGGAGCCTGTGAAAACAAACTGGAAATCGTTTTATCCCTAATATTTAAGCCCCCAGTAAATACCCCAAAGGCAGGTAGAATCATCCGACAGGTATCAAAAATAAAACATTTTCCTGAGGCTGTACCAGCACGCAGTCTTAATTTTGCTTTTGGATGATAATGAGCGATAATCTGACCGTCAGCAGGCGCTAACATAGTGTTAGGGTCATTCTGCTCTATCTGATGCCGAAGCTCAATCTTACCGATGCTAGATGATAGGCTTTGCGTGCCATTTAAAAAATCTGGCAGTAAGGGGTCATGATTTCCAAGCACCCATGTAAATTCTCTTCCAACCATTAAGTGTTGTAGCTGCTTTTTATAGGTATCAGCTAGCGATTGTGCTGCTGCTATCGTGTGGAAACTATCCCCTAATAAAATACAATGTGATACAGGGTTTCTATTTAATGCACTGCCTAGAAGCTCTAATGTTTCTATTGTATCATATCCAGGTAGCAGAGTGGCACTTGATTGCGAAAACGCTTTTTCAAGATGCAAATCAGCCACAATAAGTGTTTGGCTGTCTGCATGGTAACATGAGCCATCTGCATATAACCAAAAAAGCTGATTACAAAAAGTAATCTCAGCTTTGTCTAAATCACGATTAGACGCCAGATTAAGGCCGGCTTTTGGGGGCAGAAGATCCATATATTTAAATTTCTTTTATCTCATTGATAAGGTTATATTCTAATTCTTCTAACATTGTCTCAAATGCAGATGACATAACTGATTCTCGTCCCACTTCAAGTAGCAGAGGGATAGCAAGAGCTGATATTCTAGGTAAATCAACATGCGTAATCTTATTCTCAAACCGAATTAGAAGGTCTGAGAGCCTGCGGATATCTGTCAAACCTCTGGCGGAATCCTGCCGCGTTGCTTCAAGCAAAATATGATCTGGCTGATGTTTTCTTAAAACATCATAAATAAGGTCTGAATTAATAGTTACTTGTTTTCCTGTTTTTTCTGTTCCGGGAATTTTTTTATCAATTAATCCTGAAATCGTGGCAACCTGTCTGAATGAGCGTTTCAGCATGGTTGATTCAGCCATCCATTCCTCTAATTCATCTCCTAATATGTCAGGGTTAAATAAGGGGGCAGGTTGATTTACTTTTTCAAGAGACCAAATAGCAATCGCATAATCTGTTGCAACAAAACCAAGTGGTTTTAGACTTGTCCTTTCCATGCGTCTGGTAAGAAGCATGCCAAGCGTTTGATGCGCATTTCGACCTTCAAATCCATAGGCGACAAGATAATGTCGCTCACCGCGTTGGAATGTTTCAACCAGCAAGCTATCGGTATCTGGCAGCTGTGAGTATGTTTGTTGAATTTCAAGCCATTCTCGCACTGGTTCTGGAAGAGATGGATGAATATCGGTTGATTGTAGAATATGTCTTACTGTTTCAGACATATCTGCTGTTAAGGGCAACCTGCCACCTGCATAGGCAGGCACTTTCGGCTCTTTTGCAATAGTAGGCTCAACAATGACCTGCATTTTTCTAATTTCCACAAAAGCCACGATTCGGCCTGCAAAAACAAAACTATCGCCTACCCGTAATGATTGGACAAAATACTCCTCTATTTCTCCCAAGGCTGGGCCGCGTGCAAATCTGATTTTTAATGTTGTCGTCTCTACAATCGTGCCTATATTCATACGCCATCTTGTAGCGACTCTGCGACTGGTTAGTCGGTATAATCCATCTATTCCTTTAACAATGCGGCGGAATTGCTCGTAATGCTCAAGCGCATAACCGCCTGTGCTCACAAACTCAAGAACTTGATTAAATATATCGCGTTCAAGAGAGCGGTAAGGCGGAGCTGTGCAAATTTGTTGATATAGCGCATCAGCATTAAAAGGCCCTGCAACTGCCCGACCAACTATATATTGTGCCAATACATCCAGACTGCCAGAATATTCCTCAAGCCTGTCAAGTCTTCCTTGACTTACATTCAGGCGAGCCGCAAAGGCTTCTATTACTTCGAATCTATTAGCAGGAACAATAATTGCTTTTGAGGGTACCCCAAGGCGGTGTCCTGCGCGTCCAATTCTTTGGATAAGGCGCGAGGTTCCTTTCGCAGCGCCTACCTGTATTACAAGGTCAATGTCAGCCCAATCGATACCCAAATCCAGTGAGGAGGTGGCCACAACAGCGTCTAAGGCACCCTCTGCCATAGCCTTTTCTACGTTTCGGCGCTGACGGGCATCAAGAGAGCCATGATGTAATCCGATATGCAGATTATCTTTATTTTCTCGCCATAATGACTGAAATAATAATTCCGCCTGTGCTCTGGTATTCACAAAAATAAGGCTCGTTTTATGAGCAGATATCATGTGATAAATATCACCAACCGCATAATTGGCAGAGTGTCCTGCAAACGGAATATCATTCTTATTTGGATGATAAATTTCGATATTAATTTTTTTATCTATGTTTGGGTTAATAATCGCTACTAAATCTGGGGTTGGTGATAGCCAGCACGCTAACTGGCTGGGATTAGCAACCGTAGCCGATAAGCCAATAAAGGCAGCATTAGGGGCGCAAACCCGAAGCGATGCGAGGGATAGCGACAAAAGATCCCCGCGTTTATTGCCAATAACAGTGTGAATTTCATCAATAATAACAGCAGATAATTTAGAGAAATAAAATGCTGCTTCTGGCCATGCGAGCATTAATTCAACTGATTCAGGGGTAGTAAGCAGTATATTTGGGGGTGCTGTTTTTTGCCTATTACGCTTTGTCTGACCTGTATCGCCAGTTCTTGTCTCACAAATGATTTCAAGCCCCATTTCAGCAATCGGTGTTTGCAGGTTTCTGTGAACATCAACTGCAAGTGCTTTTAAAGGGGATATATAAAGTGTGTGTAAAAATGGCTCAGTTCGATTTTCCGAGGCCTGTTTGCTAAGTTCAATCAGACTTGGCAGGAACCCGGATAGTGTTTTTCCAGAACCGGTAGGGGCAATTAGCAGACAAGAATTACCCTCTTTTAGGTGCGAGATTAGTGAGAGCTGATGCGGGTAGACACCCCAACCTTTAGATGAAAACCAATCTTGGAATTGCGTTGGTAAGTATGAGCTATCAGGGCTGTTTTCAGATTCTGTTTTGCTCATTTTAGTCATCACACCTAGATTTTGGCTTTTCATGCGCCTAGACTATATCAATATCCAGCCAGATAATCATATAGCAACCAATACCCAAAAAAGGATATCTCATGATAGATTTATATTATTGGCCAACCCCAAATGGACACAAGATAACCATTGCTCTTGAAGAGATGGGATTGCCCTATAGTTTACATTATGTAGATATATCGAAAGGCGACCAATTTAAACCTGAATTTTTGCGCTTTTCGCCTAATAACAAAATGCCTGCTATTATCGATCAAGATGGTATTGGCGGAATGCAAACCAGCATATTCGAATCAGGTGCTATTTTATTGTACCTATCTGGAAAAACAGGAAAATACATCCCCTCTGATATGAAAAGGCAGGTTTTAGTTTGGGAATGGTTGATGTGGCAAATGGCAGGTTTTGGTCCAATGCTTGGACAGGTGCATCACTTTAATCATTATGCGCCTGTAAAGATTGATTATGCGATAGAGCGTTATGTGAATGAGGCGAGCCGGTTATATGGGGTGCTTGATACTCAATTATCAAAGGGGGATTATGTGACGGGCGATGATTATACTATTGCGGATATGGCCATTCTGCCATGGACAAAAAGTTATGCACGCCAAGGCATTGATCTAGCAAAATTTCCAAATATTGCACGCTGGCGAGAGACATTACATAATAGAAAAGCAGTGCAAAAAGCCTATGAAATTGAAGCGGAAATTGGAGAGAAGAATAAAACAGATCTTCGAGAGTTAAGTGGCGAGGAATGGCAAAAATTATTTGGCACAACCAAGCCAAAATAATCCAATATTATAATTATCAAATGAGGTTGCACCAAGGCTGATGATAGATACAAGCTGGCTAAAAATCTCCAAACCTGGTTTATATGTTCCACCCGCATACGCCCATATAGACCCTGTAAGGGCTGTTGATACTGCAATTATAACACATGGTCATGCCGACCATGCCCGCGCTGGTCATGGCCATGTTATTGCAACACCAGAAACCCTTGCCATAATGTCTGCGCGATATGGCGCTAACTTTGCAGCTCAGCAAACAGCGCTTCCCTATAATCAGCAATTGATGCTAGGGGATGTAAACGTGAAATTAATTCCCGCTGGTCATGTGCTTGGCTCTGCTCAGATTGTGCTTGAATATGCCAATACAAAGATAATTGCAGCGGGAGATTATAAAAGGCGAAGTGACCCCACATGCCGTCCCTTTCAGGTCGAGCACTGTGATGTATTTATTACAGAAGCTACTTTTGGATTGCCTGTTTTTGCGCATCCAGAGCCAGAGACGCAAATTAAAAAATTATTGGAGGTGCAGCATTTGTTTCCCGAGCGCTCAATTATAATTGGGGCCTATTCTCTTGGGAAGGCACAGCGCTTAATCGCTTTATTGCGCGAGGCAGGGTACGATGAGACAATTTTCATTCATGGCGCGATGAAAAAACTATGTGAGTTATATATATCATTTGGAATTGAGCTTGGAAGTTTGCAGACAACACCAATTGGCAAAATCGATAACCAACAAATCTCACTTGCTGGCAAGTTTATATTGGCACCACCCTCAGCAATGGGAACAAAATGGGCACAGCGATTAAGCGACCCTCTGGTGGTTTCTGCCTCAGGCTGGATGCAGGTAAGACAACGTGCAAAACAAGGCGGTGTTGAGCTCCCTCTTGTGATATCTGATCATGCTGATTGGAATGATATATTACGCACCATAAAAGAGGTAAACGCATCTGAGATTTGGGTAACACATGGCAGAGAGGATGCTCTTATTCATGCCTGTTCTCAAATGGGTTTATCTGCCAAGGCACTCTCCCTTATCGGATATGAGGATGAGAGCGAATGAGGGTTTTTGCCAATTTACTTCAGTCATTACTATATGCCCCTCAACGTTTGGTAAAACAGGCCTATCTAGTCGAGTTTATAAGAAACACGCCTGACCCGGATAGAGGATATGCCCTATCTGCCCTTACCGGGGAGTTACCTATTCAAGGCGTGAAAGCAGGTCTTATTCGCCAGATTGCCTATGAGAGGTGTGATAGTGTTTTATTTGATTTATCCTATGATTTTGTGGGTGATTTGGCAGAAACGGTTGCACTTATCTGGCCCCAGAATGATAATCTTTACGCAGAAATAAGCGTAAGTGAAATCATCACCAAACTTAAGACGGTATCCAGAATAGATGCTCGTATAGTATTAAAACAATGGCTTGATCAAATGCCTGAAGCCCAAAGATGGGCCTTATTAAAGCTACTGACAGGCGGGTTGAGGGTTGGGGTCTCTGCCCGTATGGTTCGGCTTGCATTAGCACAAGCCTATCAAACTGATGTCAATGACATAGAGCAGATTTGGCCCTTGATTGAGCCTCCTTACGCAGAACTTTTTAACTGGTTAGAAGGAAGTGCAGACAAGCCAGATGCAGCAGGACGCGCGGTGTTCCGTCCGATGATGCTTGCGCATCCGCTTTTGGAGCCTGAAATAGAGCGATTGGATTTTACCTCATTTCAGGCAGAGTGGAAATGGGATGGTGCTCGAATTCAATTGGTATCTGGAACCGATGGGGTGCGCCTGTTTTCAAGGTCAGGAGATGATATATCAAGCACCTTTCCTGAAATCGCAAAACCTCTTTCATGGAAGGGGGTGATTGATGGCGAATTGCTAGCGGGCACCCCAGATCAGCTTGGAAGTTTCCAGCAATTACAGCTAAGACTTAACCGCAAAAAACCATCCTCTAAATTAATGTCAGAGAACCCCGTTTTTGTGAGAGTTTATGATATCCTTATCGACGGGGATAGCGATCTGCGAGACAATAGCCTAGAGCACCGCAGGGCGCTTCTAGAAGCTCAGATGAAATCTGGACTTAATGTTGCGTATCTTGATTTGTCTGAGATATTAGCAGAAGCCAGCTTTGCTAATTTACAAATTTGGCGCGAGCAATGCCGGGCTGGCGGGCTGATTGAAGGGGTGATGCTTAAACATAAAACAAGTAGCTATCAGGCAGGGCGCATAAAAGGGAGTTGGTATAAATGGAAGCGGGCTCCGCTAACAGCTGATTTGGTGATTTTATATGCTCAAAGAGGACATGGTAGGCGCTCCTCATTTTTTTCTGATTTCACGCTTGGTGCTTGGGCCGAAGACAGCAAGACTGACAACAAGACTGGCACCCAGACTGGCACCAAGACTGGCACCAAGACTGGTACAGCTACTCTGCTGCCCGTTGCAAAAGCTTATTCTGGCTTTAGTGATGATGAGCTTAAAATGCTAGATAAATTTGTAAGAGAACATATCGTCCAAAAATTTGGTCCAGTACGGGAAGTTGAAAAAACATTAGTGGTAGAAATAGCGTTTGATTCTGTTCAGCGTTCCAAACGTCATAAATCCGGCATTGCAACCAGATTTCCAAGATTTAAAGCAATTCGCTGGGATAAGCCTGCCAATGAAGCAAATTCGGTCTCTGACCTTATCGCAATGATAGATATCTAAACATAAAGCTAGGCGCGTGTTTGAGATTCCTTTTTATGACGCTTGCACCTCTCTGAGCAGTAAATCACATTCTCCCAGTCTTTTGACCATTTTTTGCGCCATATAAAGGGTTTCTCGCATGTAGGGCATTGCTTTTCGGGAAGTTCGGATTTCTTTCTCATTTTAGCCATTACACCGACACCTATATAAGCTACATAATGCTTTAAAAACTTTGATAGCGCTTCATTAAGATGGAATAGAATCACCTTGATAGCGCAATGTGCATTCGCCTGTGATTAATTGTGTAAACAAAGACTCTTTGCATTTAGTCCAAGACATATCAGCCATTCCGCTCATATCTCGCCAAATAAAGGCTAGTACAAACAAGCTCATTAATAGCACCAACAGCCATCTTAAATCCATTTTATCTCCTGTTTCTAAATAAGGTTCGTTTTCAAGAGCGGTTCTGCTTCGATATATTTTTATTCTATCAATGCTTCATCCCAATCTGTAATATGATCCAACAGGTCATCTTCATTTTCAAGATCTGTTTCAGGAATTACGCGTCCTGCAACTGAATTTCCAGTCTCATGGGTGCTGGTTTTAAGGCCTGTAATTAATGGATGCCAGTCAGGTAGGTCTAATCCATTATGAATAAGTTTATAAGAGCAACTATCTGGCATCCAGCTTAGCGGCGCCAAGTTTGAGGGCGATAATATAATGCAATCAGGCACAATCGATTTGCGGTTTTCGTACTGGCTACATTGTGCTGTCGCGCAATTAAGTAATTTACAACTCACATCTGTATAAAATGTGTGCTCGGTATCTACATCCTGAAGTTTTAAAACACAGCATTTACCACACCCATCACATAATGATTCCCATTCCAGATGGGTCATTTCTGATAGTGATTTTTCTTTCCAGAAAACAGACTTATCCATAATGGGGGTATCCTTCATTTTATACAGAAATATATCTTGCCTAGATAATTTCTTTTGGTGTTGTAGCCGTTGTCCGTTTACGTGTCAGCCCTATCACTATAAAATGTTTACATGACAAAACAACTCAAACAACCAGTGCCAGTTTACAGAATGCCAGAACCAGATGCAAAGATTACGGATGGTGTGCTTCGCTCTGGTACATTTGGGGATATTTATTTTTCTGCAGAAAATGGCCTTGCCGAGACACGAAACGTATTTATTGATGGCACGAATTTAGAAAACCGAATTAAATCACACGCTCATCTGGTGATTGCAGAGACAGGTTTTGGTACCGGTTTAAATTTCCTTGCTGTATTAGATTTATTGGAAAAATCAGATTCAGATTGCAGGATAGATTATATTAGTTTTGAAGCCTATCCATTAGATGCAACTACTGCATTTGAGGCCAGAAAACCATTTGCAGAGTTACACAATAATAGCGCCCAATTAAAAGAAGTTTGGCCCGAGCGCTGGGCATGTGCGCATCATCGATTATTTCTTCAGGATAGAGTTCATTTGCACGTGCATTTTTCGGATGCGCTTACGGCGATGAAGCAGCTTGATTTCAAGGCTGATGTCTGGTTTTTAGACGGATTTTCACCTTCAAAAAATACAGAATTATGGTCTGAAGAACTCTTTTTACAAATAGCACGATTATCTGCGCAAAACGCAACTATTTCAAGCTTTTCAGTGGCTGCATTGGTAAAAGAAGGACTAACAAAAGCAGGATTTAAGATTGAAAAGAAAAAGGGTTTTGGCAAGAAAAGAGAAATGCTGACAGCTCGGTATAACACTATTTCTGCAGCACCAAGAAATCTGAGTTCAGAAAAAAACGTTATTATCATTGGGGCAGGTATAGCAGGGGCTAGCATTGCACATGGCCTGCGCGCAACCAATATCCCGCATATTATTTTAGAATCAGCAGATAGGATTGCAAGCGGCTCATCAGGCAATCCAGCCGGGCTACAAACGCCCCAGCTAATGGCAGCACCGCATCCCTCCATGCAGATGTCACTTGCTTGTTTTTCCTATGCAAGGCAACTTGCGCTTACACAAGATGTTGTTTTAGATAAGGGGATTATCAGCCTGCATCATCCAGAGAAGCAAGGCATGCGGCAGAAAAAAATGGCGGGTCAGGAATGGCCTGAAGATCTTGTAAAGGCGGCAAGTGCGCATCAGCTCACACAAAATGCCAATCTTGAACTTCAAACAGAGGGCTTTATTCAGTCAGCAGGACAGCTCATAGACCCATCAAAGCTAACCTATCAGTTGCTTGATAAAAGTGAGGTTAAAACGGGTATAACCATAATAGCCATGTCCAAAAAACAAGGGATTTGGGAGCTTAGAACGTCAAATGGAAGCATCCATACGGCTACTGATATTGTTTTGGCTATGGGCTCAGCTCTGCCTCAATTTTTAGAGCGATTCAGCCTTCCCTCGCTGAAATTGCAAGTCACTTCCGGTCAGTTAAGCTTTCTTCCCAGTAATACAAAGCTAAGCACGCTTGAATGCAGTCTGCAGTATGGCGGCTATGTAACGCCGATGATAGAGGGTATTCAGGCTTTAGGCGCAAGCTTTGATTTATCAGGCACAATGCAGCTCACAAAAAAAGCGCATCTACATAATATAAGCCTACTGCCAACAGAATTACAAAAGCTTTTGCCAGATAGCCTTGAATTAACAGGCAGGGTCTCACGGCGTCTTGCAAGTCAGGATAGAGGGCCATTAATAGGCGACTGGCATGATACTATCCATCTGTTTAGTGCGCTTGGCTCGCGCGGGCTTACCAATGCCCCCTTATTAGGCTTGGTTCTAGCCAGAAAAATTGCAAATAGACCATCTGGATTAGATAGAGATATAATGCGTATTATCGATCCGCATCGATTTTCAATAAGAGCTACAAGAACTAACTATCGACGTTAATGTGACGCCGATTTTTTTTATGAAGAAATGTAGTCTCGCGCCTTAACAAGCTCGCCATGATAGGGGCAATCATCGCGCATTAATGCAACGAACGCAGGTGCAATATCTTCTGGTGTTGGAAGTTTCAACGGGTCTTCACCAGGAAATGCTGCTGCTCTCATTCCTGTTCGTGTGCCTCCAGGGTCAATCATATTGATTTTCATCGCTGTCTGCTCACTCTCAGCTGCCCAAGCTCTGCCCATTGCCTCCACTCCTGCTTTGGAAACCGCATAGGCTCCCCAATAAGGGCGATGTCCAACTGCAGCAGCAGAAGACATTAGGATTACACGGCCAGCGGCAGAAGCGCGCAGTAAGGCATCAAAATTTCGTATTTGATGCCAAACCGCGGTTAGATTTACATTTATGGTTTCGTCCCAAGCCTTTGGCTCTATATGAGGCATTGGGGACATCTGGCCAAGTTGACCTGCATTTGCAATAAAGCCGTCAAGCCTTCCCCATTTATCGTGAATAGCCTTTGCCAGTCTTGGAAGCGCTGGCAGATCTGTTGAATCCAGTTCTACAATTGTTGATTTGCTTCCGACATTTTTAATGTCATCATCAACCTCTTCTAATGCGCCAGTGGTTCTGCCTGTGATAATTAATTCAGCACCTGCGCTAGCGCATGCGATAGCAGCAGCGCGGCCAATTCCGCGGCTTGCCCCCGTAAGCAATATAATTTTTCCGTTAAGAGGTTTATCATCTGTCATTATTCTTACTCCCTGAAATAAAATTCCGACTAGGTGCTATTGGGTAATCACCTGTAAAACACGCATCACAATATTGCGGCGCGTCCTTATCACGGCTGTGCTCGCCCATAGCTCTGTACAATCCATCAATTGAAATAAACGCAAGACTATCTGCTTCAATTTCGTCTCGAATTTCTTCCAAGCTATGCTGAGCCGCTATTAGATTTGCTTTATCAGGAGTATCTACCCCATAAAAACAGGGGTTTATTGTGGGTGGGCTTGCAATGCGCATATGCACTGATTTGGCACCTGCCTCGCGCATCATTTTAACGATTTTACGAGAGGTCGTTCCCCTCACGATTGAATCATCTACTAAAATGATATCCTTGCCTGAAATAATTTCTAAATTGGCATTATGCTTCATCATTACGCTAGAAGAGCGGGCATCTTGAGATGGCTGAATGAATGTTCTTCCAACATAATGGTTGCGAATAATGCCAAATTCAAACGTAATTCCAGATTGCTGTGCATATCCAAGCGCTGCTGGAACGCCTGAATCAGGAACAGGGATTACCAAGTCAGCTGAAATATCTGATTCGCGGGCTAATTCTGCGCCTATCATTTTACGGGCATTATAAACAGACTTTTTCTCAATCACAGAATCTGGGCGAGAGAAATAGATATATTCAAAAATACAAAAGCGGCTTTTCACACGCTCTGAGATACGCAAAGACGTAACGCCATTTTGGTCAATCAAAACCATCTCACCAGGGTCAATATCTCTTATGTAGCTGGCACCAATAATATCTAGGGCACATGTCTCTGAGGTAAGAATATAGGAATGATTGATTTTGCCCAGAATTAAGGGGCGCACCCCAAGCGGGTCTCGCACGCCGATTAGCATATCATCAATCAGGGCAACCAGCGCATATGCGCCTTCAATTTGAAGCAACGCTTCTTTTATACGCTCTTCAGGCTTACTTCGTCTTGATCTAGCTACAAGATGGATTATGGCTTCTGTATCTGTGGTTGACTGAAACAGGCTGCCAGTATCAACAAGAGAGCGTCTAACGCGTTCTGCATTGGTAAGATTGCCATTATGGGCTATTGCAAACTCCCCAAAGGCAAGCTCTGTTAAAAAGGGCTGAATATTACGAATCTCCGATTGTCCAGTAGTGGAATAGCGGTTATGGCCAATGGCAGCATGACCTGCTAATTCATCCATCTGCATAGAAGAAGCATTAAAGTTTTCGCTGACGTGACCAAGCCCGCGCTTTGCATGAAAGTGATTGCCATCAAAGGTAACCATGCCTGTGGCCTCTTGCCCTCGATGTTGAAGTGCGTGAAGGCCAAGTGCGGTTAGCAAATGCGCTTCAGAAGAGCCAAAAACGCCAAAAACGGCACATTCCTCTGATAATTTATCATCTAATGTATCATCCTCAAACGGATGCGTACTAATCTTACTCATCCTTAATCCACAGCTCTTTCTTGTAGGGTTACGGCAACAGGATTTTTAGCTGCCTGCGCATCGCCAGCAACTACCACGCCGGAGCGCTTTTGATTAGCGGTGTCTGCCAAGGGCTGTTCTTGTGCTGCTGCATTTGAGCTGTCACTTTCAATAGTTGGGATTGATAAATCATCAAATTGATTTTGAATGGAATGAGGTAGTAGGGGCTTAGTAAGATTGATAATAATAAGAGAGAAGCGCGCTGTGTTTGATTCACGTACCACATTAGGGGTCTGTTTTTCACCGCCAAAAAGAAACACCAGCACCAAATAACATAGAACAATAATAACCGCGCCTCTTGCAAGGCCAAAAAACACACCCATACCACCATCAAGTGCGCCTAATCCTGCACGAGATAAGCTAGGGGAGACTACGCTTGCAAACACATACCAAACAATGAACGCAGCAAAAAACGGGATTATCCATGAAATTGGGGTGATGATGCTGCTAACAGAAATAAAGCTATCGAGTAGGGGGATTAATACAGGCGATGATAATTTGGCAATGAAGATAGCAACAAACCATCCCACCAAGCCTAGAAATTCGCGTGTCATACCACGAATGGTTGATAGCATGGCAGATATAAACAGAATCGCAATAGCGAGATAGTCGACATAATTTAGGCTGGTGAATTCCATTAACTTCCGGCTTTAAGGCTGGTTTTTAGAGTTAGCGACATCATAATCACGATATCCCGCCAAGAATGTCAATGAGTTCAGATAAATTTTCTGCATAAGATAATTCAAGGCCAAGTTTGACGTTAGTGCGTTTTCTTGGTTTTGGCAGATAAGCTCTCTCAAACCCAAGTTTTTCTGCTTCTTTGAGACGCTGTTCTGCTTGCGATACCTGTCTGATTTCAGCAGATAGGGCAACCTCTCCAAAAAATACGGATCTGCTTGGCAATGGGCGGGTTGTTACCGATGAAATGAGCGCAGCCGCAACGGCAAGGTCGGCTGCTGGCTCCTGAACTTTCATACCGCCAGCTACATTCAGAAAAATATCGCGCCCAGATAAAGGCAGCCCGCATCTCGCCTCAAGCACAGCTGTTAACATAGCAAGCCTGCTAGACTCCCAGCCCACAACATTTCTGCGCGGGCTTGCAAGGGAAGAGGGCGCAACAAGTGCTTCAATTTCAACCAATAAAGGCCTGCTTCCTTCAATGCCAGCGAATACCGCAGTACCTGCAACCTCGTGTGTTCTCTCAGCCAGAAATAATTCTGATGGATTGGATATTTGCTGTAATCCAGCTGCAGTCATCTCAAAAACGCCTATTTCGTCGGTGGCGCCAAACCTATTTTTAATACCGCGCAAAATTCGGAAATGGTGGCTTCTATCTCCTTCAAAATGAAGAACAGAATCCACCATATGTTCCAGCACACGTGGCCCAGCAATCGCCCCATCTTTGGTAACATGCCCAACAAATATAAGGGCCGTATCATTTGCTTTTGCGGCCTGAATTAATTCTTGTGCAGAGGCGCGAACCTGACTTACCGTACCAGGGCTTGAATCTAAGGCTGGAAGATACATGGTTTGTATCGAATCAATGATTAAAAGCTCAAGCTCAGGACTTCTTCTTATGGTCTCTGCTATATCACTTGCATTTGTTGCGGTTGCAATACCGATTTGTGAATCTTTAAGGCCAAGTCTTTGTCCGCGGAGCCTGACTTGGTCTGCTGATTCCTCACCTGTTATATAGACTGTTTGTGTCTTATTGTGGGAGAGTTTACAGGCTAGTTGTAACAATAGCGTTGATTTACCAATTCCAGGATCCCCGCCTATCAAAAGAACTGAGCCTGGGACAATGCCGCCGCCAGTAACTCTATCAAATTCGGATATCCCAGATAACATGCGCACTAAACCTTGCTTTGAGCTTTCTTGTTCAAGTGTGCTAAATTCAATTTTTCGACCTGATTTTGCAGATTTTGCAAGGCCGGGTCTGCTGCTTATCTGTTCTTCAACAATACTATTCCAGGCACTGCAAGCCTCGCATCTTCCTGCCCATTTTGGCGTAACAGAACCACATTGCTGACAGTGATATTGGGTATTTTTGGCCATTAAACAGGCATTTCAGAATGTTGAGCCACATTGGTATCAGGTGGATTTGATGTTAAGGGGCCATAAGCTTTGCCATTAACAAATTGGTCAACTTCTGCAATGCCCGTATCATGCATGTCGGCAACCGGACCGCACCAGATGATTTGTCCTTGATGTATCATTGCAACTGTATCTGCAATTTGGCGAACAGATGCCATATCATGCGAAATGGTAAGGGTGGTTGCGCCAAGCCTGTTGACCGAATTTAAAATTAAATCATTAATAACCCCCGACGTTATGGGATCTAAGCCTGATGTCGGCTCATCAAATAGCAGTATTTCTGGCTTATCCGCTATCGCTCTTGCTATTGCGGCTCTTTTTTGCATGCCACCTGATAATTCAGCTGGAAATAAATCAAGAACATGAGGTGCAAGACCAAGCTGGTTTATAATATCGCCTGCGATTTCGCGTGCTATTTTTTTGCTTAATTTTTCTTTTTGGCGCAATCTGAAGGTCACATTCTCCCAGATAGGAAGCGAGTCAAAAAGAGCGCCAAACTGGAATGTCATGCCAAAACGCCTCAACAATGCCTCGTTTTCAGCCCGGCTTTGGCCGATGGTTTCATGCCCATCTACCTTGATAGACCCTGAATCAGCAGAAACAAGTCCAATAAGACATTTTAAGGCAACAGATTTTCCGCATCCTGACGTGCCAATCAGACATAGCGATTCGCCTTTTCTAATAGATAAATTAAACCCAGTTAAAACCTGATTATTCCCAAATTGTTTTTTGAGATTTGAGATTTCTATTTTAACAGCTTGTGTCTTATTTTCGCTCATTATGATTATCCAAAGAACAGGGCTGTTACGGTATAGTTAGCAATTAAAATCAAGATAGAAGCAGACACAACCGCATTTGTGGTTGCTTTGCCAACACCTTCTGCGCCGCGACCAGAATAATAGCCATGATAGCATCCCATTAAGGTGATGATAAAGCCAAATATAGCGGCTTTTACAAGTCCAATAAAAACATCTTCAAATTCAAGAAATTCTAGGGTTTTCGATAAATAAACAGAAGCATTAAAATCAAGGTTGTACACCCCAACCAGATAACCGCCAAACACGCCAATTATATCACCTATCAGCACCAGAATAGGAAGACAAACTATTCCAGCTATGATGCGTGGGCCAACAAGATATTGCATAGGCCGTGTAGATAAGGTGTCTAATGCATCAATCTGGTCAGTAACCCGCATGGTTCCGATTTCAGCAGCGATTGAAGCACCAACTCTGCCAGCAACCATTAATCCTGCTAATACTGGCCCAAGTTCGCGTGTGATTGACAGTACGACAACTGTTGCCACTGTATCTTCTGCTGAAAAGCGCGCAAAACCAGTGTAACTCTGAAGAGCCAGCACCATGCCAGAGAATAAGGTAGTAAGGCCAACCACAGGCAAAGAATAATAGCCAATATCAACCATCTGTCGTACTATTTGCCGCCCATAAAAGGGCGGTACTAGAACCCAGCGAAGGGCAATAGTCGTAAATAGCACGATACCGCCTATCATACGCGACAATGCTAAAACACTTGCGCCAAGTGATTGAACAAAACCTATCATGAATGCCCTCAGCTACTTTTGTTATGACCCTCATCTTGTACCATGCAACAAGAATTAAAATCTAGATAATAACCTATTCTTCATAAACTCGTTTCGGTCTTGTTCCAAGGCTTGTGAGAATCTCATAGCTAATAGTTGATATATCACAGGCCAAATCAGCGGCTGTATAATGCGCACCAAGTAGGCAGACTTGCGAGATGTTTGCTAATTTTGTTTCTGGAATATGACTTACATCAATCACAAGGCTATCCATAGAAATCCGTCCAACATTGTTGCATATATAACCTGCAACATTGATTTTTCCAATCTGTTGGAGCGAGCGTCTATACCCATCTGCATAACCAGCACCAATGGTTGCGATGCGCATAGGGGTGCTTGCGGTAAAATCAGCGCCATAGCCAATTTGCTCGCCAGCATTAATAAATCGAACTTGCAGAATAGGGGCTGTCCATTTCAATATGGGCTTGCATCCAAACTCAGCAATAGGATTATCGCTATAGCCATAAAGTGCAATGCCTGGACGTGTGATATCAAAATGAAATTTGTCTGAAAGCAGAATACCGTGACTTGCAGATAAAGAGCGAGGCAGGCGGGCAAATTGGGTGCTCATCTGCGTAAAACGCGCATGATGTTGCTCATTGGTGTGATGCGAGGGATTATCAGAGGATGATAAATGGCTCATGACAGCTCTAATATCTAGCCCGCTTAAGCTAACTGACTTGTTCCCAATAGATAAAGAGGATAATTCAGCCTCAGATATTCCAAGCCGGTTCATCCCTGTATCTAATTGTATCCAGACAGGCACGTTTTCGCCTGATTTGTGAGCGAATTTATTTGCATCTTCTATCTCTGATAATTGTTTTAATGCAGGGATGAGATTATAGGCGCGATAATCTGCTAGCCCGCCATCTTGCAAGCCATCAAAGCAAATAATCTCAGCCAATTCAGAAGCGTTATTGTCAGATGCTAGAATAGAGCGAAGCGCAATGGCCTCTTCTAATCTTGCAACGCAAAAGATACGGCAGCCAGCCTCAAAAAGGCTTGTGGCAACAGCCTGCATTCCATGCCCATATGCATTGGCTTTTACAACGCTTGCAGTTCGACAATGGCGATGTGTTTTGGCATCAAGCCACTTCCAGTTGCGCTTTAGTTGCGTAAGATCAATATGAAATTTCGTTGAATTATTAGACACAAGTTAATTCCCGTTAAATAAATCCTTCGAGATAGAGTTAAATTGTGGTGTTTTTTTGCAGAGATAGCTATTAAAAATTATCGGGAAGCTGTTCTGGCATTATGGGGTCGTGAAATCTAGTTAGACGGCCTTCAAATTGAACTGTTACGGTTCCAACAGGTCCATGTCGTTGCTTGGCAATTTGTATTTCGGCAAGACCAGCTGCTTTCTCTAGTCTTTTTGCCCAATTATCATAGCGCTCATTATATTTCTCAGTAGTCTCATTATCTTTTCGCTCAGGCTCACTCTTTGATAGGTAATATTCCTCACGATACACAAACATCACAACATCAGAATCCTGTTCAATAGAACCAGATTCACGTAAATCAGCAAGATTAGGGCGTTTATCCTCTCTCTGCTCTACTGCGCGTGATAATTGGGATAAAGCCAAAACAGGAATATCCAGCTCTTTGGCAAGTGCTTTCAAGGAACGGGTAATATTTGAGATTTCCTGAACTCTGTTTTCTGGCTTGATACCGATTTGAGCTTGTAAAAGCTGCAGATAATCCACCACAATAAGCCCAAGTCCAGAGGTGCGTTTCATGCGTCTTGCGCGGCTGGCAAGCTGGCTAATAGATAATGCAGGCGTATCGTCTATAAAAAATGGCGCCGAATTTATTTCACGATTAGCGTCAACCAGTTGGCTAAATTCATCTGTTTTTAACTTGCCACGTCTGATCTTCTCAGAATCAAGTTCCGAGCGTTCAGACAAAATTCTAAGTCCAAGTTGTTCTGCTGACATCTCAAGCGAGAAAAAAGCAACAGGCGCCGCATGCTCGCCTGTTCTGGTTGTGGTTGCCGCATGAAAGGCAATATTTGTTGCAAGGGCTGTTTTACCCATTCCAGGGCGTCCTGCAAGAATTATCAAATCTGATTTATGCATTCCGCCTAATAGATTGTTAAGTCCAGTAAGCCCAGTTGATAAACCAGATAAGTGCCCATCAGAATTAGCAGCTATTTCTGCTTGTCTGATGGTTTCTGTTAAAACAGATAAAAATGGGCGAAGACCAGATTCAGCAACATCCTTCTCTGCCAGATTAAACAAATATTGTTCAGCAGCCTCTATTTGACGAAAGGCTGAATTATCAATATCTGGCTGGCTTGCATCTCTTATAACCGTATCGGAAATGCGTATAAGTTCTCGTCTCAAATAATTATTATGAATAAGCTGCGCATAATCTGGTGCATCTGATATTGAAATGACCCCGTCAATCAAATCCCCTAGATAGCTATCAACATCCTCCTCCAAAATAGTAGCATCGGAGGTAATCATTGCCTTAAGCGTTACATGATTGGCAACCTGACCTCGCATAATAAGTTTAGAGGCAGACGCAAATATTTTTCCATGTAGAGGGTCGAAAAAATGTTCTGGGCGCAACAAATCATTGGTTTTATCAAAAACCTGATTATCATAAAGCAACGCTCCAAGATAATTTTGCTCTGCTGCAATATTATTTGGTAGCTCACGAATTGCACCAGCACTTGAATCGGCTCGCGGAAATAAGGCTACAGTTTGTTCAGATTTATTATCACTCATTTAACAAGCCTATACCTATTCTGATCTCTTTTCTAGTTGTGGATAACGAGGATAACAGGGATAAGTCGAAAAAAAATACCAGCCTTTTATAAAAGGCTGGTATAATTGCGTCTTGCTACATTTTGCGAAAATAATATGCTTGGCGCTTTATATTCACTCATGCGCCAAAAACTGCATTATTCGCTGTTTGCTTCCTCAGCTTCTGGCGTATCAGCTTCTGCTGATTCTACTGTTTCTACTTCAGTCGCATCACTAGCTGCCGCTATTTCTGGTGCCGCTTCTACACGCTCATCTTCATCGTCTTCATCAAGATTTGAGATAACTGCTTTTCCTGATTCTAGCTGTGTTTTTGCTTCTTCAAGAGAGCGCGCCACATTTACTACAATCTGCTTTGTTACTTCTGCATGAAGCGTGAGTTTTAGGGTAAACAGGCCGAGATTCTTAATGGCAGATTCCATTGTAACCTGCCTTTTGTCAACTTCGTGACCTGCTTGCGATACTGCCTCTGCAATATCACGAGCGGTAACAGAGCCATAAAGCTGCCCCATCTCAGATGCGGCGCGAACCAAATTAACAGAGAGATCACCGATAGATTCGGATAGCATTTCAGCTTGTTTTTTAGCATCCGCATTGCGTTCCTCAATTGCGGAGCGCTCTGCTTCAAATTTTGCCATATTCTGTTTATTGGCACGTAATGCTTTTCCGCGCGGCAATAAATAATTTCTGGCATAGCCTGGCTTTACATTTACAACATCACCAATTTGGCCAAGTTTTTCAACGCGTTCTAAAAGTACGATTTCCATTATTTAAACTCCTACTAGACAGATGCGTAAGGCATTAGAGCCAAAAAGCGCGCACGTTTAATTGCAGTTGATAGCTCACGCTGTTTTTTGGCAGAAACGGCCGAAATTCTTGACGGTACAATTTTACCACGCTCAGATGTAAATCTAGTGAGTAATTTTACATCCTTATAATCAATTTTCGGTGCGTTAGGACCAGAAAATGGGCAGGATTTGCGACGTCTATTCTGTGGGCGACGAACTGCTTCTCTTGTGATTTCTAATTGTGTCATCTTTAAGCTCCTTCAGCGACGCTAACATTAGCGGTTTCTGTATTTTGTGCTGGCTCACGGCGCTCCCCTCTATCAGGGCGCGGGCTATCAGAGCGTGGGCGCTCTGAGCGCTCTGGCTTGACTTGCATCATTACAGACGGGCCCTCATCTACCGCTTCGATAGATATTGTCATAAAGCGCAGAATATCTTCGTTCAGACCCATAATACGCTCAAACTCAGCAAGCGTTGCAGGCTCTGTTTCGATGTTTAATAGCACATAATGGCCTTTTCGGTTCTTTTTAATCCGATAGGCAAGGGATCTCAGACCCCAATATTCACGTTTTTGGATTGAGCCGCCATCATTTTCAATGATAGCACAAAATTCGTTTAATAACTCTTCAACATGTCCAGAAGACACATCTTGGCGTGCAATAATCACGCATTCATATAGCCTCATAATTCTCTCCTTATGGCTAATCGTCACTATTTTTTGTTTTTGTGACAAGCCAGCACCGCTGCTGGCAAGGGAGTGTGATTAAAATGGATTTACACATTAATCATACGGAATTATCGAGGTTATGCATTAATTTGTAAGGATTTGCAAGATAGCAGTTAAAAAAATGCACTTCACCATATATAGCAAATGAGGTACACCGATTTTTAACCATAGAATGACGGTATACCGTAACGATACAATTAGGAAGAAAAACATGAATTCACCTGTTGCATTTTTATTTCCAGGTCAAGGCTCACAAATAGTGGGGATGGGCGCAGAACTTGCCGCTCAAAGCCCGTCAGCAAAAGCGGTGTTTGAACAGGTCAATGACGCAATTTCAGAGGATTTGTTTTCTATTATGAAAGAGGGTCCTGCCGAAATACTTCAACTGACACGAAATGCACAACCCGCGATTTTTGCAAGCTCTCTTGCTGTGATTGCAGCGATTGAAGAACGCTTTGGCAATATTGAAAATCACGCCTCGTTTGTGGCTGGTCATTCGCTTGGGGAATATTCAGCCCTTGCGGCATCTAAATCGATAGAAATTTCCATAGCAGCGCACCTACTTCGGCTGAGAGGCGATGCAATGCAATCTGCAACCCCTGTTGGAACAGGCGCTATGGCGGCTATTCTGGGTGCTGATATAAATCAAATAGATGAGCTGATAACAACATTAAATTTCAAAAAACAAGGCTATGTAGTGCAAATTGCGAATGATAATTCGCCAGGACAAATAGTGGTAAGCGGTCATAAACAAGCGGTTGAAGATCTATGCGAGTTGGCAAAACAAGCTGGGATAAAAAGAAGTCTTATGCTACCTGTTAGCGCGCCATTCCATTGCGATTTGATGGCTCCAGCCGCTGATATAATGTCTGAGCATTTGGCTGAAAGTGAATTTAGAACACCGCAGCTAGAGGTTTTTTGCAATGTCACAGCGATGCCTGAGGGAAATGTTCAACAACTTCGATTAAATTTAGTGAGCCAAGTTACAGCCAGAGTTCGATGGCGAGAGACATTGTTAAATTTAGCGGAACAGGGGGTTACAGATTTTGTTGAAATTGGAACTGGCAAAGTGCTGTCTGGGCTTGTAAAGCGTACTGTTCCAGATGTGAAAACCACCTCCCTTCAATCCTTTGAAGATATCACGGCGTATTTTTCTTAACCTATCTGTTTAATTAATATAAATCTGGAGGCATGGCCAAGTTATGCCCAAAAATAACCCCCCAAAAAAAATAAGGATGTTCATATGTTTAACTTAAGTGGAAAAACAGCTCTTGTAACTGGCGCAAGTGGCGGTATTGGTAGCGCTATTGCAACTCTGCTACATGCTCAAGGGGCGCATGTTGTATTGCATGGTACCCGCACAGAAAAGCTACTCGCATTATCAAAGCGATTAGGCACAAACAACTCGGTAGTAACAGCTGATCTCAGTGATTTAGATGCGGTAGGCAATCTTATTGCTGATGCTAGCAAGGCATCTGGCGCGCCTATTGATATTCTTGTGAATAATGCTGGATTTGCAATTGATGGGTTGTTGATGCGAATGAAAATTCAAGATTGGCAATCGGTGCTAGATGTAAATCTCACCGCAAATATGGTGTTATGCAAAACAGCAATGCGTTCAATGATGAAAGCTAAATGGGGCAGGATTATCTCAATTTCTTCTATTGTAGGGGTAACGGGTAATCCAGGGCAGACTAATTATGCCGCATCAAAAGCAGGCGTTATTGGATTTAGTAAATCACTTGCTCAAGAAGTAGCCAGCAGAGGTATTACGGTAAATATGGTTGCGCCTGGTTTTATTGAAACGCCGATGACAGATTCTCTTGATGAAAAACAAAAAGATAATTTACTGGCTCAGGTGCCTGTTGGCAGATTAGGTACTGCTGATGAGGTGGCATCTGCTGTATTGTTTTTAGCAAGTTCAGAGGCAAGTTATTTAACAGGTGCTACATTGCATGTGAATGGCGGGATGGCAATGTTATAAGGAAAGCGATTGTGAAAACAGACACTAGCCTGATATAAAAAACTGTGCTAAACCACGCCAAATTATGAATGATCATGCCTATTATGGGCATTTAGATAGGGGATTATAATGAGTGATATTTCTGATCGCGTAAAAGCTATAGTTGTTGAGCATCTCGGTGTAGAAGATTCAAAAGTGATTGATGGTGCATCTTTCATAGATGATTTAGGAGCAGATAGTCTGGATACTGTTGAATTGGTTATGGCATTTGAAGAAGAATTCGAAGTCGAAATCCCTGATGATGCGGCAGAAAAAATACAGACTGTTAAAGATGCGGTAGACTTCCTTGAGAGTGCTGCCTAATCTAGCTTTGCGAAAAATTAGCCTGCCCGCCGATTATCGAGCGTTCAGGCTAATCCTTCAAGGAGTTTAAAAAATGCGTCGTGTTGTAATTACTGGCATTGGTATGGTAACGCCCTTGGGACAGGGGGTTGCCTCTAACTGGCAAGATTTGCTAGCTGGAAAATCCGGTATATCGAAAATTAAATCCTTCGATGTGTCTGACATTTCATGTCAGATAGCGGGTTCTGTTCCCAATAAGGACGAGCCAAACGGCCTTGATTTGGATAATTTTATCGAGCCGAAAGAACAGCGTAAAATTGACCGGTTCATTCAGTTTGGTATCGTTGCTGCTATTGAAGCAGTTGAAAATTCAAAATGGGCTCCAAAAACGGTTTTAGAGCAGGAACGCTCTGGGGTGATGATAGGCTCTGGAATCGGCGGTCTGCAAACCATTGTAGAGACTGCAGAGCTTATGAATGAGCGCGGGCCTCGCAGGATAAGCCCATTTTTCATTCCCTCTGCGTTGATAAATCTGATTTCTGGACATGTTTCAATTAAATACGGATTTAAAGGCCCTAACCATTCGGTAGTAACAGCCTGTTCTACAGGTGCTCATGCCATTGGTGACGCGGCTAGAATAATCGCACTTGATGATGCGGATATCATGGTTGCTGGCGGGGCAGAGGCCGCGGTATGCAGATTGGGGATGGCTGGATTTGCCGCCGCAAGAGCGTTATCTGGCAAATATAATGACACACCTGAAAGTGCCTCTCGGCCATGGGATACTGGGCGAGACGGTTTTGTAATGGGTGAGGGAGCAGGCGTGGTTGTTCTAGAAGAGCTAGAACATGCTGTTGCAAGAGGCGCTACCATTTATGGTGAGGTAAAAGGCTATGGTATGTCTGGCGATGCTCATCATATCACCGCGCCTGCCTCTGACGGAGATGGCGGATTTAGAGCGATGAGAAATGCGCTTAAAAGGGCAAATTTAGAGCCGAATGACATAGGCTATATTAATGCACATGGTACCTCCACGCCACTTGGAGATGTCATCGAAGCAGGGGCAGTTATGCGCTTGTTTGAGGGATGCCTTGATAGCGTGTCAATGTCATCTACCAAAAGTGCAACCGGGCATTTATTAGGTGCCGCAGGCGCAATTGAGGCTATTTATTCTGTACTTGCGGTAAGAGATAATATCCTTCCTCCGACGTTGAATTTGAATAATAAGGAGGCGGCAATAGAAGCGTTGGACCTAGTTCCCTTAACATCACGCAAGAAAGAAATTCGTAACGCTATGTCGAACTCATTCGGGTTTGGAGGTACGAACGCATCCTTAATCATTGGTGAGGTCGATTAGGTAGATGAAACAGGCCTTCAGGCTGTTAATGCGCCTTACTCTTCTTTTTACATTTTTAGCTGTTGGTATTGGTATTGCAGGATATGTATTAGCTGATTTTGTAACCAATTCTGCTGGTAGAAATGAAAGCGCCGAAATCATAGTTGTGCAGCCAGGAGATGGCGATAATACCATAAGCTGGACGTTATATCGTCATCAGATTATTCCGAATAGATTATATTATTTTCTTGCTAAATATACCTCAAGCGAGCCTTTTGTTCCAAAGGTCGGAGAATATGAAATTCCAGCGCGAAGCACACTTGCTAAAACCATGAATATTCTTAATGCTGGCGTATCTTTGCAACGAAAAGTAACCTTCCCTGAAGGGATAACATCTCAAAAAATCATATCTATTCTTAATAAATCGCCCTTTATGAGAGGTCAAATTATAGATATTCCAGAAGAAGGAAGTCTGTTTCCAGATACTTATTTTTATACTCACGGTATGTCGAGACACAAAATTCTTAAAAAAGCAGAACAAAAATTTGAGATGACGCTTGCTGAATTATGGTCAGATAGAAAAGCTAATTTGCCCATAACATCGCCAAGACAAGCGGTTATTCTTGCATCTATTGTAGAACAGGAAACAGGTCAGCCAGAAGAAAGGGCCCTTGTCGCATCTGTTTTTATTAACCGATTAAACTTAAAAATGCCGTTACAGTCAGATCCCACTGTTATTTATGGCCTTGAAAAAAAAGGGGTAGCCCCTAAACGTCTTTTAAAAAAGCACTTAAAAGAAATGCATGAATGGAATACCTATATGCTTCGCGGCTTGCCGAAAACAGCTATCTCTAATCCAGGCTTTGCCTCTCTTCAGGCTGTTTTAAACCCCGCATCAAGTGACTATTTGTATTTTGTTGCAGATGGTCTTGGAGGACATAGATTTGCAAAAACACTGGACGAACATAATAGGAATGTAAGACAGTACAGAACATTTATGGCAGATAAAAACCAACAGGAAACAATTCGTAAATGAACCTCGAGATAACCAGACGTGGTCTTATGCTTGTATTATCTTCTCCTTCTGGTGCTGGCAAAACGAGTATATGCAAAAAGCTCCTTGAACAGGAAAAAGAACTTACACTTTCTGTATCAGCGACAACACGCACAAGACGTCCAGGAGAAGTTGAAGGCGCGGATTATCAATTTATTTCAACCCCAGAATTTGAAACGCGGATTAATAAAGCCCAGTTTCTAGAATATGCAAAGGTGTTTGGTCATTATTACGGCACACCATCACATCTAGTAGAAAATAGTCTTCAATCTGGAAGAGATGTTTTATTTGACATTGATTGGCAGGGCACACAGCAGCTAAAGGCCAAAGCACGGCAAGATCTTGTATCTGTTTTTATTCTACCTCCGTCTATAAAGGAATTGGAGAAAAGACTTTTTAAACGTGCTCAGGATACAATTGAGGTAGTGGCTGAGCGTATGTCAAAATCAGCAAACGAAATGAGCCATTATCCAGAATATGATTATGTAATTATCAATTACGATTTAAACCAATCTGTGCAGCAAGTACAATCAATACTGCATGCTGAAAGATTGCGCAGAGAAAGACAGGTTGGTTTAGTGGAGTTTGTAAAACAGCTTCGCTCACAGCTGTAAGTTTATATAAAATATATCTTCATAACCGATTTACGATGCCACTGCTAAATGCGGCTTGCGATATTTTTTATTCTATTTGGGTTGCCAAATGATTAGCAAGCTTGCAAAAATATTCAGTTGGTAATTCCTGAGGCCTTGATTGCGGGTCAATTCCAAGAGAGGCGAGCATATCTGCGCCGCCAAATTGTTTAAAACTGGCGCGAAGCATTTTCCGGCGCTGATTAAACGCGATTTGTGTTACTTTTTCAAGATGTTTTAAAGAGCAATCAAATTCAGGCTTTTGCCGCGGAATAAGCTGAATAACTGCCGATGTGACTTTGGGAGGGGGGGTAAATGCCGATGCGGGCACTTCAAATAGGATTTCAGAAAAAGTAAGCCAGTTGCAAAGAACCGATAGCCTGCCAAAATTACTATCACCAGGTTTAGCAGCAATGCGTTCTGCTACTTCTTTTTGAAACATTAACGTCATTTTGGTGAATGCTGGCGCATGTTCTAGCCATTGAATTAATAACGGCGTTGCAATGTTATAGGGTAGATTTGCAATGATTTGCCTTGGTTGCTGGCCTAACTCCCATACTGGAAGTGTTAATGCATCTGCTTCCATTACGGCAAGCCTTGTTCCGGCGGCTTGTTGTAACGCCTCTAAATAGCTAACAGCACGCTTGTCCTTTTCAATGGCTATGAGGTGGGGTGCTCCTTGTAGTAATATAGAGCGTGTAAGCCCGCCAGGCCCTGGACCAATTTCAATAACACTACCTTCAAATGGCGCTGCTGCCTGCGCTATCCTGTCTGTAATATAAGTATCAAGCAGGAAATTTTGACCAAGTGATTTTTTCGCTCTTAAGTCAAGTTTGGATAGCGTTTGTCTAAGAGAGGGGAGCTGGCTTACCGGATCTTGCATGAATAGCGTTTCCTATTTGCGGATACTGGCAGGGGTTACGCTTTTGTGACTAAGCATTCTGGCATAATCGATAGCAGCAATTAAACTGTCAGGTTTAGCCTTATTTTTCCCAGCAATATCATATGCGGTACCATGGTCAGGAGAGGTGCGGATAAAATCAAGCCCAAGTGTAATATTTACGGTTTTCATAAAATCCAGTGCCTTAACGACAGGTAGAACTTGGTCGTGATACATGCCAAGCACACAATCATATTCACTGCGCGCAGACTGATGAAACAGGCTATCAGCAGGCAAAGGGCCTGTTACATTCACCCCCTCAGATAAAAGTTGCAATAATACAGGCTTGATTATAGTGATATCTTCACTACCAAGCGTGCCTTGTTCTCCTGCATGGGGGTTTAACCCGCAAACCGTTATTCTGGGGTTCTCTATTCCAAAGCGGTTTGTTAAATCCTGTTGTGTCACTATCGCTGTTTTATAGAGTAACGCAGGCGTAAGCCGTTCTGAGATTTCGGATACAGGATTATGAATAGTGACTGGGATTACCCGCAAAAAATCATTTGCTAACATCATCACAGGATGTTTTCTGTGCCGTGATAAAGAGGCTAGAAACTCTGTATGCCCTGGATAGGTAAAACCTGCTTTATATAACACATACTTGTTTATCGGGTTTGTTACCAATGCGGATGCATCACCTGCGAGCACGTGGGTTACTGCCTGTTCAATAGCTCCTAAAATTGAAGCGCTATTTGCGTCATCGGGATGTCCTGCAATTACTTCGGCTGGCCATCGATGTGGAAAAATAGATAGATAGTGCTTGTCTAATTTTTGCCCCGGTTGCCAGATACATATATCCAAACTCAATCCAAGTTCAGCTGATAATTTTGCCATATGTTCTGGATCTGCGATTGCCACAAAGGGCGTTTTGCCTGTAAGAGCCGCTTTTAGCGTTATTTCAGGCCCAATTCCAGAGGGGTCGCCTGGCGTTACAATTACGGGTGTTTGGGTACTTGATAACGCACTCATTCGGTTTTTATTTCGATACTGGCAGCGCGTCGTAGCCGCATCAGATATCTAAGGCTTAGAACTGAATATAATTTATTAAATTCTGCTTCTTTCAGTTTTTCCAAAGATGGAATGTCAGGTGCTTCTTTTACGCGACTACATATCATGAATACGGACAGCTCATTATCAGCTGTTTGTATCACATCGCTCGCCTCTTCTACCTTGAGGCCAAGAACCAATTGTTGAAATGAATTTTCTAACTTTTCAATCACAATATTATTAATTTGCCCAAGAACCTCACTGCCCAAAGATAAATGATATTTTCTTAAAGCATCACAGCTATTAATTTTTTCTGCTTCGGCTTTCAATTTTGAAATTTGAGCGTCTTTTGCTTCTTCAGAAATGTTAGGGGGAAGCATGAGTACTGCACGCGCCATTGAAACTGTATCAAGCCTTGGATCGTTGAACCCAAATTCTCGATAGCCTTCTAATCTAAAAATATAAGAAAAATCCTCAGATTTTAGTAAAACGATATTTTTTTCTGAAAGCCTCGTATTTTCAATTGCTTGCAGTATGTCTGAAGGTAATTTTTTTGCTTGCACCCAGCCAATATTGCCCCCATTTTTTGAACTTCCTGACATAGAATATTGAGCCGCTATTGCATTAAAGTCTGCCCCATCACTAATCGCTTTTTCCAATTGTTCGACAAGTTCGTGGGTTTTTGCGAGCGGTCTTGATGGGATAGGCATCAAAACAATCTCTGAAATTTTATATTGAGGAGCAGATAAGTCTGCTAAAATTTTTGTTCTTTCTGCATTTGCAAGTGTATCAACTTGTGCAAATTGACGCCGGAATTTCTGCGTTAAAACCCCTGTCCAGACAATATCTGCTTTAATTTGGTCAAGTGCGGTGGAAGCTCGAATTCCTGCCGCTTGAAGCCGTTCTGTCGCACTCAGAATTTCATCAGCATAAATATTCTCAAAGAAAGCACGCGCTGTTGTTGTGGCTTGTGTAAGTGATTCAGGGTTCAATGAACGCCCAGCCTGGATTTTTAATGTTTCATCAATAAGCATTTCAAGTGCTTCATCTCGGTATAGTTTCGCATTCTCTGCATTATCACTCTTTCCTGTTGTGAGTAGCAGTAATCGAATTTTATTTTCCAAATCAACTGAAGAAATAGCCGTCCCATCTATGACGGCCACAACAGATGCCGTTGTTTGCGCGGTTGCAGGCAGTGATTGTGTCAAATACAAAGGCAATAACATCAATAAAAAGCTTAGATATGACCTGAAAGACACCATTTTAAAACCTAAGAAAATTGGAATTTTTTGGGAATTTTTTACAACTCTGAGATTTTGGTATCAATGTTCATCTCCGCGGGCAAGCAGAAAGCCACTAATTGTAAAAATTAATATAGCAGGAAGCCATCCTGCCACAAAGTCAGGTAATCTTGAATTATGTCCAAGAAGAAAAATTAAGTCAGAGACAAAATAATATAAAAAACCTGCCCCTAATCCCATAATAATAATACGTATTCGCCTTTGTCTTGAAAAGGTCAGTAAGGTAAAGCTTGCCGCTAATAAGGCAAGACCGATAAGCTGGAGCGGTAGGGCAAGTGTTTTATGAAACTGTACACGTAATTTTTCCACAGGAATGCCAGCAGTTTGAAGGGTATCTATGTAATCCGATAATTCATACAAGCTGATAGTTCTAAGAGGTCGTCCTGCATTTAACATTATAGATCTATCTAATGTTGAGCTGGGTTTGAAGTTTTTTAAAACCTCAACCTGGCCATCTTGCCTTGTACGGCTTGGATTATCAAATACCCAAAACCCATTATTAAGTCTCATTGATTTTGCTTTTATTAGTGATTTTAATCCACCAGACTCACTAAGAACATATATAATCGGATTAAATATTATGGCCCGCTCAGTGTTCATATTTGAGCCATTAATATAGACATTATCATTGAAAATTGTATCGCGCAGCCAAATACCTGAAGAGGATATAGACACCAGATTATTTTTCTGGTTCTTGAATATCGAATTCATCTGAGAGTCATGTTGCTGGCTAATAACCGCTGCGATAGGATTAAACACAAATATATAGGCCAGCCCGACCAAACCTGCCGCTAAAATCACAGGGAGCAATGTTTGCCAGATATTTTGACCAAAACTTCTGATAGCCACAAATTGCTGTGATTTTGACCAGAAGTAAAAGCAAATAGCAGACCCAAATAACACCCCAAAGGGCAGAATTTCATCTAATAATGTTGGCAGATTCATCAGTCCCAAAAGTAAAATACTAAGATTAGATACCTCTATGTCATATCTAGAAACACGTTGAAATAACCCAACAAAATCAAGTAGCGCTACAAAACATAGCAAGATGAATATGGTTCCGAATACCCACGCCAAATAGTTTCGTGCAAGATAAATCGTTATGGTAAGAGACGGAAACCAACTCATTCATGAAGCTCCGCTAATTGAAACGATAATAACCTATCTTTCTGGCTACTGCTAATGATGCTCACAAAGCCGATTATTGCAGGAATAATAGGGACTAGATACATAGCAGGCCATAAAAATGGATAATTAATGACTAATGATTTGCTCATAACATACAAGATTTGGATAGCCAGTCCAAATAGACTTGCAAGTGTCAGTCGTTTGGCAAGGCTTACCTGTTTTGAGAGACGATAGAAAAACAAGGCAATTGCGGTAATAGATAACGAGATAACAAGCAATGGTGATGATAGTCTGTAATGCGCTTCAGCAAATCGCTGTCGCCAAAATAAATCATTAGCAGCAAGGTTGCGATTAAACAGATTGGATACAGACTCTTCATTTGCATCTTTTACACGCTCTGAAGGAGACTGTTTTTGTGTATCTCTTATGATGTTGAGTTTGTAGCTATCAAAGGATATGATGGTACTTTTTTCTGCTTCAACGCTTGTCTCAGTTCGCTGGCCATTTTTTAGAATTACCACTGGCTGGTTTTCAAGGGTAGTAAACTCTCCTATTTCAGCAGTATAGGTGACATGTTTTTTCTTGTTCTGGGTATCTTGAATAAATACATTGCCAACTGAATTGCGAGAATGCTTCTCGCCGATAAAGATAGTTAAATTTTGGTCAATATCGATAAAAACATTATCTTGAAGCAGGAGTTTTGGTATCGTGTTTCGCACTTCATCTTGCACTGTTTTAAATCCAGAAAAACCTAGTGGAAGCAAAATTAGGGAGTTAAAAAACAAAAAAGCAGATAATAATATACTGAATAAAACAGGTGCGACAGACAGCTGTAACGGACTTAAGCCTACAGCCTGCATAACAACAATTTCTCTATCTGATAAAAATCGATGCAAAGTCCATAAAATAGCAATGAAAGCGGATAGTGGAACAGTTACAATAAGCCAAAGAGGCGCTGCTAGAAAAGAGAAGCGCAAGAAATCGGCGAATGACGCACCTTGGGTAATAACCACATCTAATATTCTTAGCGACTGATTAAGCCAAATTACGGCCATAAGACAGCTTAAAATGATAAGCCAGATCCCCATAATATTGCTAAAGAAATATTTGTTAAGTTGGTTGTTCATCTAAATGCCAAACACTATATCGAAAATATGTTATAACTATATTCACTCAAACTTGCCCATAACGAAATTATACAAACGATAATAACACACATGATTTATTGAAAGTATTTTATATTGCAAATCATGATTATAGACTCCATTAATCGGACGTTTTATTCTAGTACGACAAATATCCAAAAATTACTTACCCAAAAATCACTTAATAGGAATTTAAAAAAATGAGTTTTCAATTCACAGCTACATTTGATCCCACGCCAGAACAGCGGGCTGCTATTTACAGTGTAAATGAACAGCTGGAATTTAGTCAGGACCTAGAAGAAAATTTAGCTGCGGCTCTTAGTGATTATTTAAAACGAGCTTCATTCAAGGCAAAGATAGGAAAGTTTTTGCCGCTCTATCCAAGCCAAACAGATGTCTTGATTGGCGGGATAGGCGCTGGGCTTGCAACCTCATCTGAGGCTGAAATTTGGGGAGATGCGCTCTATAAATCAATGAAGAGCAAACCATTTAATGAGGCAGTTTTGTCAGCTGCAGAGTTTGAAGATGAAATTATCGAAGGAATTTTGCTAGGTGCAACTCTCGCCTCCTATGAGTTTAATAGCTATTTCACGAAAAAAGAAGAAGAGTCGCCAAGCGTAAATCTCATTATCACAGGGATTGATGAAGCCAGATTCAATCGGATTTTAGCCGAAGTCGACGCTATGGCAGATGGTGTGCATCTGGCGCGCGATCTGGTCTATGAACCTGCCAATATTTTATATCCAGAAAGTTTTGCCAAGAGATGTGAGCCGCTAAGAGACAAAGGGCTTGAGGTATCTATTTTAAATGAAAAAGATATGGAGAAGCTTGGAATGGGCTCCCTCCTTGGGGTGGGTCAGGGAAGCGTTCGCGAATCCGCGATTGTCATTATGAATTGGCGGGGCGGCGGCGATGAAGCCCCGCTTGCTTTGGTAGGTAAGGGGGTGTGCTTTGATACTGGCGGCATATCTATTAAGCCTGCCAGAGGCATGGAAGATATGAAATGGGATATGGGCGGCGCTGCTGCTGTTACAGGGGCTATGTGCGCCCTTGCAGGACGAAACGCTAACCATAATGTTGTGGGTATCATTGGTCTTGTTGAAAATATGCCAGATGGCAATGCACAACGGCCTGGCGATGTTGTAACGTCCATGTCAGGGCAGACGATTGAAGTGATAAATACGGACGCTGAGGGGCGACTTGTATTGGCAGATGTACTCACATATGTCCAACAAGAATATAAACCAGAGGCCATTATTGACCTTGCTACTCTTACAGGCGCTATTCTGGTGGCGCTTGGAAAAGAATATGCTGGCTTATTTTCCAATAATGATGCGCTCTCAGAGCAAATAACATCAGCGGGACGAAAAGTATCAGAGAAAAGCTGGCGGATGCCGATGGAAGATGCCTATGATAAGATGCTAAAGTCACATATTGCGGATATGAAAAATATTGGTGGTATGTATGGCGGCTCTATCACGGCTGCTTGTTTCTTGCACCGGTTTGTTGAAAATAATACGCCTTGGGCACATATCGACATCGCTGGCAAGGCATGGTCAGACAAAGCATCCCCGACTGTACCGGCAGGCGGAACAGGATATGGCGTGCGATTATTAAACCAAATGATAGATGATTGGCAGCCGATTACAGATAGCTAATTGGATATGAGTAATGTTGCATCAATTTGATTTTTATCATTTAAGAGATGGTGATTTTGCCAAACCAGCACTATTAATTGCTGAAAAAGTGCTGGTTAATTCAGCTAAATTACTTATCCTTGCACCAAAGAACAAATTATCTGATTTAAGTGTTCGGTTTTGGAGTGATAAAACAGATAGTTTTATAGCGCATGGTATGGGCGTTGAGGATGTGAGCGATTTTGCGCCAATATGGTTATCCTCTAACGCAGGCGATAATCCGATCTCAGCAGATTACGTAATGCTAACAGATGGTATTTCTCTGGAGGATTTTTCTGCGTTCAAGCGTGTATTCAATTTGTTTGATGGCTCTTCACAAATAGCAACAGAACAGGCGCGGGAGCAATGGCGCAACTGGTCCTCACATCCAGAACATCTCTGCAGGTACTTTACTCAATCGCAAATAGGTGGATGGCAACAGACCGCCTCCAATGCCAAAGAGTAAGCATAAATATCGATTTTTAGGGGCTCACGCTAACTATTTCAAAAAAGCACCTAATAGAAGGTTTTTTTTTGTGGGTTGATTTGCTATAACCCGCGCGTCGATAGATCAGTTGGATTTATTTTATTGGTTTTTTAATAAAGCTGATATGACCGCCTCAAAGCGTGGAACTTTTATCTAAATAAGGAACAAATTTATGTCTACACAACGTACTTTTTCAATTATCAAGCCAGATGCCACAAGACGTAATCTGACAGGCGCCATTAATTCCAAGATCGAATCAAGTGGTTTGCGTATTATCGCTCAAAAGCGAATTCAAATGTCTGATGCACAAGCAAAAGAATTCTACGCTGTTCACGCAGAACGCCCATTCTACAATGATTTGGTGTCTTTCATGACCTCAGGTCCCGTTGTTGTACAAGTGCTTGAGGGAGAAAACGCAGTATTAGCATATCGCGAGGTTATGGGCGCAACCAACCCTTCAGAGGCCGCAGACGGCACCATAAGAAAAGAATTTGCTGAGAATATTGAGGCTAACTCTGTTCATGGATCTGATAGTGATGAGAATGCTGCAATTGAGATTGCACATTTTTTTAGCGATGATGAAATTGTAGGCTAACACAAGAAAATGCCAGCATGCGATGGCGTATGCTGGCTCTATAATTGGAACGGAATTTCTAATTTAAATTCTTAAGTTTTTTAAATTCTTTGGTTTTTTATCTTATCGAGCCTGTTGATTAACTTCTTTTTTAAAGAAGAAAAATGGCCATCAGAACCAAAATTACGATAACACCCGCGATAATGACTTTTGATAGGGATAAAAACCCCTCATAAAAAGATAGATGATTGCTTGCTTGCTTATCAAAATTATCTGTTTTCATTTGTGTGCCACTCCCCCTTAAACCAAACACATCTTTTAGTATAATGCCCTGAAAAAAAAAGATGCGCAATCTGTTTAATCTAGATTTTGCAATTTTAAATAGCTGTTGGAAACTATCTTAGCAGTATATTTTTTTTGGCGAGATAGAGTGTTGGTTGTTGGGGGTATTTGATGCCAGATTACTTTGGAATCTACGATTTCTAATTGCTTATTTACAAGAGATGTTAGAATCAGCGGATATAAAATATGTTCTTCGCGCAATACCCGACTTGCTAATGTTTCTGGAGTGTCATTAGCCCTTATCGAAAGTTCAGATTGGGCAATAATAGGCCCATCATCAAGTTTGCTAGTGACTATATGAATAGTGGTGCCATGTCGCACCTCACCTGCTTCTAAGGCTCTCTCATGCGTATTTAGCCCTTTGAATTTTGGCAATAAAGAGGGATGTATGTTTATAATTTGTCCCTTCACCTTATCTACAAATTCGCGTGAAAGTACTGCCATATATCCAGCCAGAAAAATCCAGTCAGCTTGATGTTTTTCAAGCTCATTTAAAACCGCTATTTCATGTGCGTGTTTGCTTGGATATTCGGCGCGCGCAATACGCTTTGTTGTAATGGCGTGCGCATTTGCAATCTCAAGACCTTGCGCCTGTTTATTTGCAATTACACATACTATTTTACAGTTTAGGTTTTGCTGTTCTATGGCGCTTATCAGTGCTGCCATATTGCTGCCGCGCCCTGAAATAAGAATAGCAAGTTTTAACATTGATATGTCGCTTCTATCTGTCTTGCGCTAACGCCAAGAATTCTCCATACCTTCCAGAATAACAGCGTCATTTGTTCGCTTCTCAATTTGACCTGCCAGCCAGGCATCTTCGCCAGTTTCCTGAATGGTGCGTAAAACGCTATCTGCTTTATCTTCTTTAACAAATACGATGCCGCCAATTCCACAATTAAAGGTGCGCGCAAATTCAGCATCAGTCATATTTCCACTAAATTTAACCCATTGAAAAACAGGCAATAAAGGGCGATGCTTGACAGATAATCTAAGACATAAATCTTCGGAATAGCATCTTGGCGGGTTTTCGATTAAACCGCCCCCTGTAATATGGGAGAAGCCAGTAACACCGCCAGATAAAAGTGCTGCCTCAACAGCATCGCGGTAAATTCGCGTTGGGGCGAGAATGCTCATCGCAAGTGACATGGTTCTATCAAATGGAGAGGGGCTGTTATAATCCAAACCTTCTCTTCGAATTAAGTTTCGAATAAGCGAAAAGCCGTTTGCATGTATGCCAGATGACGGAAGGGCTATGGCGACATCACCCTGTTTTACCATATCAGGGGTTAGTATTTGATCTCTTTCAACAGCGCCCACACAAAATCCAGCCAAGTCATATTGGCCAGCCTGATAAATGCCAGGCATTTCTGCTGTCTCCCCTCCTATAAGGGTGCAACCTGCTTCAACACAGCCATCTGCAATACCTGCCACGACTTCGGTTGCAACCTCTATCTGAAGTTTTCCAGTGGCAAAATAATCAAGAAAAAATAGCGGCATTGCCCCTTGCGCTAACAAGTCATTTGCACACATTGCAACAAGGTCGATACCAAGCCCTCTATGAATGCCGCTATTATGCGCTATTTCTAGCTTAGTGCCAACGCCGTCCGTCGCAGCAACCAAAATCGGGTCATTAAAACCGGTATTCTTTAAATCAAAGAGCCCTCCAAACCCGCCAAGATCTGCTGTTCTGCCTTTTCTTGCAGTTCTCTTAGCATGCGGTTTTATAGCATCTATAAGTGCATTTCCTGCATCAATATCCACACCAGAATCTCGATAGGTAATGGGTGATGGATTGTTTTTTATATCCATGCTAGTAAGACCTTGATAATTTGTTATGTTAGAAGGTAACTTTATTTTTATAGTGGTTTTAATTTATAGCATTAGGAATTGCAAATTGTCCCGCATTTTGAACACACTAATGGTAATTATCAGTGTTGTATTTTTTAGTAGTGTCTGTAATGCAGAGCCAACTTGCGATTCACCTGCTTTTGCCGTTGAAAATGTGCGTATAGATGAAATTGCTCAAACTGGAACTAAAGCTCGTGAAAATGGGTTAAGCAAGGCAACCAGCAAGGCCTTTAATCGAATCCTAACACGATTGCTCTTAAGTGAGGAGGATGTCTCAGCTCTTTTGTCAAAAGCAGAAGCACAGGATTATTTGGGATATTTTCATATTCACAATGAGACAACCCTTGCCAGAGGGTATTTAGGGGAAATCGATTTTTGTTTTGATGCCAAAGAGGTGCGGCGCTTATTCAGACAAAATGGCCTTGCCTGGTCAGAGTTAGTAAGCCCGCCCATTTTAACGATTCCAATTTGGCGAGAGGCATCAGGCGCTATTGTCTGGAGTGAAAATAATAACTGGTTAAACTCTTGGAACGAACATAGTAAGACTTATGATGGTTTATTGTCTTTTGTTTCCATAAAGCCGAATATAAAAACACAGCGGCAACTGCGAGAAGATGCGATTTTTGCAGAAGAGCCAGAGATATTAAAACTAGCAATCAATGCGGTTGGTGCCAGTCAGTTATTAACCGTAACTGCTGAAATTGATCATTATACTACTATTCCTGTATTAAGATTAAGCGCTCGTTTATTTGATGAAAATGCAAGCCCTATCGCAACTCTGATTGAACAAAATCATGAATTAAATGGCACCAAGAATATCGCTTTGTTATTTGAAGAGTTTCAATATGATCTGATCTCAGAGCTTGAGAAATTCTGGAAACAGCAAAATATAATTCTACCGCAATCAGATTTTGCATTTAGGGCATATGTAACTGCTGAAACACTCTCAAAATGGCGCTCATTGCAGGAAACTTTGTCCTCTATGCCTATAGTACGCAAGGTAGACCCAATTTCGCTGTCAGATAGTAAGGGCCTTATTCAGGTTACTATTGCAGGTAGTATTCCCCAATTCACCGCAAATCTTAATTCAGTAGGATATATTCTGACGGAAGAGAGTGATGAAATTTATATCTCTGAGAAATAGAATGTGGTTTGTACCTGATTTATACCTGCTAAAGACGGATTTGATTCGCCATGACTGAACAGCTCCCGCTCGTTTTTGGGGATGCATCAGATGTTTCTTCAGGCTTGATTACTGGTCCAGAAAATGAACTCGCCATAAAATGGCTGAAAAACTGGCCAGATTGGCCGCCGCCAAGTAGGTTCTTGAATATTTTTGGGCCTGTTGCTTGCGGAAAATCGCGCCTTGGTGAATTTCATCGCCAGCGAACACAGGCCCAGATATTAACACGTCTTGATAGTTGGGATCCTCGCAGCCTAACAGGCTCTCATTTTATATTAGATGAGTTCACCCAATCAAAAATCTGGTCTGAAGAGGCTTTGTTTTTTTTATATCAGACGGTAACAGAAAATTCTGGCACGATACTGTTCCTCTCTGATAAACCTATATCTAACATGGCATGGCAATTGGATGATTTGCGCTCTAGATTTCGAAGTGTAAACCTGCAGGAGATATTGCCTCTTAGCGAGGCCTCGTTGAGGCCGCTTCTTGAACATCATTTCACACAAAGGCAATGTGTTATATCCCAAACAATATTGAATTTTCTGATACCTCGAATTCAACGAGAATATTCTTATGTTCAAAAATTAGTGTATGAGATAGATACGCGTTCTCTAACTAACAAAAAAGCAGTTTCTATCGGACTTGTAAAACAAGTATTAAGTGAGATGTCAGGAGATAATTTATAATGTTGGACTTTGGAATTTCTGGCCGTAAAGCGCTGATTTGCGCAAGCTCTCGTGGTCTTGGCTATGGCTGTGCTGAAGCGCTTGCCAAATGCGATGCTAGGCTTGTTTTAAATGCAAGAGATGAAGATAAATTGCGGATTGCAGGAGATAGCTTGCGACGTAAAACAGGGGCACAAATTGAATGCATTGCTGCTGACATAACAACCGAGGAAGGCAGAAATGCTGTTTTGGAAAAGGCTGGCAGCGTTGATATTCTTATAAATAATGCAGGCGGGCCTCCAAAGGGTCATTTTAAAGATTGGAAAAGAGATGATTGGATAAGGGCAATTGACCAGAATATGCTGACCTCCATTGAGATGATAAAAGCGGTTATTGATTCAATGGTTATGAATAAATTCGGGCGCATCGTAAATATCACCTCAGGCTCTGTTAAATCCCCCATTCCAGAGCTTGGCTTATCCAATGGGGCACGTTCTGGATTAACAGGATTTGTTGCTGGAATAGCACGTGAATATGCTCAATATAATGTTACTATTAACAACTTACTTCCCGGTCAGTTTAATACAGCGCGCATTGAAAACCTTATAGAAAGCCGGGCAAAAGAAGAAGGCATCGCGCCCCAAAAGCTGCGAGCTACTTTGGAGCGAGAAAATCCATCAAGAAGGCTTGGTGAAATAGCAGAGTTTGGATTTGCTTGTGCGTGGATTTGCTCGGCCCATTCAGGTTATTTGGTTGGCCAGAATATTTTATTAGATGGCGGCGTATTTAATTCTACGCATTAATCTTTTTCTGGATAAATCAACTCAAGCTTATTATTTCTGAGTGTGAGCGCAATCTCGCCAGATTTTAATTGAAGCGCGATATTTCCAAATAATTCTCGGCGCCATCCTTTTAACAGTTTGATATCGGCATTATCATCACGTGCCAGCGCCTCTAGCTCTTCTGCAGATGCTAATAGCTTAGGGGCAATATTTTCGGCTTCTGTGATATGCTTTAACAGCACTCGGAGTAATTCAAGTGTTGCTGCGGGTGCTTTATCTCGCCGGTAATCATTCCTGATTTTGGGCCAGCTTTCACGAGGTGATTTTTCAGCTTCTGCTAACGTTTTGAGTATCTCAGGTACCAATTTACCAGTGCTTCCCCCTGGAAATCCCCTGATGGATTGAAACTTTGCTACGTTTTTTGGATTTGTCCCTGCTATATCAATAAGAGTTTCATCTCGAATTATTCTGTTCTTAGGCATGTTTTTCGCAATCGCTCGTTGCTCACGCCATGATGCTAGAAATTTTAATCTATTGAGAAAATCAGGTTTATGGCTTCTAACCTTTAGTCTTTTCCATGCATCATCTGGGTTTGGTTTATATACAGACATTTGCGTTAGAGCAGAAATGTCATCATCAAGCCACTCAAGCCTATTACTGCGATACAATTCATCATGTATAATTGGGTAAATCTTTGCGAGATGAATTACATCATCTAGCGCATATTCTAACTGTCTCTCGCTCAAAGGACGTGCAGACCAATCTGTAAATCTGGATGATTTATCGAGTTCAATATTTAGATAATGTTGAACCAATTTATCATACCCTGCTTGATCCCCAAGCCCAATTACCATCGCCGCAATTTGGGTGTCAAAAATGGGGTCTGGAATATTACCTGTTAAATGAACAAATATTTCTATATCCTGACGTCCAGCATGAAACACCTTGAGGATATCTTTGTTAGTCATCATCTCAAATAATGCGGTGAGTTCTATCATGTCGGATTGCGGGTCCACCGCAAAGTAATGGTCACCAGCCGCTAGTTGAATAAGACATAATTGTGGATAATAGGTAGATTCTCGAATAAATTCAGTATCTATCGCGACCACATTAAATTCGCTTAGGATATTGAGTGCATGCTCTAATTCGTCAGTTGTGGTTATTAATCTAGAGGTATTATCCATAAATTACCTTATAGGCGATGACTTCTGTTTTGATAGTCATTATCCTACCTTGTGGTAAAAATTAGTTTTTTTCTGCCAGAGATTATTCATCTTTTGGGGTTAATTTGTGTTTTTTATGGGATTATTAATGACGGTTCTTGTTTTTGGAATATGTGGACGTTTTAGTAAAAGGATAAAAAACTATCTATAAATCAACTTGGCAAATGGCTTTAAAGCTATCATATAGTGACTAAGCAATAATGTTGCATTTATACTAAAACCAAACTGGGTCAAAATATGTCTAATCACCAATATATAAAATGTTATGATGAAGCGTGTAATCAGAATATTCACGCGTTGGATTTAGCCAAATATCAGAAGCAACGAATTTTTTCACTTCTGGTTGGTTTGTGCGTTATGATATTGTCTGTATGCTTTTCGCGCGATGTAACTGCGGCAACATCATTGGTATCGCATAAAGCTAATTACACGCTAACCATGGGTGAGAAGAGTAAGAATGCGCTTGTTCAAAATGTGCTTGGAAAAATTTCATTCGAATTGCGCGATGAATGTGATGGCTGGTCTCTGACAGAGGATTATCTTTTTCAGTTTGTATATGAATCTGGTGAAGAGATAACGATATTATCACATTCGGATTCATGGGAAGATAGTGAAGGCCAGCTTTACAGCTTTGATGTGCGTGAGCAAAATAGTTATGAGCCGGTATCTATTTATACTGGCTTTGCAAACCTGCCGCCAGAAAGCAAAGTTGGGGAAGCCAGCTATGCAGGTGCCTATAATGATAATTTGAAACTTTCTGATGATATTCTATTCCCAGTTACCTACACCAGAGCAATCATTGATGCTGCAGAAAAAGGCGAGAAATTTATGTCAAAGCAGTTATTTGTAAATAGCACCCCAGAAGATGCTCTGAAAACAGCTAGTGCGGCTATTGGAAATAAAAAGCCATTTAATTCTGATATTCAAATTGACGGTGTTACAACTTCACATTACTGGCCGATTGATATTGCCTATTTCAAAACAGATGCAACACAAGCGACACCTGATTATCAGATACAAATGGATTTGCACGATAATGGGGTGGTAACAGATTTTCTGATTGATTATGGTGATTTTACCATCCATGCAACTATTTCAGATGGTAATTTGATAGAAAATCCAGATTGCAGCTGAAATTATACGTTACAGCCTGCTCCTGTTTATCATGATTTAAACTAGGACATAATTATCGCGGAATTAATCATAGCGGGATTAATCATAGTGGAATTAATTATCGTGGAACAAAAGCGCAGCGCCGCGAACGCCGCTTGAATCCCCGTATTTTGGGGCTAATAGCTTGGTTGTAATGTCGTTGGAAAACACATAGCCAGGCCATTTTCGAGGTACATTTTCATATAATCTATCAATATTTGAAAGACCGCCTCCCAATATAATAATATCCGGATCAAGAATATTTATGACCATAGCAAGTCCGCGCCCAATTCTATCTTCTAGCGCTTGTAGGACAGCTTCTGCCACGATATCCCCGTTTTTGCTGTCAGTGACGATTTCGGGTCCCGTTTTTGAAGTTCCAGCTATCTGCTGATACTCTTTTTCAAAGGCCGTGCCAGATATATAGGTTTCAAGACATCCTGTTTTTCCGCACCAGCAATCATGATTATCAAATTCATTTGCAACAGGCCAGGGCAGGGGGGTATGCCCCCATTCTCCTGCAATTCCGTTTACACCAGAAACAAGATGACCATTTACAATAATACCGCCGCCACATCCCGTTCCAATAATAACGCCAAAAACAACATTTGCGCCTGCACCAGCACCTTCAAGTGCCTCTGAAAGGGCAAAGCAGTTAGCATCATTAGAAAGCCGTACTGCACGGTTAAGAGTTGCTTGTAAGTCCTTTTGAAAATTTTGTCCGTTGAGGTAGGTTGTATTCGCACCTTGAATTAACCCTGTTTTCTTTGAAACGCTTCCTGGCATACAAATACCAACAGGTCCGTCATAGCCAGTATCATCAGCAGCTAAATCAACGCCTGCTTTTATAGCATGGATCATTGCTGTGTAATTATCTGGGGTATCAATGCGCTCTCGAAACAAAAATTCACCGCTATCTGACAGGATAGCGGTTTCAATTTTAGTGCCCCCAACATCTATGCCACATCGCATAATTTGGCTCTGTATTACTTGATTTTGGCTTCTTTAAAAAGCACGTGCTTGCGTGCTTTTGGGTCGTACTTCATTAACTCTAATTTTTCTGGTTTAGTACGAGGGTTCTTTTTAGTTACATAATAAAAACCAGTATCGGCGGTGCTAACCAGTTTGATTTGAAGGGTTGCAGGCTTCGCCATAACATACTCCGATAGATAATTGCTTAAAATTCCGCGTCAAATTGCGTTAATTGTACTTATTTGTCAAGCAAAGGCTTGCGTCGTTTTGCTGTTTTTATCGTCTGTTCATATTCTTTTTAGTCCGACTGCTTTTCTGGGACAATTTTCTTCGGTCTGATTTTTTGCTTCTTTTGTCTTTTGTAGGTGTTGTCATAACCCCGCCAGAGCGCCAAGATAATGCGATATTCCCGCTTATAGGGGATATTTCTGTTACCATTACCTGCACGGTTTGCCCTAGCATAAACTGCCAGCCAAGATGTCGTCCGGTAAGGCGGGTCTTTTTATCATCTAATATGTAGAAGTCATCCGGCAGTGATTTTCGGGATATAAATCCCTCTGCTCTGCCATCAGCAATTGACGCAAATAATCCTGACTGAGTAATCCCAATAATTTTAGCGGCTTGTTCAGATCCAAGATAGGAGGCTAATATAATATTTGCCATTCTATCAATAGTGCGTCGTTCAGCTTTGGCGGCTATTTGCTCTGTTCCGCTAATATGTGTACAGATTTCTGAGATTTGTTCCGCAGAAGTTTGTTTCATACCGTCAGCGCCAACATTACAGGCATCAATCAGCGCGCGATGGACCAGAAGATCTGAATAGCGCCTTATCGGGGACGTGAAATGAGCATAGCGCTGAAGCCCAAGCCCATAATGCCCTGCATTTTCGATTGCATAATTAGCGCGCGATTGACAGCGAAGAATAGCATTCTGTAATAGCTCTCTATCCGCATCTGTGGGTGCTTTTTCCAAAAGTAGGTTGAATTGCTTAGGCGTAAAATTCGGTGTTTCAGGTAGGTCGATATTCATCCCGTCAGCAAGCAAAGCCAAGTCAGCAAGTTTATCTGCACTTGGTGGTTCATGCACTCTGTACACACAGGTTTTATGGTGTTCTTCTAAAGTTTCTGCCGCACAAATATTAGCAAGAATCATAAATTCTTCAATCAGCTCATTAGCTTCTTTCTGCTGGCGGATTTCTATTTCCAAAGGGTGATTATTTTCTGAAAATGTAATAGAGCGCTCCTTTAAGTGCAGCTCTAATGTTCCTCTTATATGGCGTAATTTTTTTCGGCATTGATATACTGCAAATAGATGATGAAGGGTTCCATTCTCAAGTTTAAGCTGTTTTTCATCAAACAGCCCTTCATATACGGATTGTACTTCATCATAGGTCAGCCGAGCAGCAGACCTTAATTTCCCTCTGATAAAGCGATGTGATTTTTTGTTTCCATTCTTGTCTAAGAATATTTCAACGGCAAGGCAGGCTCTATCTTCATTTGGTTTTAAAGAGCATAATCCGTTAGATAGGCTTTCAGGTAACATTGGTAGTACTTTTGATGGCAGATACACCGAATTTCCGCGTCTTTGCGCTTCTGCATCAAGTTCTGTGTTTTGGCGTACGTAATGACTGACATCAGCGATAGCAATAACAAGGCGCCAGCCGCCATTTGAGCTTGGTTCTGCAAATACAGCATCATCAAAATCTTTGGCATCTGCGCCATCGATGGTAATCAGCGGTATCTGGGTTAAATCTTCTCTTGGTGTGTTAGATATAGGTTTTGTATCGCTCGCTTGCGATTGCACTTCATCAGAAAATCCATCTGTGAGATTAAATTCAATCATCGTCAAAGCAAGGATGGATTCTGGCTCGTTAATATTTCCAATAATATCTAGGAACTTTGCTTTCCTTAGATATTTATCAGACGCTTTTACAAGCTCGGCCTTAATAAGCAAGTCCTCTTTGAGTAATTTTGTATCTGCAATTTCTAATAAGACAGGTCTTGGCGGGCCTTTCTCAGATGTTTCAATATACCATTTGCCTTTTGACTTAAATGTCCGTCCATAGATATATGATTGGCGTGTATGCTTTGGCAATATACGCATTAACTCTGCTTTTGCAGGCGTTTGAGTTGCCTCTGTAATTTTGGCTAAAACATGATCTCCTAGAATGGGGCTATTGCCTCGGCTCGTTATGGTGTTGATTTCTGCAAGGAAGCCAGATTGCCTGAGAGTGGGGTCTGTAGGGGTTGCGATGGCTATGCCGTCAAAATCCAGCGCCGTAATTTCAAAAATGCATAACTCTGGAATAGGTGATGCTGCTCCTATTTCATTTATTGGGGCGGCACCTATCTCCACCAATAAGCGCCTAAGAGCGGCTCTATCGCGAGGTTGCACGTCAAACGCGCGTGCAATTTCTCGTAATTTGGGTGGTTTTGAGGATAATGTTATAAAATCCAGTATCGCTTTTTTGGATGGCATTGATATGCGAGGTTTTACCAAAATAAAAATCACTTTTCTGGAGGATTGTTTTCAACTGATATCTAGGGCAGCCGAGCATTTTTTAAAGACGCTAAACTTCTTATTGCGATAGCTTATTTTTTTAAGATGGCTTTTTTGCCGCCTTTTTAACTGTTGCTTTCTTTGCTGCCTTTTTGGCTGTTGCTTTCTGGGTTGTTGCTTTCTGGGTTTTTGCTTTTGGGGCAGCTTTTTTTGCGGTTGTTTTCTTTGCCGTTTTTTTAGCGGCCTTTTTAGAGGCCTTTTTTGGCTTTGGCGGATTTGCTGCCTTTTCCTGCAGAAGTGTAATCGCCTGTTCTAGGGTAACATCACTCATTTCTGTTCCACGGGGTAGTGATGCGCGTAATTTCTTATGTTCTACATAGCTGCCAAATCGCCCGCGCTTTAATTCAACATCCCCGCCATCTGGATGCGCACCAAGCGTTCTTCCTGCTTTTAATTGAGCGGCTGCTAATAAATCAACAGCCCGGTTAATGCCGACACTCAAAACATCATCATCTGCTGGAAGGCTAACAAACTTGCCTTGATGCTTAAGGAACGGACCGTACCGGCCGATCCCAGCTTGTATCATCTCTCCTGATTCAGGGTGATTGCCAATATCGCGTGGCAGAGATAATAGTGATATTGCTTGGTCAAGTGTTACCTGGTCAGCATCAACGCCTTTTGGCAGGCCTGTGCGTTTGGGTTTTTTTGTATCATCCCCGCCTTGCTGAACATACCATCCATAGGGGCCCTTTTTTAGCCAAATTGGCATCTCTGTTTGTGTATCTATTCCAAGCTCTGTATTATCTTGGCGCTGGGTAGCATCATCGCCATCACGGGAGTCATGCACCTGTTTTGTGTAGCTGCAATCAGGGTATTTAGAGCATCCAATAAAGGGTCCATATTTACTAAGCTTAAGCTCAAGAAACCCCTCATTACATTTGCTACAAACACGGTTTATTGTGCCAGTTTCATCTGGTTTAAAAAATAATCTCTCAAGGTCAGTATCCAGAGCTGCCATCACGTCTGGTTGAGGCAAATCCTTGGTTGCATCTATTGTCTGTTTAAAATCTTGCCAGAATTGGGATAATACTTGTTTCCAGTCAAGCCTGCCGCCAGACACATCATCTAGCTGATTTTCAAGGCTTGCGGTAAAATCATATTGCACATATTTCTCAAAGAAATTCTCTAAAAAAGTAGAGACAATTCTGCCGCGATGCTCTGGAATAAAGCGCTTCTGGTCTTTTCTAACATATCCTCTTTTTTCCAACACTTGAAGGATCGATGCATAGGTAGAGGGTCTGCCAATTCCAAGTTCTTCAAGGTTTTTAACAAGGCTGGCATCGCTGAAGCGCGGCGGTGGCTGCGTGAAATGCTGTTCTGGAAGGACTTCTTCTTGATGCAGAGCGCCTCCTTTTTTAACAGCGGGCAGAATAGCCTCTCCATCCTCTGCTTTATTATCATCATCTCCTGCTTCGTCTCTGCTTTCAAAATAGGCGCGTCTAAAGCCGTCAAAAACAATAACGCTTCCATTGCTTCTAAGCTCAATTGAATTATCACTATTAAAAATCTGAATTGTGGTTTGATCGAGTTCTGCAGATGCCATTTGGCTTGCAACTGCGCGCTTCCAGATAAGGTCATATAAACGAAATTGATCATAATCTAGATAAGAGCGAATATCATTTGGGTGTCGTGCAAAACTTGTCGGCCTGACCGCTTCATGTGCTTCTTGTGCATTGGCTGCTTTTGTTTTGTAGAAGCGTGGCTTTTCAGGCAAATACTGCCCGCCATAAATAGTGCCAATTTCATCCCGAAGTGCGCTAATGGCTTCATTGCTCATCTGCACACCATCTGTTCTCATATAGGTAATAAGCCCAGTGGTCTCCCGCCCTACTTGTACGCCTTCATATAATCGCTGGGCTATTTGCATCGTCCGTGACGCAGAAAACCCGAGTTTGCGAGAGGCCTCTTGTTGTAGCGTCGAGGTTGTAAATGGCGCAGATGGCTGGCGCTTTGTTCGTTTTGTATCAACCGAGGAAACCGAAAATGAAGATGCCTTTATCTGTTGCTCAATCTGTTTTGCGTGTTCTTCAGATGTAATGTCGAGCTTTCCAACTTTTTTGGAATCAAGGCCAACCAGCCGAGCGGAGAGATGCTTATTATCTTCTGTTTTAAATTTTGTATCTATCGACCAGTATTCTTTTGAATCAAACGCTTCTATCTCTGCTTCTCTGCTGCAGATCAACCTTAAGGCCACTGATTGCACACGGCCAGCAGATTTCGCACCAGGTAACTTGCGCCATAATACCGGAGAGAGATTAAAACCAACTAAATAATCTAAAGCGCGGCGGGCGAGATACGCATTAACCAGATCATAATCAATCTCGCGCGGTTGTTCCATCGCAGATAAAATTGCTGATTTTGTTATTTCATTAAAAACAACCCGCTCACTTGGGATATCTCTTAGGGCTTTTTTCGATTTAACAAGCTCTTGCACATGCCAGCTTATCGCTTCACCCTCTCGGTCGGGGTCTGTTGCGAGGATTAATTTATCGGCTTTGGATAATGCGTCTGTGATATCTTTAACATGTTTGTTTGATTTGGCATCTGTTTGCCAGCTCATCTCAAATGCCTGTTCTGGTTGAACGGAGCCATCTTTTGCGGGCAAGTCTCTTACATGACCATAAGATGCAAGAACAGTATAATCTGGTCCAAGATATTTATTTATGGTTTTTGCTTTAGCGGGGGATTCTACAACAACAACTTTCATTCTGCTCATCCGAGATAATATACTTTATGAACGTTTTTAAACGCTTAATATTTGCGAAATTCTATTGCCACAATGACGCTGAATAAGTCCAGCAAGCTCTAATTCTAATATAGCCGCAGATATTTCCTGAGCAGAGACATGACACCAGTTAAGCAATTCGTCAATATCAATTGGCGTATGTGATATATTTTCCATTATGCAGTTACGTGCTTTTTCGGTCTTTACTTCCGGATAATCGCTGGCATCATTAAGCATGTCAGACTGATAGAGATTATCTTGAGATTTAATGATAGGCGATGATAAAATTGAGATAATTTCTGAGACAGACTGAACAAGATAAGCCCCGTCTGAGATAAGCTGGTTGCATCCTTGAGCGCGGGGGTCAAGAGAGGAGCCTGGAATGGCCATAACCGGAACATTTCTGTCAGCTGCTTGTGATGCAGTGATAAGAGAGCCTGACTTAAAGGCAGCTTCAATTACAAGACAGCCATCTGATAATGCTGCAATGATACGATTTCGTTGAGGAAAAAAACGGGCCGCTGGGTTTTGGGCAAAAGGCATCTCAGATAAAATTAAACCACTTTGTTTTATGGTTTGGTAAATATCACGGTTTTGCGAGGGATATGGAATATCAATCCCATTTCCCAATACAGCTATGGTTCCTGAAATCAATGCCCCTTGATGTGCTGACCTATCAATGCCTCGCGCCATTCCAGAGATGACAACATAACCCTGCTCACCTAATTCACGTGATATTCTCTCTGCATATTTGCAGCTATTCAACGATGCGTTTCTTGCTCCAATAATGCTCAAACTAGTTTTTTTAAGTAAATGCATGTGCCCAAGGCAGGATAAAATAAAAGGAGAGTCGTCAAACTTTTTTAAATGTTCTGGATAGCTATCTGAACCATATGCAATAAAATACCACCAATTTGGGTAAGTTTTTCATATTCGCGCTGTGCTGATGCCGCGCTTGCGGGCTGAATTTTTCGGCCTCCTCGCTTAGGTAATTCAGGAATAGCTTCTAAGGCTTGTTTTGCATTACCATAGCGAGATATAAGCTGACGACTTGTGACAGGTCCAATTGTTGGGGTTCTGATAAGCCTAATGCGGCTGATTAACTCTGAATGCTCCATAAATGATCTTATAGAAGCTAGTCATTAAATTTACATGAAGAGGTTAAAAAAACAGCTTATCTTTAGGTAAGAAAAATCACATTAAGACCAAAAATTATAGAGTTTTTGTCTATTTTTTTGATTTTGGCCTAGTTGAAATTCTACTCTCTTCTCCCGATAATAATCGCTTGATGTTTTCTGTGTGCCGGAAGAATGCCAGCAGGGTTATAAAGATAATAGCGATAGATATTTCATTATTTTCAAGAATAAGCGCTGAAATACTTGAGCTAGCAAACGCGGTAAGGGCGGCTAGAGAAGAATATTTCATTATATAGGCAATTAAAATCCAAGTCGCTATAAATAGAATTCCTGAAATAGGGGATAGCATTGTGATAACGGCTAATCCTGTGGCAACGCCTTTGCCGCCTGAGAATTTTAGCCAGACAGGATAGCAATGCCCAATTACAGCACTAACGCCAACAAGTCCTAAATATGCGTCTGCCAAAACTGCTTTTGATAGAAAAAGACTAACAATAAAAATGCTAAATGCGCCTTTTGCAGCATCCAGTATGAGCGTGGCTGCTGCGAGCGATTTACGCCCTGTGCGTAATACATTTGTGGCCCCGATATTGCCAGAGCCAATAGTTCTGATATCCCCGCCACCTGCCATTTTGGTTAATATCAAACCAAAAGGAATACTTCCACAAAGATACCCAACAACTACACAAAATAATATATCGCCATTCATTAAATCACTCATTCTCCAATAACACTTGGATGATAAATATTTAAGACGTAACCTAACTGGTTACTGAGATACCGTTTACAAAACAGCCTGCAACCTTGCTGTCTATCAGATAATGTTCAAAAGGGGTTATTTGAGATTGAGACATAAAATCAGATCCTCGAATAACACTTGAAGAAGATAATTTTACTATTGTAATATTCGCTTTAGTGCCAATTGCCAGTTTTGGAATAGGCAGGCAAAGCGTTTTAGCAGGCGCAACACTCAGAGCATTCACAATTTTTGTCAAGCTAATGCTATGTGTATGGAACAAGCTAAAAGCAAGTGGCAACAAGGTTTCAACGCCTGCTGCCCCACAAGCTGCCTGTCCAAATGGCAGCATTTTTCTGTCCATCTCTATAGGGTGATGATCAGAGGCGATTGCATCAATGGTGCCGTCTGCTATGGCATCAATTATGGCTAGTCTGTCTGCTTCATCACGGAGTGGCGGATTTAAACGAAAGGATGTATTATAGTCTGCTGTCGCTTTGTCATTGAGTAAGAAGTAAGCAGGAGAGGTATCTGCTGTTACTGGCAATCCTTTGCGCTTTGCCAGACGCAAAGCCTCAATCGATGATGCAGTTGAGATATGAGCTGCATGATATCTACATCCAGTAAGCGAGACAAGATTAAGATCTCGCTCTAATATAATGGTCTCTGCTATGGATGGCTCCCCAATTAATCCAAGGCGGATTGCGGTTTCGCTCTCATTCATGTCCGTGTCTTTGCTTAGATACGGATCTGAGCAATGATGAATAATAGGTTTATCCAGCATTTTTGAATAGGTCATTATCCTGCGCATGAGAAGGGAGTTAGAGACACTCTCAAGACTATTCGCAAAGCCAACAACGCCTGCCTTTGCCATCATTCCAAGCTCTGCCATATGCTTGTTATCAAGAGATTGTGTCATTGCCCCATATAGATGGAACAGAGCGCCCTTATAGCTTGATGCGCGAAGCTTAAGGGAATCTATCATCACAGCAGAATCGATCACAGGAGATGTTGCTGGCAGACTAACAAGCTGGGTTATTCCAGCATTGCCTGCCGCAGCGAGTAAGTCAGATAAGGATTCTAAATGCTCAGCCCCAGGGTCAGCAGATTGCACTCTCATATCAATCGCGCCTGGCATTATAACGCATCCGTTGCAGTCTATTACAGTATCAAAATCAGCATTATCAGGTAGCTGTGTTCCCACTGAAGCAATATGATTGCCCTCAATGATAATATGACCAAGCATATCAAGCTTTTCAGAAGGGCAAATTAATCGTCCATTTTTTAATAATGTTTTGCTCAAAGCTTTGCTCCTGCAACTGCTTCTAGGCAAGCCATGCGAGTTGCAACGCCAAGCTCGACTTGCGTGCGTATTAGACTTTTACTATTATCATCTGCAATTTTTGAGTCTATTTCAACGCCTCTATTCATCGGCCCTGGATGCATAATAAGCGCATCAGGAGCAGCCTTTTGTAGCTTATGCGTATCAAGCCCGAATAAATGAAAATATTCATGCTGGCTTGGTGCTTCTCTGCCTTCCATACGCTCTGTTTGAAGGCGAAGCATCATAACAATCTCGCATCCGGCAATCCCTTGTTCCATATCGGTATATATAGGAACGCCCATTTCAGCAAAATAAGGCGAGACAAGAGTAGCAGGGCTAACAAGCCTTACTTCAGCGCCTAATGCAGATAAAAGATAAAGGTTAGAGCGCGCAACCCTGCTATTATTAATATCGCCGCAAATTGCAATTTTTAACCCTGCTATTCTTCCAAGGCTGCGTTTAATGGTTAGGGCATCAAGAAGCGCTTGGGTTGGATGTTCATGCCTTCCATCGCCTGCATTAATAACGGCCGCATCAACATGCTGGCTCAGTAATAATGGTGCCCCAGATGCATGATGCCGTGCCACCAATATGTCTGGCCGCATCGCATTTAAGGTTGTTGCTGTATCAATTAGGGTCTCCCCTTTTTTAACAGAAGATCCGTTCACCGATATATTCAACACAGATGCGCCAAGACGCTTTGCCGCTATTTCAAAAGAAACACGAGTTCTAGTTGAATTTTCAAAAAACATATTCAAGACAGTGGTATTTGATAAAATATCGGGGAATGATTGCTTTGGTCTATTGGCAAAATAATCGGCTCTATCCAGAAGGTCATTAATTTCAGGAATGGGCATTCCTTCAATACCAAGCAGATGCTTTTTTGAAAGCATAACTGCGGCCTTGTGTGTATCGTTCAGCTTAGATATATCTCTGGTCATCAAGATGCATTATATACACGCTAATTTGGTTATTCGTCCAGAATCTTTATTTTTTTATTCTGATAGCGTTGTTGATACTGGTCAAAAGCAGACTGTAATATCCAACTTGCCGCAAGTGCATCTCGTTTATTATGCCTTTTTTTCCGTGTTAAATCTGCTTCAATCATACTTTTCTCAACAGCATGTGTGGATAATCGCTCATCCTGAAACATTACCGGGACATCTTTAATCCGCATTAATGCATGCGCAAAATCTCTTACAGAATCGCATGCCGGACCTTTATCCCCATTCATAAGTAATGGCCAGCCAATAACAAGCCCGCCAACCGCTAACGCTTCCATCTCGTTGAATAATTCAGCCATGTCCGTGGAGAACTTTTGTCGCCATAATATTCGATGTGGGGATGCTATTTTATGGCCTGGATCCCCAAGGGCTATTCCAATGGTTTTTTTGCCAACATCAAGCCCCATCAAGCGCTGACCCGCTTTAATTTGGGTTATTGTATCATCTATGTTGCAGATTGTCATAAGCCGTGCTAGCACCTATAATTTATATATATAAGCATAACCAAAATCGGAAATATCACAATTGGAATTATCACAATGGCCGTTGATAAACATGCTGTAAAGAAAATTGCCCGTCTTGCTAGACTGCAAATATCTGAAGAAAAATCAGAGTTATTATCAGCTGATTTAGGTAATATCCTGAACTGGATTGAACAGCTAGAAGAAGTTGATACTACTGGCATTGAGCCATTAGCGAGCGTTAATGAGCATTCGCTGCCTTGGCGCGAGGATTTAGTTACAGATGGTGAAATAAACGATCAGGTCTTAAAAAATGCGCCAGAGACTGCAGGGGAATTTTTTGTAGTACCTAAGGTTGTAGAATAAAAAATTTCACATATACGATAAGGGTTTTTCATGTCAGACTTATTAAAAATGACGGCCACGCAAGCGGTATTTTCTCTATCACAAAAAGAGATATCGTCTATTGAGCTAACAAACGCCTACATCGATGCTATGGAAACAACATCGGCATTAAATAATTATGTAACGCCGACGATTGAAATCGCAAAACAAATGGCAGAAAACGCTGATAAGGCCTATGCCGCTGGAAGCGCAGGCCCATTAGCAGGTCTGCCTATTGGCGTTAAAGATTTGTTTTGCACAAAGGATACTCAAACAACCGCGTGTTCTGGCATTTTAAAAGGGTTTACCCCTACTTACGAAAGCACCGTGACTTCTCAGATTTGGCAGTCTGGCGGTGTGATGCTTGGCAAACTGAATTGTGATGAGTTTGCGATGGGCTCATCTAATGAGACAAGTATCTTTGGCCCTGCTGTGAATCCATGGAGTGCTAAAGATGGCGCCGCGCTTTCTGCGGGCGGTTCTTCTGGTGGTTCTGCCTCTTCGGTTGCGGCTGGTTCTGCATTGATGAGCGTTGGAACAGATACTGGTGGCTCTATCCGGCAGCCTGCTGCTTTTTGCGGGGTAGTTGGATTAAAGCCTACTTATGGCCGCTGTTCTAGATGGGGCATTGTTGCTTTTGCATCTTCTCTTGACCAAGCAGGCCCGTTCACGCGTACGGTTGGGGATTCAGCGCTTATCTTTTCAGCAATGGCAGGGCATGATAGCAAGGATTCAACCTCAGCATCTGTTAGTGTACCTAATTTCTCTGACGTGGTTAATTCTAGCGTTGAGGGCATGCGCATTGGTATTCCTGGCGAATATCATATGGATGGAATGGATGATGAAATAACGCGTATATGGAAGCAGGGCCGGTCTTGGTTAGAACAGGCAGGGGCAACCATTGTTGATATAAGTCTTCCTCATACAAAATATGCCCTCCCATGCTATTATATAATAGCGCCTGCAGAAGCCTCATCAAATCTTGCGCGCTATGATGGAGTGCGATATGGCAACAGAGTAGATGCTGAAACGCTTGATGAGATGTATGAGGCAACACGTGCCGCAGGGTTTGGAGAAGAGGTGCAACGTCGCATTCTTATTGGAACCTATGCGCTATCTGCTGGGTATTATGATGCGTATTATCTAAAAGCTCAACAGGTTAGGCGATTGATAAAACAGGATTTTGATTCAGCATTTAACAATGTGGATGCTATTTTAACGCCCACTACGCCTACGGCGGCCTTCGAATTAGGTGCAAAAATATCAGACCCGATTACCATGTATTTAAATGATATTTTTACCGTTCCTGCAAACCTTGCAGGGATTCCAGGAATATCTGTTCCAGCAGGATTATCGAAACAGGGTCTGCCGCTTGGCCTGCAGCTATTAGCGGCACCGTTCAGAGAAGATAGATTATTTTCGGTTGCAAGCGCTATTGAAACACAAGCCCAGTTTTCGCTAGCACCCGCACGTGCAGCAGGAGAATTATCATGAGCGCGCTTGTATCTGGTAGAACCGGTGATTGGGAAATTGTAATTGGCATGGAAGTGCATGCTCAAGTCGTATCAAACGCCAAATTATTTTCTGGCTCGTCTGCTGTATTTGGGGCAAGCCCAAATCATCATGTTTCTCTTGTAGATGCAGCAATGCCAGGAATGCTTCCCGTGATTAACGCAGAATGCGTAAAACAAGCCGTTATCACAGGGCTAGGATTAAACGCAAAAATCAATAAATTTAGCGTATTCGACAGAAAGAATTACTTTTATGCCGATTTACCGCAAGGCTATCAAATAAGTCAATTCAAACACCCTATTGTAGGGGAGGGCGAGGTTCAAATAGAGCTTGCTGATGGCAGCTCACATATTATTGGGGTAGAACGGCTTCACCTTGAACAAGATGCTGGCAAATCATTGCATGACCAACATCCCTCAAAAAGCTATATTGATTTGAACCGCTCTGGCGTTGCTTTGATGGAAATCGTATCAAAGCCAGAGATGCATTCAGCAGAGCAGGCAGCAGCTTATATCAAAAAATTAAGATCTATTTTACGATATCTTGGGACCTGCGATGGGAATATGGAAGAAGGCTCGCTTCGGGCAGATGTCAATGTATCTGTTAGAAAGCCAGGAGAGCCACTTGGCACCAGGACTGAAACTAAAAATCTTAATTCAGTTCGTTTCATTATGCAGACAATTGAGTATGAGGTGCAACGCCAGATAGAGCTTATTGAAGATGGCGGCGCGGTTACGCAAGAAACAAGACTATTTGATACCACAACTGGAATGACCAGAACTATGCGTGGCAAGGAAGATGCGCATGATTATCGTTATTTCCCCGACCCTGACTTATTACCCTTAAATTTTGATGATGCATTTATTGCAGATCTTAAAAAAGATATGCCTGAATTACCAGATGAGATCAAAAGTCGAATGGTAACTGAATATGGTCTGTCCTCCTATGATGCCAACGTGCTTACAGAAGAAAAAGAAGTCGCCGCATTTTATGAGCTAGCAAGCGCTGGGCGAGATAGAAAAATAACAGCAAACTGGATGAGTGTAGAATTATTTGGTGCTCTTAATAAAGCTGGTATTGATTTAGCACAAAGCCCGGTTAGCCCAGAACAGCTTGGCGGCTTGGTTGACCTTATTTCTGATGGGAGTATTTCTGGTAAAATCGCAAAAGAAGTGTTTGCAGAGATGTTTGAGACTGGAAAAGATGCCAAACAGGTTGTTGACGAAAAAGGGCTTAAACAGGTGTCTGATGAAGGTGCGATTATATCTATGATAGATAAGGTTCTTGCCTCTAATCAAGATAAGGTGGACGAATATCGAAGTGGTAAGGACAAGCTGTTCGGATTTTTTGTTGGCCAGGTCATGAAAGCCTCTAAAGGGCAGGCAAACCCAGGAATGGTCAATCAAATATTAAAACAAAAATTAGATACCTAAAGCGCGGCACGCAAAGCTGCTTCTGAGGTGCCTTCATGTTGATCCCAATAAGGGGTCGGCGAATATAGACCTTGAAGAAAGGTCGTAAGCAACATAATGCGTTTATAGCGATGATTCTTGGTTCTGAAAGTCGCGTGAATAGGCTCATCCTCATTCACAAGCTCATCAAGAAGCGGAACTAGATGTTTATTGTGGATATGTTTGCCTGTTACATAAGTTGGTAACATGGAAATGCCACCATTATTCAAGACAGCCCTCAAAATTGCATCACCAGAATCCATTCTGACAGCTCCATTTGCAAGATAGGTGCTGATATCTCCATTTTCAGTTCTAAAATGCCAATTATTATGCGGGTGTCCATATTCAAGGGTTATCAGGCGATGTTTTTGTAAGTCTGAGACAGCACTTGGCGCGCCATGCGTGTTTAAATATTCTGCGCTGGCAACAAGCCTGCGTGTATTTGGCGCAAGCATAATTGTGGTAAGACCTTCGGTTGTATTCATTTCAGAAATACGGATATGCAAATCAATCGCGGTATGGCTAGGAGAAATAGAATAATCAGTTGTGCTCAGATCAATAGATAATTTCGGATATTTTTTCAAAAAAAAGGGTATGTGCGGTGCAATATGCCGATGTGCAAAGGCAGGCGGTGCACTGACTTTTAAAACGCCTTTTACCTCTCCTGTTGCATCTGTGATTTCTGCTTCTGCCTCATCTATTTCAGAGAGGATATGGCGGCATCTCACCAAGTAATCTGCGCCCACTTCTGTTACAGAAACCCTTCTTGTGGTGCGTTCTACAAGCTGTGCCCCAAGCCGTGTCTCCAACCCTGCAAGATGTTTAGATATAGCAGATGGGGGCATATCTAGCATATCAGCAGCAGCTCTAAATGAGTTTTCACTGGCGATAACTGTAAATACACGCATAGAGGTAATTAAATCCACGACAACTCCGATAAAAAAAGTAAACACTAAAGCGAATTAATGTCTAAATCAGAAATTATTGGTAATCAAGGCCTGTAATTCATTGCTCATAATTATTGTAGATGGATAAGCAAGGGCGCCACCGATAAAATTTTTGATGTTATATCATTGAATGAATTGACAGGTAAAAGCGAAGCGATTAAAGGAAGGGTACAAACGCCGTGCCGTAATATGGACTTCATCTATTTTTTGCGGAGGGGTGGCCGAGTGGCTGAAGGCGGCGGTTTGCTAAATCGTTGAAGGAGGAAACTCCTTCCGGGGGTTCGAATCCCTTCCCCTCCGCCATACTCTCTTTTTCATCATCATCTTTTATGAGTTTTAATTCTCTTTTTTCTGGGATTTATCTTATATAATATAATAACTTATGGGACAATCTGTGACTTGTTAGCTATAGACATGTCCAACCACATCCTGTAGGATCTTGAGTATATTGTGGGGCTTTTTGTGGGGTGACATAAGTGTCCTCTGGTAAACCAAACCGACTAACTGCTTTGTTTGTTAAAAAAACATCAACACCAGGCGTGTATCGGGATGGTTTTGGCTTACGTTTGATTGTAACTGCCTTTGGTAGTAAACGCTGGGAGCAAAGAATCACAATTAACGGTAAAAGATGCGACTTAGGTCTTGGTAATGCGGCATTAGTATCGCTTGAAGAAGCAAGAGAAATAGCTATCCGCAATAAGCGCATTGCAAGAGATGGAGGCAACCCTCTTGCTGAGAAGCGCAAACAAGTTGCTAATGGCAAGAGCTTTAAGGAAGTTGCGCTATCTGTTCATCAGGTTAATGCTAAGGGCTGTAAGAGTGATAAGTATGCAGCTCAGTGGCTCTCTTCTCTTGAGAACCATGTATTTCCTAAATTAGGACATAAAGCTATTTCCTCTATTACCTCTCAGGATATCTTATCTGTTTTATCACCAATATGGATAGATAAGGCCGATACAGCAAAGAAGATAAGACAGAGGCTCTCTCAGATTATGACATGGGCAAAGGCTGAGGGGTATTATACCTCAGATAACCCCGTAGAGCTTGATGTGCTGGCCCTGCCTAAAGTGAGCAGCAATAGAAGTCATCATGACGCACTAGCGTATCAGGAAGCTCCTAAGCTGATTGAGAGTCTATCTAAAAGTGAGATAAAACCCTCTACGCGATTAGCTCTAACCTTTTTAATCCTTACGGCTACAAGACAATCAGAAGTATTAGATGCTATATGGGATGAGATTGAACTAGATAAGCAATGCTGGATTATCCCAGCAGAACGCATCTAATGAGCATCAAGTGCCGTTATCCAAGCAGGCATTGGCTGTATTATTAGAAGCTGGAGAGCTATATGGAGCTGAGGGATTGCTATTTCCTAATCCTAAGACTGGCAAAAGGCTATCAGATAATACTTTAAGGCTTGTATTACAAAAGCAGCTTAATCTTAGCACAACCACACATGGGCTGCGCTCTACCTTTAAGGATTGGGTAAGTGAGACAACAAGCTATGATAATGAGATATCTGAGATGGCATTAGCCCATACTATAAGCAACAAAGTAGAGGCAGCATATAGAAGAGGTAATCTATATGAGAAGAGAATATCACTTATGAATGATTGGGCAGATTATTTATACGGCACGGAGGAAAAAGTAATTCAACTCGTACAAGGACAAACATCATGAATGATAATTCACCAATACAGCCAACTTTACTAAGGCTTAATCAAATCATAGGAGATGATAAAAAGAACATTCCACCTATCATACCTATATCAAAGTCAGCTTG
>JADHOL010000015.1 GCA_016779005.1 Alphaproteobacteria bacterium
GGTTGTCTCGGGCAATAGCTCTGTTGACCAGCGTATAAATGCATTAGGCGCTGGTGCGGATGGATATTTAACAAAGCCTTTTAATAAACATGAATTATTAGCACATTTAGGCGCTATCATGAGACGCACTCACGGGCACGCCTCCTCTATCATTAATATAGGTAATTTAGAAATAAACCTTAATAAGCATTTTGCAGCAGTAGATGAAAAGCCTGTAAGCCTTACTCACAAAGAATATCAAATTCTTCATTTACTCTCAGTTCGCAAAGGGGCCATTCTAAATAAAGATATTTTCTTATCTCATCTCTATGGCGGTATAGACGAGCCAGAATCCAAAATAATCGATGTTTTTATATGCAAGTTACGTAAAAAACTAGAGCGCGCTGGCCTAAAAAATGCGCAGATCCAAACCATTTGGGGTCAAGGATATGTATTAAGAAGTACAAACCCAGATGCCGACCCAACATCTGATGAACTCGAGGATATGAATATAGAAATTCAAGATGCACAATTAGAATATGATTTACGCAATTTTCAGCACTAATTTTTAAATTCAATCTTTACAGCTTATTATTAGGTTATTTAGATGTGTTATTTGGCCAGATGGGTAGAAATTATCTACACTCCATGATATGACACCTTAAATATGACTTTATTTATTGATTATAGTTTAGGTGATTTTGTTACACACCCTGAAATGCCTGATTGGGGTATTGGACAGGTGCAGTCTGTCGAGGGCTCTAGAGTCACCGTTAATTTTGAGAATTCAGGAAAACAACTTATTAATGCCTCACTCATTTTGCTTGTCCCTGTCGCTGATAAGATAGAATAAGGCATTAACAGTTTATTTCCTCTAACATTTTGACGTTTATAAGTTATTATAGAATAACGATAAGCAGTCTTTTAAATTACAATATAGTGTCTTTCCTTCCTCATGGATCTGAAACATGGCGATTTCATCTGATTACCGAAACCAAAAGAAAAGATCAGGCAATTTCAAACCTAAAGGGCGAATTGCAGATAAGACGGCTATTGATGATGTAACGGATTTGCTCCCAAATCAGTTACAAAGAGACATGTTAATAGAATATTTACATTTAATTCAGGACAAATACTCTTTTCTTTCTTCTGACCACCTCACAGCGCTAGCATTTATTATGAAACTTCCTTTGTCAGAGGTTTGGGAAGTAGCAAGTTTTTATGATCATTTTATACTGGTAAAAGAAACACAAACACCGCCGCCATCTCGCACGATTCGGGTTTGCACCTCTCTTACCTGTAGCTTGTACGAATCAGAAAAAATGCTCGATGCGGCATCACAAAGTGATACTGCTGAAATTCGTTATATTTCTGCACCTTGCCTTGGTGCTTGCGACCAGGCACCTGTGGCGGCAGACGGTCATTTTTTAATTCCAAAAATAAATCCAGACACCTTACAAAAACTCAAACATACACAATCAACAAAAGAAAAAAACACGTTAGATATTTTGCAAACAGCTTGGGATATGGATGCCTATATAAATTCTGGTGGGTATGAAATCTTAAATCACCTTAAGCAATCTGATGACAAGGAAGACCATGAATCAGCACTGTTACAGATTGAGGGCTCTGCATTAAGAGGTCTTGGCGGGGCAGGATTCCCCACAGGCAAGAAATGGCGGATTGTACGTCAACAAGCTGGGCGGCGCCTAATGGCCATAAATGCCGATGAGGGAGAGCCTGGAACCTTCAAAGATAGGCATTATCTGTCATCAAATCCGCATCAAATGATAGAAGGTATATTGATAGCAGCTTTGTTAGTTGGAATATCTGATTGTTATATATATGTAAGAGATGAATACCCTGAAATACTGCATTTGCTAAGATGTGAACTTCAAAAACTAGACGCAACCAATTTAGCAGATCATACAACTATTCATCTTAGACGCGGCGCTGGCGCTTATATTTGCGGCGAAGAATCAGCCATGATAGAATCAATAGAGGGCAAGCGGGGATTACCGCGTCACAGACCGCCATTTGTTGCCGAAAAAGGTCTTTTTGGGCGCCCTACTCTGGTAAATAATGTAGAAACCTTATTTTGGATTCCTGCGATACTTAAAAATGGTGCCGATTGGTTTAACGAACAAGGAACCACCGAACATCCAGGGCATCGAACCTATTCTGTATCTGGAAGAGTGGCAAACCCTGGATTAGTGTTAGCACCTGCGGGTATTACGGCGCGCGAATTAATTGAAAAATGTGGCGGAATGGCAGAAGGGCATAGCTTCAAAGCCTATCTTCCAGGCGGTGCGTCTGGCGGAATATTGCCCGCTAGCAAAGCAGATATCGGACTTGATTTTGGCGGGGAGCTTGCCAAATATGGCTGTTTTGTTGGAAGCCATGCGATTGTTATTCTCTCCGACCATGATAATATCTGGGATGTTGCAAAGAATCTTATGCAGTTTTTCAAACATGAATCTTGCGGTCAATGCACGCCATGCCGTGCCGGAACAGACAAAGCAGTATCCATCATGAACGCAACAGAGTATCAGCCAGAATTATTATCCGAAATTGCAGCCGTAATGAGAGATGCCAGCATATGCGGTCTTGGGCAAGCCGCCTCTAACCCCTTGAGCTGTGCGATGCGTTTTTTCCCTGAAGAATGTGAGCGTTCGTTCTCGTGCGTTTCAACAGGGCTTAATTTATCAGGTAGTAATACATGAATGAACATAATCCAATAGCCAAAAATCAAGTCAAGTTCATGCTTAATGACAAAGAGGTGTATGCGCACTCGGAGCAGACCATTTGGCAAGCTGCTCATACGCAAGGCGTTGAGATCCCGCATTTATGTTATAGAAATGATGAAACCTACAGAGCGGACGGAAACTGCCGTGCATGTATGGTTCAAATCGAGGGTGAGCGTACTCTTGCAGCCTCATGCCAACGAAAAGTCAGCGATGGTATGGTCGTAACGACAGACACAGATAGAGTCAAAAATTCACAAAAACTGGTCATGGAACTTTTATTATCTGACCATCCCGATAAAGAGATAGCGCATGATGATAGCTCGCATTTCTGGCAAATGGCTGAAACACATTCGTTAGAAACCAGCAGATTCCCGAGTAGACCAGCAATAGAAGCTGATAACTCGCACCCCGCAATTGCGGTAAATATGGATGCCTGCATTCAATGCGGCTTATGTGTTCGTGCCTGCAGAGAGGTTCAGGTGAACGACGTTATTGGAATGGCTGGCAGAGGCGCTGATGCTCATATTATATTTGATTTTGGGGATGATATGGGCGCTTCAACCTGCGTTGGTTGCGGTGAGTGCGTACAAGCCTGCCCAACTGGGGCTTTGCTTCCAAAATCCTTAATGAATGAGGATGCAACAAAACGCACTATTACACCTGATAAACAGGTTGATTCTGTATGCCCTTATTGCGGTGTTGGGTGTCAATTGAGCTTTCAGGTCAAGGATGATAAAATCGTTGGCGTTGAGAGTAAAAAAGGCCCTGCCAACCTTGGCAGGCTATGTGTAAAAGGGCGATACGGGTTCGATTATATACATAATAAAGAAAGACTTACCAAACCGCTTATTCGAAGGGAAGATGTCCCCAAAAAAGACTGGCACAGTTTTAATCCATCAAACCCGTTAACGCACTTCAGAGAAGCAAGTTGGCAGGAAGCTCTTGATACAGCTAGCGAGGGGCTAAATACGATTAAGTCAACACATGGCGGTGCTGCCTTAAGCGGATTTGGCTCTGCAAAAGGAAGTAATGAAGAAGCCTATCTTTTTCAAAAATTAATTCGCACTGGTTTTCAGACAAATAACGTAGATCATTGCACAAGACTATGTCATGCATCATCTGTTGCTGCATTGCTAGAGAATATCGGGTCTGGAGCGGTAACAGCTTCATTCTCGCAAGCCAAATACGCAGATGCTATTATTGTCATAGGTGCAAACCCAACCGTCAATCATCCAGTTGCAGCAACTTTCATCAAAAACGCCGCACAAAGAGGCGCCGAATTATTTGTTCTAGACCCGCGGGCGCAAGCACTTGATAGATACGCCACAAAATCACTTAACTTTAAACCAGGCAGCGATGTATCATTGCTGAATGCGTTAATAAATGTGATTATCAGCGAAGAATTATATGATCGTGATTATGTAAACACCCATACTGAAGGATTTGAACAGCTTGCAGAAACGGTAAAATATCTTACACCAGAGGCAATGTCCCCAATTTGCGGAATACCGGCTGAAGATATCAGGCTTGTTGCTCGAAAATTCTCAAATGCGCCTGCTGGCATTATTTTCTGGGGTATGGGGATATCGCAGCATACCCATGGAACAGATAATTCTAGATGCCTGATTTCATTGGCATTATTAACAGGTAACATTGGCAAAAAAGGGGCTGGACTACATCCGTTGCGTGGGCAAAATAATGTTCAGGGTGCATCAGATGCAGGTCTTATTCCGATGTTCCTGCCAGATTATCAATCTGTATCAGACCCTCAAATCAGAAAAAAATACGAGGCTATCTGGCAGTTTCCAATCCCAGAGCAGATAGGGCTGACAGTTGTTGAAATCACCAATGCTGCCTTTAATGGAGATATTAAGGGAATGTATATAATGGGGGAAAACCCTGCTATGTCAGATCCAGATCAAAACCATGCAAGAGCTGCTTTGGAAAATCTTGACTGCCTTGTTGTTCAGGATATTTTTCCAACTGAAACTGCTGCATTTGCTGATGTGATACTTCCCGCATCTGCCTTCCCAGAAAAGACAGGTACCGTTACCAATACTGATAGAAGAGTACAGCTTGGAAGACAGGCGGTTCCTCCGCCAGGGAATGCCAAACAAGATTATTGGATTATTCAGGAAATTGCGACCCGCATGGGACTTCAATGGAGCTATCAGCATCCAAAAGATATATTTGCTGAAATGCGAATTGTAATGCCTTCACTCACTGGAATCACATGGGAGCGTCTGGAAAAAGAAGATGCCGTAACATATCCTTGCATAGATGAGCATTCAGATGGTCAAGATTTGCTATTTACAGAATCATTTCCTACAAAATCAGGCTTAGGCAAATTTACGCCAGCAGAATACACCCCCCCTGCTGAAGAGCCAGATGATGAATATCCCTTTGTCTTATCCACAGGAAGATTGCTTGAGCATTGGCACACCGGCTCGATGACGCGCCGCTCTGTTGTTTTGGATGAGATTGAACCTGTTGCTGAAATACATATAAATCCTAAAAACCTGCGTAGTCTTGGCGGTTTTGCTGGCACCCAATTGCAAATATCCACCAGACGAGGCGTTATAACGCTTGCAGCACGCCTGGACCCTGGATTACCAGATGGCATGGTGTTTATTCCGTTCTGCTTTGATGAAGCACCTGCTAATATGCTAACAAACTCAGCACTTGACCCATTTGGAAAAATTCCCGAACTTAAATTCTCGGCAGCAAACATTAAAATTGCAGAATAAATTTTCATGTTTTAGACGCATCATTTTGTCACATGGTAAAAGGACTAGCCCAATTTAGGTTAAAGCTGTTACATTTATAATGTGAAGTTGTTATAGAATATCGAAAATAAGTGATATCTGCAGTTTTGGAGTGTTAATTGGATTATCAATCCTTATTCAAAGAACAAGTTAATCAATTAAAAACGGAGAATAGATACCGTTTATTCGCTGAGCTTGAGCGCAAGGTAGGAGAGCATCCTCACGCCATATGGCACAGCGACACAGGACCAAGAAACGTAATCATCTGGTGTTCTAATGATTATCTTGGAATGGGTCAAAGCAAACAATCCATAAAAGCAATGACTGAATCAGCTAATAATCATGGTACTGGCGCTGGTGGTACACGCAATATTTCTGGCACTAGCCATACAATCGTAGCATTAGAATCTGAACTCGCCTCGCTTCACCGAAAAGAGCGTGCGCTTGTTTTCACATCAGGCTATGTTGCAAATGAAGCAAGTATCAGTGCTATTTCTGCCTTATTAGATAATCCTGTTATTTTTTCGGATTCTATGAACCATGCTTCTATTATCTCTGGAATACGTTATGGAAGAGCGGAAAAGATTATTTTTCGCCATAATGACGTTGACCATCTGGAGACCTTATTAAAAGCGCAACCTTATGAGCGTCATAAAGTAATTATTTTCGAATCTGTGTATTCTATGGATGGGGATGTATCTCCTATCGAAAAAATCATTCATTTAGCTAAAAAATACAATGCAATGACTTATCTTGATGAGGTGCATGCTGTTGGGATGTATGGCAGCGAAGGCGGCGGTGTTGCCCAGCAAGAGGGCTTAGAATCCGAAATTGATATATTACAAGGAACGCTTGGAAAAGCGTTTGGAACCATGGGCGGGTATATTGCTGCTAGCGATGCAATTTGTGACGCTGTTCGGGGGTATGGCTCTGGATTTATTTTTACAACCGCAATGCCCCCTCCTCTTGCTTCTGCTGCTCTTGCTTCGGTTCAACATTTACGTCAAAGCCAGATGGAAAGAGATGCCCAGCAACGACAATCCAGACGTCTTAAAAAGCGGCTTCGGGAATATGGCATGCCCTTTTTGACAGGAAATACACATATCGTGCCAGTGATGGTAGGCGATGCTGCTAAATGCTCGCAAATCAGCCAGATGCTCCTTGATAAATATGGTTTTTATATTCAGCCAATTAACTTTCCAACTGTTCCAAAAGGTACAGAGCGGCTTCGCATTACACCTGGACCATTGCATAGCAATGAGATGATAGATGATCTTGTAATGGCGCTATCAAAGACATTTCATGAGGTTAATCCGCCTTCTGTGGTTTCGCCAAATGCCAATAACCGAGCTATATCAGCTTAATATATATTTAAGTTTTTTTGTGATCTTTTCAGTTTGAGCGTAGCTATGAGCCTAAAATCAATTCCTGATGACCATCCCTCCTTTCCGCCTGTTACCAAAACAGGGTTATTGCTGGTTAATCTTGGCACCCCCGATGCCACAGATAAAAAATCTATGCGTCGGTATTTAAAACAATTCCTCTCAGACAAGCGTGTTGTTGAAGTGCCAAGAGTATTATGGTGGATAATTTTAAATGGCATTATCTTAAATACCCGTCCCAAAAAGTCAGGTGAAGCTTATGATAAAGTATGGATCAAAGATGATGTTGATGGTAGTCCCTTGCGCAAAACCACACGGTTGCAGGCAGAACATTTAGCGGCGAGCTATAAGGATATTACAAATCTTGAGGTTGCGTGGGCAATGAGATATGGAAACCCATCCATACCTGACCAACTTAATTATTTAAAATCATTGGGTTGTAGTCAATTCTTAATCTTGCCTATGTACCCGCAATATGCGGCTGCCACGACAGCAACCGTTAATGATGAAGTTTACAAATGGGCGCTAAAGCAACGATGGCAACCTGCTATTAGGACAGTTCCGCCTTGGCATGATAATGATGTATATATCGAAGCTTTGGCGCAATCATTCCGAAGGCAATTTATGCTCGGCGAAACCCCGGAGCATTTGATGCTATCTTTTCACGGCATTCCAGAGAGGTATTTTACCTTAGGGGATCCGTATCATTGTCATTGTATGAAAACAGCTCGTCTGGTTCGTGAAAAACTTGACTGGCCTGCGGAACGGCTTTCTGTAACCTTTCAATCCCGATTTGGAAAAGAGCCTTGGATTAAACCCTATACCGATGAGACATTGCATAAATTAGGTGAAGCAAAAACAAAGTCACTTGCCATCATGGCGCCTGGTTTTTCAGCAGACTGCCTTGAAACACTTGAAGAATTGGCAATGGAAGGTCAAGAGATTTATACAGAGGCTGGAGGCGAGAATTTCACCTATGTGCCGTGTTTAAACGATAGTACATTTGGAATGAATGTAATTTATTCGCTTGTTAAAGATAATCTAGCTGGATGGGTTGATGTGTAATTATGTTAGGCATGATTATACAAAAAAGAAATTAGGGCATAGAAATAAATAAGTTAACAATTTTATTTTAATCAGGTATGACTGTTTTACTAACAAATAAGCATTTTATCTTAGCGGCTGTGGTGTAGTGGTAGCACAAGAGCCTTCCAAGCTCTTAGGGCCAGTTCGAACCTGGTCAGCCGCTCCAAATAAAATTAACCTCTGACGGAAATGGTAAGATCTGATAACTAATGACCGTCGTAAATACTGGTATATGTGTTAATTAGTTAAGAAAAACAGAAAGTTGTGTGAAGATGAGTAACGATTTAAGCTGTGTTTGTATGCGTGATAGGACTGTTTGTAACTGTAATAGGCCTAGCGAAATTGAACAGAAAGAAAGCCGGGACTGTCTGTGTGGACGCTCTCCTACTGGCAAATGTATGAGCTGGCACGCGCTTTCAGAAAAAGTATATCTTCAACGCAAAAGTCAATATGAGTTATCCGCCAGCTAACGGCATTGATGTGTGACTCATTACATAAGAGGGGGCGTGATAACAACGCCTCACCTGCTTTACCATCATCCAATCAGTATTCGCGTTATCTTGATCGGAATATATGAGTTTGACAGAAATGAAACCACTTTCTTATTTTAAGTATATCTGGTTATGTATATCTGGTTATGTATATCTGGGGCGTATGGGCGGTGGATTTAATCAATCCTTCCTAAAACAGCGCTTTTTGCAAGAATATCTTAGATATTACGACGCTAAAATTCATAGATAAAAAACCGTGCAAATAACATATCTGTTTTGGATACTGGTTAGCAAAATGTTTAACGAATGTTGAATCACGTAAAAAATCATACCGGATATAAACATGTTGAGCGAATTTCTTATAAATGATTGAGCGTAGATTCTTAGCCTTCCTGATCGGGCGTGTATCTATATGGATGGCTGGCGTAATGCTTTCCGTGGCTTTGGGATGGCACGTTTATTTAGAAACAAAAGAGCCTCTTTATCTAGCCCTTATTGGACTTATGCAGATACTACCCACATTTGCATTTTTCATAATAACAGGGGTAATTATTGACAGGGTACAACGAAAATACATTCTGCTAATATGCACTCTTGTTGAATTTATTGCTTTTGCAGGTATTTTTTTTGCAATGCAATTTGAGGTAATTCCAATTTCTTTTATCTTTTGCATGCTTCTTATTCATGGCAGTGCGCGCGCATTTCAAATTCCCTCTGAACACGCAATTCTGCCCAATATTGTATCTTCGGAGAATTTAGCAAAAGCAGTTGCAATAACCTCTACTGTTAGTAACCTTGCTAAAACAATTGGCCCTTTAATTGCGGGGTTGCTAATTGCATTTATCGACAGGCAGGTTTACGGGATATGTCTATTTATTGTTGTCGTATCATTCACAGCATATCTATTTCTGCCAAAATTGACCATAAATGCGCCTGTTGAAACTGGCCTAAAACCATTTCTGAGCGGAATTAAATTTGTTGCTAAAAACAGAATATTGCTGGGAATAATTCTGTTAGACCTATTTATTGTTCTTCTCAGCAGCGTAGAAGCGCTACTCCCGATATATGCAGCAGACATTCTGGATGTAGGACCAAATGGACTTGGCCTAATGCGCGGAATGCCCGCGATTGGAGCTGTTGCCGCAGGTATTGTGTTATCTAATCTTGGCCCCTTGCGCCATTGCGGTAAAAAACTATTTGCAGCCTTCGCTCTTTGTTCAATATCTGTTTTAGTATTTGGATTTTCAGAGATATTTTGGCTAAGCCTTGTTGCCCTCTTTGTGTATGGTGCTACCGATATGCTGAGTGTGAATATACGTTTTACGCTTGCACAAACCATTACACCAGATGCTGTGCGTGGAAGAGTGAGTGCCGTTTTTGCAACCTGCACAGCGTCTTCAAATCAACTTGGTGAATTTAGAGCAGGCACCTTTGCAACAGCCATTGGTCCTATCGGAGCAACGATAATGGGCGGGGCTCTTGGATTAATCATATGCGTTGGCGGCATATTCAAATTTCCAATGCTTTGGAAGCTAGATAAAATATCAGATCTTAAAAAAGAGTAACACGCATATCCAATCAATAATCTGCCTAAATGACGCAAATTCAATTTGTTAGATTCAAAATCAGCCCCTTATATTCTGCATATATTTTATGCATACAGTAGATAATATGCTTAATTATAAAGCAATATTCCCAATTTGATTGTTTTAGTAGCAAAAGAAATCTCGTTTGGTACCAATCCCCCTTGACACATTAAGGGAGGAAAACTGTGTTTCAAACATTATCTTTTTCAAAGAGTTGGGGTATGCTTTTATCTTGCCTTTGCTTTTTTTTACTTTTGCCTGGGTTTGCACATGCCGCAATCGACACAGGGGATACAGCATGGATTCTAACAGCCACTGCGCTGGTATTATTCATGACATTGCCGGGACTTGCTTTATTTTATGCAGGGCTGGTACAACCCAAAAATGTCGTATCTGTATTAATGCATCATTTTGCACTTGCTTGTTTATGTTCTGTATTATGGGTGGCTGTTGGCTATTCTATTGCGTTTTCAGATGGCTCGTCTTGGTTTGGCTCACTCAATAATTTATTTATGTCGAACATAACCATATCATCTGAATCTGGTACAATTCCAGAGAGTCTATTTGCTGCTTTTCAGATGACGTTTGCTATTATCACACCAGCATTGATTATTGGAGCTTATGTAGAGCGCATTAAATTCTCTGCGGTACTTATTTTTTCAGGCGCTTGGTTGGTTATTGTTTATGCACCAGTTACACACTGGGTCTGGGGCGGCGGCTTTATGGCGAGCTGGGGCGTAATGGATTTTGCAGGCGGAATTGTTGTTCATGCAACAGCTGGAACAGCTGCTTTGGTTTGTGCAATCATTCTTGGAAAGCGCAAAAGCTTTCCAGGTCACTTGCAACCACCACACAGCCCAATTCTGACAATGATAGGCGCATCAATGCTATGGATTGGATGGTTTGGGTTCAATGGCGGCTCTGCACTTGCCGCTGGTCAAGGAGCCGCAATGGCTCTTATCGTCACGCACATATCTGCCAGTGTCGCATCACTTGTATGGATGGTGATTGAATGGCGTAAATTTGGGCGACCTTCTGTTGTGGGGATGGTTACTGGTATGGTTGCAGGTCTTGCGACAGTCACACCAGCGTCTGGGTTTATAGGCATTCCAGGCGGAATTATCCTTGGGCTTGTCGGCGGATATGGCTGTTATGTAGCCGTTGATCTAATTCGCAACAAATTTGGCATAGATGATTCCTTAGATGTATTTGCAGTGCATGGTGTGGGGGGTATTCTTGGAACCTTGCTTGTATCTGTTCTTGCTACGGCTTCGTTTAGCGGACTTGGATTACCAGACGGTGTTTCTATATCAGACCAGTTTATGGTTCAGCTTTATTCGGTGGGTATAACTGTGGGTTGGACAGCTCTGATCAGCTTTATTATTCTAAAAGCTATTCAAGCAACCTCTGGCATTCGTATATCAGAGCAGGATGAAATAGAGGGCCTGGACGTAACCCAACATGGGGAGCGTGCCTATCATCATACAGGATAGCCCTCCTGGCATTTATAAAAAAAGGCGCTCTATCCATGTGCGCCTTTTTTATATGGCTGCACCCCATTCCGCTACAAGCTCTGGCTGGGTGTCCTTATACTGGCTTTTTAAGTGTTGGAATTGCTCATTAGTGCAAAGCTGGCGCAAGGCCCAGATAGCCATTATTTTCACCGCAATAACGTCATCATCCAAATAGCGGATTATAATAGGTATAAGTGACCGGTCAGACGAATTTCCAGCTGCAATTAGGCAGTTGCGCATAAACTTCTTATAACCTGCCCTGCGCACGGGTGTGCCTGAAAAGAATTCCCTAAATCCAGAATCTGTTAAAGATAATAGCATACTAAGTCGAAGCAAGCCTGGCTTCTCTCCTATTTGCATTCTTGTATCAGAGGCCGTCTGGGCAAATTTATTCCAAGGGCAAATTGCCAGACAATCATCACAGCCAAAAATACGGTTCCCAATTGGCTTGCGATATTCGGTCTCGATAATGCCATCAAATTCAATTGTCAGATAAGAAATACATCGCCGTGCATCCAACTTATAGGGCGCCGGAAACGCATTAGTTGGACAAATATCCAAACATTTCTGACAGCTACCACAATGATCTTCACTTGCATTTTGTGTTACTAATTCTGCGTCTGTTAGGATAATGCCCAAAAACAACCAAGAACCAAATTTCTGAGAGACTAGATTAGTATGCTTACCCTGCCATCCTATTCCAGATTTAACAGCCAACGGTTTTTCCATAATAGGTGCTGTATCAACAAACACCTTAACCTCACCTTCAAATTTGGACATAAACTGACTTGCAATTTGTTTTAGCCTGCCTTTCATAACGCCATGATAGTCTTTCGATCGCGCATAAACAGATATATTGCCATGTTCAGAGCGAGATATATTGTCCATCGGATTATGATCTGGGCCATAATTCTTAGCAAAAATTATCGCCGTTTTAGCGTTCTGCCACATATGTTCAGGTGACAGCCGACGCTCAATAGTCTGTTCAAGCCACGCCATTTCACCGTGATAGCCCTTATCTAAAAAATCACGAAGATGCTGTTGGGTCTCATTGGATAATGTTGCATCGGCAATTCGAACTTCATCAAATTCATAACGCTTTGCTGTTTTTTCTAGCCACGGATAAATATCTATCATCATGAAAAAACCTTACCCTAAAGCAGAGGAATGTCGCCTTGTGCCTGCTCTTGATGAAAGTTGGATAGAAATTTGGTAAATTGTCCTTCTTTAATAGCGTTGCGAATAAGACGCATTAATTCCTGATAATAGGTTAAATTATGCCAAGTAAGAAGCGTAAGGCCTTGTATTTCGTCTGCCTTGAATAGATGATGTAAATATCCACGACTATAATTGGTGCATGCAGGACATGAACATGCCTCATCTAAGGCTCTTAAATCATCTGCATGACGTGCATTTTTTATATTTACAGCCCCAAATCTGGTAAATGCCTGGCCTGTTCTGCCTGACCGTGTCGGTAATACGCAATCAAACATATCAACCCCTCTTGAAACAGCGCCCACAATATCAGATGGCTTGCCAACACCCATTAAATATCGCGGCTTATCTTGTCTCATGTGAGGGGTTGTTGTTGCCAATGTTTCAAACATTAATTCCTGCCCCTCTCCTACTGCAAGGCCCCCTATTGCATATCCTTCAAATCCGATCTCATGCAGCTGCTCAATACTTTGCAACCGAAGGTCTGGATATACCGAGCCTTGAACAATTCCAAATTGTCCATAGCCTTTCCTATCTATAAAGGCGCTTCGCGATCTTGCTGCCCAACGCATAGATAATTCCATGGATTGAGCTGCTTGGGATTTTGTTGCTGGATACGGCGTGCATTCATCAAACGCCATGGTGATGGTAGCATCAAGCTTATGTTGAATTTGGGTTGAGATTTCAGGAGTTAATAAATGCCTGCTTCCATCAATATGGCTTTTAAAGGTAACCCCATTTTCATCTAACTTTCTGAGCGGGCCTAGCGACATTACTTGGAAGCCGCCTGAATCTGTAAGTAATGGTCCCTTCCAGTTCATCATTGCGGGAACACCACCAAGCCGTGCCACCCTATCAGGGCCTGGGCGCAACATTAAATGATAAGTATTCGATAGAATAATTTGAGCGCCTGTTTGTGCAACAGCCTCTGGCATCATACCCTTAACAGATGCAGCCGTGCCAACAGGCATAAATGCTGGTGTATCAATTCGCCCAAATCCAGTATGCACCGTACCTAATCTTGCTTGTTGATCCTGAGTAATTAGCTCAAATGAAAATTTTTCTGCCGAATTTTTATTACTCATTTTTTCTTCTCTAATAAACATCCATCTCCATAGCTAAAAAATCGATAGCGATGATCGACGGCATGCTGATACACCGCTTTCATTTCGTCAAATCCAGCAAAAGCACTTACAAGCATTAATAAGGTAGATTTTGGCAAATGAAAATTTGTCAGCAACATATCTACAACTTGGAATGCATATCCAGGGGTGATAAACAAATCTGTATCCCCTTTAAATGCTTGCATCTTTCCAAATTTTGCCCAGATAGACTCCACAATTCGCAAACTTGTTGTACCAATACATATAACCCTTCTGTTATTTTGCTTAGCCTCATTGATTTTATTCGCGATTTCTTGGGTTACTTCCCCCCACTCGCTATGCATTTTATGCTCTGATAGATTTTCTGATTTAACGGGCAAAAAAGTTCCTGCACCCACATGCAAGGTAACCATTTCGATTTGGGCGCCAGTATCTAACACGGATTGTTTTAATTCTGGTGTAAAATGTAATCCTGCTGTGGGTGCGGCAACAGCGCCAATTTTTTCAGCAAATACTGTTTGATAATTCACCATATCAGAATAATCCCCCTCCCGGTCACGCTTTATATAGGGGGGCAACGGCATTTTCCCGTATTTTTCAATTCTCTGCACTAAACTAGTGCTACTATGGTTAAACGTTATCAATACCTCACCAGCGGAACGGCGTTCATCCACAATTGCTTCAAATCCGTCACCAAAATCAATTACCGCATTTAAAACACATTTTTTTGCAGGTTTAGCAAAGGCAAGCCAGCTATCCTCTGATAGTTGTTTATGCAAGGTTAGGCCTATGTTTTTATCATTAATCCTGCCATGTAGCTGTGCTGGAATTACTTTTGTATCATTTGCCAACAGCAAATCATCTGCCCGAAGCAGTGAGGGTAAATCCCGCATTACATAGTCGTTTAGATTATCCCGTGCGACATGCAAAAGGCGCGCAAGATCCCTTGGATCAAAAGGGCTCTGTGCGATTAATTCAGATGGCAGAGAATAGTTAAAATCCGATAAACGATACATGACTAATAAATTTGAACCACACCATTAATAAATCCATTATCATCGACAACAACGAGACTTTGAACACGCGCTTCCAGCATTTTTTCTTCGGCGGCCACCATCATTTCATCTTCTGAGATTGTAAGCGGGGATGTATTCATAACACTGCCAGCTTTTGCAGATGAAAGATTTGTTCCCATCACTAACATACGCCTTAAATCACCATCGGTAATGATACCTTGTAGCTTGTTATCTTCTTGTACAAGAGCCAAACCTAATCTTGCTTCTGTCATGATAACAATCACTTCTGACATAGACATAGTTGCATCTACGAGCGGCAAATCGCGCTCAGACATTCTGTCCTTGACGCGAGAGAGCAATCGCATTCCAAGCATTCCGCCTGGATGATTTGCTGCAAAATCCTCAGGCTTGAAGCCAGAGCGGCTCATTAAGGCAATTGCAAGTGCGTCCCCCATAACAAGAGTAGTTAATGTTGAGGTTGTCGGCGCAAGGTTCAAGGGACATGCCTCTCTGTCTATTGATACATCAAGTGCAATATCCGATATCTTGGCTAGTGTTGAATCCAGTGAGCCAACAATTGCGATAATTTTCACATCAAGTCTTTTGAACGCTGGCAGTAATTTAATCACCTCTTCTGTTTCTCCAGAATTAGAGATTAGCAAAACCACACTTTTTTCTCGAACCATGCCTAAATCGCCATGTATCGCTTCTGCAGGGTGCAAAAACAAAGCAGCTGTTCCTGTTGATGAGAATGTTGCCGCAATTTTTCGCCCCACAAGACCAGATTTGCCCATACCGCAGATAATAACATGCTGCGCTGTATTAGAAATGAGGGAGACAGCCTCATCAAAACGTGAATCCAGCCCATCTTCCAATTTATTAAGGGCCGCGCGATAGGTAGCGAACATATTTTGAATATCAGGGATTAGCATTTTTTTTAAAACCATTCCAATGCGTATCAATTAAGCCAAATTTATGAGATATATTTACTTAACTTTAGTAGTAAAAGCGAGAATTTTGATTAAGCTTGGTTAGTCGATTTGACGATTTTATGGGCATAATCAATATCTTGCTGGGTATTTATATTCAAAAACGGATCAGGGTTTGCCGAAAAATCCTCATAAACCGTTTTATACCGAGCGGTAAATAAGTCTATTTTCCGAATTTCCTGTTCCAGAATTGCCTCTTCTAATGCGTCTGCTAGCTCTATATTCCATAAGCAAAACACTGGATGGTGCCGCCCATTACTAGACGCCATTGCGATATCTGCGTTTGAGGCAAGGCTTTTTGAGTATAATCTCTCACCCAAATCATCTGGAATGAAGGGGGCGTCTGTTGCGCAAGATAACAGCCATTTAGCAAAAGGAATATGCTTCTTCGTATATTGCATCATAGATAACACCCCGCAAAGAGGGCCAAAATACCCATCAATAACATCTGGAATAATCGCTAGATTAAATTTTGAAAATCGCTCTATCTCTCCATTGGCGTTTAAAATTCTATTTGGAAAATGCGCTGTTTTCTCCAATTGCCAGTTTAATATGGGTTTGTCTGCAATTTCAATTAAGCACTTATCGATACCGCCAAGGCGCCTTGCAAGTCCGCCTGCTAGAAAACCAACAACAACATCATTAATCATAAGCTAGGTTCATCATTCATTCTACGTTGCGCAGAGCGGTTATCCCTCTCTAAATCTGGATCCGTATTATAATCATCAAAAATAATACGCTCTTCTCCAGATAAGGCTACAAACCTGCTTCCCCGTGCCCTTCCGATAAGCGTTAATCCAGCTTTTCTAGCAAGCGAAACGCCAGCTTCTGTAAAGCCAGAACGCGAAATTAAAATAGGCAACCCCATTATAACTGTCTTTAACACCATCTCAGAAGTAAGCCTTCCCGTGGTATAAAAAACCTTGTCAGCTGCGGTAATTTTATTCTGAAACATCACACCTGAAATTTTATCGACCGCATTATGACGTCCAATATCTTCCATATAAATTAGCGGCTCATCACCAATAGCAAGCACACATCCATGAATAGCGCCTGCTTTGAGGTATAAGCTTGGAGTAGTGTTTATCTTTTTGGATAGGTTAATTATCTGAGACTTTGAAATTATTGAATTTTTTGAAAGTTTGATTGAATCAAATTTATCAACCATATCCCCATATATTGTCCCCTGAGCACAGCCACTAGTGCGGATTTTTGATTGTAGTTTTTCCTCAAAATTCGTTTTTGTATCTGTGCGTACTACAATAACGGATAATTCCTCATCATAATCTATTGCTTCTATTTTATCTTCTTGGCTAATCATGTTTTGATTAAATAAAAAACCAACCGCAAGCTCTTCTAAATAGTCCCCAACGGTCATCGCTGTTACTATCTCTTGATTATTTAAAAATAGGGTTACCGCCTTTTCAGCTACTACTGGCAATTGAACGGATTGTCCATCTGCGTCCATTCCTTGCAATTGGGTTGTAAGGCCTGCTGCAGTAACATTAGGGCCAATATAAAAGTGAGAGTCAGTCATCATATATCTCTATTTTTATCAGAACAGGAAAAGTTATCAGATGATATTTGTTTTTACAGTTTTCTTACGCTAAATTAAAAAGGAGCTGTTAGGTATCCTATTATGAAAATACATTTTAAATCTTCAAAACACAAACAGGCAGAGATTTTATTTAATCAATTGTCAGATAGATACACCCAAAACGCTATAGAAGATGCGGATGTAATTGTTGCCCTTGGCGGTGATGGGCAAATGCTCTCCTGTCTTAAAGAATCCATTGAATATGAAATTCCTGTATTTGGAATAAATTGCGGCCATGTTGGTTTTTTAATGAATGAGGACAAGAAAACAGACTTAGTAGAGCGCATAAGCAAGGCTGAAGCCGCGCCAATACACCCTATCTTAATGCATGCCACCAAATTCAACGGACAAACACAAGAAGCGCTCGCTATAAACGAGATATCGCTGTTAAGACAAACCCATAATGCGGCTCATTGTCAAATAACAATCAACGATAAAATTGAGCTAGAACAACTGGTATGTGACGGTGTTATGATAGCAACACCAGCAGGCTCAACAGCCTATAATTTATCAGCACATGGTCCCATCATTCCGATAGGCGCTGAATTGCTGGCGCTTACACCTATATCCCCCTTCAGGCCAAGGCGTTGGCGAGGGGCATTACTACCTGCATCATCTACTGTTAATATTAAGGTTTTAAGCCATGAATTTAGGCCTCAATCTGTAACAGCTGACAATCTAGAAGTGCGTGATATCAAAGAAGTAACCATCCGCCAAGAAAACCAAATAACATTGCGTTTATTATTTGATGCAGGCGCATCCCTTGCCGAACGAACCATAAGTGAGCAGTTTTTAGCCTAAGCTTGTTTTTACACATACATCATCTAGGCGTTATCTAGGCGTTTTTGTTAATAAACCCCTTTATACAATTTTGCGTTTGCTCAATAATATGCGGCATTTCGATATATAATTCATGCTTAGCCTCATTAAAACTTACCAATTGCGAATTGCTAAGATAGGTAACAGAATTTCGAATGGCATTTATACTTACCAACTTATCGCCGCTGCCGATAAGTATCAAAACGGGCAACTTTATGTTCTTTAGAAAGGAAGAGCGCATTGTTGTTTTAAAACAAGAATAAAAAGCAGATGAGAGCCAGCCAAAACTTACCCCTGAGCGTGCAATAGACGGATTTTCATTAATTAAATCAATGATTTTCTCAATATTTTTCTGATTTCGGCTTAACGGATTTTGAGGATTAAATTTACGTGTTTTAAGAAGCGTGTTTTGGTCTGTATAAGGGATTATTCTTTCCTTGAATCCGCAGATAGAAATGATACTTGCCAATATAAATATTGGGATTGAAGGCGTTACCTGTGGAAGCATCATTGGCGATAATGCCATAATTCCAGCAATTTGATATTTTGTTAAACCAGCAAGACGGAAAGCCAAATGCCCCCCCATAGAATGACCTATGACAAAAAAACGTTTATCCGCCCACCCAGATTTATCTATTACATCACACCCAGTTTGCAATAAATCATCAAACCCGGCGGTGTGACTTGTTGTTGGCGGATTGCCATAGGCACCAGATAGACCAAGTCCGGGCCAGTCAAAAATCAGCACCTCCATATCGTGATTAGTTAGAAAGGATATTAATTCTAAATATTTCTCACAAAATTCACTAAGCCCTGTAAAAATAACCACATGGTGCTGAGCGCTTGGAGCTCCAATTTTCCAAGTGCGAATAGACCCCAAATTAGTTTTAACCCAAAATTCATGTTTCATAAGCTTAGCTTTGGTTATTTAAAGTGCTTTTTTTGGTGACATCTCAGTATCACCGCCATCCTGAAATCCACTTGATTGGCGCCTCCACATGGCTGCGTATAATCCCTCTAACGCCAATAATTCTTGATGCGTTCCAAATTCCTTTATTTGACCGTGATTTAAAACTAAAATCATATCTGCATCTATAATTGTTGATAATCTATGTGCAATTACCAATGTAGTTTGATTAAGTGAAATATCGTTCAAGGCAGTCTGTATTTCGCGTTCAGTTCGGCTATCAAGCGCAGAGGTCGCTTCATCAAATAAAAATATCGTTGGCTGCTTTAAAATAGCTCTTGCTATGGCAACACGTTGTTTTTCTCCACCAGATAATTTTAGTCCTCGCTCTCCAACAAGCGTCTCATACCCATCTGGAAGACTCTCAATAAAGCTATCTATAGCAGCGAGTTTTGATACTCTTTCCACATCTTCTTTGGTAGCACTTGCCCGCCCATAGCCAATATTATAGCCAATAGAGGCATTGAACATTACCGTATCCTGAGGCACCATTCCAATGGCCGCACGCACCGTATCTTGCCGCACCTGCCGAATATCCTGGCCGTCAATTAATATGCGCCCTCTTTGAGGATCATAAAATCTGAATAATAACCGCGATATTGTAGATTTTCCGCCGCCACTCGGTCCCACTAAGGCAACCCTGTGACCTGGTTGAACGACAAAACTAACGTCATTCAAAATCGTTCCGCGCCCGTAGGAAAAACTGACATTCTCAAATCTAATCTCCCCTCTTTTTAGATTTAATGCTGGTGCATCAGCTTCGTCCCTAACATCTGGTTTCTGCTTTAAAAGGCCAAACATACGCTCAAGATCTATAACCGATTGCCTTACCTCTCTATAGGTCCAGCCAAGATATTGGAGTGGCATCGCAAGTTGAATAATATAGGTATGAACAGCAACAAAATCGCCAACACTCATGCTACCTTGCACGATTTCTCTGCCTGATATTACCAGCAATGCAACAAGACCAAGAGCAACAATCAATCCTTGGCCTATATTCACAATCGTCAGTGACGTTCGAGAAGATATAAAGGCATTTTCATACAGCCGTAATGCAGTATCATAATTATCTGATTCTGATTTCTCAGCGTTGAAATATTTAACCGTCTCATAATTAAGAAGAGAATCTACCGTTTTAGTAGCAGCAAACTCATCAGCTTCATTCATCCTGCGTCTAAATTTTATTCTCCACTCAGTTGTTTTTATGGTGAAATATGAATAAGTAACGACAGTTAAAAAAGTAATTACCGCAAATTCATACCCAAATAATACCCATAGCACACCACATATAAAAAACAGCTCCACAATCAAAGGAACAACTTCAAAAATCCCAGTAGATAATAGTAATGTCATCGCTTTAGCGCCTCTATCTATAGAGCGTGAGGTGCCACCTGTTTGCCTGTCCAGGTGAAATTGAAGCGATAATTTATGAAGATGTTCAAACGCATTTAACGCTGCGATGCGAACTGCTTTTGAAGCAAATTTTATGAATAAAAACTCTTTTAGCTCGGAGAATATTGTCTCCCCCACACGGGCAAGCGCATATCCACCGATAAGCAACATCAACAAACTCATCGAAAAGCTAATACCGCTCTCACTATTTAGGGGGGCTAAGGCATCAACAGCAGCGCCGTAAAAAATCGGAATTACGGCAGCACATAATTTAGACAAAATAAGCGCGACAATTAGTCCTGCAAGCCGAAGCCGCAGATTATTATCACCTCTTGGCGCGATATATTCAAAAACGATTTTTATAAGCTCAAAAACAGTTACAGAGGCGTTATTTGAAATCCCTTTTGATGATTTGCCATTTGATGAATTTGATGAGTTTGACGCAGATGTATTAGCCATTAGCTAATAGAAAAACTTTCGCCGCAGCCACATCTAGCTGTTTCATTTGGATTATTAAATACGAATGATGAATTGAACTTATCTTCTGTCCAATCCATTTCTGTTCCAACCAAAAACATAACAGCAGCAGGATCAATTAAAACCCGAACACCGTTTACATCAATAGCATCTTCAAAAGGCTGCTGCTCTTTGGCAAATTCTACATTATACTGCAAGCCAGAGCAGCCAGCTGTTTTGATACCAATCCTTAATCCAATAACATCGCTTTCAGCACTTTTTACAATTTCTTGTACGCGCGCAGAAGCTTGGTCTGTTATGGAAAGAATGGGTGTGTTTTTATCAAATTGCAACATTTGCTACCTTCGTTTTTTCAATGATATCAGAAACCGTAATCTAGCGCCAGCTTTGCATCCTCACTCATTCTTTCTGGCGCCCATGGTGGATCCCACACTAGCGTAACCTGCACCAACCCAACATTATCTAATTCTGCAACTTTTTCAGCCACCTGCCCTGGCATTTCACCTGCAACAGGGCATCCAGGCGCCGTTAGTGACATGGTTATGTCTACATCACCCCCATAATGCCTCTCAATACTGTAGATAAGGCCTAAATCATATATATTAACTGGTATTTCTGGATCCTTGACCTCCATCAGAGCATCTATTATTTGGATCTCATCTGCTTTGTCAGATTTTCCCTCTAATTTGGTGCCTGCTATCGCCATGTAACCCTTAGATACATCTGGCATAAAATCTTTTAGGGTTAGATTGTCGGTATCTGATGTTTTTTCCTTATCAGACAATTTATGCTCCAAAAATTCGATTAACTTTTTCAAGTGAAATTGCAAGGGCGTCGAAATCTTCAGGCTCACTATAGACAGCGATTGACGCTCTGGCAGTTGAACTCAGATTCAAAAATTTCATTAATGGCTGCGCGCAATGATGGCCTGCCCGGATTGCAATTCCGTCTTGATCTATCAGTGTTGATATATCATGGGGATGCGCCGCATCAAGTGTAAATGATATCACGCCAGATTTATTCGGCGAGGTGCCAACAAAGGATAATCCTTTAACACTTGCTAATCTTTGATGACCATATAATAAGAGTGATTTCTCGTGAGAGGCAATCTTATCCATCCCAATATCGGTTACAAAATCAACAGCAGCCCCAAGCGCAATACATTCCGCGATTGGCGGCGTTCCTGCTTCAAACCTGGATGGGGGCTGCGAATAGGTTGCACTGTCAATTTCCACATCATCAATCATATCACCGCCACCCAGAAATGGCGGCATATCAGCTAATATCTCAGCCTTGCCCCAACAGATACCAATCCCGCTTGGCCCATAGAGTTTATGGCCTGAAAATACGTAAAAATCACAATCAATATCCTGAATATCAACTGGCATATGGATAACACCCTGGCACCCATCTACAACACAAATTGCATTATTTTCATGTGCAATTGCGCTGATTTCTTTAACCGGAAATATTGTTCCAAGTACGTTTGATACATGAGGAACAGAAATGATTTTGGTATTTTTTGTTACGCGGTCTTTTAATTCTGTAATATTAAAACAGCCATCATCATCTACCGGAACAGCCACTATTTTGGCACCTGTTTTCTGACATAACATTTGCCATGGAATAATGTTGGCGTGATGTTCAGCTACTGTAATGAGGATTTCATCACCCGATTTTAGGTTCTGCAAGCCATAGCAATTGGCAATCAGATTAAGCGACATGGTAGCGCCGCTGGTAAAGATCACTTCATCTTTGTCAGCAGCATTGATAAATCGGGCAATTTTAGAACGCACCTCCTCATAGGCGTCTGTTGCCTCTTCAGAAAGGGTGTGTAAACCACGATGAATATTAGCGTAACCGTGAGAATAGGTAGTTAGTAATTTATCCAAAACCTGCTGAGGCTTTTGAGATGATGCCGCCGAATCTAAATATATAATCGGCTTTTCATTTACTTCGCGCGATAAAAATGGAAATTTAGCTCTTATCTGTTTGCCGTTAAATTCCTGTGTCATGCTTTTATACCTCAGTAATCTAAGGCTGACATTTGAGCTGAATTAGAAATCCAGTCTTGAATGTAATATTCAACCTGACTCTCAAGCTCAGGCACCCTTATTTGAGATAAGGTGCCAATTAGGAATGCTTCAATAAGCATAGACCTTGCTTGCATAACAGGAATGCCTCTGCTCACAAGGTAGAAAAGTTGATGCTCATCAATCTCCCCTATAGTAGCGCCATGACTACAGACCACATCATCAGCAAATATTTCTAACTCTGGCTTTGTATCTGCCTCTGTTTCGCGTGAGAGAAGCAATGCCCGCGTCATTTGCTGACCATCTGTTTTTTGTGCATCTGGAGCAACTCTTATTTTACCTTGAAACACACCTCTAGCTCTATCATCTAAGACCCCTCTTATAACCTGCTCTGATTTACAGTTAGCAACATTATGATAGAGTCTTGTTGTAATATCCATGTGCTGATCTTCGCATCCAAGATAAATCGATGATAAATGACATGATGCATTCTCGCCATTTAAATTTAAATGCATCTCTGTGCGAGAAATATCACCGCCACTTGTTAGTGAAAAACTTCTATAGTCAGAGCCCGTATTCTGATTAACTAGGCTTAATCCAAGCTGAGAAGAATCCAAATCCGCAATCTGGCATCGTACATGGTCACAAACAGCGCCATCATCAAGTTGCAGAATTACAATCGGAGCAGATAATCCATTTTTACTAGCATGTGTTTCTGAAATTCTTACGGTTGCATTTTTGGCTATCCGTATCATCACTAATGGGTGAGAAGATTGATTTATTAACCCTCCAACAAAAGACAAATCAATAACAGAGATAGGTTCAGTTTTAGAGGCATCTATATCTATTAAAATAGCAGATTGCATTGCAGCTATGGTTAGATTGAACACCGGATGGTGTGACAGGGGAGCCTCATTAAGGAAAGAGATGGCATCATCATCTTCAATCAGATTACTAATGACGATATTTGAATGATTTCCGCCTGACATCTCAGAATCATAAATTCCGTTTCTGAACACAACACGGCATGCCCCTTGAATAGAAGGGGCCATTTTATGGCGAGCATCATCGCCTTGTGCCGTTAACGCAATTTCTACAGGCTTTTTAAGCATTTGTGAAAGCGAGGTAAATTTCCAATCTTCATTCTTAGAAGAGGGCCAACCCATTTTCACAAAATTATCCAAATGTGTTTTCTGCCAGTTATTTTTTACGTTTAATTGAGTAAGCTCAGGCAGCATCATTTATCCCAGCATATCCGTTTTCTTCAACTTCTAACGCAAGTGACTTATCACCAGATTTCACAATCAATCCGCCAGATAAGATATGAACTTTATCAGGTACAATATAAGATAATAATCGCTGATAATGCGTAATTACAAGCATAGAGCGCTGTGGATCGCGAAGCAAATTCACGCCTTGTGAGACGATTTTCAACGCATCGACATCCAGCCCGGAATCTGTCTCATCTAAAATCGCCATAACCGGCTTTAATAATGCCATCTGCAGAATTTCATAACGTTTTTTCTCGCCGCCAGAAAACCCAACATTTACCGCTCTTTTTAGCATATCATCAGAAATGCCAAGCTTCTGCGCCTCAGCTCTGACTATCTTAACAAAGCCTAGCTGATCCACTTCTTCCTTGCCTTGCTCACGAAGGCGCGCATTTACAGATGCACGCAGAAATGACATGCCTGACACGCCTGGCAACTCTACTGGATATTGAAAGGCAAGAAATAAGCCAGCACGCGCACGCTCATCTGCTTCGGCTTCGATAATAGAAGTGCCATTTAAGAGTACATCCCCGCCCGTAATTTCATAACCAGCACGGCCAGACAAGACATAGGATAATGTACTTTTTCCAGAACCATTAGGGCCCATTATGGCATGAACCTCCCCTGCATTTACACTCAGATTAATGCCGTGCAGTATTTCTGTGCCATCTACGCTCGCTGTAAGCTCTTTAATTTCTAATATCGACATATTAACCAACAGATCCTTCCAGTGATATTCCAATTAGTTTTTGCGCTTCAACTGCGAATTCCATCGGAAGCTCTTTCATTACTTCCTTACAAAACCCATTAACAATAAGGGAAACAGCATCTTCTTCTGACATGCCACGTTGCAAACAATAAAAAAGCTGTTCCTCAGATATGCGAGAGGTCGTTGCCTCATGTTCTATTTTTCCACTTGGATTTCGAGACACAATATATGGAACCGTATGCGCGCCGCATGTCTGCCCTACTAATAATGAATCACATTGGGTGAAATTACGCGCAGTGTCAGCCGTTCTGTGGATTTCAACAAGACCTCGATAGGTATTCTGTGATTTTCCAGCAGAGATTCCTTTAGATATTATTGTGGATTTACTTCCCTCTCCAAGATGGATCATCTTAGTTCCGGTATCAGCTTGTTGCGCCCCGTTTGTAACAGCAACTGAATAAAATTCTCCAATTGAGTCTTTGCCGGTTAGAACACATGATGGATATTTCCAGGTAATGGCCGAACCTGTTTCAACCTGCGTCCAGCTAATCTTGGATCTATCCCCCTTACAAGCGCCTCTCTTGGTAACAAAATTATAAATTCCGCCTTTTCCAGTTTCATCACCTGGATACCAATTTTGAACAGTGGAATATTTAATTTCTGCATCTGTTAGGGCAACTAATTCTACCACAGCAGCATGAAGCTGATTTTCATCTCTTTGAGGGGCGGTACATCCTTCAAGGTAACTCACATACCCCTCATCCTCAACAATTATAAGAGTGCGTTCAAACTGTCCTGTATTTTTCTCATTAATTCTAAAATAGGTTGAGAGTTCCATTGGGCATCTAACCCCTTTTGGAACATATACAAACGAGCCATCGGTAAAGACCGCACAATTAAGGGCAGAAAAATAATTATCTGCAACCGGAATAACAGAGCCGAGATATTTTTTAACCAGTTCTGGGTATTGCTGAATTGCCTCTGATATGGGGCAAAAAATCACGCCTGCCCTACCCAGCTCCTCTTTGAAGGTTGTTGCAACAGATACAGAATCAAACACCGCATCGACTGCCACACCGGCTAGCATCTTCTGCTCGCTAAGCGGAATACCCAGCTTTTCATATGTCGCCAATAATTCAGGATCTACCTCGTCTAACGAATTCAGCTTATCGATAGATTTTGGCGCAGAATAATAATATATATCATTATAATCTATCGGTTCGATAGCCAGCTTTGACCAGTCAGGTGTCGGCATTTTTAGCCAATGACGGTAAGCCTTAAGACGCCAATTTAACATCCATTCAGGCTCATTTTTCTTAGCAGAAATGAACCTAACTATATCTTCGTTCAACCCTTTGGGGGCTTTTTCAGATTCAATATCGGTGACAAATCCATATTTATATTTGCCAGTGGCTTCTTCGACTGCTGTGATTGTTTCAACGGTAGCAACCATTTATCCTAGTTCCATTTCAGTTAACCCAGTGTTATTGACTATAGTAACGTTTATGACAGGGTATTTAAGTAATATAGCCTTTGGAAGTAACTTGGCTGCATCTCGCAAATTTTCAAGAGATATCGGGACTATAACTCGATTAATTTTTAGTTTGGCATAACTCTCAATACAGCATTCCAACGCTTCTATCAAAAAATTTATCATCTCGTTGATTTTCAATGTTTTAGCCTTGTTTGAATCATATAGAATATAAATCTTAGAGGGTATAAATCTTATTAATTTTATGCCAATCACATGAATATGTAATCATCAAGTAAGAACATGACAAGTAATCATACGAGTATTAGTCGTTATTTTCTAATAGCTGAGATAGTATGCGGTTTTGAGCTATATGAACAGCGGATATTGGCGCAAGGAGATTTAACGGTTAGTTGAACGCTTCACGCCGCAAGGTATATTTACCATCGGAAATGCCATCAAAAACATCATCAACATCTGGGTGGCTAACAGGACCATTTTCTTTATCAGTCAAAAGATTTTGCTGGCTAACATAAGCGGCATAATAACTATCAGAATTTTCTGCCAACAAATGATAAAAGGGTTGCTCTTTTTCTGGCCTTACCTCTTCAGGTATCGCATCATACCATTCATCCGTATTATCAAACTCTGGATCTACATCCACAATCACACCGCGAAAAGGGTAGAGTCGGTGCTTAACGATATCTCCGATGCTGAATAGCGGTTCTGGATTTATGACAGCTTTGTGATTGGACATTATCACGATACCCTGTTTAACTTTTTGTAATCTTGAAACAATAGCGCGATATCAAATAGAATCTTTTGGCTCAATAACCTGCCTGCCACGATACATGCCCGTTTTTAAATCGATATGGTGTGGGCGATGCAACTCGCCCGTAACCTTATCTTCGATATATTCATCATTTTTAATGGCATCATGGGCGCGACGCATATCCCGCTTTGATTTGGTGATTTTACTCTTTGGAACTGCCATTTTGATCTCCTTTAGGCTACACCTAATGTCTGACTGGGCTCACAAAACTCCTCAGCTGTGACTTGGAGATTTGCGAAAAAGATGGTGGAGCCAGACGGGATCGAACCGACGACCTCCTGCTTGCAAAGCAGGCGCTCTCCCAGCTGAGCTATGGCCCCTCACAAACAACATCAAACAATGACGTTTTCTGGTGTAAAGTGTAGCGTTTATGATAGATAGACTGGTTAAGGTCAAGTCTAAATTAAACTCTTCCCAACAAAAAGAATTATTTTTATGTGATAATTTATATTTAGTACCAAATGCGCTGTCATTTTTTCTGAAGCGAACACCTGAAGATAGTTGAGAAGATAGTTGTGAATCTGCGAGCATTATCACGCAAGCCCCTATTATGGAACATTCCTCAATCTTACACTTTCCTTATTGAAATTTTTAAATTCTAACAATATAGGCATAAATTTATGGAAAAATAATCATTTCTTTGATAAATTTATCACTATCTAAATGATAAAAAACACAGCCTAAACACAAGTTACACATAAGGCACACAGAGTAACAATGAGCAAACTTGATAAAATAGATAAAACCATTCTTTCGGTGCTACAAGAAGATGCTAGAATTACTAATCTAGATATTGCTAAAAAAGTTGGCTTGTCTGCGTCTGCTTGTCTGAGGCGTGTAACGTCACTTGAGAAGTCAGGCATCATTCAATCCTATAATGCCGAATTTGATTTATCAAAGCTTGGTCATGATGTTCTTGTGCTAGTGCGGATAACCTTGCAAGGTCAGTCTGCTGCAATGATGTCAGAATTTGAAGAAGCCGCAAAGCAAATACCCCAGATTCTGGCCTGTTTTCTGATTGCAGGTGAAGAGGATTATTTGCTTAGGATTGCGGCAAAGGATGTAACTGATTTTGGCAAAATTCATGCAAACTATCTCTCTGCACTTCCAAATGTGCTTAGAATGGAAAGCAACTTTGTCTTAAGACCTGTTTTTAATCGTGGGTTGGATGCCAATACGTTCTAAATCAGAGATGAGCCCTAATTTACTCAAATAATATTAGGCCTTTAAGGCTGCTAAGTACCGCTTGATTGCTGCTATTTTTTTCTCAAATTGTGACCAATCATCACTATCGGAAATGGCGGCCCAAAGTCTCTCTGTCTCACCGAACACAAGGCTAGATTCCAATGGTTCATCAAAATAATATGGGCGTTGGTTCTGCCGTGCTGGAAGCTCTTTTAAGACTTCTAATAAAGGGCGCAATGGTTCGGGCGCTGATAATATTTGGTTCGCCTCAAACCCAGCGTAAAAATGGTGAAACAGATAATCAAGGTTGATTTTGCTATTTGTTGTCGTGCTAAAAAACAACGATACGAATTCGGCTTCTTTTGCGCCTGAGACTGGTGCTACACCAAATCGCCAGCAAAGTTTGGCAGATAAGGCAGATTGAATGGCAGGATAAAATTTTTGTAATATTTTTTCTAACGGCTCGGTTGAAACAAAGTCTGTAAAGCAGTCAGCAAGCCTGCATAATGCCCATAATGCGGCTTCGGGCTGTTTACCATAGGCATATCTGCCCTCGCGATCAAAATAGGCTGCCGTAAAATTAAAATCCATTTTATCCAGAAATCGCCAAGGCCCATAATCAAAGGACTCGCCTGTTAAATTAAAATTATCCGTATTTAAAACGCCATGAACAAATCCCGCGGCCATCCATCCCGCCACCATTTCCGCAACACAGATAATAAGGGCTTCTAATAGCCCTAACAAAAGCGCTTCTGGCGGGCTTTCTGGGTCAATATCTGGATAATAATAACGCGCTACATACCGCGCTAATGTAAGGATTTCTTGAGGTTGATTTAAATAGGCAAGGCGCTGAAAACTGCCAATTCTGATATGACTATGCGATAACCTTACAAGAACAGCAGCGCGTGTGGGAGATGGCTCATCATTTCGATGCAACTGCTCCTCAGTTTCAAACACACTTAAAATTTTGCAACTATTCACACTTAATGCATTAAGATATTCACTCGCAAGAATTTCCCTTACAGCACCTTTTAGCGTAAGTCGTCCATCTCCGCTTCTTGAAAATGGCGTTGTCCCTGAGCCCTTTGTGCCTAAATCAAGAAGTCTGTTTGTGGTGTCTTCTCTGAGCTGCGCATATAAGAACCCTCTTCCATCCCCTATTTCCGGGTTATAGATTCCAAACTGATGGCCATGATAACACAGCGCTAATGGAGTTTTGAAACTATCTGGAAATGGTGTGAATGCGCCAAAATAAGACTGCCATTGCTCGTCGCTCAACGTATCCAAAGATACATCTTTAGCCGCATCTTGATTCCGATATCGTTTTGTAAGGCTATTAAATTGTGCGGCAGTAACTCTTGCAAAGAAATTTTCGCCTAACATTTCATGGAGCGCAACTGGCTTCATTTCCCCACCTTATCTCGGTAAAAATTAAACGAAATCAGGAAGCATCCCTAATTCCTTGAAAGAGCTGCTAATGTAATTAGACCAACTCAAACAAATGCCTATAACGCAGAAAGCCTAACGCCGAAGTTCTATTACGTTAGTATCTGCATATATAGCATCTAGCTTTCCACCAAGGATATATTCCGTGATAAAATTGCCAAAATGGATTATCTCATCATTGAAGCGTGTACCCTTTGTAGCTTCGATGCCTGAAAATTTCTCTGTTTGGTGTCTAATAATTGATAAATCAGATAAACCTGGCGCAATAACAACATCCAACTCACTCAATGCATCTTTAAGACGGCTATAATCCCTTTGTTGATGAGGAATCCGGTTTGGCACCACAATTATGTGAGGAGTGATGGCACGTGACGAATCTTTTCGATCTTGTATTTCCTCAATAAAATCTCTGGTGGGTCGAATATCTCCCCAATTAATAGATACTGGGACTAATAAACAATGACACATCATCGCAATTTGACAAATACTATCTGGCTTTCCAGCAGAGGTATCGATTAGAAGTAAATCATTAGCAGAGCTCAAATGGTTTCTTACAATTGTATCCACCGTAACGACATTTACAGCATCATACCTATCCCCGATTGGCAGGTGCCGCAATTGCTGAAATCTCCCGTCAATACCTAGCATTTCAAAACTACTGCCCTGAACATCGGTATCTATTAACGAGAGAGAACGCTTGTTATGATATTGCCTAAAATAGTCAGCAAGATAGCAGGTGAGCGTACTTTTACCCACACCCCCTTTCATATTGGCTACCATAATTGCAGATCCCATGATGCTACTCCAAAGGATAAAAGTTAACAATAAGTTAAAACACTGAAAATACTATCCATTAGGATAGTAAATTTGTCACATGATTTCGTATTTCAACTGGAAAAAGCAGCTAAATAACACAGAAATATGTGCAAATAACCGCCAAAAGGCTCCTTTACTAGTAAATCGCCCTGCCAGATTCCAACAACATTTCGCCTTTTTTATATAGCTCTTGCGTTTTTGTAAGATAATCGATTGAGCTAATCTTGCCAGATTTATATTCTTTTCTTACGTCAAGCATTTCTGTTTCTATCGTTGCTAGTTCAACTGACACATTTTTATCGCTATCCGCTATAGGGCTAAGTGGCTCTGAATTAGTTTCAACCGCATTTTTTTGGGTATCTGCCTGTTTATCCTCACTGTTTCCATCTAGCTTCACAGCATCTTGCGTATCTGCACTTCTTTTATTTATGACAAACCCGTGATCTAATTCATAAATATTTGGCTTATCAGCTGCTGTTATATCATCCTGTGGCACATCAGCTTTTGACTCAGTCTGCTTACCAACATCTTTTGCTTCATTATCTGTATTCTCAGATGAACCGTTTGCTGAGGCAAGAGAAGGTATATGCTCAGACGATGACTGTAATACCGGCTTTGATTTTTCTTCAGCATCAAAATTATGTGGTTTATTTTTTCGAGAAAGATCGCTTGCGAGCAAAACCATCAAAATACCAATGACAATAAACGCAAAAAGGGAGACGGCCACCTGTTCGCTATTATCTGCCAACGATATCGTTATTTCAAAGTTGCTGAACATCCAATTATCTAACTTTGACAAAACCGAAGTGGATAATTCTAAAATTGAATCAAAATACACGCCAATCCCCATGTTAATTAATATAGAAGTGGGAGGCGATCTTAACCGTTCCTATAATTCTTATGGCTAAACCGCCACCTACAAATACCACATTTAACATTTTGGCGAAAATGATTTTAAATTATGGTTGGTTTTAGTGCCATCCTTGTGCTTTATTTACCTAGTCGTCACGCCCATCAACTTCGGTTAATAACGCACGGGATTTGGGATTTTCTTCGGGAAAATAGGACAGCTCCATTGGAACACATGGGTCACCAAGTCCATAGCTTTCGGCATTCATGTCACCGTTTATAACGCGAAGGTCAGGATTATTGTGTGACTGTGTGTTTTTTTTGGACATAATCATATACCTCAATACGTCAAATCTTCGAACAAAATATCATTGGCGCTGGTATAAATAACACCGTGACCTTAACCATCACTTGGATTGATTGTTCGGAAAATCAATAAACCTAATCCAAAAATCGATTACATCCAATTAGATAATTTCTGCCGTAACTTTTATGGACATAAACTTTATTTTAGCCGTTTTAGGAGGATTCTTGTCTTCTGAATTCAATATTAGGACAACGATTACTAATCACTGTTATTCCATTTTTCCTTGCCTTGGCTTCTGCCTCAGCATGACCTATGTCCAGCTGCAGCCATAATATTTTAACTTGGCATTTTATGGCTTCTTCAACTATCTCCGGTACGGCATCTGAACGTCTAAAAACATCTACCATGTCAATTTCATGCTCAATATCAGTAAGCTTGGCAAAACATTCCTGCCCAAGAATTTCTCCCCCTGCATGGCCAGGGTTTACTGGGAAAACCTGATATCCCCTTTTTAGCAAATTGCGCATAACTGAATTACTCGGACGCTCTTCTTTTACGCTCGCTCCAATAAGCGCAATCGTTTTTGTATTCGCTAGAATAGAGTCTATTACCTTATCTTCATCATCAAAATTCATTTTGTTTATCCAATAATTTTTTTTATGACTTTTTTTTAACTATATTTTTTGGTTTGGATTATTTATCTAACTGCGCTCAACTATATAGTTATCATAGTAACGATACCGAATGAATGAAATCAATATTAAATGAGCCCTCAAACTAGTACATTAAGTTTATATATCACTTGACGTTACAGGATAGTTTCTTAACATGTTTTTTTAAAATTGGAGAGAATAATGCCGCTCACAAATATTGACCATTACGCTATCAGAACTTCTAAACTAGAAGAAACCAAAGCCTTTTATGAAGTGCTTGGTCTGGTCGATGGTAAGCGACCAAATTTTCCGTTTAAAGGGCATTGGCTCTATCTAGGAGAGGTTGCGTTAGTGCATTTAATTTCCGCTGATCCGAACAAGCCAGGCGGTTTAGAAGAATATCTTGGCAAAGCAGAAGGCGACAAAACTCTATTAGGAAGCGGGTCTGTGGATCATCTTGCATTTCGGGCAACAGACGCAAATGCGTTGAAACAGCGATTAGAGGATCAAAATATCGCCTTTACGGAACGTGAAGTCCCAAATATGCAATTATTTCAAATATTTGCAAAAGACCCAAATAACATCACGATAGAAATAAATTATTACCAATAATAATAATGTATTAAATATTTGAAGGAACAAAAACTGTGCGTTTAATTGATTTGAGCGGCGAGATTTATCAGAAATGTCCCACATTACCTAACCACCCGCCTGTAACATTCAGCGCTTATCAAACCCATGATACGGTTCGAGAGTCAGAGGGCGTCCAATTTTCGTGCGCATCGTCTTTTCTGACCCTTGGTGAACACACCGCCAGCCACGTTGATGCCCCCTGTCACTTTGACGAGAGAGAGACTGCATTGAGTGTTGATGAGATGCCGTTAGACCAATTCTACCGCCCTTCCTTGTGCTTGGATTTATCTCATATCCCTTTAAGAAGTGATATATCTATTGCTGACTTGCAAGAAGCAGAGGCAAAAACCGGTGAAACCATAAATAAAGGAGATATTATTCTGCTCTATATGGCCCATTATGATAGAACTTTTGGAAGTCCAGAATTTCTAACCGATTTTCCTGGTCTTACTAAAGAATCTGCAACTTGGCTTGGAGAAAAAGGGATCACAAGTTTCGGAGTAGAAGCGGTTAGCCCTGGAAGGCCAGGTAAAAATAATTTCGAAGTGCATCTTGTATGTCGTAACATGGGCTTCACACATATGGAGGGATTAGCAAATCTGCATCAGGTTGTTGGTTTGGGGCATTTTCAGTTCGCTGGATTTCCGTTAAAAATTAGAGGTGGAACAGGCAGTCCAATTCGCGCTGTAGCGATTATTGACGAGCTTGAGACATCATGAAATGAACCCTGCCCCCCTGATAGATGGATTTATCCTCGGATTCTCTTTAATCCTTGCAATTGGGGCGCAAAATAGTTTCGTAATTCGCCAAGGTCTTGCCAGAAATCACGTTTTATTATCTGTCGGATTCTGCGCAGTCAGTGATATGTTGCTCATCATCTTGGGCATTGCAGGCATGGGTCTCTTCGCTGAGAAATTCTTTAATGCCTATTATCAATGGATATTTATTCTAGCTGCGATTTGGATTGCATTTTATGGAGTCTCTCATCTAAGGAATGTGTTCACGTCATTTGATCAGAGCACCCAAGAATACAGACCTGAGCAGCTTGGAAAAAAGCAAACACTTGTTAAATTATTCGTCTTAACATTCGTTAACCCGCATGTATATCTCGATACCTTGGTATTGATTGGGATAATTTCATTACAATATAAGGGAGCAGACGTCTGGGGATTTGGCATCGGAGCGTCATTGGCAAGTTTGGCGTTTTTTATCTCCCTTGGATTTGGTTCAAGCGCCATGTCCTCTTTGTTTAATAACAAAATGGCTTGGAGAATTCTTGATAGCATTATCGCAGGCATCATGTTGTTTATATCATTAAAACTAATATATCAAAGTGGCATAATCTGATAGCCTATAGATACCTGTTAAGGCTTGGGGTTAAGGCTCAGTATAAGTTCTGTCCCTGTTATAAGGGCTTTATGATTATGTTATGAATGATTCAGAAACCCTGTAAAATCAACTATTATGTAGGAGAAACACCGTTGAAACTCCCTCTTCTTTTTATTATCACAATTTGCAGTACCACTTTGCTAAGTGCGCCCATATTCGCCCATAGTTGCGAGCTAAGTGGTAATACAGCTGAAGATATAATGAAATATAATCAATGCGTTGCTAATCAAGGCTCAGATTCTAAATTAGATAAATTCAGAAGTAGCTACGAGCGTGAAATAGCAAGATTAACAAGCGAGAATATCAGATTGGAGCGCCGTATTGCAAAGATCAAAAATGCCCTAGCTACGATAATGTCTACATATTAATTTATGTATGAATTATCCTTTGGAAATGCTGGATTTTGGTCAGCAACGTGCTATATACCCTTTATGCTAACGCGTTAGTGTCATTAACTTTAATATTTTACAAACCAGATTACGTATGGGACTTGGCATTGTCAGGCAGTTTTGCGTAAACTAAAAAAAGAGGCAAATGATGAGTGCTCTTAGAGATGATGTTGATCCTGAAGGATTATTGGAATTTTCGGTTGTATTTTCGGACCGTTCGCTTAACTCCATGTCTGCTGTTTTCGGCGATGTTATGCGTGATATATCGCGTATCTTAAAACAAGCCTACAACGCGGATTCTATGGCCGTTGTGCCAGGCGGCGGTACTTATGGAATGGAAGCCATTGCAAGACAATTTGCATCTAATAAATCAGCGCTTATTATCCGAAATGGCTGGTTCTCTTATCGTTGGTCGCAAATTCTGGATGCCGGCGACATTGCCAAGACGCAAACAATTATTAAAGCCTCTCAATTATCAGACGAACCAACCTCGCCTTTTGCCCCTGCTTCCCTAGAAAAAATCAAAGCCGAAATCACAAAACAAAAACCAGACATTGTGTTCTGCCCTCACGTTGAAACTTCAGCTGGAATAGTAGTACCCGATAGCTTTATTAAGCAAGTATCAGACGCAGTGCATGAAGTGGGTGGTTTGTTCGTTTTGGATTGTGTGGCAAGCGGGACTTTGTTTGTAGATATGCAAGCAACTGGTGTTGATGTATTGCTAACCGCCCCACAAAAGGGTTGGAGCGCAAGCCCATGTGCCGCCGCTGTTATGATGTCCGCTCGTGGGCGCGAGATACTAAATACAACCAAAAGCTCCAGTTTTGCTAATGATTTGAAAAAATGGACTGAAATAATGGAGATTTATGAGTCTGGCAAGCATGCTTATCACGCAACCATGCCAACAGATTCGCTTCGCCTTTTCAGGGATGCCTTGATTGAGACAGAATCCTTTGGATTAGAAGCTATCAAAAATGCGCAAATCGAACTCGGGCGTAGATGCCGCGAAGTTGTTGAGCGTTATGGTTATCATTCTGTAGCTGCAGATGACTATAAAGCGCCTAGCGTGATTGTAAGCTATACAGACGATATTGATATCAAAACTGGCAAGAAGTTTATGCAAGCAGGAATGCAGGTTGCAGCAGGTGTTCCGCTGGAATGCGGGGAGCCAGAAGGCTTTTCCACTTTTAGAATAGGTCTATTTGGTTTGGATAAATTAACAGATATAGACAGAACGGTTGCAAATCTGGAGAAAACTCTGGAAGCGGTTAGAGGCCAGAATTCCTAATAACTGCCAATATTTTAACAGATAATTCCTATTGGTCATTTCCGCTCGTGATAGGCGAAACCGAACAATAGGAGCAAACAAAAGGGTTACCTTTTATTTTACTTAACATTGAATTTTTGTTTCGGGAACCGGCCTGCAAACGCTTCTTGTGCATCCAGTGGTAGAACGCCGGTCGCATCCCATTGTTTTTTGTTAAAGTCTGTTGTTTCCAGCTCTGATCTGAATGTATCATTAAGTCTATTAATCATGTTAAACATGGATGATGCGAGCGTAATCTCAACAATTTCTGCGTCCGAGAAATGCGCTCTCAAGCTATCCCAAAGTGGGCCATCGTGAAGCGCTTTATTTAACGTCACAGCTTCTGCCCATTCAATGGCTAGTTTTTCCTTAGCCGTAAATGCATCACTCTCTTTATATTTATTATCTGCCATAAGCGCTATTTGTTGTTCTGAATAGCCAAGCCCTTGGGCATAAATACTCGTATGGGAAGTGCAATAATTACACTCATTCGTCATAGATGTTTTAACGCAGGCCAATCCCCTCAACCCAACATCAGAGCTAGCACCAAGCCCTTCTTGACGAGTTGCCGTAAGGAAGCCTAAAAACCATCTTGCAATCTGCGGAGATGTATTAGTAAGTATTTTGAGCAAATTAGAAGATCGCCCTAAAAACATGTTAGAGGCTTCTAATATCTCAGCCTCGCCGCCTGTCACTTCTTCTGGGTTAACGCCTTGAATACGCTGCATCATTCACTCCTTTATCATATTTCATTTATTTTTTGTTTATTTAGGTTTAGATTAAACGGGTTTAGCTTCAAAAGCAGCCCTGGAATTATTTATAACGCTATTTTTTATAATAAGGGGGCGACTTTTTCAGCAGCGAGAATCATGGAGCGTCTAGATAACTCAACATCAGCCCAGTCCATTCCTGCATACATTAAGGTGCCAAATTCTCCCACCTCTTCTTTAAAAGCCTGTAAATCATCTTGCACCTTATCAGGCGTACCCCAAATTATCATTTTTTCGCATACATCTTCAAAGGTTACATCCTCATCTGCCTGATTCGCATCAGATTTGAATAAACCGATTTTTCCCATTGCCGAAAATTTGGTAAAGAGCTGTTTATAATAAAATACATAGGGGCTATCTGGTCCTAATGCATATTCACGTGCTTTGGCTAAATCATCGGCAACAAACACTGCCTTGGCAACACGCCAATTAGCGGGGGAAGCCTGCCTATTAACTCTGGCACAGCCTTCAACATATTTTTGCCAGTGAGAGGCAACCCATATAGGCATGATAATATCTGCGCTTATGGGATCCCAGCCCCGCGCAGCTGCTTCGCTCACCCCATTAGAAAAGGGCGCAACAGCAGTAACCACAATAGGAGGATGAGGCTGTTGGAGAGGCTTCGTCATAATCCCCTGCCCTATTTCGGTCATCATGGTGTTTTCTGTTGAAATTTGCCAATATTTTCCAGAAATATTATAAGGGGGATCACGTTGCCATATTTCCAACACCATATTAATGCCCTCAAGGAACATCTCTGATCTGTCTTGTTGCAATGTGCCAAATAATTCCGCATCAGAAATCAGCCCACCTGGAGAAATGCCAAAGTTAAAGCGTCCCCCTAGCATATGGTCTAGCATGGCTACTTGACCTGCGATATGCACCGGGTGAAGATTAGGAATATTAACGGTTCCTGTTCCAAGTCGTATCTGCTTTGTCTGATAAGCAAGCGAGGCCATAAACATACCGCAAGAAGTAATATTCTCTGCGCTATCTGATAAATGCTCACCGGCATATGCTTCAACAAATCCAAGCTCATCTGCAAGAATAATAGCCTGCCTGTCTTCCTCTAAACATTGCTGCCAGTCCTTACCGATCGGGTGGACTGGACGTGTAAAAAAACCTAGCTTCATTAATAATCTCCCCTGCATAATTCTGCCCTAGGATTATCTGATAGCCAAGCCATAGTTTTAATTTTTACTTAAAAAGCATTATTTCATGATGCGTATTTTAGGTAAAACTACGGATACAGGTTAGCCGTTGACACCCCTTGGCTCTATTGCGCACTATAAATTAGTTTTTCATCAAGGAATGGTTATGCATTTATTAATAAAATTAGCGGTGCTGTCGGTTTTAACTCTTTTTTTCGTGGTGGGGATTATTTCAATCTCACAGTCGGAGACTATTGATGACCTCGTTGAAAGAGAAGCGCTATTCTATCTTAAATTCACAGACACACCCTTCAGTGGTGAATTAGAAGGAATCCAACAAGGCCGGATTTCTGAAGGAAAAAAACAAGGTTCTTGGTTGGCATTTTGGCTTACCGGTCAGCTCAAAAGCAAAGGGGATTATATAGATGGCAAAAAAACAGGTCCTTGGCTTTTATTCTATACGAATGGCCAGCTTATGAGTAAGGGAGACTACTTGGAGGATTTAGAAGATGGTGACTGGCTATACTATTTTCGAGATGGAACCATCAACCAACAAAGCTCTGGCAATTATAAAGATGGCAAAAAGCTGAATTCAAATTAAAAAAGGGGAAAGCGTGTGACACGAATAACTAAAATTCAAAAAGATACATTAAATCCGAAATTTAACGAATTTTATTCTGCCGTGGAGAATTTACTTGGAAGAGTACCAAATTTTTATAAAACATTCAGCAACTCGCCTTTTCTTGCTATGGCGTTTTTGCCAATCAACGCGCTTGCGCAGCGCGAATGGCAAGGAACAAACATAAGCGGAAAAATAAAAGAGCTTATCGTTATTAAAACAAGCCATACAAATGGATGCAAATATTGCTATGCGCATAATACCTCATTGGGCAGGGCAGCAGGGATAAGTGATGCGCAAATAAAGGCAATTTCCTTAAACGAATACGCTAACTCTTCCCTTTTTGAGCAAGAAGAAGTGCTCGCACTTAAATGGGCTGAGGCTGTAACACTCAATAAAGCAGCCAAAGACGATACATTATTTAATGAATTAAAATCCTGCTATACGGAAACTCAAATCGCTGAAATGACAATCTTGTGCGCTATGTTTAATATGATAAACAGAATAAATGATTCCCTTGATGTAGACCTAGAAGACACAACCGAAATAGATAAGATTCAAAGATCACTTGTTTTGGAGCCAAAGAAAATGACACATTATTTAACGTGGCTATCTAATTTTTGGCAAAGAGAATATCCAACTGGAACCTAAAATAGACGGCTCTGCTTTCTTGAAATTTTATATGCTCAGAAATCAGAAGAAAAACAGTAATTAAGAAGAGAATATAATCATGCACGTAAATGTTACAATCCAAACGTTTAAAACTGAAAATGAGTTAGAACTTAGCGTTATGCGTTGGGATAAAATAAAAAACGAATTCATGCCCAAATTCAAAGAAATGGGTCTTGTTCGATACACAACGAGCCGAATTTTAAGCGACCGGAATAAATTTCAACTTAGTCATATTTTCGAATATAAAAACAATGAATCGGCCCAAAATTGTATCCCCATTTGGGGGGAGATAGAACGAAAATGGAGTGAAAAAATAGAAAACACAACAACAAGCTATCGTGGAAAAATGATGGATCGTTTTGATTTCGAAGAAAAATAATAAATGCCCCTTTTTTCAAGATATATACTCGCACTTATTATTGGCTTATTTAGTGCTTCAGCCGCAGTTTCAGCATCTAAAGCGGATATAAACGCAACCGGCGTGATCTGCGGATTAGAGGATGGCTATGACTATGGATATTCCTTCACTAATGAGGAGGTATTACGTTATACCTTTATTGTTACGGATGATAAAATACTACCCAATATAAAGCCGCTAGGCCCTTTTACCGATAAGTCAGATTATATTGAATGGAATGTCCATTTTTCTAATACAACTTTCTGGTTTAGGCTTAATTTAGCCACACTAATCCTCACGACACAAAGCGAAGAAGCTAATTTAAAGTTTAACCATCAATGCGAAATCTATGAATTAACGCAATGGAATAGAGAATTATCAGAACTAGAACACTTATATCAAAGCGAATATGACACATATCTTGAATTTAGTGATGAATATAACAAAAGCTTGAAACACTATTAAACAGCGCACTACAAATAACGCCAATAACCATAAGCTATTCGCACGCCCCTAACATATAGACAAAGCAGTCTGCAATTATTCTGTTTTATAGCAGTTCTATTTTTTCTTTATTGGTATAACAAAACTTGCGGGATATTCCCTGTGTTTATCAGTGATTGCATCTGTAATTCCGAAATCAATAAAAACAGCACTCGCTACTATCTTGCCACCCATCGTACTAGGGACTGACGCATTGGCAGTTCTGCCATCCTCTGTAGTACATCTGAGAATTAAGTTATCATCGCTTCGCCTAATCAATGGAGAACTCGGGATTTCAACATCCATCGACATTCTTTTGTTGCTTACAAAGCATTCACCAGAACTCCCATCGCTAAAAGACAATGCAACAGGTACATATGCGTCATTTATAATGGATGCACAGCTGGTTAATGCAGGAATAAGCAAAGAGATAAAGAATAGCTTCTTCATGATAACAACCTGTCTATTGGATCTAACTTTTAAAAAAATAATGGTGGAGCGTACTGGGATTGAACCAGTGACCCCCACGATGTCAACGTGGTGCTAAACTTTATAAGCTTTCATAAATTAGTTATATAAATCAATAATTTAATATGTTTTAATATATTAGCAGAACATTTGTGTCGACACTATGTCTACATCAAAGCGAAAAACCTGATTTTTCCACTCTCTCAGGAAGCCTCTGCTTTCCTTGCATCTACAACCTTCCGAACACCCTCCAGAGCGTCTATAAAGCTCGATGAGCCGTCCGTAGTTATTTCCTGCTTCGGCTTCCCCCAACCCCTGTCTAGAAGCGCCTGTGCGGCTGTGCCGCGTATTCGCTCGCTCTTGCCACTACGCATAAGTTCTACTAGCGTCTCTATTGCTTCTAGCGTGTAACTGCGGACTAACTCAGCTACCTTATGTTCATCTTTAGGTCTGCCGCCAGCATTGCCTGTGTGACCAGCTACAAATTGTCCGAGTGCGTTTCGCATTGACTCTCCTATTTCTGTTTGGTCAAATTATACCAATGTTAATCAAGAGATGAAACCCATGCATACCATCATAAAAATCGCATTTGTATCCGTTCTCGCCCTGTTTGCTATCGCGTGGCTGGTTAGTATTTCTTCGGCTAAAACATGAACTGTCACAGAAAATAATGGAAACGAGTGTAAATTTACAACTGAAGAAGACAAAACAAACGAATGGGTTGAGGTGCAACAATGTATATAAGAATTTTTAAAATTGTTTTTAAGGACGAGACCTCAAAAAACATGGTTATGGTTTATGGCAATCATGAATTTAATAAAAAAGGATTTGAAGACCATGGAATACTCGGAAAATTCTGGGTAAACCAATCTACAACTAACGCAAGTTTAATAATAATTTATCCAAATGAGAAACAATTTAAGCTTAATGCAAAAGAAAATGGTAAATCCTTCATTGACCTACTTACTAGTCAAGGAAACAAAGTGGAGACGATAGACGGTGAGATGATAAATTCGGGATTTAGTGAGGCTCTAGAGAGTTTTCTTGAGGCTACAGGAGAAAAACACCCATTTCCACTCCTTGGAAAATAAGAAATTATAGCATTATGGGGCATGTTGGATATTGGAGAATACTTGCCGTTCTAGAGTTTAAACATGCACACCATCAGAAAAATCGCAGTTGTATCCGTTCTCTCCCTATTTGCTATCGTGGGGCTAGTTAGTATTTCTAAGGCTGAGGACAGCGGCAACGAAAGAGAAATACAAAAATCTCAATTATTGTTCAGATACAACATGTAATCGCACTACTCCCCTATCTGCGTTAAGAATCATTGGGTTATCCTCATCTTCTGGGATACCATTTAAGATTTTTTGACAGTCGATAAACGCTTTTTC
>JADHOL010000006.1 GCA_016779005.1 Alphaproteobacteria bacterium
CAATGCTGAAACAGCTTCCACAAGATTATCATCTTGCTCATGCGGATGCGGGTTATCTGATGATACCCAGTTTTTAAGAAATTCGATCACAGCATTCTCCTTAGATTTATTCTTTGAAATTTATTCTTTGAAATTTATTTTTTGAAATTTATTTTTTGCTTATGGCACAAAGCTATCTTTTAATCGCTCTGTTTCTCGTCGTTGCTTTTTCGTAGGTCTACCCGTTCCTGTCTCACGCCTCTCAAAATCCACATCTTTGTTTTTATCTTGTTTATTTGACTCTGAGATTATTGGTGAAAGGTCTTCATATAACGCTATTGCCTCTGGTGCTGGGCCTCTTCTTTGGCCGATTTCCAATATTTTTATTACTCTTACATGTTTGGCTTGCGGGAAAGTCAGAACCATTCCAATAATTGCTGTTCGGTGCGGTTTGTTAGTAATGTCACCATTTATACGTAGTTTTCCAGACTGGATTAATTTAGTTGCCTGTGTTCTAGTTTTAAAAAACCGTGCATACCAGAGCCATTTATCCAGCCTTGTTATCGTCTCTTCAGTCATTTATTTATTTTTTTAGGTTGGCAAGAATTGCAAATGGGGAATGCGGATTTACGTCCACTGGTTTTGATGCTTTATTTGCAGCCTTTTGATGGTTTGCTTTTTGGTGAGACCCTTTTTGATTATTGTTCCTCTTAAAAGGTTTTTGGGATTGAGCGCCCCCTTTTTTATTCTGGTTTTGTTGTCTGCCTGCGCTCTCACCTGATTTAGCGTTACTCATCCGTCTATTATTTTGTCGCTGCTTTTTAATAAAAACAGGAATTGCTGGCTTTTCGGGGTCTTCTGCTGGCTCTTCTCTTACCTTTTCAAACCCTAACCCCACTATCATAGAGGCCATAATATCTCTGCCGACCCCTGCAAGAGACAACATCTCATCTGTAATACCAAACTCGCCAGACCTTGCAGCAGTCCTTACAAGGGCTGCAACACGCTCTACCATATCAACGCGCATTACCTTATCCCCAATTCGCCGATAGCCTGCTGATAGCCAGTAATTATCAGCAATACCCTCAACTAGATCAATGGAGACTCTGCCTTCAGGTGGAGGACCACAGGCTGGAAAATCTTGATTATAAATCGAATATAGCATTACCCGTAATTTAATAGCTGCAGGCTTAAGCAATTCAGGCATAAAGACTGTTTCAGTGCCAATGCGAATTCCTGCTCTGGCTAGAAACGGCTTGTCGCTATCTGGCATTTCTTTTAATTGATCTGAAATAAGGGTTCGGCTCATTACCCCTAAATTTTCATAAAGCCGAAACATGATGCCCCGCGCAATCCCGCTCATCATAGGGGCTTGCTGTATTGATGCTTCTTGGCCCGTCTCATCAGAATGGCCTGGCTCATCAGAATCGATAGGCGCCTCGATAAGATTATTTTCTGGTTGCTTAGCGTGTGTGGCTTGTTGCGTATTTAGGGCAGCAGCATCATTTTGAATGGGCTCGGCCTTTGATTGCGGTAACACCTCAACCTCAGATATCTCTTTCTGTTCTGTCTTATTATTCTTGGCCTTACTATCAGCTAGATCTATGTTTTGAAGTTTTAATAAATTTCCAAGAAGCGTATCCACCTGCTCCTTAAAAATAGCTGTGAGCTTTTCTTTAATGCGCTGTTTTTGATCTATGGACAGCAATTCACTATCAAAAACCTCTACTCTTGGTGAATATAGCTGCTCCGATTTTACAAGCCTAGCAATGTTAGTATCACGCCAATTAACGCCTGCCTTTTCATCTAATTTAAAGGCTCCTTCTGCTGAAGCAATAACCGCTTTAACACGCCTTTCAATTTCATCTGGCAATGCTTTGCGCGCTGCAGCCAAAATCATGGCTTTTTCGTCATTTTCAGAGATGGCTGGAAGAAATGTAAAACCGTTAAGGGTTCCTACTTCCTCTCCTTCCACTATCACTGTTCCGTCCATTTTTACAGATGAGATCAAATTAGTTGCTTCCTTTAGTCGTCTTGATAAATGTGCTGCGCGTTTATCTACAAAGCGCTGTGTTAATCTATTATGTAGCTCGTCTGATAGTCTATCTTCAATTGTTCTTGCTAGATGTTGCCATTCTTCTGGCTCATCCGTCCAGCTTGTTTTATGTGTAATATAGGTCCAAGTGCGTATATGCGCAATTCTTGTCATTAAAGCATCTATATCTCCATCTAGTCTTTCAAGATGTGATAGCTGAGTTGCAACCCATTTTTTGTCAAGTTTTCCACTAGTCGCTAAATTCATATATATTCGGGCAAGCATAACGGTATGACTATCTGTCATCATATTACGGAAATCAGGAATTTGGGCTACATCCCATAATAGTCTTAGCCGTGTTTTGTTACTCGCAAGCTCGGCTATATCAGGGATAACGGCAAGGGCTTGCAATGTTAGATGATCTATCGCATCTGCTTTTCGAAGTAAAAATGGCTCTGGCGCAGGTGCGTCCAAGGAGCTTAAAAGACTCCTAAGACTCTCAAAAGAGAGCTTTCGATTACGCCAATAAAGCTGCCTGTGAGGGGGAAAGATATGATTCTCAATAGCATCAATCATATTATCTTCTAATGGGCGGCATCCTTGTGTTACACCAAATGTTCCATCTTGGGTGTATCTGCCGGCACGACCCACGATTTGTGCCAATTCAGCTGGATAAAGGTGGCGCATATGCTTGCCATCAAACTTGGTATCAGCTGCCAGCGCAACATGCTGAATATCCATATTCAAACCCATGCCGATAGCGTCCGTTGCAATCAGAAAATCAACCTCGCCAGACTGATACATATCAACTTGCGCATTTCGGGTTCTAGGCGATAATGCGCCCATTACCACAGCAGTTCCGCCGCGCTGTTTTCTAACCGTCTCTGCTAGATGATATACATCAGGCGCACTAAAGGCGACGATGGCAGACCGGCGCAACAGACGCGTAACTTTTTTCTGACCACTATAAGTCAGTCTAGACAATCTCATTCTGGTTTCGAAAACCGCCTCTGGAAGTAGCTTTTTGAGCAATGGGCGCATCGTCTCAGCCCCTAATAATAGGGTCTCATGCCTTCCTCTTGCATGCAAAATTCTATCCGTAAATACATGGCCTCTCTGGCTGTCGCTTGCTAGTTGAACCTCATCTATCGCAAGACACTCAACACTCACCTCAAGGGGCATAGCCTCAACCGTGCAACAATAAAACCTAGCATGCTTGGGAAGAATTTTTTCTTCGCCTGTTATTAATGCAACCTGTGAGACGCCAACTCTTGCCACCAGCCTGTCATAATTCTCGCGTGCCAATAATCTTAGAGGAAAGCCTATCATACCAGACTGGTACCCAAGCATTCTCTCAATAGCATAGAAGGTTTTGCCAGTATTTGTCGGGCCTAATAAAATAGTAATTTTTGGTGCATGTAGCATTCGACACCTAGTTGCCTAATTCATATTGACGGCTACGCTTGACTGTTTTGTGAGGTGGATTTGCCTAAGCTTACTGTATCCCTTGAGGTATTCTAGGCCAAAAATAGGCAATTAACATCATTTTATTGCACTGCTGTGAACCTAAATTTCCCCCAGCACCTGATTTATAAGATGCTAGGGGAAGTCATGAGTGCTTAAGCTGCCGCTAATTGACGTAAAACATAATGCAGAATGCCGCCATGACGGAAATATTCTGCTTCACCTGCGGTATCGATTCTTGCAAGCAAGGTAATCTGTTTTTCGGAACCATCTTCATAAGTAACCGTAGCCTGTAACTTTTTACCTGGAGTGACACCATCTGCAATACCCATGATATTCACAGTTTCAGACCCGCTAAGTTTTAGGGTTTCGCGTGTATCCCCATTCGTAAATTGAAGTGGAAGCACGCCCATACCAATAAGATTAGAGCGGTGAATCCTCTCAAAACTCTCAACAATAACAGCAGAAACACCCAAAAGCCTTGTTCCCTTTGCTGCCCAGTCACGACTTGAACCTGTTCCATATTCTTTGCCACCAACAACAACCAGCGGTGTTTGCTCGCGTGCATAACGCATGGCAACATCATAAATCGGGGCAACATCACCAGATGGTATATGAACAGCATAGCCACCTGTTGTACCTGAAGCAGCCTCATTTTTTAGCCTGATATTTGCAAATGTTCCTCGCATCATGATTTCATGATTGCCGCGTCTTGCCCCATAGGAGTTAAAGTCGTGCTGCGAAATCTGTCTCTCTGAGAGAAAATCACCCGCTGGACTATCCTTTCTGATAGCCCCTGCAGGGCTAATATGGTCAGTAGTGATAGAATCTCCCAAGACTGCAAGAATGCGCGCCTGATTAATGTCACTGGCTGCATCTGGAACCTCTGCTGTCATGCCTTCAAAATAAGGTGGGTTTTGAACATAAGTCGAATCGCCATCCCAATTATAAGTCAGACTATTGGTACTTTGTATCTGCTGCCATTCGGCTGGACCTGTAAACACATCTGCATATCTGGATTGGAATAGCTGCCGGCTTACAACTGCATCCAGCTCAGCCCTGATAGCCGCATTTGATGGCCAAATGTCTGAAAGAAAGACTTCATTTCCATCCTTATCAGTTCCTAATGACTCTTGATTCACAACTTTGGTAACAGAACCTGCAAGAGCATAAGCAACAACCAATGGCGGTGACGCAAGATAGTTAGCAGCAACATGTGGGCTTATTCTGCCCTCGAAATTTCGATTTCCAGACAAGACGGATGTTACAATAAGATCTCCTTTTTCCACCGCATCTGCTAATGGCGGCTCTAACGGGCCAGAATTACCAATGCAGGTTGTACACCCATACCCAACCGTATTAAAACCAAGCGCATTTAAATGTTCAGACAAGCCAGCGGCATTTAAATAATCAGTGACGACTTGTGAGCCAGGTGCAAGAGATGTTTTAACCCATGGCTTTACCGTTAATCCGCTTTCATTTGCTGCCTTGGCAAGAAGCCCCGCTGCAATCAAAACCGATGGGTTTGATGTATTGGTGCAACTTGTTATTGCCGCAATTACAACATCACCATCTGTGAGATTATAGTCTTTTGATTCAACCATCTGAGATTTTGGTGTATCTCTTTTAGTTGTTTGCACCAAGGTATCAGCAAAGCTTTCAGCAACATTGCCTAATTCAACCCTGTCTTGTGGTCGCTTAGGCCCTGCAAGAGACGGCACAACCGTTGATAAATTCAAGGATAAGGTATCTGTGAAATGAGGTGCATCATCTGGCTGGTGCCACATCATCTGTGCTTTTGCATAGGCTTCTACCAATGCAATTCGTTGCTCTTCACGCCCCGTAAGCTGCAAATAATTTATTGTTTCACCATCAATTGGAAAAAAGCCACAAGTTGCCCCATATTCAGGCGCCATATTTGCGATTGTTGCTCTGTCAGCTAATGATAATTCATGGACACCTGGGCCATAAAATTCAACAAACTTTCCAACCACTCCTTTTTGTCTGAGTGCTTGCACTATCATTAAAACCAAATCCGTGGCAGTTGCGCCTTCTGGCAAAGCACCATCTAGATAAAAACCGATAACATCTGGAACCAGCATCGAGATGGGCTGTCCTAGCATCGAGCTTTCCGCTTCAATTCCGCCAACACCCCAACCAAGAACAGAAAGACCATTTACCATTGTTGTATGGCTGTCTGTGCCAACAACTGAATCAGGGTAAGCAACTGTCATATTCCCTTCTTGCTTAGTCCAGACTGTTTGCGCCAGATATTCCAAATTCACCTGATGACAAATCCCAGTGCCAGGAGGAACCACTCGGAAATTGCTGAATGCCTTCGAGCCCCATCTTAAAAACTCATACCGTTCGGCATTTCTCTCAAACTCTATTTGTGTGTTTTTTTCCAGTGAGTCACCACCGCCAAAATAATCAACCATAACAGAATGATCTATCACAAGATCAACAGGCGATAATGGGTTGATTTTTTCAGGATCGCCGCCAATAGCGCTCATTGCATCTCGCATCGCAGCTAAATCAACAACTGCCGGAACGCCTGTGAAATCTTGCATCAACACACGCGCAGGTCTAAACGCGATTTCATTCGCATCCCCCTTGTTATCAGCCCAATTTGCAACCGCAATAATATCGTCATCTGTAACGGTATCACCATCATGGTTACGCAACAGATTTTCCAAGAGGACCTTCAAAGAATAAGGTAATTTATGGATGGATGGATACGTTTTAGCCAGTTCAGGCAGTGAATAATAAGTATAGGTTTGGTCTGCGACCCCTAATTGCTGGCGGCATTTATCTTTTAATGTTTCTGTCATTAGTATCTCCCCCTAGTCTGTTTCATCACAAACAGGTTAATTGCACATTTTGAGTAATGGCCGGATGAGGTGCGCCAACATTCGGTCAGCGAGACTATAACGTAATGTGCATTTTTTTTCCAGATTAAACCCATGATTATTTGGAGGCATTATTTCACTCATTAAAAATCACCGCTCCTATTTTGGCACAAAATGACTAGACCCAATTGATAAAATCAGTTTACAAAATAGGTATGGTTGCACTCCAGTCGATTGATGATGAATTATTCCTGTCCAAAGTAAGCATCTTTCGTGGTCACAAATTAATCGTAGACGAGATATCATTTCGATTACCTGCTGGCGGCATATGCCTGCTTCAAGGGCCAAATGGAGCAGGAAAAACAAGTCTTCTTCGTGTTGTTGCAGGCTTCCTTCCTGCTAATGCTGGGGTGTTAAGTCTTGGCGCTCATTTGTTTAATCCGGTTACGTCAATCTTACCTATCTGGTATATTGGCGCGCCGTTCGGGTTTCATCCAAGCTTAACAGCTGCCAAAAACCTCTCTCAAATAGCATCTATGCGTAATCTATCGCTGCCTATCGATGATAGCTTTCATATTAAAGACTTTGCGGACCAGCCTTTGCGCACATTATCATCTGGTCAATTACAACGTCTTGCTCTCAGCCAATTACTTCTTCGAAAAGACAGCCATACGCCTGACCTCTGGTTGCTTGATGAGCCAAATAGCGCTCTTGATTCATATCATTGCCTTGTCCTTGAGACTATGATTGAAAAACATATTCGCTCTGGAGGCCGTGTTATAGCTGCTACGCATCAGCCCTTATGTGAGCATCTCTCGCCAGAGATTATTCAGCTGGAGGCCCAAAAATGATGCTCATTTTCTGGCATTATTTCAAACGAGAGTTCGAGATAAGCATTTCTCAAGCAACTGATATCCTGAGCCAAATTGGTTTTTTCATGTTGATTATGGTGCTATTTCCGCTTGCTTTGGGCCCAGACCCAGACCAGCTAAAACAATTTGGAATCGCGATTATCTGGATTGCGGCCTTTGTATCAATTGTGCCCGCATATGAGCGATTATTCTCAGATGATTATACCCATGGATTTATTGAAAAAGCGCTTCATAACGCTCAGCCCCTTGGCTGTTATGCTGCTGCAAAATGTTTTTGCTTCTTTTTAGTTACAACCGTGCCTTTGCTTATTATCTTGCCTGTGATTTGCTTGATGATTGGCATTAATTCATCCTTGTATTTTGAGATAGCGCTATCACTTTTGCTTGGTATGCTTGGTATGACATTACTAGGCGGCATCGCCTCAGGGCTGGTGTTGGGAGCAAGAAGAGCTGCTATTCTAGGAGCTGTATTAATTCTACCCCTCAGTCTTCCGATATTGATTTTTGGAACTATGTCAGGATTAGCACTGATGGAATCAGAGCCCATAAAGCCCCATCTATATCTTTTGATAGCACTGGATTTATGCCTTATTGTCATCTCAATTCCTGCAATGCAGCTAGGCCTGAAAAACGCAATAGAAAATGATTAATGATTATGCTACCAAAACCTCGTTTCTCATTCTCTTCCATATCAGCAGAGAAGTGTTAAAAATGTGCATCAGCAAGGACACCTATGTTTGATTACTTTGCAAATCCAACTAGATTCAGCAAAATAGCGCGGCTGATATTGCCCTGGCTTGAAATCATATCCGTTGCGTGTCTTGGATATGGTCTGTATCTTGCTCTTTTAAGTTCACCTGCTGATTATCAGCAAGGCGATGCGGTGCGCATTATGTATATTCATGTTCCAGCGGCTTGGATTGCGCTCTCTAGCTATTTGCTGCTGGGTATATGTGCATTTTTCTTTCTTATCTGGCGACATCCGTTAGCGGAGATTGCAGCACGTTCTATTGCACCGATTGGAACAGGCTTTGCTGTCATAACCCTGATTACAGGTAGCTTGTGGGGTAAGCCTATTTGGGGTGTCTGGTGGGTTTGGGATGGCAGGCTTACTTCAATGCTGATTTTATTCTTTTTCTTTGTGGGCTATCTTGCACTCTCAAACGCATTTGAGCAGACAGAGCGAGGCGCAAGGCCAGCTGCTATCCTTGCTCTAATAGGCTGTATAAACCTTCCCATCGTTAAATTCTCGGTTGATTGGTGGCATACCTTGCATCAACCAGCAAGTATAATGCGCTCTGGCGGCATTGCGATTGACAGCTCTATGCTCTGGCCATTATTTACACTGTTTGTGGCGTTTCATCTGCTTTTTATTGTAATTGTACTAACCCGTATGTTGACTGTTCTAAATGAGCGAAAACTTCAAAGCCGGATGATACGAAGCTGAAAATGGAGGCTGATTTTGTTTTCTGATTACACTTTTTATATAGGGGCCTGTTATTTTATATCGCTCATAACTGTGCTTATATTCTATATCCATGCAAAAATACGGTTATATCAGTCAAATCAAAACCTATCCAAGACTAGAACAGACTGACTTAGACGCGCTAATCCAAGCATTCTAAGCTTAACATAAATCAAACATAATGTTTTTTGGTGGCTTATGTTTGATTAAGCCTCGTGCGCCTGCCAGTTCGCTTGCGCTCAGTATGGCTTGACGCGCTGACGGTATTATCTATTAATTCACGGGGCGGCAGTTTGATTTCTGCGCTAAGAAACAAATAGGGGTCTGTTTTATGCGGAAATGCCATCGCGCGCACAAAATGATCCTGAAATGACGGCTCTATCGCTGTTTCAATCTTTTCAATGTGTCTAACCGTTTTTTCTATTTCAGCTCTTGCTGTCAGGCTTAACAAAGCCATTCTGGCACCCGCACCTGCTGAATTTCCTGCTGCAATCACATTATCTAGCGCACAATCAGGAACCATCCCTAATATCATCGCATATTTGGGATCGATATGAGTTCCAAATGCGCCAGCCAGCATTATTTTATCTACTTTTTCGACACCCATTTTATCCATTAATAATCGAAATCCTGCATATAAAGCAGCTTTCGCAAGCTGAATTGCCCTTACATCTGTTTGGGTTATCGCGATTTGGTCTGTAACCCTATATTGAAATGTACGCCCTGTTTTTTCTATCCGTTTGGTCTTGGAGGATAGCTCCCCATTTATCACCCCATCTTCAGAAATTATTCCGCTAAGATACATTTCTGCCAATATCTCAATGATGCCAGAGCCGCAAATACCTGTTATCCCTGTTTTTTTCACATCCTCCTGAAATTCTAGGCTATCAGACCAATTATCTGAGCCTATTACTTTAAACCTTGGCTCATAGCTATTTGGGTTTATTCTGACCCGTTCAATCGCGCCAACAGCCGCACGTTGCCCTGCCGAAATTTGAGCTCCTTCAAAGGCTGGACCAGTAGGCGAGGATGCCGCCATTAGATGATGGCGATTGCCCAAAATAATCTCCGCATTTGTTCCAACATCAATGAGTAAGGTCATTGCCTCTGAATTATGCGGTGCTTCTGCTAATACCGCCCCTGCGGCGTCTGCGCCAACATGGCCTGCAATGCAAGGCAACACATAAACACGTGTTGCCATATTCAAGCTTAATCCAATCTCATGAGCGGCACAATTAAACGCTGTATCAAATGTCAGTGCAAAGGGCGCGCCGCCAAGTTCAACAGGGTCTATCCCAAGCACTAAATGATGCATAACAGGGTTCCCAACCAAGACAATCTCGAAGATATCCTGTACGTCTAAATCTTGTTTAACCGCAGCAGTTTCAATAAGCTGTTGGAGGCCATCTTGAACCACTTTTGTAAGCTCGTCAGCACCCCCCTTATTCATAAAACCATAGCTCACTCGGCTCATTAAATCTTCACCGAACCGAATTTGTGGGTTCATCATGCCGCTTACTGCTAGTATCTCACCTGAATTCATATCACAAATCTGAGCTGACATTGTGGTGGAGCCAATATCAATAGCAACCCCTAATATCTGTGTCTTCAAACCAGGCATGACAGCTGCGATATGAGTGCCATCACGCAGCACGACCGTCACTTGCCAATTGGCTTTCCTTAATGTTGCTTGCACCTGTTTTAGAACGGATAAATCTGCGGTAACATCAGCACTGCTAGATACGGACATGCGTTCTGGCCATTGTTCCATCAGGGCTTCTGCTATTCTGCGAAGGTCTCCTGACGGCTCATGCATATCAGGCTCTCTTACCTCGATAAAACACAACCGTGAGGGCGGGTTAACATCAACATGCCGGTTATCTGCTGATTTTCGAATTAATTGCTGATGCATCTGACTAGCCGCTGGAACATCAATTACCAGATCATCAACTACTTCACACTGGCAAGCAAGTCTCCTGCCTTGCACAAGATTACGCTTATCTGCATATCTGGTCTCAGTGATTGTAGGCTTGCTGAGATGGGCACGAGAGGAGCGAACGCCATGTTTATCAAATACGCCCTCTGCCACATCAATCTGACATCTGCCGCACATAGCCCGCCCGCCACATACAGAATCTATATCTACTCCTATCTGCCGCGCAGCTTGGAGCAGGTTAACCCCGACCTCTACCACCCCTTGTCTGCCAGAGGGGGTAAAGATGATTTTGCAGTATTTACCCTGTGTCACATCTTTGCTCTTTTTAGCTCCCAGAGCGACGACGGGTAGCACGGCGCTGACGCCCCTCTGCTCCAGGAATTATTGGCTCTCTGAATTTTTTAATCCATTTTCTGCATTCTGGATCAACGCCGTTCATCACATCCGCGCCTAATATCGCTGTCATTTCCTCTGGGTGAAGGGGATTCATAATTGCCGATGTCATCCCGGCGCCAGCTGCCATTGATAAAAACGCCGCATTCATGCCATGCCTGTTTGGCAGGCCAAAGGATATATTTGAGGCACCGCAGGTTGTATTAACCTCTAATTCTGTGCGAAGCCGCGTAATCAGATCAAGAGCCGACCTGCCAGCAAGATTAATTGCGCCCACTGGCATAATAAGCGGATCTACAATAACATCCTCTCTTTTGATTCCATAATCAGCCGCGCGCTCAACAATTTTCTTAGCAACTTTATATCGCTCATTTGGGTCTTCTGATATGCCTGTCTCGTCATTTGAAATAGCCACCACAGCTGCACCATATTTTTTAACAAGCGGCAGAACAACTTCCAATCGCTCTTCTTCTCCGGTAACTGAATTCACCAGTGGTTTTCCTTGATATACAGATAATCCAGCCTCAAGCGCCTCAACAATAGAGCTATCTATCGAGAGAGGTATGTCCGTAAATGACTGAATAAGCTTTATAGAATCAGCAAGGATTTTAGGCTCATCTGCAAGCGGAATACCCGCATTAATGTCTAACATAGTGGCGCCAGCATCTATCTGGGCAACCGCGTCGGATTGAACTCTGCTATAATCCCCATGTGCCATTTCTTCAGCAAGTAATTTTCGCCCCGTTGGATTAATTCTCTCCCCAATTACGCAAAAAGGAGCCTCAAATCCAATAATAATTTCTTTGGTTGCAGATGATATAATTGTACGTGTCATAAACTCTCTTTCTTGTTTACTCCCAAAGCATGCCTGTTTGCTATTAGACGAGGTTTCTCATTGCGTCTCTAATATCTCAAACCCACCTTTTGGCGATAAATGTACGTTTCCATCACTGATGGCTTTTGCATATTTTGCTGTTTTCACAAACCCGCCAAACGGGTAATAATGGAAATGTTTAATAAGACACTGATGGTCTGCTGCCATCCCCTCTGCCAGTCCTGAGAGCAGCAGATGCGGTGATTGTACAGTCATTAATTTAGCGACATTTCGCGCCTGTTTGGCAATGAATTTCATGGAGGGGCCAATCCCTGATATCTGTGCAAATCGAAATAATGTTTTAATAGTGGCAGGACCTGGAATGCCAATTCGAATTGGTAATTGATTGCCGTCTTCACGCACTCTTTTTTCCCATTCCAGCACCATATCCGCTTCAAAACAGAACTGAGTTTCGATATACATCTGTAAATTTTCTTTTACGGCAAGTTCATTTTTTTCATGAAGTGCGTGTCTAACCGCATCATTTGAAATATCTGGCGAGCCTTCTGGATGGCCAGCAACACCGATTTTAAAAATACCATTCGATTGCAGAATTCCCGATTTCAGAATTTGAAGGCTACTATCAAATTCTCCAACTGGTTTATCCACCCCTCCGCCGATAACAAGAACCTCTGATACATAAGCCTGTTTTGCAAGAGCAGAAATAATATCTTGCAAATGTGCCTTATCTTTAATGGAGCGCGCCGCAATATGAGGTATCGGTATCATTCCCTCTTCATGAAGCCGACATGCAACTGCTAGAGTATCAGCAGGGTCAGATCCTGGCAAAAAAGTCACATTCACGCATGTTTGAGGCTCAAGCACATCTGCAAAACTTTCAACCTTACTAGCGCCTGTCGGGGTTACCTCTATTGACCAGTTCGCTGCTGCAGATGATAATTTATCAATGGTTAATGACATAAAATTTGACCCCAGTATTTTCTGACTTGTGATGTGCAGGATATTTCAGGCCATTCTGTTGCCAGCTAGCGTCAATCTTCTGCTTATTTTCGACACTTTATGAATAGAATTGACCCTTTTTTGAGATAATTTAGAAATTAGTTATTCAGCAGATTTAAATCCGCCATTCGCTATCAACGCACGTAACTTTGCCGGGTTAAAATCATATTCTATTTGAGCCGCCAAGGTTTCAGCTTCTTGCTCTAGCAAATCTGTGCACGCAGATGGCGTACCCCGGTGCCAGTCTTCCAGATAATCATCACTCTTATCTGCACCTGCGCGCATTGCAGCTTCATCTATAGCAAGGGCAAAACGTCGATGCAATTCACGTTTGGCCTGTGTGCGATTCCTGCCCCTACCAGATTCTGCAACAATTTGTGCTGGGATATCGCGCCAATATATTACCAGTATTTGTGCCATCTTTGTTTCATCTTTAAGATAACAGCCAAAGCTAGAATCTAATTAGCAGAGAGAAATTACCCAACTTCTGCAGTGTGCATTTTTTGCGCAATAAGTGCTTTTGCTGTATCGACAGCAACTGCTGCGTCACGGCAATAGGCATCAGCGCCAACAGATTGAGAAAAAGCCTCATTTAAGGGGGCGCCGCCAACAAGCACAATATAATCGTCACGAATGCCTTTTTCGATCATGGTATCAATTACGACTTTCATATAAGGCATTGTGGTGGTCAGAAGCGCGGACATACCCAGAATATCTGGTTTATGCTCCTCAAGAGCTTCGAGGTAGTTTTCAACCGGATTATTAATACCAATATCAATTACTTCAAATCCAGCACCTTCCCACATCATTGATACAAGGTTTTTGCCAATATCATGAATGTCGCCTTTAACCGTTCCAATTACTGCCTTACCTACGCGAGGGGCGCCTGTTTCTGCCAATAAAGGGCGAAGAACAACCATGCCAGCTTTCATTGCATTTGCTGCCATTAGCACTTCAGGGACGAATAATATGCCATCCCGAAAATCTATCCCAACGATGGTCATCCCCTCCACCAAAGCCTTGGTCAAAACATCATATGGGGTCCAATTTCGGCTTAACAGAATATGCACACTTTCTACAATTTCATCTTGCAGACCGTCATATAAATCATCATGCATTTGCTGAACGAGTTCTTCATCGTCTAAATCAGCAAGGATAATCTCATCATCATCTGTCATCTAAGCCTCCAGCTAGGCTAGTTTTTTAAGTCTTGTTAAATTTAACCGACAATTATTTACCGGCAATTATGTTATGAATGATTTTATCTCAAAGCAGGTTTTTTAAAAAACATCCAAAGAAGCATACATCAATCAATAATTGCGCCCTATAATTATATCAATGCTGGAATATTGAAATAAATTTCCATTAAAAACGTCTTATTTTATGATTTTCACGACACATCAAAAAACAGTGTGCCCCTAATGAAATTACTAGCGCTTAGGAGCTGGGTTTATCCTCGTCTGAAAACTTAGTCATTATTGGAACTGAAATAACAGCGAACACAAGTGAAATCCCTGTTAGTCCAAATGCTTTGAAGGTTACCCACGCATCTGTCGACAAGGATCGCCACGCTATTTCATTGGCGATAGCCGTAACCGCAAACATCGCAATCCAAACAATGCATAAATAATTCCAGCCTGCTGATGAGAGTGAAACTTGCTTTCCAAGAATGGCACGCATTGGTTGTTTTCCAAGGAGTTGCGCTCCTAAAAGTACAAGCGCGAAAAGTCCGCTAATAACGGTTGGTTTTATTTTTATAAAAAACTCATCTTCAAAAAATAAGGTTAATCCACCAAAAAAGGCAACTGCGACACATCCAAGTGCCGCCATCATAGGTATCCGCCTATCCAGATGCCAGATTATACCAAGCGAGATAATGGTAGCAACGATAAGAACAGATGTTCCCCAGAAAATACCCGCAAAATAATTAGTCCCGAAGAACAAAAATAGCGGTGCAAATTCTATCAACGGTCTGCTTGACTTAGTTTTGACATCATTATTTGAGTTTGAAATTTCTGCCATCAGGCAACCTCTCTATTGATTTGTGAGCAACAGAATTCCGCAGTTTCTCGCAGAATATCTGTATTATAAGGCTGCAATCTTGTAGCCTCTCCTAACTGCCGGCGCCAATATTTGGCCCCTCGCTCTCCTGTAAATAATCCAAGCATATGCCTTGTTATTTGATGCAGATTACCGCCCTGTTCAATAACCATATCTGCATAATCAGCCATCGCAAAAGCAATAGCCTGCTTCTCAGCTAGTCTATTCCCGGTAGCATACGCATCAAGCTCTGCTAGAATAAACGGGGTTTTATAGGCGGCACGCCCTAGCATGACACCTTCAAATTCATTCTGTTTGCGAATAATCTCATCTCTATCAACCAGCCCGCCATTTAGGATAATGGTAAGTTCGGTACGTGTTTTGGCAAGCTTTGCAACCCGCTCATAATCAAGGGGTGGGATATTTCTATTCTCTTTAGGGCTTAGGCCCTTTAGCCATGCTTTTCGTGCATGAATATAAAAAATAGAAACCCCAGATGCCACTATTTTATCTATAAAATTATCAAGACCAGAATCAACATCCATATCGTCTATACCAATTCGGCATTTCACCGTTACTGGCTTATCCGTTGCCTCTCTCATCGCAGAAACGCAGTCTTGTACAATCTCAGGCTCTACCATTAAACAAGCACCAAACCTTCCAGATTGAACACGGTCCGAAGGGCATCCAACATTTAGATTAAACTCTGAGAATCCATATTCACTGGCATGTTTTATGGCTCTATGTAATTTTTCTGGCTCAGAGCCACCAAGCTGCAATGCAAGCGGATGTTCTGCATCATCATGGGCAAGAAACCTATGCGGGTCAGCATGACAAATCGCATCTGCGGTTACCATCTCCGTAAATAAAAATGCTGATGGTGCAAGCAGCCTGTGAAAATATCGGCAATGACGATTGGTCCAATCCATCATCGGCGCCACACATAATTGGCGATTTATGCCATCATCAAATTTAAGTGTGTGATTCATTTTGATACTTTGATTCTAACGGTTCTGTTTCATGCGCAAAAGTGCCGCTATCCTTAATTATACACAAAATTACAATGATAAGAAAGCTTGAATAAATCATAGCGCTTCTTAATCAATAAAAGATGCAACAGATGAAGATATTTGGTTTAACTGTATTAGGGGCTATGTGAAGGCCTTGGCACATGCGCTAGAACCGATAATCACCGATTTTTTTTATTTAAAACAGATAAATTGAATTAGCGTGCGATCAGTCTATCTTTCGATAATGACAGAATTTAACAAATCTCTATTTTGGGGATTATTTTTTGCTAGCATGGCATCTGGGCTTGGCGGGGTCGGGCTTGCCGTTACACGATTGGCGTTGCCTCAGACAGATCCGTTTAGTTTAAGCTTTCTTAGGTGGTTTATCATGTTATTGGGGCTTGTTGCCTTTTCCGCAAAGGCTTTGTTAACAACGCGTTTCGCCCGCAAGGATTTTTTAAAGGTAAGCTTGCTGGGTATTGCCTATTTTTCGGGTTTTCCAATTTGTCTTACATTTGGGCTTGAGTTTACTACTTCTGGCAGGGCAGGTATTGTGTTTGCAACCATGCCTGTTTGGACAATTATTATTGCTAGTTTTTTTCAGATAGAAAAATTAAACGCAACAAAATTTATAGCGATATTGCTTGCCTTTGGAGGGGTTGTTTTATCCCTCTCCTCAAACCTTAGTGATAATAATGGACAGATATTGACAGGAGATATCGTGATCATAATAGGGGTAATCTCGGCATCTATTTTCACTGTGTTTGCCAAAGGGCTGATTAAAAATTATGGCAGCCAGCCTGTTATGATTTATGCTCTTTTGTCTGGTGTTGTGTTTATGTTTCTCATCGCCTTATTATTTGGCTCACCGTTTGCCGGCTCTTTAGATTTCGATATAAATGGCTGGTTCTATGTATTTATATTGGGCATACCCTCTGGGGCTTTGATGATTTATTTTTGGGGGTTAGCACTTCGAATGATTTCCCCTACTCAGGCGGCGATTTGCAGCGGATTCAACCCCCTAACAGCCATTCTTGCAGGTGCAATTTTACTTGGTGAAGAAATAACAAGCTTATTCCTAATTGGCTTTTTATGTGTCATATCCGCTGTTATATTTTTGCAGATTGCAAATAAAAATGAGTAAGCTTAAACGGCGTTATTATTGTGATGCGGATAGTTACGAAAACTAGTTGCGCGCAAGGCAGAAATATATCTATTCTCAAGCTTGCAAAAACGATACAAATATAAAGTGCCCGGGAACGCATTTATGGATATTGAACATTTTATTTTTTCAGATGCGCCAGAGAGGGTTGGACCTTTTAGTCACGCTGTAAAAGCAGGCCATTTTCTATTTGTAACTGGACAAATGCCGACACTCAAAAATGATGAGACAACTCTTATTTCAGGCGGTATAGAAGCTCAGACTAAGCAGGTAATGGAAAATTTAAGTGATGTGCTAAGAGAGGCCAAAACAGATTTCGATAACGTAATTTTTGCTAGGGTATATTTGGTTAACTTTCAAGATTTTGATAAAATGAATGCTGTTTATGAGCAGTATTTTGCCAAAGGAAAACTACCTGCAAGAACCTGTATTGGCGTAACAGGCTTAGCAGTCGGTGCCTCGGTAGAAATCGATTTTATCGTCGCGGTTTGATAATAATAATTTAACCTAACCATCATTCCATTTAATTTTATAGATAGCCTCATTTCTTCTCATAAAGGGCGGCGTAAATGGGGCATTATAGGTGGCCCGAATGGCTGGTTCAGAATAATTAATATTATTAGCGTCCAATGACTCGGTAAGGGATTTAGCATGTTTGTAAAAATTCTCTTCTGATGCTCTGCCTGAATACTGGATTGCGGCAAAATATCCGCTTTCCTGTTGCTTTATTCTGACATTCGGATTTGCTGGCTTTGGAGCTGTTTCAAGCGTAAAGCGATTTGGTAGAAAGAATTGCATCACATTTGTGTCTGCGTGATTAATACGTGCAACTGGCGTTGTCATTTCGATTTTAATTGAAGTAGCTGTATTTTCAGCAGGCACGGCTTGGCTATTAGCACCTGAAATATAGTTGAACAAATCACCAAAGCCGCTATTGACGCCTGTATATTCTACTTCTGCGACAAGAACTGGTTCATAATAACGGATTTCGTATATCTCATTTTTCTCTACCAAATGGTAGGATACTTCCCCACTAGCCACAGTGCCGCCCCCAATCGCAAGACAGAATATCATACCTATAATTCTACCTATTTTTTTCATTTATCCATATTTCATTTATCGGCGTTTCATTTACCGGCGTTTCATTTATCGGCAATAATTAGGCATTACACCCTCATAAAAACCTGCTTTGGTTTGCGCCTCTATATACAGGCCTTCTTCATCATATCTTTTGCATCTGCCGCAATAGCCCTGCTCTATAAGATAGTTGGCTATATCGCCTTCATCAACAGCTATACATCTGCCGATAAGGCGATCATAAGAGGATTGACCATTAAGCTGACATACTACCTGCTCACCTATCAATGTGGCTTTAAGCATATCGCGCACATCCTGTCCTTTTTTTGTATCTAATTCATCACAGGTAAGCCCCTGAAATCGGATAGGAATTTGACCAACCTCGATTGTGTCTCCGTCTCTTACCTTTGTGACAGCCCCTTCTAATGTAGCTTGAGCAAGCAATGAAGGTGTCCATACAACACAGATAAGAAACATAAAAAATAGCCGCACTAACTTAACCCTGAACTAATATAAATATTATATTCAGTTAAATTAGCCTATATTTTTAAACAGACAACCTGTTTTGATGGCCTATTTTATTAGATAGATTAAACGGCCTATGATGCCGTGAATTAGCTTAAAAGCAGAATTACTTTTTTTCTAATATATCAAGGCGTGCTGATGATACTGCATTTGCATGAGCGTCAAACCCTTCATAGCTCGCAAATATGTGTGTCTTTGGCGCGGCCTCCCTGAAACCAGCCTTACTCACTTCTCCAATAGACACCGTTTTCATAAAATCCATCACCCCTAATGGCGAGTGAACTGCCGCCGCTCCAGACGTTGGCAACACGCAATTCGGGCCAAGCAAATAATTAGCAAGAGAGCCTGCACTATATGTTCCAAGCATAATTTCAGAAGCATTCACTATGGATGACAGGTAGCTATCTGCTTGTTCTGAGAGAATTTGCAAATGCTCTGGTGCATAGTCATTTACGAATTGAATAGCCTGTGACTTACTTTCAGCTATGACAATGCCGCCTTGACTGCCAGAGAGCACTGCCTGTGCAAATTTTGCCCGCTCTTCTGAGAGTTGGGAGAGATAAAATGGGATTTTTTCTATTATTTTTTCTGCCATTTGCTCTGACCACGTAACAATAAAGCCAGATGAATCCTCCCCATGTTCGCATTCAATTAAGATATCAAGCGCAGCCAGCGCTGGGTCAATAGTATCATCCACTAATATCATCACTTCACTTGGTCCAGCAGGCAAACGAGAGCTTATTTTAGATGATAAAAGCTTTTTAGCTGCAACAAACCAAGGACTACCTGGGCCTTCTATTTTTAAACATTTCGGAATCGAGTTTGTGCCATATGCTGCCGCTGCTACAGCTTGTGCACCGCCGGCTTTTGCAACCCTCTCAACGCCTGCAAGCTTTGCTGCAACCAAGGTGGCGGGATCCACCATTCCATCTGGTCCAGGCGGGGTTAAAATAATGGGCTCAGGCACGCCAGCTACAATTGCAGGAATGGATGTCATTAACGTAACAGAAGGAAATGAGCCCTTGCCACGCGGTGAGTATAAAGCAACTGGGCTTATAGGAACTGCTTTTTCGCCCACATGAATGCCAGGCCTGATTTCAACACGCCATTGAGGCTCAGGTTTTTGATATTCATGAAAACGGCGAATATTATCAGCGGCATATTCAAGTGTTTCAATCAGTTCTGGGGGCAAGAGATTAAAGGCTTTTTCAAAATCACTTTTAGTCGCTAAGATTGAGTGTGATGTCAGGGATTCTGCCTTGTCAAAGCGAGCTCCAAATCTTGCAAGAGCTGTATCTCCTTCTAGACGAACTGCTTCTATTATCTCTGGAACGCGCTCCAGAAAAAAATCAAGATCATCTTCTGTTCTCTTAAGCAAAGCAGAATAATCATCAACCGATATGTCTGAGAGTCGAAAAACGCTAAATGAGGGCTGATTTGCCATATCTGATTTACCTATTTTAAAATTGCACGTGACGACTTATCTTCTAACAGAAGTGATATGCCCTAATACTGAGATACCACAGGCATACTGCTTTTTTAAATAGCCTTTTTTGAATAAAGGTCTGAAATTAGCACCAGAATATTTTATACCTCTGAAGAGAGTTTAAATATGTTTCGTGCCTGCTTATCTTGAACCGATATTACCCAGCAATCAGGATCTCTCTTGATTTCTCGCTCAATCTGTTCTGAGATAATATAAGCTGGTTGAGGCTCGCCTTTATTAAGGCATTCCCAGATTTCATTTTCATCAAAATCAAACCGTCTATGCAACAGCTGAACAGAATCTCTGTCTGATTCTAACTCTAAGAAGATAGCGCCTGCATCAGGGTCGCCTTTTTTATGAATAAAAGCAGAGATGGCCAACCTATCGGCTTTTCGCAATGCTGCTGAGATAATGAAGTCGCTCTTAAGCCTCAAATGTTGTTATCCTATCTCAAAGATGGCCCCCTCAAATAGGACACATTATTGTACAGTCATCCCACGTTATTTTTCAAGCTTTGCTCAAAAATCGGTGCATCTGCCCTTTTGCTCCCAGTCCCCATATCTTGTTGGCTCTAGCCCCTTTGGGCCTCCTGTCTCTGCGGCAGGTTTATCTTGAGATTCTGTTGCCTTTTTTTCTTCAAGCGCCGCATCTCCGCCAGCTGCAAGCTGCGTGCTTTCTTGTATTGTTATGTCGTGCTGTTCAGCCTTGCTTAGACCTTGGGTTGTTTTTGAAGTCACTAATCTGCTCTTTAAAAATTAATTTTACTCCCTAAAAACTGGATAGCATGTTAGTGAATTACAAGGGCTGTGTGCTATTTAACCCCTACCCATTACATTAAACGCCCATAAAATCATCTAAGAATTTTCTTACCATGACACCTAAAACTGACATTACCTCTCGTAAAATAAGCTTTGAGATACTTCATGCGATTTTAAATCAAGGGAGTCTCGCGCATGAATTATTCACCGCTCAAAGTGCGTGGGGTGAATTACCAGCAAGAGATCGCGCCTTTGTTCGTGTATTAGTAATGAGCTGTGTTCGACAATATGGACAGCTCACTATCTGTATAGACAGCTTTGTTAAAAGACCTCCCAAACCAAGAATAAGAACCATAATTTTACTTGGGGCAGCGCAACTTCTTATTCTTAAAACAGAGCCTCACGCCGCGATTCATACCAGCGTTTCATTAGCTCGAGCGCTAGCTGGCGATGCGTATACCGGATTGGTAAATGGTGTTCTAAGAACAATTTCACGTTCAGGGGAGAACCTATTTCAAGCTACTAATCCAAGTGATAACTTACCTAAGTTTTTTAAACAGGACTGGTCTAAAAATTGGGGTGAATTCGCTGTCCAGCAAATAATGCGGCTTGCACAAAGCCAAGCGCCACTTGATATCACATTAAAAAACACGTCCAATACAGATGTAGATTTTATTTCAGATTGGACAGAAAAGCTATCTGCAAAATCACTATCCGCACATAGTGTTAGATGCGAGCCTGTTGCAGATGTAACCCAGCTGCCAGGGTATCATGAAGGCCATTGGTGGGTGCAGGATTGCACCGCTGCTTTGCCGGCAAGGTTGATGGGAACTGTTAGTGATAAAAACATTATTGATTTATGCGCAGCCCCTGGCGGAAAAACAGCGCAACTTATTTCTGCTGGCGCGCATGTCACTGCAATAGACCATAGTGCAACCCGGATAAACCGACTTTCAGATAATTTAAATAGGCTTAGTCTTGAAGCAAATATTATCTGTGCTGATGGCCGTGATTATATACCAGAGAATCCAGTGGATGGCGTGCTTTTGGATGCGCCTTGTTCTGCGACAGGTACAATCCGGCGACGGCCAGATGTGCTGATAGGTAAAACACCAACGCATATAAAACAGCTTCAATCCTTGCAAATAGAACTTGGATTAGCAGCTGCAAAATGGATTAAATCTGGCGGCACGCTCATATATGCTACCTGCTCCTTGCAAAAGCAGGAAGGAGAAGAGGTTTTAGAGGCTTTGATTTCAAACGAAAAATCTGGCCTTATCCTTGACCCCATTAAAAGAGAAGAGGCCGATATTTTCTACCCTTCAAATCGAGTAGAAGATACAATAGACTATCTCAGAATTTTGCCAAATCAGTTACTTACGAACGGAACGGATAATCGCGGTAATGACGGCTTTTTCATTGCGCGCTTGACGGTAAAATAACGACTAGCAAAAAATCCTTCTTTAGCCTAATTATAGCTATAGATTGGACTTTAAAAAATCATTGGTTTTTAAATAACAAAGCTCTAAAGCAAAAGAACTGGACGGTCTATTGTGAACCTGCAATCAGAGAAGACAAAAACCTCTGCAAGCTATTTAAAAAGACTCTATAGACGCTCTGGCCTATTTCGCTGGCAATTAAAGTCTCCATTCCGCGTGGATGTTAATCGATTTATGCCGCCATCTGATCCGTGGCGCGGCTCAGCTCAATTAGGCGGAGAGATACTTCATTCAGGATTACCATCACATCGAGGTCAGCCAGAATATTTCAGCTTTGACTGGCTTCGTAATATTAGGGATTTTGGCGGGGATACTGCTCGGATATTTGCAAGAGATGAAATATCATTTTGGTTGTCAGAAAATACAAATTGGGATGCGGAAAGCTGGCATCCAAAATATCTAGGTAATCGTTTATGCAATCTTATTTTTGCTTATAAATGGTATGCAAATTCGGCATCACAAAGCTTTCAAAATAAATTGCTTTCTCAGCTTGCCGTTGAATCCCAATGCCTTGCCCTTGACTGGCAAAACCAATCCAATATTGATGACCAAGTAGCCGCCCTTAGAGGGCTATTGGTTACTCAATCTGCTTTTAACGCAAATCTATCTGATATGCGCCCATTGCTTGAGATATTTGAGCGAAAATTAGGGAAAATACTGAATGAAGATGGCGGTCACATTTCTCGAAGGCCAGAGACTCATTTTAAAGTAATGACCCAGCTATTTGAGTGCCGTGTTGCAATAGCACAAGCAGGTATTAGCGATGTTCAATCCTTAGATCAGATGCTTACCAAAATGGGCGCTATCGCAAAAATGTGGCGCTCTGGAAGTGGAAATTTTGCACATTTTCATGGCGGCGGCATCACGCCTGCAGTTAGAATAGATGATGTTGTTAAAAGATGTGGCCCAACCGGCAAAGTCACACGCCATGCAAAGCAAACTGGTTTTGTGCGCCTATCATCTGGTAGAACTACTCTTATCATGGATTGCGCGACACCTGTTACGCCAATTCCAGAAAATTCTGCTAGCCTAGCTAGTTTTGAGGTACATCTTGCTGGCACACCTTTTATTGTAAATGCAGGACAATTATCAGAAGAAAAATTCGTTAATTCAGCCTTTTGTCAAACAGCGGCACATACCGCTCTAACTTTGGATAATCTGAATAACTGCTTTTCGAGTGGCGATAATTATGACCTTGTAAGAGCATTGGAGATTGGCCCTGCAACTGGGGGAATGCTGATTCATTTAGCCCATGATGGCTATATGAATTCTCATGGGATTATCCATGAACGGCACGTTTATCTAACAACTGGTGGCGGAAATATACGCGGCTCAGATACACTTCGCTATACAGGCGGGCCAGGCGAAATCCCGAAAACAGGCATTATCCGATTTCATCTGCATCCGCGGGTTAGTGCGGCAATGGTAAGTAATGGGACAATCGTTCTGAAAATAAGCACGCAAAAAGCTGGGTGGCTTTTTAAATGCAAGGGCGCTAATCCGGTTTTAGAGCCATCTGTTTATTTTGAGGGCAAACAAAGATTAAGCTGTCAGCAGATTATTTTACGCATGCATGCGCAAGATATCCGTCATCACTCAGATAAATCCATAAAATGGTCTTTCACACGGCAATAGGGGTGATTCTCTGGTGTGATTCTGTAGTATCATTCTGTGGTATGATTATTTTTTGGGGTGATTTTCTAGATTTTTGAGGCTGTGCAATTTTAGAGCCTTTAAAACCGTAATTTTCGATTTTACCAGATAAATTAATTGCGCATATCTGCGTGCTTTGCCATAACAAGGCTTCCAAAAAACACTCAAAGTTAGAAAAAAAATATGCCTGATTCTATTCTGCCAATTCGCCGTGCTTTGATTTCTGTTTCTGATAAAACAGGTCTTATTATTCTTGCTAATGCTCTTTCAAGCGCTGGCATTATTCTGTTATCAACAGGCGGCACCGCAAAAGCATTAAGAGAGGCTGGGTTTGAAGTAACAGATGTATCTGATGTTACTGGTTTTCCTGAGATTATGGATGGGCGTGTAAAAACGCTTCATCCGTCTATTCATGGCGGGTTATTAGCAAAACGAGATTCGCAAGCACATATGAGCGCAATCAATGAGCATCACATAGAGCCTATAGATTTGCTGGTTGTGAATTTGTACCCGTTCGAGCAGGTGGTCGCTGGAAACCCCACAATTCAAACCGCGATTGAAAATATAGATATTGGCGGCCCTGCAATGATACGGGCCTCTGCAAAAAATCATGATTTCGTAACGGTTATTACTGATCCAGAACAATATCCCGCCCTGATTGAGGCATTATCAGTTTCTTCTGGAACTTCACTTGCTTATCGCAGAGCACTTGCGCAACAGGCATTTGCGCGAACATCCTCTTATGATCATGCCATTAATTGTTGGATGGCGTCTCACCTTGAAACAGGTGAATATGCAAAATCAGAGCCTGATTTGCACATTAATGCCCCTGCTATTCAAACACTCCGATATGGTGAAAACCCGCATCAGTCAGCCGCTATTTATGCAACAGATTTATCTGTTCCATCTGTGTTGACGGCCAAACAAATACAAGGCAAGCCATTATCCTATAATAATGTGAATGACACTGATGCCGCCTTGAAATTAATCAGTGAGTTTTCTAATCCTACTGTCGCAATAATAAAACATGCCAATCCATGCGGTGTTGCGTCTGCTGACACGCTTAGTGATGCGTGGAAGGCGGCTTATCATTGTGATAGTGTAAGTGCTTTTGGCGGTATTATTGCAACAAACAGAATTTTGGATGAAGAAACGGCACGCTTGATAACCTCAATTTTCAGTGAGGTTGTCATTGCGCCAGACGCCACCAGCAAAGCCTGTGAGATTTTATCCAGCAAACCAAATATCCGTTTGTTGTTAACAGGCAGCATGCCAAACCCAGAGCAGCCCTTTAATCAGGTGCGAACTATTTTGGGCGGCTTACTTGTACAATCCAGAGATACCGCAATTGTCACAGAAGATACATTATCACTTGTTACCAAACGTCAGCCAACTAAGAGCGAAATAGCCGATATGCTATTTGCGTGGAGAGTTGCAAAACATGTTAAATCAAATGCCATCATTTATGTGAAAGAGCAAAGCACCGCCGCGATTGGCGCTGGCCAGATGAGCAGGCTTGATTCCAGCAGGATTGCGGCACAAAAAGCAAAAGACATGGCACAAGAACATGGCTGGGAGAAGCCCAGAACAGTCGGTTCAGTGGTTGCATCAGACGCATTTTTTCCATTCCCAGATGGGCTTCTTGCAGCGGTTGATGCGGGCGCGACTGCCGTTATTCAACCTGGTGGCTCGATGCGCGATGATGCGGTTATTCAAGCTGCCGACGATGCCGGAATTGCAATGGCCTTTACAGGCATCCGACATTTTAATCATTAAACATAATTCTGTAAGGCAGGCTTGTCCTTGAGCGATAGCGATGTTTTGTGCCCTCGCGTTTTGACAGGAAGCCATCATGAATATAATCGGGCTAATAGTGTGTGGTAGCCTGTAATGCTTTTTCCATTAATTTAGGCAAATGCAGGTCCGCTTCTGATATCCATTCAAACTCAGGCATATCCTGTTGTTCATTATTTGTTTCATTATTCGGCTGGAATGCGTCGTCCCAATTCTTGCTATTTGTTGTTTCTACCTGTGATACAAAGACCTTAATTTCTGCCTTAAAATGAGTAAAAACATGCCTTATCACGGGCTTTACTTCTACCCAATCGGCTTTGAATGGGCGCCAATTAGGATCAAAACCCTGTCGCTTATCATCCCAGCCCTGACTGGGAAAAGCTATCAGCCCCCCTAGCAGTCCTTTTGCCGGACGCCGATATACAAGATATTCAGGTGCATCCCCTGTTTTATGCCTTAAGATAAAGATTTGCCCTTTTCTGGTTGGTTTGGTTTGTTTAACAAGGCGGTTTGGAAGCAGGGCTTGATTTTCAGTTTTAGCAGACAGGCATCCTTGGCTTAGTGGGCAGTGCGTACAGGCCGGGCTTATTGTTGTACAAATCTCATTCCCCAAATCCATAAGTGCCTGCGGAAAGTCAGACCTGTTGCGCTTTGGTATCATCTTTTGATAATAAGGTGGAAGCGTAGATTTAAGGGCTGGCAACGGTGTCTTCAGACTAAAATAGCGGGCAATAATTCTTTCTATATTTCCATCTATAACAATAGAGGGCTTATCAAATGCAAATGCAGCGATAGCGCCTGCTGTATAAGGGCCAATCCCGGGAAGCTTGCTTAATTCTGCTACCGTTTGCGGAAATATTCCGCCAGCGTTACTAATAATTTGAGCAGATTTATGCATGTTTCTTGCTCTTGCATAATACCCAAGCCCCGCCCAAGCAGCGGTTACATCATCAATAGATGCATCCGCAAGGTCATTTATGGTCGGCCAGCGTTCCAGAAAGTTTCTAAAATAGGGAATGACTGTGCTAACGCCTGTCTGTTGCAGCATAAATTCAGATAAAAATACAGGGTAGGCTGGGGTTAAATCTGGCCAATAGGATCGCCATGGCAGAATCCGTCCTGCTTTTTTATACCATGCTAATAGAGTATTTATATCACTTTGGATTTCAGCCATATTTGTTATATCACCACGCTTTGTTTACATTATTATAATACTATTATGACGCATCAAGAGGATGTATTAATAGTGCTAGAAATACTAGGGAAAATAAGCGTATAACTAGGCGCAACCATTACGAACAGGCTATCTTACGTGGCACGGAATTTATCACATTCAAAAAATCGCGTAACGAATCGCATAAAAAATCGTGGAGGAATGAAGAGATTATCTGCCCTTACCGAGCCGGTTGTCGCGCACGCAACTGAAAACCAAGGCGCGCTTTACACCCAAATTTGCAGTTTATGGCCGAATATTGTGGATGACATGTCGCATTGGAGCCATCCAAAAATTCTATCTTTTGCCAAATCTACTCGCCATAATGGTACTTTGACGATTTGGGTTGCAGCTGGCCGTGGACCAGAAGCACAGGCCAGAAGCCAAGAAATAATAAATGCCATTAATATGGTCTGTGGTTTTAAAGCCGTTGGCAGGATCACCTGTCAGCAGACTTTTGAACTTTCTAAGAAGATCGGAAGACGCGTGTATGATGCCCCTCAAAGCGCTTCTCAAACAGTTTTGAACGATACCTCCCCGTCGCTTTTAAATCGACTAGAGCAACAAACAAACGATATTTCTAGCCCAGAATTAAGAGCAACGCTTATTAGACTTGGCAGCGTTATTACTTTAAAAAATGGGGCGGGTTAAACGCCTCTCTTAATATTGGTTCTTAATATTAGGTTTATTCTTAATCTTGCCATCTTTTTAGCGTTTCTTTACTTGCAAGAAATTATTTAAATTTCTATAGTATAATGTTGTCGCAATTAGCTATGAAAGGCATGGCATGACCTTTAATAAAAACGTTGAGCTCCCCTTGTTTTCAACAGAAAATAATCCTCTTAAATGCTCCAATAGGCGCAGCGTCATGCGTTTTATAGGTGCTTCTGCTACAGCAGCTGGATTAACACTGTTTGTGCCAAAGCTTGCTATGGCTGAACTTGATTATTCGCTTGCACATATATCAAATCCGCGCATCATCGGCCAAGCTGATGCACCAATTCATGTTGTCGAATATTTCTCAATGACCTGCGGCCATTGTGGAGATTTTCACAATGGGACATTTCCAGATGTAAAAGCAAAATTAATTGATACAGGTAAGGTTAAATTTGAATTATCGCCTTTTCCTCTTGATGGTCTTGCTTTGCGCGCGCACGCGCTTGCCCGTGCACTTCCAGAAAGCAAATATTTTGGCATGATAACATTGCTGATGTCCAAGCAGGATGAATGGATAAAAGCACAAGATCCGTTGCAAGCATTATATCGTTATGGACAGCTTGCAGGTGTATCCGCAGATGAATTCAACGGATTAATGCAAAACAGGCCCTTATTGGAAAAAATTGTTGAGATGCGGCAGAAAAGTTCTGTTTCGTGGCAGATAAATTCCACACCCTCTTTCGTTGTTAACGATAAAAAAGTAATTAGTGGGAATCTGAGTTTTGACGAATTTAATGCAGAGATAGCAGAATTTGGTGTATAACCTTTATACCTAAATTTTTTAGCTGAAATGCAGAATTCGCAAGATAGCATCAGTGTGTTGAAAATAATTCTTCCAAGCAACGATAATGTAGTCTTAATCCAATGATGTTCCAACACCTCAAACTAGCAGGGTTTAAATCATTTGCTGATATCGCAGAACTTGATATCGAGGCAGGTTTAACTGGAATAGTTGGGCCGAACGGGTGCGGTAAATCTAACATAGTAGAAGCCTTAAAATGGGTAATGGGGGAGAGCTCTGCACGGCAAATGCGTAGCACTGAAATGGATGATGTTATTTTTTCAGGTACTTCTAGTAAAACAGCCCGAAATCTAGCTGAAATTTCTTTGATGCTCGATAATCAGCAAAAAACGGCGCCGTCTGAATATAATGACACAGAAGAAATTGAAATCACGCGCAAAATCATCCGAGGCAAAGGAACCAGCTATCGGATTAATAATCGTCCGGCACGCGCAAGAGATGTTCAGCTATTATTTGCAGATTCAGCTACTGGCGCGCGCTCAGCAGGCATCGTAAGTCAGGGAAGAATCGGCGCTATCGTTGGCGCTAAACCAGAGGATAGGCGAACTCTTCTTGAGGAAGCTGCCAATATTAAAGGATTACACCAGCGCAAACATGAAGCTGAATTACGTCTTAATAATGCTGAGCTGAATATCTCAAGACTTGTTGATCTGATGACACAGCTTGAAGAACAGAAGAGCTATTTACACAAGCAAGCAAGGCAAGCAGCAAGATACCGCTCAGTTGCAGATCGAATTCGAAATGCAGAGGCTAGTATGCTTCATGTGATGTGGATTTCAGCACTTCGCAATCAACAGAATGCACAAACCGCGTTTAAGCACGCTCAGCAAGCAGTCCTAGAGGCTCAACGCGTAGTCAATGCCAGCACTCAGAACCGTGTTGAGATTGCAGCAACGCTTCCTGATTTGCGCATAGCAGAAGCTGCCCTTGCGGCTGAAACACAGCTGGTCAGCACAAATTTATCACAGATAGAACGAGATGAGTCCAGATTAGAGGATGAGATATCAAGGCTTCAAGCACAACGAGCCCAAATTGAGGTAGACTCACAGCGCGAATATAGCCTGCAAAAAGATGCGCATGAAGCAAAAAAGAAATTAAGCGAAGAAGCCCAAACACTAGAAGAAGCAGAAAATGCCAATACACCAATGCTTGCCCAAGCTCACAGCGAACTTGAAAAAGCAAGGCTCGAGAGTCAACTAGCTGATGAGAAATCCGCCGAAGCAAATGCGGTTCTTCAGAATCTGGAACAATATCAATCCCAGCTTGAAACACAAATTAATCAAAAACAGTCTCTCATAACCCTTTCATCTGAGAAATTAGAGGACATTAATCTGCCTGCGCTTGAGAAAAATGCTTCCAGCCGACACGCTGAATTTTTGGCAATACAAACTGCACATACCGATACACAAAAGCACATTGATGAACACGCTCTCCAACTCTCAGAATTTCAGACGCAAACCGATAACTCACGCCTCGACTGCCAGACTGCAACAAACTACCTTGCAAGACTAACAGCAGAAAAAGACGCTCTTGATACCCTAATACAATCTGACACAGTCGCAGGCGATGCGCCTATCTCCGACAGTCTTAACGTTACTGATGATATGGAAGCCGCACTAGCCGCTTGTCTTTCTGATGGATTGCATCTGCCTCTTGGCACAGGAGAAGACGGATATTGGCACACGCAGATGAGCCCTCTTACCTCTCTTAAGCCGCCAGAGATAGGAACACCTCTAATAGATTTTATTGAAGGCCCAGACATTATTATAAGAGCGCTTCAGGGTGTGAGTGTCATTCTAAGTGAAACCATTAATAGCGATATTCTATCAAAATTAACAACAGGGCAGGCTGTTGTAACCAAGGGCGGAAAGCTCGCACGCTGGGATGGTTTGGTACGTATTAAACAAGATACAGGGGCACACAGAATACGCCAGATACAACGCGTAAAAGAGCTGGAATCCCTGATTATAGACGCGCAGAGCGACATTCAGGAAAAGACCTCAAAGCAAGAGCAGTGTGAGAAATCCCTTCTATCAGCCCATCAGATTTTCTCAACCCTACAGCAGGAACAACAAAGCCTGAGCCAAAAATCAATGCACGCACAGCGAGATGTTGATACATCCGAGCTAGCGGTTAAATCTGCAACAGAGCGGCATCAGATGTTAACGCATTCTATTGAAGAGGCAAAATCTGACCTAGATGAATTAAACGCCAATATGTCAAAAATTGATGATCTGAGCGCCCTTCAAAATGCGGCTAAATCAGCAAATGAGGCCGCCTCGAAATCAAGATTATCTTATGACCAATGCGTCCAACGCGAAGCCGATTTAAGGCAAACACTTCACTCCGTCTCTGCGAGACGAAAAGTTGTTATCTCGCAAATAGATGAATGGCAAAGCAGGCTTGAAGGCACTCAAACAAGAATGCAGGAAATGGAAGTCAGAGCTGGAAGAGCCTTGGAGGAATTAACGGCATTAAAGGCAAAACCAGAACAATTAAAAAAAGAGCGCGTGGCATTAACAGCCCTTCTGGCCACATCTAAACAAAAACACGCGCAGGCAATAACACAAGTTAAAGAGGCTGAAATAATGTTGCAGCAGGCTGATAGCCAGCAACGCTCTGATGAGAAACAGCTAGCAGAGGCGCGGGAAACACAAATAAGACAGGAATCTGTTGGCGCGCAGGCAGAACAATCTATTACTTCTATTGCCAATCAGATTTCCGAAAAACTATCTATATCCCCAGATGAGCTCTCCCAAATTACTAAATATTCAGAAGAGGATGAATTACCAGATCTACAACAGCTCGAAGACAGGGTGAACAGACTTCTAAGAGAGAGAGATAGCATAGGCCCTGTCAATCTGCGGGCTGAAATCGAGATGCAAGAAATAAACGAAAAGCTTGCCCAATTCGAAACTGACAAAACCGACCTTGAGGAAGCCATTGCCAAATTGCGACGTGCAATATCAGAATTAAACAAAGAGGCGCGTCATCGCCTGCTTGACAGCCTAACAAATGTAAATAAAGAATTCTCGGGGTTATTTAAGACGCTATTTGGTGGGGGCAGCGCAGAATTAAAACTGGTAAATTCAGATGACCCGTTAACAGCAGGGCTTGAAATACTGGCAAGTCCGCCTGGTAAAAAATTGCAGTCTCTATCCCTTTTATCAGGTGGCGAGCAGGCTTTGACAGGGCTTGCCATAATTTTTGCTGTGTTTTTAACAAATCCGTCGCCGATTTGTATCTTAGATGAGGTTGATGCGCCACTTGATGATTCTAACGTCTCCCGCTTTTGTGATCTGCTTCGACATATTGTATCCAGAACTGAGACAAAATTTCTAATTGTAACCCATCATAGAATGACCATGTCTCAGATGGACAGGCTCTATGGCGTAACAATGGCTGAGCGCGGTATCAGCAAGCTTGTTTCTGTTGATCTGCAAACCGCGGAATCACTTCGCGAAGACGCCTAAATCGCCAATGGCTATAACGCTACGTCAGGCATTTATTCTAACATCTAAAAAATCTGGTTACATTCGGTGCTGTGGTCGAGTTTAACTTGACATTTTTTACGGTGACGCATAATTTCCAACCGTTTATTACTATCTATTTTTTATCAAATAGATATCCGTAAATAAGATAGATTAAAACATGTCGGTCAGTCAGGAAAGAATGTGAGCGATAAGAACAAAAAGGATTGGAATAAGTCAGATCAGTCTGGAACCCTTTCTGAACGTATCGCGAAGTTTGAAGCTAAAACAACGGCCAAAAAGCAAAAGCATAAATCCCGCCAACTACCAGCTGCGGGTATGGCTCTGGCTGGAAGAGTGGCAACTGAACTGTTGGCTGGGATAGCGGTTGGCGCGTTTGCGGGCTGGCTGATTGATAGATGGCTTGGAACAACACCTGCATTTATGTTGGTTTTGTTTTTTTTAGGAGCTGCTGGAGGAATGATGAATATCTGGCGACTTCTAAATGGAAAGGGAATGGGCGCAGGATATTTCAGCGACCATAGAGAAAACAACGCTTCAGCGCCAACAAAAACGGGTGCCGAAGATAAAAAAGATTAAGTGGATTTTACAATCCAAACGGTTTCGTTAAATAGGAGTTAAATGTGCATTCACCTGTCGAACAATTTACCATAAAAGCGCTATATGCGCTTAGTTTGTTTGGTTATGACATCTCTTTTACAAACTCAAGTTTATTCATGGTTTTTGCCGTTTTGTTGAGTTCTGGATTCTTGTTCTTTGCAATGCGCCCAGCCTCTATAATACCTGGCAGACTTCAATGCCTTGCAGAAATGATGTATGAATTTGTGGCCAATATCTTAGACTCCAATGTGGGCAAAGAAGGCAAACCTTATTTTCCGTTCGTTTTTACCTTATTTTTGTTTATTTTGTTTTCAAACCTGCTTGGGTTAATTCCATATAGCTACACTGTAACAAGTCAAATCATCGTTACATTTGCAATGGCTTTCACCATATTCATAGGCGTAACATTGATTGGCCTATTCAAACATGGTCTACATTTTTTCTCATTTTTCGTGCCACCAGGCGCGTCTAAGCCCTTAATACCTCTATTGGTTTTGATTGAGGTTATCTCTTATTTAATTCGTCCTGTAAGCTTATCTGTTCGTTTATTTGCAAACATGCTTGCAGGTCATACAATGCTAAAAGTTTTTGCGGGACTAGCCGTGATGATGAGCGGTGCTGGCGGGATAATGGTGGCGGGTTCAGCCTTTCCATTAATAGCCATTATTGGTCTAACCGGCTTAGAGCTTTTAGTGGCATTATTACAAGCATATGTGTTTACAATTTTGACTTGTATGTATTTGAATGACGCGTTACACCTTCACTAGAAATTAACGTATAACAAGTGGCTCTGAACGGAGCCTTAACCAAAAACTATTAATCATAAAAAAGGATAAAAAAATGGAAGCTGAAGCTGCAAAATTACTAGGCGCAGGAATTGCTATGATTGCACTTGCTGGTGTTGGAATCGGTATGGGTAATATTTTTGCATCATTGATTAGCTCTATCGCTCGCAATCCATCTGCGCGTGATGAAGTATTCGGTATTGGTATTCTTGGTTTTGCTTTGACCGAGGCTATTGCACTATTTGCGCTTGTTATTGCGCTATTACTTTTATTCGTATTTTAATTTGTTGCTTTTGCTTTTTAAATGAGACGGGCATATCCGCTAATGCTAATAGGCCTGTCTTATAAAAACAGATGTTTCAAACCGATCAGAGTATGAATATGGTAAAACGAATTTGGATCTATTCAGGGATAATATCCCTTAGCCTTATCACAAAAGGTGCGTTAGCTGCGGGCGATAGCTCTGGCGGCTTGCCACAATTGGATATTACAACCTGGCCTTCTCAGTTGTTCTGGCTTGTTGTAACATTTGTTATTGGCTATATCCTTATCTCGTCTCTTGTTGCGCCTTCTATCTCGTCTGTTCTTGAAAATCGCTCTACTAAAATCTCTGATGATCTTGAAACAGCAAAAAAAGCTCAGGATAATGCAAAAGAGGTTTACACCTCTTATGAGGAATCCTTAAGCGAAGCCAGGTCACAAGCGGCTATTGCAGCAGCAAAAGCACTTGAAGAAGCAAAGACCGAGACAGCTAGCCGGGATGCTGCTATAAATAAAAAATTAGCAGCAAGTGCCAAAAAAGCAGAAGCGCGGCTATCCGAAATGAGAGATGAAGCTCTTTCTTCTTTAGAAGATTTGGCAACAGAAACGTCTCAGAAGATTATAGCAGAACTAACTCCCGTTAAAGTCACAAAAGCCGTTGTAAAAAAACATGTGGCCGCACATGCGAAACTACAAAGCTAATGGAGCAATAAGATGTATTTTGATGAATCAGCTTGGGTTGCATTAGGGTTTGTTATTTTTATTGCTATTATATGGCGTAAAGTAGGATCTGCTTTAGCAAATTTGCTAGATAGCAGAGCACAAAAAATCAGAGATGAATTAAGCGAAGCTGAAAATTTACGAAATGAAGCTGAAGCTGAATTGAAAAAATTTAAGGCTTTGCAAGGTGAAGCCATAGAAGATGCTAAGCGAATTGTGGCTGATGCCCATGTAGCTGCTGATAGAATTCGCGATATAGCGGTTGAAAAAGCAGAAGAATCTATAAAAAGAAGAGAAGCACAGGCAAAAGCGAAAATTGCTGCGGCAGAGGCTGCTGTGGTTACTGAACTCAGAACCAAAGCAACCAGTCTTGCTATTTCAGCCAGCAAAGAGCTATTAGCCTCAGAACTTGATGCTGAATTAGGCGCTTCCATGATAGATGAATCTCTTACCCAGATTGCGGCAACAAAGTCGTAAAAGCGCTTAAACTGCCTTAGCTATCCTGTTTGGTTTTTTAAACTCACTTGCGTCGTTATGGTTTTATAACTTTCGGCGCGAGAGATAATATAACACGGCCGGATTTTTGCATCTGTGTTTTTGGTGTTATAACAGGATAAAGGGTATTCGTGCCTGACGGAAAAGTCATTTTGTAACTCACCGTTTCATAGCTTTCCACTATATCTTGCGAATCCAAAATAGCGATTAGCACGGGTAATTCTAGCTCAACCACATTTTCATTTTGGCTTAGACCCCTCACTAGCTTCAATCCGATTTTAATTCTTACGTCAACCATATCAGCCTTTTCATTGCATAAAGCTGATACACCATTTAGCCGTGCGTACACCTCGCCCCCATCATCAGGAGTGCGCAACGTCACCCTACTTCCTTCTTCAACCGCAGTTACCCTGCTAGAACAGTCGCTCCAAGTGGGTCTAATCGTCTCACACCCTGTTAAAAATAATGATAATATAATCACGAAGATAGGCTTGGTTTGCATCACATCACCTTTATTTCACATTTTGGACTGTCTTCAATTGACCTTTGTGACGTTATCGCGCAAATAAAACGTTATGAGAAGTCAAAAAAAAACAATTTTACTCGCTGCGCCCCGTGGTTTTTGTGCTGGGGTTGAACGCGCCATTGAAATCGTAGAAACAGCATTGCAGAAGTTTGGCTCTCCTGTCTATGTTAGACACGAGATTGTTCATAATAAATATGTGGTTAATTCGCTTGCTGAGAAGGGCGCCATATTTGTGGAGGAACTTGATGAGGTTCCAGAAGGCGCGCCTGTTATTTTTTCAGCTCATGGTGTTTCTAAATCTGTTAAAGAACGAGCAGACGCCGAGAATATGATAGCCATTGATGCCACCTGCCCGCTGGTAACGAAAGTGCATAATGAAACCTCACGGCACCATCGCAAGGGCAAGCACACCCTTCTAATTGGACATGCTGGTCACCCAGAGGTTGAGGGAACAATGGGGCAGGTTCCAGAAGGCGCAATGAGCCTTGTTGAAACAGCAGAACACGCATTGAATGTGCAACCTCCATTATCTAACGGGCTCGCATTTGCTACACAAACCACATTATCAGTTGATGACACATCGCAGATAATCTCTATTCTTCAGCACCGGTTTCCAGAGATTACAGGACCAAGTGGTGAGGATATTTGTTATGCTACGACGAACCGGCAAAACGCTGTTAAAAAGCTTGCTCCGCAGGCAGAGTATTTTATTATCGTAGGGGCAGATAACTCGTCAAACTCAAAAAGGCTTGTTGAAGTCGCCCTAAAATTTGGTGCCGGCGGGGCCGTTCTTATTCCAGATGCGGCATCACTTGATTTAGATATTCTGCGTGATGTTTCGGTTATTGGTATCTCATCTGGTGCGTCCGTGCCTGATATATTAGTAGATGAAGTGATTGAAAAATTGCAGAAAGAATTTGATATTTCAGTTAAAACAGAAGGTTCAGCACGAGAAGATATGGTGTTTAACCTGCCTCCTATATTGAAAAAAAGATAATATTAATGGCTGTATATACCCCCGTTTCTGATCAAGACCTCTCCGATTTCCTACAAAATTACGATATTGGCGAGGTAATAAGCCTGACAGAGATCACAGAAGGTGTTGAGAATTCAAACTTTATCTTAAAAACCAGTCTAGACAGCTATATTCTCACCCTTTATGAGAAGAGAGTAAGCGCAGATGATTTGCCTTTTTTTATGAAGCTCATCAGTGAGTTATATAACCGTGATATTAGCTGTCCAAAGCCGATAAAAAACAAACATGGCGATATAATCAATAAATGTGCTGGAAAATACGCGACTATCGTATCCTTTCTTAACGGTGAGACAGCGCAATTTACAAATTTAGAGAGATGCTCTCAAATAGGCGTTATGCTGGCAAGACTTCATTTAGCAGGCGCCATGATCCCTCTTAGCAGAGATAATCCCCTTGGACCTGCAAGTTGGCTGGCAATCCTTAAAGATACCGACGATAGTAATACAGATTTAGCAACAACCCTTAACCGCGAGGCAATTACGCAGATAAACCATATTATCTCTAGCTGGCCGACCTCACTTCCAAGCGGTGTAATACATGGCGATCTATTCCCTAATAATGCCATGTTTATCGGGGATACCCTTACTGGTATTATTGATTTCTATTTTGCCTGCACTGGTTTTTTTGCCTATGACCTTGCGATTTGCCTGAATAGCTGGTGCTTTGAGAGTGACGGACGTTTTAATTCTGAAAAAGCAACAAGGCTGATTTCTAGCTACCAAACAATACGGAAGTTGACACAAGATGAGATAGATGCGCTACCGATTTTATCTCAAGGGGCAGCTGCTCGATTTTTTGCAACACGCTATTATGACTGGCACCACACACCAAAAGACGCGCACGTTCAAAGACATGACCCACTGGAATATTGGAATAAGATTACCTTTCTTAAATCCAACGCCAATTTGGGTTTATATGGATTCTAATTATGAGCGCAAAAACATTCTTATATACTGACGGGGCGTGTTTGGGGAATCCTGGTGCTGGCGGCTGGGCAAGCATTCTATGCTATGAGGATCACAAAAAGATATTATCTGGCAGCGAGGCAGATACAACAAATAATAGAATGGAGCTAACGGCTGTTATTATGGGCTTATCAGCTTTAAAAAGGCCCGTTGATATTACTGTTGTAACAGATAGCAGATATGTAATGGATGGCATTACCAAATGGATTGCTAATTGGAAAAAAAATCACTGGAAAACCGCTGCAAAGAATGATGTAAAAAATAAGGATCTTTGGCTATTGCTAGATGCGCTTTGTTGCAAGCATCAGGTAAGCTGGGAATGGATAAAAGGCCATTCTGGTCACGCTGAAAATGAAGAATGTGACCAGATATCGCAGGCAGAAGCACGAAAAATACAAATAGAAAACACCCGCTAGCCAGAAACGATTGCCAGCAGCGATTCAGCATCCGACACTTCAAACGCTTTTGGCGCTTCTTTAAAGAAATGTGTAATTACGCCATCTTCTATAATGAGCGCACTTCTTGAAGCTCTAATACCAAGAACAGGCCCCATATCGGTTGTTAATCCAAGCTCATCAGAGAATACAGCTCTACTATCCGCCAGCAAATCTATCAGGCCATCTGCCTGTTTTTGTTCTGCCCATGCAAGCATAACATGCGCATCATTAACAGCAAGACAGGCAATAGCATCAATACCAGCAGATTTAAAATTGTCATAATGTTTTACATATCCTGGCAAATGCTTCTCAGAACAGGTCGCTGTAAATGCACCCGGAACAGAAAATACAATGATTTTACGCCCAGCGAAATAGGCTTGTGTATCTATCACATCAAGCCCTTCAGATGTTTTAGTCGTTACTTCAAGCTTGGGGATTGCACTTCCAGTTGTTAATGCCATTGATTATCGTTCCTTTTATTTATTTCAAATTACTAACTTATTTTAAACTTGCAGCATGTATTGCGTCTAATAACCGCTCGGCTGTTAAGATTTCAGGCAGTATTATGGGTGTTTCTAGCCGAGGCGAAAATAGGATGTCAAATGGTATTCCAAATCTTCCATTCATGGCCAGAAATTCTGCTATTTCATCATTAGGTCTGGTCCAGTCTGCCTGAAATAACATAAAGTCTGCGTCTACGAATGCCTTATTTATAGTACCCAATTCCAGAACAGAGATTTTATTCACTTTGCAGGTTATGCACCAATCAGCTGTAACATCCACAAAAACAGGTCTATTAGTTGCAATAGCCGTCTCCATTGCGGCCATGGACCATGGCTCATAATTATTCAGTGACGGTGTTTGAGCGCTGGTGCGCCAGCCAACCAGATTAGCAAAAACCCATAAAATCCAGATTAGCGTTCCAATTAACAGAATAGCTGATATCTGTTTAATTCTAACCATCCAGCGACCCGGGCTCGGCAGAAAGCGTGTAAGCGAGGGCATTGCTGCAAATAATAGCCAAGGTAAAGCAAGCCCTACCCCCATTACAAAAAGAACACTGACAAGTATCGTGTTAGAGCCTGACAAAGCAAATGCAGAGGCAGTGCCTACAAATGGCGCTGAACACGGCGTAGCAAGGATAGTAGCAAGCATCCCTGATAAGAAATCATAGCGATAGCCAGAATTTTTTGCCACAGGGGCTGAGAGAATGACCGCAAACTTAGGTATCGGCACATAAACCAAATCAAATAGCGTTGCAATGAACACAACAAGCACAACCGAAATAAACCCTAGAAATATCGGACTTTGAAACTGAATTCCCCATCCAATTTGATACCCGGCACTTCTTATGAGTATCAGCCCCAAAGCCAGCATTATAAAACTAGATAAAATTCCAAACGCGGTCGCAAGGAAATGTGCGCGCACCTGATACAATGACGTACGCTCCACCCCCAGAAAAGACCCTACTTTAAGTGATAAAATAGGTAAAACACACGGCATGAAATTAAGAATAAACCCGCCGATAAAGCTGGTGAGTAATATCACCATAAATCCTGGCCAGAACGTAGCTAATGCTGTGTTGGTATTACGGGTTTTGCTAAGGCTGGGGACAGTAATTTCTTTATTCTGCTCTTTAGAGACTATGGTTAATATTACGTCTTGTCCTACTAATGCACCTGCATCCTGCGCACCATTTATAGTGATTTCAGCAATCATTACATCGTGTGATTTGTCTATTATGACCGGCTTGGAAAAGCTATAACCAGCAAGTTTGGTTTCAATAAAAACATCTTTTAATGTTTGATCTGGTACGGAAAGCTCAATCAGAATCTTTCTATCTTCAGGCATCAAACCGATTGATTTCATCTCGATATCTGGGCCTGTCACGAATGTGGGCACGTGTGCTTTGGCATAGGCTATTTCCTGTGCAAAAGCGGATGGGGGTGCCATTCCGTTTGGCAGAAACAAACTTAGTGGGCCTGAGATCGGCACACATAAGTCCGAGCATACCAATGCATTTAGCTCGCCTGTGAATGTGAAATCTGCCTTTAGATCAATTTTTGTGTCGTCACGTTTAATTGAAATTGGCAGAAGCACTCTGCCTGAATACCCAAATGTATCTATACCAAACAATGAGAACCGTTCTGGCAATGGCCAGAAACGAGTGATTTCGTGTTTTGGATTATCTGATGTGAGTTCAGGCGGCAGTCCTGCATCCCCTGGGCTTCGCCAGTAAACCTTCCATTCCGGTTTTAATTGAAATTCTAATGCAGCTGGAATTTCGGTTAAGCTACCCGTTGCTTGTGCGCCGCTAATCAGCCTAACTTTTGCGTATTTGCTCTCAAGCCACGGGCCTTGGGCGGCCTGCAACGAGTTAACCCCGCTAACTATTAAGCAAAATAGAATAAAAAAAATCTGTATCATATCCATAGATACATAGGCTCAATAAGCAAATTTGTCAGCCTTCTATAAAAAAATTTGTAGATTTTTTAGCCAAACCTGATTTTTTTAAGCAAACTTGATTTTTTTTAGGCAAAAAGGTTTGCCCGAATAGACAAGTTAGCTATTATTATTCCCATGAAAAATGAAAAAGCGTCGCTTCTATTTACAGAACTTGTTGGACATTTTCTTGTAGCAACACCGCAGATGAATGACCCACAATTTCATCAGGCTGTTATTTTTATGTGCAAGCATGATAAACAGACGGCGATGGGGTTGGTCTTAAATAAACCAAAACAAAATTTCACCTTCTCAAAGCTTACTGAAAAGCTAAGTTTTATAAAACCCCGATTTGAGCAAAATAGAATCATTTATACAGGCGGGCCTGTTGAAGATAGGCGCGGTTATATTTTACATTCTGATGAGCATTTAATGCCAGATTCTGTAAAAATCACCGATGAAATTGCGTTATCGATGCAAGTTGACATGCTATCTGAAATTGCCAATGGCATTGGCCCTGCCCAGTTTAAAATTATGCTGGGATATACTGGCTGGGCTGCTGGACAATTAGAAGAAGAATTACGCCAGAATATGTGGATTCATGTGCCCGCCTCGCCAGAGATGATTTTCACAGATGATGTGAGCTCTATTTGGGAAAAGGCACTTGGTTATTGTGGTTTTAATGCTAGTAATCTGTCGCCGCAATCTGGCTGGGCATAATAAAAATAGCCAAGACGCTACTTCTGATACGCCTGAAATCCGCTAGAACCCCGCTAGAATATAAAGGGGGTCAGCGTATATTTTCATAAATAAGTTTTTGGGTGGCTTCAACAGTGCCGTCAATCTCTGTCTTGGTTTCCTTCCTATCCATTAAATCGCGCAAATGCTCTGGTAAATCTGGTCTAATACCAATCGCTTTTTCCACCGCATCTGGAAATTTAGCTGGATGCGCGCACGCAAGTGAAATAATAGGAATATCAGTTGGCACTATTTTATCATCTCGTGCAGATGCAGCCGCATGAAGCCCCACCGCACTATGGGGATCAAAAATAATTCCATGATTATCATATAAAGATTTTATCTTGCTTGTAGTTTGCGCATCATCAACACGATAAGCTACAAAGGTCTCTTTTGCGGTTTCTAGTTGTTCTATTGAAACATCAAAATTCCCAGTGGTCGCAAACGCATTCATTTTCTCAGCACATAAATCAGCATCACGTCCAAGCACCTCAAATAATATCCGCTCAAAATTAGACGAGACTTGAATATCCATTGAGGGGCTGAGGCTTTGTTGAACCGTATCACGCGTCATCCTGCCATTTTCAAAAAACCGCGTTAAAATATCATTTCTATTGGAAGCAACAATCAGCTTTTCGATAGGCAACCCCATCTGACCAGCAGCCCAACCAGCAAAGATATTGCCAAAATTACCTGTTGGAACACTAAAAGCAACTTTTTGTTCTGGGGCACCAAGCTTTAATGCAGAAGTAAAATAATAAACAATTTGAGGAACCAGGCGAGCCCAATTAATTGAGTTTATGGCAGATAGATTTACCGTATCTCTGAATTGATGGTCATTAAAGCACGCTTTTACGATATCCTGACATATATCGAAATCACCTGTAACACACACCGCATGGGCGCCCAGACCAGCAAGAGACGTCATTTGTTGCTGCTGTATAGGTGATACTCTCCCATTAGGGAAAAGAATAAAAATATCTACTGAATCAAGATTTTGAAATGCCTGCAATGCCGCAGAACCCGTATCACCACTTGTTGCGCCAAGTATCACTGAATGTCTGCCTGTCTTATCAAGCGCTCGCTCAAACGCCCGTGCTAAAAATTGCATGGCATAATCTTTAAATGCGATTGTAGGGCCATGGAAAAGCTCTAACGCATAGAGACCATCCCGAAGAGGGGTGAGAGGCGCTACATCTGGATGGGTAAAGTTTTTGTAAGATTCTTTTGCAAGCTGTGTCACCTCATCTAGGGTGAGATCTCCTTCAGTGAACTTTGATATTATCTCTCCCGCTATTTGGTAATAATCAAGCCCTCTCATTGCTGCTATTTCTGATGAGGTGAATTTGGGCCAGCTTTTTGGCAAATACAACCCGCCATCTCGTGCAAGCCCGCTCAGAAGCGCACCGTCAAATTGGGTATTATTATCCTCTCCGCGTGTACTTAAATATTCCATTTGAGTAAGCTCCTTTTTTTAATCGGAGGTCGATTTAGAAGAGAATTGCAGTCTGCCATTTTGGTGATGGAAGGCAAGATAAACCCCAATTAACGCAAGCGCTAGTCCAAACCAAGTTAAAGCATAATTAAAGTGTGAATTAGGCACATCAATATTAACCTCAGCCGCAATTGGAAGCGTTATAATTTCGCCAGTTCTAATAACGTCAATATAATAATTCTTTATCATATCTTCTTGTTTCAAAAACTGTGCGATTTCAGTAGGCTTCAGCGTAAACCAAAACCCTGCCTCAGGCTCGTTCTCAGGAACAAAATATCCCTTTCTGCCAGGAAGCCTTAATATCCCCTCAACATAAATTTCCCCTTCTGTTAGCGAAAATGGACGGGTGCTAGGCTCTCTATATGCCTCAGATACCCATCCTCGATTTATCAGAATGACGCCATCTGATGTTGAAAATGGGGTTACAACATGAAATCCGGCATTGCCTTCATAAGTTCTGCCTGTCAGATAAATTTCTGATTGATGCAGATATGTGCCGGTAACGCCAATTCGCTGGAACTCAAACGCCTCAAAAGGCTCTGTGACCTGATTAATACCAATGGCTGCCGCATTACTTCGTTGCTCAAATTGCGCGATAAGTTCGGTTTTTTCAGCTAGACGCGATAATTGCCAACTCCCAAGTGAGATAAGCAAAATAATGGCTGGAATTGTAAAAAATGTCGGCCAAAAAAGTGGTCTGAATGTCATCATATCCCCATTCATCAAACTATGCGTATTCGAAAATTTTATACTTAATGTGGTACTTCATCCCAAAAATGAAAGCCACAAAAAACAGAAGGGCCTCTGACAAACAGGCCCTTGCTATTTTTATATAGTCGTTTGTGAGCAGGTCTAACTATCCGCCCCACCAATAAATGGCAACAAATAAGAACAACCAGACAACATCGACAAAATGCCAATACCAAGCTGCTGCTTCAAATCCAAAATGCCTATCTGCTGTAAATTGACCTTTCAAGCCACGCATCAAACACACAAATAGAAATATGGTACCAACGATAACGTGAAAGCCGTGAAACCCGGTTGCCATGAAAAACACAGACGGATAAATGCCATCGCTAAATCCAAAATGTGCGTGCTGGTATTCGTATGCCTGCAAGGCTGTAAACAAAACCCCAAGCATTACCGTTACAGTCAGCCCCATGATAAAGTCTTTTCGGTCATCATGCAGAAGCGCATGGTGCGCCCATGTCACGGTACAACCTGACAACAAAAGAATAAGCGTATTGATAAGTGGCAAATCAAAGGGGTCGAATGTGTCAATGCCCTCAGGTGGCCACACTCCGCCTACGGGGAATAAAGCACGATCAAAAAACGCCCAGAAAAATGCAACGAAAAACATTATTTCAGACACGATAAACAGCAACATTCCATATCGCATGCTTATCTGCACGATAGGTGTATGATGGCCTTGATATTCTGCTTCTCTTACGATATCGCGCCACCATAAGAACATGGTTAGAATTACCAGCCCTAGACCAACTGCTAATGTCTCTAATCCATATGGCTTGTCATGCATATACATAGCGGCACCAATGGTAACAACAAACCCAGATGCGGCGCCAACAGCAGGCCACGGACTTGGTTCTACCAGATGATACGGATGCTGCTGTGACCCACTCATTTGACTCTCCCTAAAAAATTCATCAATTCCCCCGAACTAATGAGATTAAACAATTAACTCTGCAATGCCTTAAAAAACGTATAGGACAATACAACTTCATCTACATCTATTGTATTTTTATCTGATGCTATTTCAGGATCAAGATAAAATACAACAGGCATGTCTACTGACTCGCCAGGTGATAATGGCTGTTCAGTAAAACAAAAACATTCCATTTTCATAAAATAAGGGCCCGCTTTTTGCGGTGTTACATTAAAGGTTGCAGTACCGGTTGACATTTCTTCTGACAGGTTAGTAGCGCGAAAAACAGCTTTCACCTGCTCCCCTGGTGCTAATATAACCGCGTCTGTGACAGGCAAGAATGACCAGTTAAGTTCTGGATTAGTATGGGCGTTGAAACGCACTTTTACATCATGACCGCTTATAATCGTCTCAGAGGCTTGCTCTGCTATTTGAGTAGTGCCTCCAAACCCTGTTACCCGGCAGAATAAATCATATAAAGGCACCGACGCATACGCTAGACCCATCATACTAAACACAACCACACCAACAATAAGCAAACTTTTTGCATTTCGCCGTTGCAATTCTGATTTGTGAGGGGCTGGCTGAGCGTTGGATAGTGTCATGAATTCAGTCCTATGCGAACCACTGTTATTAAAAAGAACAAAAGTACAAGTCCGAATATAAGGCCCAGAACTGCATAATTCTGCCGCTTTCGTGCCTGTCTTAATTCATCAGCTGTTTTGGGTGTTGGCTTATTCATTATCCTAAAATCGCCTTATCACAAATCAATGCTAAAAATAAAATAAACAAATACGCTATTGAATATTTAAACAAACGCATTGCACGGCTATCATCTGGTTGCCTTAGCAATTGAAAGGCAAGTAACAGAAATATCGTGCCGCTAATCCCAGCAACTGAGCCATAGAGGATTTTCGACATTCCAATAATATTTGGCAGAAAACTGACACCAACCATTATGATGCTATATATAAAAATCTGCCTTCTTGTCTCATCCCCGCCAGCCACTACCGGAAGCATCGGGATTTTTGCATTTTTATAATCCTGATTTTTAACCAAAGCCAAAGCCCAGAAATGAGGCGGGGTCCAAAAAAAGATTAAACCAAACAAAATAATAGACTCGATACTCATACTTGCAGTAACCGCTGCCCATCCAATAATAGGGGGAAGCGCGCCAGCCGCACCGCCAATCACTATATTCTGAGCTGTCGAGCGCTTAAGCCAAACTGTATAAATCAGGCCATAAAATATGATTGTAAAAGCAAGCAAACCGCCAGCCAGAAAATTTGCTGATAAACTCAAAATCAAAACAGAAATAACAGAAATAATCACGCCAAAGGCTAGCGCTTCTGATGGCTCAACTTTGCCAGCTGGAATTGGCCGGGCGCGTGTTCTGTGCATTACAGCATCAATATCTCTGTCATACCATTGATTAATAGCGCCAGATGCACCAGCGCCAGCGGCAATCGCAAACAGTGATATAACAGCAAGCACCGGGTGCAACTCACCAGGAGCCAGATACATACCCGCAAATCCAGTGAATATCACAAGGCTCATGACACGTGGTTTCATGAGTTGAAAAAAACTAGAGACAGCAGATGGGTGAAATACTGCTGTCTGTGTTGTTATGTTTTGAATTTTTTCCATTATATAAAGATATCTACTTTATTTTCGGCAATGTTTCATAGGTGTGATAGGGCGGCGGAGAAGCCACTTGCCATTCAAGCGTAGTTGCGCCTTCGCCCCACGGATTACTCTCAGCACGGCGACGAGAAATAAACGCCTCTGCAATCACGACAAGAAAAATAATAGCGCCCGCAGCAGATACAAATGAGCCGATAGAGGCAACCATATTCCATCCTGCAAATGCATCCGGATAATCTACATAGCGCCTTGGCATGCCTGCAAGTCCAAGAAAGTGCATCGGGAAAAAGGTTAAATTAACACCAAAGAATGTCACCCAGAAATGTACTTTTGCTAGGCCATCATGATAGCTATATCCAGTCATTTTAGAGAACCAGTAATAGAAGCCTGCAAACAGACCAAACACAGCTCCTAATGATAGGACATAATGGAAATGGGCGATAACATAGTACGTATTATGCAACACCACATCCAGACCAGCATTTGATAATACAACGCCCGTTACACCGCCAACCGTGAATAAAAAGATAAATCCAACTGCCCAGAGCATTGGAACGCCAAATCTAATAGAGCCGCCCCACATGGTTGCAATCCAGCTAAAAATCTTAACTCCGGTGGGCACAGCAATTACCATTGTCGCAGCGGTAAAATAAGCTCGTGTGTCGACATCAAGTCCAACCGTGTACATATGGTGCGCCCAAACGATAAAACCCACAAACCCAATGGCGACCATAGCATAAGCCATTCCCAAATATCCAAAGATAGGTTTGTTTGAAAATGTGGAGATAATATGACTGACGATCCCAAACGCAGGAAGGATCATAATATAGACCTCTGGATGGCCGAAAAACCAGAAAAGATGCAGGAATAAAATAGGATCACCGCCCCCTTCTGGAATAAAGAAGGTTGTGCCGAAGTTTCTATCTGTAAGCAGCATCGTAATAGCACCTGCTAGAACTGGAACCGCAAGAAGCAACAAAAACGCTGTAATTAACATAGCCCATGCAAACAGAGGCATTTTGTGCAACGTCATTCCAGGCGTTCTCATGTTAAAAATCGTTGTGATAAAGTTCGCCGCGCCAAGGATAGAAGATACACCTGCTAGGTGAAGCGCAAAAATCGCTAAATCCATCGACATCCCAGGTGTTCCAGCTGTAGATGATAAGGGCGGATATATTGTCCAGCCAACACCAGCACCGCCATCAACAACAGCTGATAATAACAATAATATAAAGGCAGGGGGGAGAAGCCAGAATGATATATTATTCATTCGCGGAAACGCCATATCTGGTGCACCAATCATAATCGGTACAAACCAGTTTCCAAACCCACCAATTAATCCAGGCATAACAACAAAGAAAACCATGATAAGGCCATGCGCGGTCGTAAACACATTCCACATATGCCCGTCTGACATATATTGAATGCCTGGCTGCATTAATTCCATTCGCATAAACACAGAAAAGCCGCCACCAATAAACGCAGCTATAATCGCAAAGATGATATACATCGTTCCGATATCTTTATGGTTGGTTGAATAAAGCCATCGCCTTACAAAGCCAGTTGGTGCGCCATGTTCATGATCTGCTGTGGTTGGCTGAGCGCTCATTGTAAAAGTCTCCTTGAAATTGCCCTTAATTAACGCCGGCAAGTTGAATTGATTGTGGCACGTCAAGAATTGCGAATTCTTGTTTTGCATCTGCTAGCCATGCTTGATATTCCTCTTTTGCCATCGCCTTAACGACGATTGGCATGAAAGAATGATTAACACCACAGATTTGATTACATTGTCCATAATAGGTTTTTTCACCTTCAGGCACATCTATCCATACTTCGTTTACACGTCCGATAAACGCATAAGTCTGAACCGCTAATGAAGGCACAAAAAATGAATGCATCACATCATTCCCGGTTACCAACATTTTGATTTTTGTATTTGCTGGTACAACAAGCGGATTATCAACAGAAAGAAGTCTTGGCTGGCCAGGCTGCAATTCATCATCGCTTAGCATATAGCTATCAAAAGCGATTTGATCGTCCATATATTCATAATTCCAGTACCATTGATTGCCAGTGACTTTGATAACCATTTCTGCATTCTTTGTCTCATCCATGTAATATAGAAGCCTAAAAGAAGGTACTGCAATAACAACCAAAATTAACACAGGAACAACAGTCCATAATATTTCGATTGTGGTGTTATGAGTCGTCTTGGACGGGGTTGGGTTAGCATCTCTGCGGAAGCGCCATCCAACATACACAAGAAGCGCCAGTACAAACACAGATATCAATGATATGATAATAAGTAATAGGTTATGCAAATCTGTTGCTTTTTGCGCAATAGACCCAGCTGGTTCCTGGAGGCCTATTTGCCACGGCTCAGGCTGAGCTGCTCCGGCAACAGAGGCCGCAAAAATGCCTAATATAAAAGCACCTGACGATAAATAGCGCATAAAATTCGCACTCATAATTCAATCCCCCAAGGAAAGTGTCCTAACAAACGCATAAAACATAGCATTTTCAGATTTTTAATACTTAAAAATATCGCTCAGTACTATCTGCTTTTTTACGGATTGGGAAGAAAGGTGCGACTGCCTGTCGCGCAAATTCCTGCGTTATGACATTCAATTGGCATTTACCAAAAATACTTTGCTGTATGAGATGCTATAGGGCTTGAAGTTACCATAGACTCCCCCCATAATTAATTCTCTGAAATAAATATTGATTCTTATATGTTAATATATTCTGAAGCTCACCTTAAAAGGACATTCCGATGGATCCACTTGCCCAAACAGACGCCTTGTTTTTTAAAGACGGAAATTTCGAGAGAGAGCACGCGCAATCGATTTTGAAAGATGCCTTACATGGCGCTGATGATGGTGATTTATTTTTAGAAATGGATTATCTGGAATTTCTTGCTTTTGATGATGGCAGGCTGAAATCTGCAAGCTACAACCAATCTAGCGGTTTTGGTCTAAGGGCAATTCTTGGCGAAGCCGATGCGTTTGCCCATTCTGGTGATATGTCAATGGCGGCCCTTGAGCGGGCAGGCAAAACGGTACAAGCTGTTGCAAGCGGCTATTCTGGTGCATTGGCTCTTTCACCCGCAAATGCTGCAAACCAGCCTTTATATTCAGATGCTAATCCACTTGATGCTACGCCTTTTGATGCCAAAGTTAAATTACTGCAAGAAATAGATTCCTATGCACGTGACAAAGATAGCAGAGTAAAGCAAGTATCTGCCTCTATCGCTGGTTCTTGGCAAGCTATCCAAATTTTAAGGCCTGATGGTTATCGAGCCGCCGATATTCGACCGTTAGTTAGATTAAATGTATCTGTGATGGTTGAAGTAAATGGCCGCATGGAAACAGGATCTAGCGGGTCTGGAGGTAGGTTTATGTTTGATAAATATCTTCAAGCTGGCAACTGGCAAAGCGAAGTTGACGAGGCATTACGTCTGGCGCTACTTGGCCTTGATTCTATCCCTGCGCCTGCTGGTGAAATGGAAATCGTATTAGGGCCAGGCTGGCCAGGGGTGATGTTACATGAAGCAGTTGGTCATGGTCTGGAAGGCGATTTTAATCGCAAGGGAACTTCTGTGTTTTCTGGACAGGTTGGTCAACAAGTTGCCGCTAAAGGCGTTACCGTCATTGATGATGGTACGATATTAGATAGGCGTGGCTCAATTACGATAGATGATGAAGGCACAAAATCTGCCCGCAATGTTCTAATTGAGGACGGCATCTTAAAAGGATATTTGCAAGATCGGCAAAACGCACGATTAATGAATGTAGCGCCAACTGGAAATGGCAGACGCGAATCATACGCATCGCTTCCTATGCCAAGAATGACGAATACGTTCATGGAATCTGGTGAATTAGAACCAGACGAAATAGTCTCTTCTGTAAAAAATGGTCTTTATGCCGTTAATTTCGGCGGCGGGCAGGTTGATATAACTTCTGGCAAATTCGTATTTTCTGCATCAGAAGCTTATCTTGTAGAAAATGGCAAAATCACAGCACCGGTTAAGGGCGCTACTTTAATTGGCAATGGGCCAGATGCCATGTCGAAAATTTCTATGATTGGCAATGATATGGCCTTAGATGCTGGGGTTGGAACTTGTGGTAAAAACGGCCAATCTGTTCCTGTCGGTGTTGGGCAGCCTACTTTGAAGATTGGCGGTATAACAGTTGGCGGAACGCAAGCCGCTTAAGGTTTTATCACTGCAATAAGCACAATTCCTCACTCTCACACCTCATAAATAGAACTGCATCTATTCATGGGGTAATTGCTGGGATCATACAAAGCGTATCAGTAGATAATATCCGCGACAGCCAAAGAGCTGTATTTGCGTTTAATATCTATAATAGGTGTAAACCTTATTAATATCCTCGTTCCATTCGGTATGGTATAATTCACGCACAATATCTGCTTGGGTTAAGCCGCTATCTATTATGGTTTTTAAGGGCGTTAGGAATGTTCTTTCATCCTCTCCATCCTTATCCATTCTAGCTCGGTTTTTTAAACCTATCTCTGCAATTTCTATAAGTTGTTTGGCTATATGATGTATGTTTTGAGAGCCTATTTGCCCTTTCAGACCATCTTTTGCAGCAGATATTCTGGCATTAACCACATCTTGATGAGAAAACTGGTTCGCAATAGCTTCTGCTTTTTGCAAGGCTTCAGAATCATATAATAATCCGACCCAAAGAGCTGGCAATGCACAAATAATAGACCAAGGACCGCCATCTGCGCCGCGCATTTCAAGATACCCCTTTAATCTGACATCTGGAAAAACAGTTGTAATGTGATCTTCAAAATCTGACATTGAAGCGGTATGGCCAAAAAATTCATCTCTATATTCAGACGTCATAAACCGTCTGAATGATTTACCAGCCACATCTAGATACTGCCCATCCCTGTAAATAAAATACATCGGCACATCTAGAACATAATCAATCCACTGCTCATATCCAAAATTAGAATCAAATACACATTGCGGAACTCCGCACCTATCTGGATCTGTATCTGTCCAGACCAGAGCACGGTTAGACTGAATATGTGTAAGGCGTCCGTCTTTTATCGGTGAATTGGCAAATAATGCCGTCGCAATTGGTTGAAGTGCTAATGAAGTTTTAAACTTGCGCCTCATATCCTCTTCATCTTGATAATCCAAATTTGTTTGTATGGTGCAGGTGCGAAGCATCATATCCAAGCCAAGATTACCGACTTTTGGCATGTAATTCTTCATGATCTTATATCGCCCCTTGGGCATCCAGTTGATCTGCTCTCTCGATGCTGTCGGATGAAACCCTGATCCAATCATTCCAAGTCCAAGCTTAGCGGTAACATCAAGCATTTGCCTTAAATGTTTGTTGGTTTCAACACAGCTATGATGAAGTGTTTTTACAATATTGCCAGATAACTCAAACTGGCCCCCTGGCTCTAAGGAGATTGAAGCGCCATCATTGGTCTTAAGAGCAACATATTTCCCCTGCTCCAGAATTGGTGTCATATCATAGGTGTCGCTTAGGTAATGCAATATGGCCTCAATTCCGGCCTCACCCTCATATGTAACTGGCGCAAATCCATCCAATGTGTAAATGAATTTTTCGTGCTCTGTGCCAATGCGCCATTGTTTTGGGTCTTTTTCCTTGCTCGAAAGCCAGCTCACAAGGGCATTAAATGACGGTGATATTTGCGCATCGGTCATGATCTATAATACTTTCTCTTAGTTTTTTTCTTCATCATTTAAGTATGCCCGTTACTATTCGGGGGTTTAATACCAATCCCCAAAATTAGATTGGAAAATGCTTAATGCCGCCATTGCTGCGGTATCACTTCTCAGAATTCGCGGGCCCAGCGATATATTCTCACACATTGGATGTAAGTCGAGCTGTTCTCGCTCCGGGGCACTAAACCCTCCTTCTGGACCAATTAAAATAGCTGCTTTTTCGGTTAGGTTCCTATTCAATTGAAGCATGGAGCGTGCGAGCCCTGCTTCTGATTTTGTCTCATCACAAACCATTAACACTCTATCTTCTGGCCAATTATCTAAGATTGTTTGAAGCGGTGTAAATGCCCCGATTTCAGGTAAATCAAGACGTTCTGTCTGCTCTGCGGCCTCTATCATATTCGCGCGCAATTTATCTTCACGAATTTGCTTTACCTGACCAAATTCAGATTGCACTGGCCAGATTTTTGAAACCCCTAATTCGGTTGCCTTTTGCACCATAAAATCCATTCTTGTGCGCTTAATTGGCACAAATATCAGCCATAAATCAGATGAGTGTGTCTGCACGAGAAGCTGCTGCTTGCATCGGACAGCAAGAGAGCGCTTGCCATTAGTTTCAATAACACCCAGAAACCCGCCATCCCTGCCATTAAACAATAAAAGCTCTGCCCCATTTTTTTTTCGTAAAACAGAGGAGAGATAGTGGTTTTGCCCAGAATTGAGTTCTATCAAACCATTTTCCATCAAAGCAGAATCCACAAATAATCGTGTCATATTAACTCTAGAATCTACGTCCATTTTAACTTAATTAACCAAAATCAAAAATGCTGAGAATTTCATCTAAGAGACCCTTTACTAAAGAGTAGTGATGGTAAGAATAGTTAGGCATAATCAGGTATAGTTTTTTTAACTTCAAAAAGGCGATACGCAAAATTAGGTGGTAGATATTGAAAATACTATTTTCAGTTTATGTCGTATATCTGTAGTTATATTTATATTAAAAAGCAAAGCCAGATTTATTAAAAGCCAGATTTATTATTCTGAGTTGCTACCAGAGTTATTGCCAGAGTTATTACCAGAGTTATTAAATGAAATTGCCATACGAAGCGCATACAGATATCGCCACTAACGGCTGGCTGTCAAGCATCCCAAACTGGCTTCAACCATTTGCTATTATAGCTAGGCTAGATAGGCCAATTGGCTGGTGGTTATTATTACTGCCAGGCTGGTGGGCTATCTTGGCACATCCCAATGAGATGATTGAGACTGCTAAACTTATGAGTTGGTTTTTAGGGGGTGCCATTATTATGCGTTCGGCAGGCTGTATTATAAATGACCTCTGGGACCGCGATATTGATAAACAGGTTGCCAGAACCGCAATGAGGCCTCTTGCCGCTGCCACTATCTCTGTCCGTTCAGCTATTATATTTCTTGGCATTATGCTGCTTATAGGGTTTTTTATTTTATTACAACTTCCCTTCAAAGCATGGATAATGGGCTTATCATCAATTCCTTTGATAATCTGTTATCCGCTTGCAAAAAGAGTAACAAAATGGCCACAAGTCGTTCTTGGGCTGGCTTTCTCATGGGGCGTTTTACTTGGCGCGGTAAGTGCAACAAATAACTGGCCAAGTGATGCCATGCTATTGGTATATGCAGGAACTGCTTGCTGGATTATCGGATATGATACGATCTACGCAATTCAAGATGAAGAGGATGATGCTAAGCTTGGCATTGGCTCTGCTGCGCGCTCATTTGGGACTAATCTATCCAAGGGTATAACAGCATTATATCTTGCTGCCATCCTATTATGGTCAGCTGGTTTTTGGCTTCAATTTGGATTAGGTTTTTGGCTTTTTGGTATCGCAGGATCTGCCCTTCATTTAGGCTGGCAAATATATAAATTATCAGAAATTAACGGCAAATCAGCGTTAGCTGTTTTTAGATCCAATCGGGATTGCGGCCTTATTCTGGCGGCAGGTTTGCTTCTCCAAGCTGTTTTCTAAAAGATATATTAATAATCCCAGTTAAGACCTGCATTTGGGCTACAACCAAGCATAATATTCAAGTTCTGAACAGCAGCGCCAGCAGCTCCTTTACCAAGGTTATCTAGCCTTGCTATAATTAAAAATTGTTGGGTTTCTGGATTATTAAAGCAAAAAATCTCAAGACCATCTTGTCCTGCAACGCCATCAGCTGATAGCTGACCTGAATGCTGCAATGATGATGCTTCATCTAATCCGCAAACCCTAATCATCGGATGATAATGATACGCCTCCTGATAGATTTCGTGAATATCATGAATGGTTACGTTTTTTGAAAAATCAGCGGCAGGTATCGCAAGGCGAACCAGCATGCCTTGCTCAAACATACCAACCGACGGCATAAATAATGGCGCAACCCGAAGACCCGAATGCATCATCATTTCAGGAATATGTTTATGAGATAGCCCAAGCGAATAATCAAAATGAGGTGGCAGATTGCCTTCTTTCATGGAGGCAATCATATTTTTTCCGCCCCCAGAATAGCCTGAAACTGCAGGAGTGATAAGGGTTTGATCTGGCGCAATAAGACCATTTTCAATAAGCGGGTGTAATAGCGCGATAAACCCAGATGCATAACAGCCAGGATTACTTACTAAATTGGCTTCAGCGATTTTCTGGCTTTGATCTGGGCGTAATTCTGGAAATCCATATACCCACCCATCTGCTGTTCGATGGGCAGAAGAGGCATCGATAATGCGAACATCCATACCAGCAACCATTGCTACTGCCTGCACCGCCGCAGAATCAGGCAAGCATAGAATAGCAACGTCTGCTTCCTGCATTGCAGAGGCACGTTTTTCCTCTGATTTTCTGTCTGATTCTGCAAGAGAAATAAGTCTAATATCGGATCGCTGGGATAACCTCGCCGATACTTGAAGGCCAGTTGTTCCAGCACTTCCATCTATAAAAACCAAATTTTTTTTCATAAAAAACACTATAAACAGAAACTTTCTTACCAGCAAGCAGTTGCGCAAGACGTATTTGCGCGCTATCTGATAGATATGGATGACATAACAAAAAATATTATTATTCAGATGCTGGATACAGCAAAATCTGAAGGTGCTGATGCTGCTGAAGCAACATTGGTTAGAAATAAAGGTGTCGGTGTTGAAGTGCGCCTTGGCAAGTTTGAGTCTGTTGAACATGCAGAAGATTTCCAGATCGGATTACGCGTATTTACCGGCCAGCAATCTGCAAGCATTTCCACCGGCAAAGTTGACACAGATGCTGTAAGAGCGCTGTGTCAGAGAGCTGTTGCGATGGCACGTCTTGCGCCAGCAGATCCCTATGCACGCCTTGCTTCCAAAGAAGAGCAAGCTGTTGAGCTACCAGATCTAGAGCTGTATGATCCCACTGAATTTACAGCCGAAACACTAACCGAAATGGCTCTTAAATGCGAAGAATCTGCACTTGGAATAGAAGGTATCACTAATTCCGAAGGTGCCTCTGCAGGGCAATCGACAGCTGAAATAGCGATTGCAACCAGCACTGGATTTACCGGCGAATATGAGCGCTCGTCTTTTAGTATTTCAGCTGCTGTTATTGCTGAAAAAGATGGAAGAATGGAAACCGATTATGACTTTAGCTCTACTGTTTATGCTGAGGATCTGATTGATGCTGAAAAAATTGGGGCATCTGCTGGTCAGCGCACTATTAGCAGAGTTGGGGCTAGAAGTGCTTCAACAGGACAATTCCCAGTTATATTTGACAGTCGCGTTTCCAAAAGCCTAACAGGTCATTTCGCAAGTGCTGTAAATGGTGCCAGCGTCGCTAGAGGGTCTAGTTTTCTGAAAGATAAAATGGGGCAAAAAATAGCGAGCAAATATATAACGCTAACAGATGATCCTTTGCGCCATCGCGGACTTGGATCCCGCAGGTTTGACGGCGAAACATTGCCCGTAAAAAAACAACACCTTATAGAGAATGGCGTATTGCAAAGCTGGCTGCTTGATTTAGCAAGTGCGGCACAATTAGGATTAATGCCAACTGGAAATGCAAGCAGATCGCTATCATCACCGCCCTCCCCTGGCACCTCTAACTGCTTTATTGAAAATGGGACTGTCTCTTTAGAGGATCTTATTGCTGATATTAAGGACGGGTTTCTAGTAACCGAATTTATCGGCAGCTCGGTTAGCCTTACAACAGGAGATTACAGTCGGGGTGCATCAGGCTTCTGGATAGAAAATGGGGAGATCGCATACCCTGTAACTGAAGCTACCATTGCTGGAAATTTAAAAGAAATGTTTTTTGAATTAACACCTGCCAATGATATTGATCTTCGTTTTTCCACATCAGCGCCCAGCATTCGTGTTGACGGTATGATGGTTGCTGGTGGATGATCGGCCCATTGCACAACACTCTTGACTACCCGCACAAAGCATCAAAATTCAAACGTTCTGGTTTAGCAGACTGGCTAGAGTTATATTTTCACGATCATGGGTTTCTAAGGATTGCTTTTCATAATCTGTATCAGATAGATAAAAATATGTGGCGGAGCAATCAGCCATCACCAAAGCAGATTGAAATTGCTCACAAAAATTTGGGAATAAAAACAATTTTGAATTTACGAGGACCTCGTGAATCTGGTGGCTGGCAATTAGAGGCTGAGGCTTGCGATAAAATGGGGATAGAACTTGTGAATTTCAGGGTTCGCTCCAGAGCAGCTCCTGAAACAGAAATGTTGCTGAAACTACCTGAACTCTTCTCATCTATCCAGCACCCTACCCTACTTCATTGTAAATCAGGTGCCGACAGAGCAGGCTTAATGTCTGCACTCTATGTACTTATAGTTATGAAGCAACCCGCTATAGAGGCCTTAAAGCAGCTCTCATTTAAATATTTACATGTAAAGCAAGCTAAAACAGGGATCCTAGATGCTTTTATCGCATCTTATATTCCGTTTGAGTCACAAGGCATGGAATTCATGCGCTGGGTAGAAGAAGTTTATGAGCCTGAAAAACTGGTACAGGAATTTAAAGCACAGCCACTAGCAACTCGCTTTGTTGATTCCATCCTAAAACGAGAATAATCCCCCCGATAATATCCAAACAACCACCTATTATGATACTTTTTTACTTGGAGAATTGTTGCAGGGAAATCATTTTCGCATAGGCCCCTTTTTGCTCTAATAGACTTTCATGAGTGCCTGTTTCTATAATTTTGCCAGATGCCATAACATAAATCCTGTCTGCAGATTTAATCGTGGCAAGCCGATGTGCGATAATAAGGCTCGTGCGTCCCTGCTTTGATTGCTCTAATGCGTCTTGAACCAGCTGTTCTGATTGCGCATCAAGTGCTGATGTTGCCTCATCCATTAATAAAATTGGAGCGTCTTTTAATATGGCTCTTGCAATTGCGATGCGTTGTCTCTGGCCACCAGAAAGAAGGTTTCCTTGCGGGCCAACATTTGTGTGATAGCCTTGCGGCAACGCTGTGATAAACCCATCTGCTGCCGCTTTTCTGGCAGCCTCAATAATATCCGTCTCGCGTGCATCTGGTTTGCCAAATCCAATATTTGCCATAACCGTATCATCAAACAAAATGGAATCCTGACTGATAAGCGCAATATGCGCGCGCAGACTATGAATACTAATCTGCTTTATATTAAGTTTGTTGATAGAAATAATACCTTTGTCAGAATCAAAAAACCTGGGAATAAGGTTCATTATAGTAGTTTTTCCAGCACCACTTTCACCTACCAGTGCGACCGTTTCGCCAGCTTTTATCGTAAATGTTATATCCTGCAATATAGGCGCGGTATCATATGAGAAAGATACATTTGAAAATTCAATTTCGGCTTTTTCTGCATTCAAATCTATCGCATTTTTATCTGACTGAATGTCAGGTTCAGTAGCAAGTAACTCAAGAGCTCTATTAGCAGCTGAGACCCCTTCTTGTGTAACCGCATTGAGCGTTCCAAGCGCCCTTACAGGCTGAACAAGCATTAGAAGCGCTGTTATAAAACCGAGTACATCGCCCACCAGCATTTCACCATTACTAACGCGCCAGCTTGCCACACCAACAACCCCCGCAATAGCAATCCCGCCCAAAACTTCCAACACAGGATCTATTCGAGCTCTGCCTGACAATAAGGAGAGATAAGCAGATTTGAGTTTATCAAAACTCTGTGATGCTCTGAATTTCTGGGTATCTTCAAGCTCGAATGCCTTAATCATTCTGCTACCGCCAATAATCTCAGATATAACCGAAGTCATCTCCTCCATAGTTATCTGCAAACGCTTTGCATGGCCGCGCTGTTTACGCCCGATACGCAAAATTGGTTGGAACGCGATAGGGTAAATTGCAAGCACCAAGACGGAAAGCCAAAAATCAAACCAAAATAGCATTCCAATCATTACAAGAATGGTCAGTGAGTCTCTTATTAGATTGTTGGATAATCTTACCACGGCCTCTTTTATAAGATTTACATCATTCATAATCCGAGAGATAAAAACACCAGATGAGTGCTGTGTTATAACACCAAGATCTGCGTTAATAAGATGGCTCATCATTTTAGTTTGCATTGCCGTTGCAATAGATTGTGCAAACCGATTTACGGTTATAATTTGCAAATACATTGCAACCGCTTTTATTAACGCAATGCAGATAATGCTGAGCGGAACAAGGGTTAGGAAATTATACTGAAAAATAGTTTCCTCACCTGCTAGGTGATTGAAAACTTGTTGTATTATGGCAGGATAAACAGCGCCTGAAACGGCAACGATGACCATCAGAAAAATTGCAAAAGCAAACAAACCCGTAAACGGTTTTGCAAAAACCTTCCAGATTTCCTGTATAACTTCAAATGTTTTCTTTGATGCGTTTGTCATCACCATCCTTCAATATAGAATGACATCTACTCTGGTTTACTCTGGTTTTTAATCACGTTATTTTTGCTCGCTATTAGTGTCTTTTTATCACATTATGCGCAAATAATTTCTTTATTTATGCAAAAACCTCATTATGTCAGCAAATTGCGATATTTGTGAAGACGTGATAGAAAAATCTATGATAGTGGAATTGTTCCCCAGTTTCATGTAACTGCCAACCTTAGCTTTGTTGCCCCATATATGCTTAAAAAACTAAGCCATTCCATGATAGGTCAAACGCTGTTCTCGCTTGTATTTGCGTGCATTATTTTTATTCTGGGGATAACCGTTAAATGGCGGCATGAAAACCGTCCTGTTTATCAATTGCTAAAACAACATAAAAAGCCCTATATCATCATCTCTTGGCATGAACATATATTGGGTATGACTTGGAATCTGCCAAGACCTATTACAACGCTAAATTCGCCTCACTCAGATGGCAGAATACTTGGGAAAGCGGTTCAGATGGTTGGGCTTAACGTGGTCTGGGGCTCTTCTAACAAGCAAGCCCTTACTAGTCTTCGTCAGCTTGCCAAGGAACTTAAAAAAGGGCGCAATGTTGGGATTACGCCTGACGGGCCTCGCGGTCCAGCAAGAACACTTGCGATGGGCCCGATAGCACTAGCCCATATGAGCGATATTGAAATTATTCCAGTGGTGTTTGCAGCTGATAGACAATGGCTTCTGAAAAGCTGGGATAGGACTAGGATCCCAAAACCTTTTAGTAACGCTATTATTTTATGGGGCGACCCGATTAGGCTTGAAATGCTAGATACGCAGAAGAGAACACAGATATCAAAACAATCTCTTGAGAATTGGCGTTGTCAAATTGAAGATAGATTAAATGCATTAACCCAACAATGTGATGAGCTCTGTGCTAATTCTTTTAAAACAAACTCCCGCAAAAAAAGGGCGCCATAGAGATGCACATCACCCCTTTTGCTTATCAGATTTTCTGGATTCTGCTGGAACCACTTATTCGCTTGTATTTGTATGTGCGCATTAGCCAGAAAAAAGAGGATAAAACGCGTATAAAAGAGCGGTTTGGGCATGGGTATAAATCCAGCCGTCCTCACGGCACCTTAATCTGGTTGCACGCGGTATCTCTTGGCGAATCTAACGCGGCTATTAATTTAGTTACACATTTTAAAGAGATGCGTTCTGAATGGCATTTCCTTATAACCACAAATACCATAACAGCGGCAGACCATATTGAGAAGAGTTGTGCCGGCATGCCTGTTACACATATATTCCAGCCATTAGACCACCCGCGATGGGTATCCAGCTTTTTAGAATATTGGAAACCAAATGGCGCTATATTTTTGGAATCTGATTTCTGGTTTAATTTAGTCACTAATGCTAGCAAAAAACAGCTCCCCGTCATTTTTGCTTCAAGCCAAATATCACATATTGCAAAAGCCAGATGGCAGAAAAACCCGTCACTAGCAAGAAAGTTATTTTCCAGCCCATCCTTGATTTTAGCTATCGACGATAAACAGAAAAACAACTTCGAGGCATTAGCTAGCGATATTAAGAATAACAATAGTCAAACCTTAAAAATAGTCGGCTCCCTTAAAAGCAGAATTTCCAATAATGCATTAAATTCGGCTTATGAAAAAGCTTTGAGACACTATGCCAAACAATCTGGGTGCAGGTTTATACTGGCTGCCTCAACCCATAAGAATGAAGAACAGCTTATCGCCAAAGCTGTTGCCAAATTAAGCAATGCAGAGAAGTATCAATTGATATTTGCCCCGCGTCATCCACACAGAGCAGCAGAAATAATAAACCAACTAGGCATGATGCCACAACGCTCGCAAGGTGAATTGCCGCTCCGCCAAAACCCTTATTTTTTAAGTGATAGCTTTGGCGAAATGACAAGCTTGTATAATGTGGCAGATATCATAATAATCGGGGGAAGTTTTTTTTATTCTGGGGGTCATAATCCCATTGAGCCGGCACTTGCTGGAAAGCCCATGATTTGCGGTAAATCCATCTTTAATAACGAGGCTGATTATATTGATTTAATAAAGGCTGGGATTATTCGCCAAATTGAGTCACATGAAACTCTTAATGAAACACTAGATGAAACATTAACTGAGATCCGACAATCCGATAAAGCAATGTTGCGGGCTATTATCAAAGGTCAGAAAATGGCTCAAGAGGCTTGCATGCGTCCTGCAAAAGCGGCACATTATATCATATCAACCATAGAGAAATAATCTCAAATGCCATTGAAAACACCGAAATTTTGGTCAGGACTAAACTGGCAATCCATTCTTTTATTTCCACTGAGTTATATATGGCGCCTTGGTCACTACATAAACCAGAAAAATGCGCACCCTCAAAAAAGTGATATACCCGTAATTTGTGTTGGTAATCTTACTGTTGGAGGAAGTGGTAAAACGCCAGTTGTAATAACACTATGCCGATTTTTGTCTGGCATTGGCAAGTCGCCATCTGTGTTAACGCGTGGATTTGGCGGGCGTGAGAAAGGGCCTGTTTTTGTAAATTCTAATCTTCATCAATCGGTAGATGTTGGGGATGAGCCTTTAATGATGTCAAATTCAAATACGGTTTGTGTAAGCCGCAATAGACCCGCTGGTGCTGCTTTTATTTCATCCGATAAAGAACTTGATTGTGTTGTAATGGATGATGGCCTGCAAAACCCAACCTTAGAAAAAAATCTAAAGATTGCTGTTTTCGATGGGAAATTTGGGATTGGAAATGGTCTTTTATTACCAGCAGGGCCAATGCGGGAGACGTTAGATGATGGATTAAAAAACGTAGATATGGTTATTTTTAATGGAGAGGATGAAACAGGCTTAACACAAAAAATTCCGTCACATATTCCCATATTTACAGGCGAGCTTCGCCCAGATGATGAGATTATCGAACATCTGAAAGGCAGACCTGTTTACGGCTTTGCAGGCATTGGAAATCCTTCTCGTTTTTTCAAAACGCTTCAAAATATCGAAGCTGATATTGTTGGTGAAGCCCATTTTGCAGATCACCATCCCTATACCGATACTGATATGTCACAATTATATGAGGACGCAAATCAAGCTGGCTCCGAGCTTGTTACCACTCAAAAGGACTGGATGAGATTGCCTGCAGAGTGGCGAGAGCGGGTATTGACTGTGCCTGTAAGAATTCATTTCTCTTCAGCTGATTCTATAAAAATAGTGTCCCTTCTGGAGACCACATTTAAAAATGTCCTTTCATCGCAATAATAATCTAAAGCAGTTTTTAATTCGGTATATAAGCTGGCCTATCGAGGCGGTATTTTTGTTTTTTGCGCTTCTTATTTTGCGCCTAATTCCAATTGATATTGCCAGTGTTTCTACAGGGTGGCTTGGCTCAAAAATCGGTCCCCATACAAGCTGGCATAAGCGCGCAAATGCTAATTTAAGGCTTGCTATGCCAGAGCTTACAGAACAAAAACGCCTTGAGATATTAACTGGCATGTGGTGGAATCTTGGTCGCAATATAGGGGAGTTTCCACATACGCTCACTTTAATGAATTCACCTAGCCGGGTTAAGATTGAAGGCTTGGATAAAATTTCAGCGTGCGAGCAGGGTAGTATTATTATCGGCTCACATCTGGCAAATTGGGAGGTCGTGCCAACAACCCTTAAACGACTTAACCGAAAATCAGGTATCGTCTATCGCCCTCTTAATAATCCGGTTGCAGATTTTCTGATTCAAAAACGCCAGAGATATTTAAATGCTGAGTTTTTTCTAAAAGGCCGTGAAGGTGCCAAAGGAATGCTTGCGACTATTAAGGCAAATGGAATTATTGCGTTATTAATTGACCAGCAACTTCGTGAGGGGCGTATGGTTCCATTTTTTGGAGTGCCTGTAAAAACACCTGTCGCCCATATAAAAATCGCTGCCAAACAACAAATAAAACTCTTTCCGCTTGAGACCATCCGAATCAAAGGCGCTTACTATAAAATGATTGTTCACGAGCCAATTTCGGTAAGCAAAACAGCTTCGGATGACGAAATACTCGCCATCGCCTTGCAGATTAATAAATTATTAGAAAGCTGGATAAAAGAGCGACCAGAACAATGGTTATGGCCTCATCGGCGCTGGGGAAGAATTAAAGGCTAGAACAATTTGGGTTGTGTGGTTTTTGCGTTATCATCTGCTGAAACTTTTTTAGGTTGCGTTTGATTCTGCCGTGAGGCATTGGCTTTTGCGCTACCATCTGAAATCTTCTCAGGGTCGAGCTGTGCGTGTCTTGTTGCATCAAAAAACTGCAAATTTATAAGTGCACCAGTCGCTGCATCCTGTGATTGCTTTATCGGATTTCCATCTAAATCCGTTACAAGCACAAACCCTTTTTCTAAAACCCGCTTGAATGAGAAAGCATTTAGCAATTGTTCGTATCTTAAGATTGTCTGCTCTGAGTTTGAAAGCTTTTTGTCTATTTGCGCGCGCATGCGCTCATTTGCGGCGATAATCCGGGTTTGAATATCCCCTAATTTTTGAATTGGGGTTGGCAATCGCTGAAACAAGCTTGCTAGCTTTTGTTGTTTATTACTCAGAATGTTTTGCACATTTTTTTCAATTTTTTCATTTAATATATCTATTCTCTGACTAAGTTGATTAATCTGGTCAGAGGGGTTTATCAGCCCCCGAAATGCGGCGGTAAGCTGATTATCTTTAAAATTAAATTTTCTATCCAAGGCACGGCTGGCTCTGGAATTAAGTTCTGATATTCGGGCAACCAGTTCTGTTAATACTGGTGTTGCCATTTCTGCCGCAGCAGTTGGGGTTGGCGCTCTTTTATCGGATACATAGTCTATTAGCGTTGTATCTGTTTCATGCCCAACAGCAGAGATAACCGCTATCTTACTCTCAAACACAGCTCTTACAACGATTTCCTCATTAAAACACCACAGATCTTCAAGCGATCCACCGCCGCGCGCAACAATAATAAGGTCTGGTTTTGGCACGTGCCCATCCTCGCGCATTTGATTAAATGCGTTTATGGCATGTGCGATATGCTGTTCTGCGCCCCTACCTTGAACAGGGACTGGCGCTACCAAAACACGGGTGCCAAAACGTTCTGACAATCGATGAAGTATATCTCTTATGACAGCACCTATCGGAGATGTTACAACGCCTATAACAGACGGCAGATAGGGAATTTCCTGCTTGCGATCTTCAGAAAATAACCCTTCTGCTTGAAGTCGTTGCCTTAGAGCTTCAAGCTGTTTTAACAATGCGCCTTCACCTGCAAATTCAATTTGAGTAACATTGAGCTGATAGCGTGACTGACCTGCAAAAGTTGTTAATTTTCCGGTGCAAATTACATCCATGCCCTCTTCTGGTTGAATATTTATTTGGCTGAGCTGTCCTTTCCAAATAACCGAAGCAAGTGTTACATTCGCATCTTTTAAGCTGAAATATATATGCCCAGAGCCAGGAAAAGCAGGCTTGGAGATTTCACCGCGAACTCTTACAAACTCGAAATTGGACTCAATAGCGCGTTTAACCGCATTTGATAAATCAGCAACCGAATATATAGGCTGGTTTGAAAGACTGTCTGATTGTGAGGGAATAAGGTTTGTCATTTGAAATCCATTGTTCTGGCACTCTATTTATGGCACAGATATATCCTCAAAGACAACGGGTGCGTTATCTATAATATACCCCAACTTTACAAGGTAGACACCTTTTTTGGGGTAATCTTTTGGACGGCTAGGTATGAATATATTAATTATTGGAGGCGGCGGGCGAGAACATGCACTTGCGCGCGCAATTTCAACATCACAAAAATGTACGCAATTATATGCAGCGCCGGGAAATCCCGGAATATCCCAATTTGCTACCTGTCTTGAGAGTTCTTCTGATAACCCCCAAGCCATCATTCAAGAATGTCAAAAACGGAAAATAGAACTTGTTGTGATAGGGCCTGAAGTACCATTGGTTTCTGGTCTTGCCGATGCATTGCGTAATCACAATATAGCAGCTTTTGGACCAAGTGCTGCCGCCGCCAAATTAGAAGGTTCCAAATATTTTGCACGTGATTTTTGTAAGCGTTATCACATACCCCAGCCTGCCTATGAGCGTTTTACAGACATTCAGAAGGCTAAAGAATATGCCCGTTTAATTGGCCCTCAATCTGTTATAAAGGCAGATGGTCTTGCCGCTGGCAAAGGGGTTGTGGTATGTAATACGACAAAACAAGCTTTTGATGCTATTGATATGATGCTCGAAGGCGGTTTTGGCGATGCCAGTCAAACCATCTTAGTGGAAGCCTGTATCACAGGGCCTGAGCTATCTGCATTTGCACTTGTCGATGGAGAAGACGTTATTTGGCTGGCAAGTGCGCGTGACCACAAACGGGCATTTGATGGAAATGAGGGTCCAAATACGGGCGGTATGGGCGCTGCAAGCCCCTCTCCAGACGAGACTGATAGTTTGCGCAAGGATATTTTAGAGAATATATTAAAGCCGACAGCAAAAGGCATGGTTGCAGATGGCACGCCCTATACAGGGATATTATATGCAGGGCTAATGCTTACAGATGAAGGCCCGCAGGTAATAGAATTTAATTGTCGGTTTGGCGATCCAGAAGCTCAAACTATCCTGCCACGTCTGGAAAGTGACTTGCTTGAGATAATCATATCGCATTGCAATCAAAAACAACAAGAAGCACAGATTATTTTCAGCCCTGATATTGCAATAACAGTTATCATGGCTAATAAGGGATATCCTGGCAGCTATCAGCCAGATTCAATTATCAAACAGTTAGATACACTCTCACTAGAATCAGACAGATTTATTTATCATTCAGGCACACGAAGAAATGAGCAAGGCGATATCATTGCATCAGGCGGGCGTGTTTTAAGCATTACCGCAACTGCTAAGACTTATCGTGAGGCTCGCGAGAAAGCATATGATACGGTATCCCAAATAAAATGGGAAAACGGTTTTTACCGAACAGATATTGGTGTTTTCTAGCGTCTTTCGGCAAAAAATTCTTCCAGCAGCTTGGATGCCTTAGATGCTTTTATACCGCCATAAATTTCTGGCTTATGATGACAGGTGGCATGACTAAATACATGGCTTCCATACTCTACCGCACCTCCTTTTTTATCTTCTGCGCCATAGTATAACCTGCGAATTCTTGCGTTTGAAATTGCACCAGCACACATCGCGCATGGCTCAAGCGTCACCCATAAATCGCATCCTTCAAGGAATTTCTGATTTAACAATCTCATCGCTTCCCTTAACACAAGGCACTCTGCATGCGCAGTCGCATCGCGCTGTGATTCGACAAGATTATGAGCAGACGCAATCACATCTCCATCGCCACTAACAAGCACCGCTCCAACAGGAACTTCCCCTAGCTGAGCTGCTTTATGTGCCTGTTGAAGGGCTAATTCCATATAATCTATAATGTGCATATCAACGCAATGGCAAAACTATACTAAAAAAGCAACATCTTGTTTTCTTCTGACTATTTTTTCCTTTTTTTTTATGTTCTAATCTGGTCATTATGTCTCTATTAAAACCCTCTTTTACCCTTGACGAAGTTGTCCAGAGCGAGCGCATTGCAAAACGAATGGCACGCGCTGGTTTATGCTCACGCAGAGACGCTGAAAGCTGGATAAGAGCTGGCAGGGTAATGGTAAATGACACCCTTCTTGAGACTCCTGCCCATATCGTCGGGCCTGACGATAAAATTAGTGTAGATAACAAGCCTCTGCCAAATCCAGAGGCAACGCGCTTATGGCGGTATTACAAGCCACGCGGGCTTGTTGTCTCTCACCGAGACGAGCAAAATCGAGAAACACTTTTTGACAGGATAAAAGATAGGCTTCCTCGTGTGATGAGTGTTGGAAGGCTTGATCTTGACTCTGAAGGTATGATTTTATTAACAAATGATGGCGGTCTAGCCCGCCATCTTGAGCTGCCCAGCACAGGTTGGACACGCAAATATCGTGTCCGCATTTATGGCAGAGTTGATGAGAAACAGCTTGAAGCACTAAAAGACGGGATTACCATTGATGGTATTCATTATGGCAGTCTTCTTGCGCGTCTTGATAAACAAATGACCAGCAACGCTTGGCTAACCATTGCTATTAAAGAAGGAAAAAATCGTGAAATAAGGCGCGTTATGGAATATCTTGGATATTCTGTTAGCCGTCTTATCAGAACTTCTTATGGACCATTCCAACTTGGCAATATGGAAGAAGATGATGTGCAGGAGGTCAAGCATGCTGTCTTGCGCGAACAGCTTGGACAAACCGATAAAGAAGATAAAAAACCAGCTATATCTGTTGGCAGGCAAAAAATAACATCTGGGAAACACAACTCTGTTTCTGGTAAATCAAGGGATAAGAATGCAAATAATAGGCGGGGCAAAGCGCGGCGCCAAGCTCGCTGAGTGCAAGAGCAGTTCAGTTCGCCCAACTGGCCAGCGAATAAGAGAAGCTATTTTTAATATTGTGGCTGGCGGGCGTTTCACGCCAATGATATCGAATGCAACAATCCTTGATCTTTTTGCGGGCACAGGGGCACTTGGGCTAGAAGCCCTATCCAGAGGTGCAAGCGAAGCCTATTTTGTCGAACGTGACAAACAGGCCCTTGATACGTTACGCGCTAATATACGAAAGCTAGACTATCTTGAGACGACAACCATCCTAGCAGGTTCTGTTGAAAATATTACAAGATGGGCCTACCCACCAGCTGATATTGTCTTTTGTGATGCACCTTATGGCGATAACATAACCTCTCAAGCGCTTCACAATATGGCAAAAACAGGCGCTATCAAAAATGGGGGGCTGGTGATTGCAGAAATGCCTAAATCAGAAAAATTAGTTTTGCCTGATGAATTTAAATTTGCAGATGAGCGAAGCTACGGGATCACATCTATCCATCTATTTAACTGGATACCAGATTAGCGTCTGCCAAATAGGCGCTCAACATCTAAAAGTGAAAGGCTGATATAGGTTGGCCGGCCATGATTACATTGTCCAGAATTTGGCGTGACTTCCATATCTCGCAATAGCTGGTTCATCTCAGCCACAGATAAAATCCGCCCAGAGCGAACCGACCCATGGCAAGAAATTGTTGCTAAAACATGGGATATTTTATCTTCAAGGCTAGTAGAGTTTGATAAATGCACAAGTTCTTCTGCAATATCTTTAACAAGCTCTTGAGCATTCACCTCCCCCAATAAAGCAGGTGTTTCTCTTACTATTACAGCATCCTCTCCAAATGCTTCAATAACCAAACCAAGCTGATTGAGCGGCTCTAAATGATGTTTAATCTTTTCTAATTGTTCAGGTACAAGAGATATAATTTCTGGCAGTAGCAATAGCTGTGTTTTAAGTGTATTAAGAGCTAAGTCAGCTTTCATCTTTTCCATCACAAGGCGTTCATGAGCCGCATGTTGGTCAATAATAACAATTCCGTCTTTTGTTTCAGAAATAATATAATTCTTATGATATTGCGCTCTGGCAGCGCCAAGCAGGTTTTCGGTGAATTTCTGGTTATCTATGGTTTGCCAATCAGTATGCTCTTCTTCTGTTTTTGCAAGCGGCGAGGCGCCAGAAAACATATCTGATGGGGATGAAAAACCAGGGGCAGCGGGGCTCTGTAAATACCCTGCATTTTCCCGCTCTAAAGCATTGCTTTGCGGCGGATTTGGGTAGGCTGTTCGAGGTGAACTTATTCCCCTCGCGCTGACAGCCAGACGATTTAGGGTATTTTGAGCGCCTTCTGCGGTGGCATGAATACCACTCTCCCGCAAGGCAGACTGAATAGAGCCTACTATCAAACTTCGTATCGTGCCTGGGTCTGAGAAGCGCACTTCACTTTTTGCTGGATGCACATTTACATCTACATTTTCAAGCGCCACCGATATGAATAAGACAATAATCGGATATCTACCTTTTGGAAGGGTATCTGAATACGCTGCACGAACAGCCCCTATAAGCTGTTTATCTTTAACTGGACGCTGATTCACAAAGATATTCATATATTGCGTTGTGGGTCTGTTCATGGTGGGAAGACCCATTAACCCTAAAAGGCTACAGGTGTCTTTTTGAGCATCCAGCATCACAGCTTCTTTTGCAAACACATGGCCCATCACGTCTGATAATCGATCGCGAATGGCAGAATTTTCATCTGTTCTGGCAGGTAGATTTAGCAAGGTCTTACCAGTATCCGTGAAGATAAATGATACATCTGGCGTTGCCATGGCAAGTTGCTTAACAACTTCAAGACACTGGCCAGATTCTGTTCGCTGTGTTTTCAGAAATTTGCGTCTTGCCGGGATTTTATCAAACAGATCCCTTACGCTAACCGTTGTTCCAACTGCACATGCAACAGGTTCAGGCGCATAAATATCGCCATGCTCAATTCGTATTTTCCAGCCATGTTCCAATGTTTCAATTCTAGAAGAAATCTGAAGATCTGATACAGCAGCAATAGAGGGAAGCGCTTCTCCTCTAAAGCCAAAACTCTTAATCTCAAATAAATTTGCAGCTGGTAATTTAGAAGTTGCGTGTCTTTTAGCGGCAAGTGACAGCTCCTCTGCGTTCATTCCGCATCCATTATCACTCACAGAAATAGAGCTTACGCCGCCATCTGTTATGTCAATTATAATTTGAGTTGCGCCCGCATCCAGCGCATTTTCAACGAGCTCTTTAAGCGCACTTGCTGGTCGCTCAATGACTTCTCCAGCCGCTATCTGATCTATAAGGTGGCTCGGTAATAAACGAATTCTATTCATCTAAGCGTACTTTTTCGTTTAAAACCTATTACTAGGTTATTGAATTTGCACTTCATCGCCATGCACACCATCATATGCAGGTGTGGCGCCTTCATTTATAGCTCTTTTCTGCATACGGTTTATGCGAATTCGCCTGTCTTCTGCCATCTTATCTAATATAGGACCTACGTCTGGCAGGCCCCCAAAAATAACATTAATGGGCAATCTACGCTCAAAAATTATACCGGTTGTTTCTTGGTCAACTTTTACCCGAATATCCGGCTCTATAGAGCTCAGCTCAAATAATTCATCATATCCAGATGCAGTAATATTGCGTCGCTCGAATAAATTATTCATCAGATTTCTGGAAGATTTTTCATTCACGCCCAAGTCAGTGGTAGTCGCATCAGGTCGTTTTGTGAATTCCGGGGGAAGCGATAATGGCGGTCGCACAACAACCTGAAATTCATCTGGTGTAGATTTCTCGGTTCCAATTGCGCGGCGATAATCAGAACATGCAGTTGCGCCAAGAATCATGACAAGGCCAATTATCATCGAAAATAAACGTCTCTTCTGCATCATTCCTCTCCCAACTTTGATGATGGCCATATAATGACATAAATCATTATTGCAACGCCAGCACATATCGCAATATCAGCAATATTAAAAGCGGGCCAGTGATACCCCCCAATATGAAAGTCGAAAAAATCCACTACCTTTCCATATAAAAATCGATCAATTACATTTCCAGCTGCACCGCCAGCGATAATAGCAGATCCGATTTGTTGCATGCGTTGCTGCAGGTGAATCTGGCTTATAAGGTATAAAATCACAAGTAATGCAACAACCGGAATAATAAAACGAATTATTTCAGGATGCGATGACATAATGCCAAAACTAACACCCTTATTCCAAACAGGTGTTAGGTTAAAAAATGATGTAATGACAATCTGCTGCGGTATCTCAAATAAGAGTGAGAGCATCCATTTCTTAGTTATAAAATCAACGACAATAATCACCATCGAAATCGCAGCAAATCGTATATAATCAGACTGTTTAGACACGGTCATTTAACTTTTAATCCATTTATCTAAATTGCTAAAATTATCTAAATTGTTAAAATTATAATGTCATTAATGTTATTTTGCGCCACCTATGACGTCTTTGCATCTCATGCATATATCTTCATTTGTGGCTACTTCTGGAAGAATTTTCCAGCACCTTGCACATTTACCACCCTCTGCTAGATGAATTTCAGCTCCTAATTGTTCAGCATTATCATCGATGATTTGCACGTCTGAGGTTATAAATAAAGCTGGTAAATCTATATCAGATAAGAGCTTTGCTTCTGCTTCTGGCAAGCTTAGTACGACAGATGCTTGCAGGCTCCCGCCGATTTTTGAATCAGACCTTGCATTCTCCAATGCTGTTGTGACTTGTGATCTGATAGAGCGCACCTGCCCCCATTTTTGAATTAAAGATGCATTCTGCCATTCCTCTGGCATTTTTTGATATTCATGAAGATGAATAGAATCTTCTGAATTTCCAGTATAGGCTAGCCATGCTTCATCTGCTGTAAAGCACAAAATCGGCGCTATCCATGCAACCAGACTTTTAAAACACCTATCCATCATGGTTAGGGCTGCTCTTCTTGGCTTGCTGTCAAGCGCGTCACAATACAGCATATCTTTTCGAATATCAAAATAGAACGCAGATAAATCACTATTACAAAAATCATGAAGCTCTGTGAAAACGGCATGAAAATCATAAGCATTAACTTTTTCTGTGACCATTTTATCTAATTCAAACAAACGGGCCGCCACCCATTTTTCAAGCTCAGGCATTTCATCAAACGCAACTGGCTGCGAGATATCAAAACCATCTAAAGCGCCAAGTAAATAGCGAAGTGTATTGCGAATTCGGCGATAATGATCTGATTGCCGTTTAAGTATTTCTGCTCCTATTCTAAGATCGTCATAATAATCAGAACTCACCACCCATAGGCGCAAAATATCTGCTCCGCTTTGCTGAATAATTTTCTGTGGTTGAATAACATTTCCAAGCGATTTAGACATTTTTCTGCCTTGCTCATCTAACACAAACCCATGTGTTAAAACGCCTTTATAAGGCGCTTTAGAGCGTGTTCCACATGATTCTAGCAATGATGAATGGAACCAACCACGATGTTGATCAGAGCCTTCAAGGTATAAATCAGCAGGTGAGTGCAAATCCTCGCGCTGCTCAAGCACAAATGCGTGTGTTGAGCCTGAATCAAACCAGACATCTGCAATATCATTCACTTTTTCATAAGAATCCGGATCATAATCATCACCCAAAAATCGTGATGGGTGAGAGGTAAACCAGGCATCACAACCCTCTTCTTTAAAAATTTGGGTGATTCTGTCTACCACTGATTGATCCTGCAATGGTTTGCCAGACTTTTTCTCAACAAATACAGGTATCGGCACTCCCCAAGCGCGTTGTCTGCTAAGGCACCAGTCAGGTCTATTCTCAATCATAGAAGTCAGGCGTTTTTGTCCTGCAGGCGGATAAAAGGCAGTTTCTGCTAATGCGGAAAGCGCATAGTTGCGAAGACCATCACTTTCCATGGAAATAAACCACTGGGCTGTATTTCGGTATATTACCGGGGCATGAGAGCGCCAGCTATGCGGATAGGAATGCGTTAAACTGCCTATTCCAATCAATCCATTATGCTCAGCCATAATCTCAGCGATTTTCTTATTATCTCTTAGCACATGTAAACCTGAAAACACTGGCAGATGTTCCATCAATGTTCCATTTTCGTTTACGGTATCTGGAACAGCTATACCATGCTTTAGATGAGCCAGCTCGTAATCCTCAGGACCATGACCTGGCGCAATATGAACAAAGCCTGTGCCTTGTTCAGTGGTAACATAATCGCCTGCTAGCATTGGAACTGAATAATCATAGCCAGCACCTGCCATCGGGTGACTTGCTATAGAATCCTTTAATTGATGCCCCTTAATTTTGTGGAGGGTTTCGTATTCCATAATTCCGCATTCAGAACAGATATTCTCAAGTAATTTCTCACTGACAATTATCACCTCCCCAAGTGATGCAAGGGAGCCTTCTGATAGTTGTGTAATCTTGAGTGCGATATAATCAATCTCATCACCATAGGCTAATGCGCGATTACCAGGCATCGTCCAAGGCGTTGTAGTCCAGATTACAACAAAACTTCCAACCAGCTCTTGAGTTGCACATTCAACAAGCTTGAATTTCGCAAAAATAGTGGTGGAAGTATGGTTACTATATTCAACCTCGGCTTCTGCCAATGCCGTCTTTTCTACCGGAGACCACATAACTGGTTTAGAGCCGCGATATAGCGAGCCCTGCATTAAGAATTTACCTATTTCTGCTGCGATAATTGCCTCAGACTCAAACTTCATCGTAAAGTAAGGGTCTTCCCAGTCACCAAGCACCCCTAATCTTTGAAATTCTTCTGACTGAATATCCATCCAATATGCGGCAAAATCACGGCATTCCTGACGAAATTCCTTAATCGGGACTTCATCTTTATCTTTTCCTTTTTTGCGATATTGCTCTTCAATTTTCCATTCAATCGGTAGACCATGACAGTCCCAGCCAGGCACATAATTAGCATCTTTGCCTAACATAGACTGAGAGCGATTAATCACGTCTTTTAGAATTTTGTTTAATGCGTGTCCGATATGTAAATTGCCATTCGCATAGGGCGGGCCATCATGAAGAATAAATTTTTCTCTGCCATGTCTTTCTTCTCGCAATTTCTTATACAGATCTAGCGCCTTCCAACGCGCTATGATTTCAGGCTCCTTTTGGGGAAGTCCGCCACGCATTGGAAAAGACGTATTAGGAAGGAATACGGTATCTTTGTAATTTTTGGCTGTCTGTTGATTATCTGACATCAGAATTTCTCATGATTAGCATCTCATCTTTATTTTATTTTTTATCTTCCAGCAAATCTCTTGCTGTTGCTGCATCTTTTGATATTTGGGCTTTTAGTGAATCGATAGAATCAAATTTTTTCTCTCCGCGCATATAATGATGCAGATTAACACATAATCTCTCGCCATATATATCTTCGTCAAAATCAAATAAATGTATCTCAGCCATTACTTTTCTATCTCCAATGGTGGGTCTAATCCCAATATTGGCTACCCCCATTAACACTGGTAAATCTGGAACATCAATTATCTGTGTATCACCTTGTAGTGAGGCATTCTTATCTTCAATAACAGCGGTAATAGCATATACACCGTAAGCAGGAACTTGATAGTCTTCTAAATTGAAATTAGCAGTTGGAAAATCAAGTAAGCGTCCACGTTTATCACCATGCTCTATCGTGCCACAAATTGTAGGAGGTCTGCCAAGCATTTCTGCTGCATCATCTATGCGTCCAGCCTGCAATGCGGCGCGCACTCTGCTTGATGAGACAGTTGCTGATTTATTATCAACCTTTAAAGACACATCTGTTGTCTTAATATTATATTTACCGCCAATCTCAGACAAAAGGCTCATATCGCCTGCTCTTCCGCGGCCAAATGCAAAATCAGACCCAGCCACCAGATGCGATACCCCCAATGGATATAACACGTCCGACACAAATTGCTGAGGCGATAATTGGCGAAGGGCATCATTAAAGCTCACATGAATAATTATCTCGATACCATGCAATGATAAGGTGCGATTTTTTTCTGTTATATCAGATAGTAAAAATCCAGGCTCATTCTGGCGAAAATATCGTCTTGGATGCGGATCGAACGTTATAACACCTACTTTTGTTCCGTCATTTTTAGCTAATGAAAGCGCTGTTGAGATCAATTTTTGATGCCCTAGATGAACACCATCAAAATTTCCAATTACAGCTGTTAAAGAAGTGTCTTTAAGAGGGGCATCCCCAATAGACCAGTGAACAATTTTAGTTGCCATAATATCCCTATACAGATTTGGCGAGAATATAACGCTTTTTTATATCTAAATTCAATTGAAAGGATTAACAATTCCAGGCTATTATTTACTTAGTGACTGTATGAAGCGTTATACATAAAATTTTATAGGGTAGCTGCACACATTTTTAACCAAACTACATCAATGCAGTTACCAAGTATCAGCTCGTTTGACATGGATTATAAATATGGAATTTTCTACAGAAGGATTATCATTTTCTCAGATTTTATCAAAGCCTGAATTTTCAATTTTAGTAAGCTATTTTTCTAGTTTTCTGTCTGGAATTGGGACATTAATTATTGGGTTTTGGCTATCTGGAAAAGCAGAGCGTACCATAAAGCACATGCTTGGCGGTGTGCCGCGTTTAAGCCCTATGCTTATTCCGATAAGTGGAAGTGTTACCAGATATGCTGGAATAACTGTCACACTTGTGGTTTCCCTTAGTCAGTTCGGTATACAAACCACATCGATTATTGCTGTTCTTGGTGCGGCAGGTCTTGCTATTGGTCTTGCATTACAAGGCACATTATCGAATGTTGCTGCTGGCGTGATGCTGTTAATTCTTCGTCCGTTTGAGACTGGTGATTGGATTGAGGTAGCTGGCTCGTCTGGCGCTGTTCGGGAAGTTGGATTATTCACCACTAAAATAGATACATTTGATAATGTCTTTATCTCTATGCCAAATTCAACAATCTGGTCTTCAACAATAATCAATAATTCAAAACACACCCAGCGAAGATTAGATATTGAGATAGGGGTGAGTTATAATAGCGATTTGGATGAGGTAGAAGCAGCGATGCTTACGCTAGCAGATGACCCGCGTGTTCATACAAACCCGCCACCACAATTTCACGTTCTCAATTATGCAGATAGCGCTATTCAAGTTCGATTGCGGGTTTATGTGGATTATGCCGATATGTTTACGTTAAATTGGGATTTGAACAAACAAATCAAAAAGCTTTTTGAAGCGCATAATATTGAAATTCCGTTTGCTCAACTTGTTGTGCATCAAGCACCCTAACACCCTACAATAAGGCACCCTAGGATTGGGCACTCTCTAAGTGATTATTTGAAATTTTTTATAGTGACGTAATGGCTGGCAAAGATAAAAACACACCCGTTGAAATCAACAGAGAAACATTATCTGGAGGAATTCTTCAAAAACTTGCGGCAGAACGTACAGGTCAACCTGTAAAGCTTCTAAGCGAAGAAGAGCTACTTCAATCACGCCGAAATTTTATCCAAGACGCCCATTCAGGAGAGGATATATGGATTTTCGGATATGGGAGTCTTATTTGGAATCCGTCTTTTGAATTTGATCTGCGAGAGCAGGCACATTTATTTGGATATCATCGCCGGTTTTGTTTGCGAACAACTATCACCCGCGGAAGCCCCGAGAAGCCAGGACTTGTTCTCGGCCTTGACCGCGGGGGTTCAGCAAAAGGCATAATTTTTCGGATGCCCGCTTCTATAGCTGCTCAGGAATGTGATGTAATCTGGAAGCGGGAGATGTTAAGCGGAGCTTACGCACCAAGTTGGGTCAAGGTCAAAAACCAAGATGGCGAGCTGGTAAAGGCGATTACGTTTATTATCAGACGTGATCATCCAAGTTTTGCTGCCAGACAGCCAGAACAACACTCTGCTAAAATAATTGCAGAAGCGACAGGCATAATAGGCGCAAACTCCGAATATTTATTTAATACAGAAGCAGCGCTAACTGCAGAAGGTATACATGATTTCAGCCTAAAGCGACTTACGAATTTGGTAAGGCACTATCAGAACAGATAATGCCCCCCAAATTAAGCAACCATCAAAGCCGTTATCTTAGCTAGGCCAAGTACCGCCCAAAGCACGTGTTAATTCTTTTGCTGTGCGAAGGGTAACTCTTCCAAAGTTTGGTAGCTTCTGTTCCTCAATGCGAACAGACGGACCGCTTACAGACAAGGCGCCAATAACAACAGAATTCGCATCGAAAATAGGAGATGCGATACATCTCAATCCCTCAGAATTTTCCTCATCATCTATAGCGTAGGCAATCTGTTTAGCTTTAGCAATCTCGCGCGAGAAGGAAGCCTCATCCATGATACTTTTGCGCGTAAACTGAGTAAACCCTGCCTGATTTATAATCTGGCTAACCGTACTTGGCTTTGAAAAAGCAAGGCAAATTTTTCCAACCGCAGAGCATGTCCAAGGCGCTTTTGCCCCAGGCTTTGAAAGCGCTCTCATTAATTGTGGACATTCCACCTGAGATACATACATAAGCGAATTGCCATCATTGTCTAACAATGCAAGGTTCGAGGTCTCCCCTGTTTCTTGCATCATCATCCGCAAATAGGGACGCGCCATATGGCTGATATCTCTTGAGCGCATATAGGACGAGCCAACATTGAATGCTTGCACACCAACAAGCCATCGCCCCTCTTCAAAACGCACAAATCTGTCGAGCTGAAGGGTTGTTAGCAATCGATGTGCTGTTGAAGGCGCTAATTTAACACGCCTTGCGAGCTCAGAAAGGTTTAACCCATCCTGTTCTTCTGCTAATTTTGATAATAAACTTAACGCACGCGATACTGATTGCGTGTGTCCGCTTCTTTTTTCCGAAAATCCATCTGGCACTTTATGTATCCTAACATGTTGTACCAGCCCCAGATTTAAGATGGGCTGTTTACAGATAAAAGGCAAGGATAAAGATATATTAATTTTTTCTCATCTAATAAAATAAGTGTATTCTTGATGCTGTTGCTCAAAAACCTGCCTTTAATTAAATTAAACTAATTCATATTTTTAGTTCTGTTTGTCCTAATAATGCGTTTCTATTTCGTCTAATTATTTACAGCTTTGCCTATAAAATATCTTTGACCTTAAACAATATGCTCGTTATGTAGGTATAGATTTGTTGCTATAAGTTTGTACCGATATCTACATGGTGTCTAACTGGTGTTTATGTGGTGTTTATGTGGCAAACGCGCTCTCTTTCGGGGATATGGTGAAATTGGTAAACACGCTGGATTCAAAATCCAGTGCCGCAAGGCTTCTCGGTTCAAGTCCGAGTATCCCCACCAATATCAAATAATCAATAGTCGCTTCTACTCCATCTTTAAAATGACATATTTAAAAGGGCCGCGATTATAATTACTTGTGGCACTGTGATAAGAGGCAGAAATAGCGCAATTTTCCAGCTTTTAGTGGTGTCTTTCAAAATTGCGATTTCAGTATAGTCAGTTGCAACACCAGACATTAAAAAAAGCAAATCCATTTCCAGGTGCATGCGCACGATTTAATATATCTGTGGCAAGTGGTGTTGAGCCTTCTGAACATACTTCGATTATGGTTGCCACGATGATGGTTATAGCCAAACCAGTAAAGGTAGGCCCAAAATAATTCTGAAATTGTGCTGGATCTAAAACAATTCTGATTACCGAGGCGAGCAATATGCCAAACAATAACCAGCGCACCACCATTTTGGATTCAATAATGCCGTCCAAAATGACTTCTTTAAAAAACTGAAAATCAAATTTTGTTGCCGAAATTCCTATTTTTGTATTCTTCCAAAATTGAAATCCTTCTGGCAGTTCCACCTGATTATGATTTGCAGGCAGGATTCCGCGTTTAACAAATAGCTCGAAAAACCAACCTGTAATTATTGCAATTACAAGAGAGAGTAGAATAAAAACCATCGTCCAGAAAAATCCAATTAAGCCTATTAATACTAACGTTAGCGAAAATGAGTTCCACGGGCTTGCCAATAGAAAGGCAATAACCTGTCCTGCACTTGCCCCACGCTCATATAACTTTACCGCAACCATCAATATTCCATGAGAGCATAAATCGAGTAATACGCCTGCGCCAGCGGATCGCAATAATCCGTTGAAAGACCCCCCTTTCCCCAAGATAGATAAAATAAACTCTCGTGGAACTTTGGATAAAAGGCCAATGAACAAAGCGCCAATAGCAACACCCCACCAAATAGAATGAACCATATGATAAACAAACAAGGACAAGGTGGTTAGCCATGGCTGGCTAGGCGTATCAATGAAGGCTAGGATGAATAAAACACTAACAAAAAACAAAGAACCCCAGAAAAAGATATCGATTTCTTTCTTTCCTGGATGACATGAGGGCTGGTTTGGTTGATGTTGATGCTGTGTTTTAGACATTTTTCCTGAACCAAGTTTTTTTTCCTGAACCAAGTTTTGTTTCCTTATGTTTTTTCGCTAAAAAAATAGGCCAAAGATACAGGCTAAAGATATGAGATGTGTATGATAGTCGCCCGTTCTTTAATTTTTCTTTAATTTAATTCTCGAAAGCCATTTTTGAGTCCCCCTTTCAACGCCTTGAATAATGAAGAGTGTGCTTCAGATAGCGATATCTCAAAAATTTACTTGTGTTTTCGCATGAGGCTATCTAACACCACACCAGAATGGCCGTTTCAGGAGAGCTAAAAATGTTAAAATGGGTGCCTTATAGCTCCAAACTGCACGCTATTTCCTCATTTATTCAACGAAAAGCGGGTAGTCAGAAAGCGCGCTGGGGATTATATTTTTATTCTGCATTAGAATCCATTATAATTCCCGTGCCAACAGACCCTTTGCTAGCTGCATGCGTTTATGCTGCTCCAAAAAGATGGTGGAAACTTGCAATCTGGACAGCAATTTATTCTGTTATAGGCGGATTAATTGGCTGGGGATTGGGCTGGTTTATGGGCGATCTTATCAGCTTTATGTTGCAAAATGACACTATTCCATTTTTATCAGCCAAAAAATTTGAGGCTGTCTCCACCGGATTTTCAGAACATGGCTTACTTATTATAGTGTTGGGGGCTTTTACACCGCTGCCTTTTAAGCTCGTAACTATCACAGCAGGGTTGTTTCAATTTGGCGTTTTACCCTTTATTATCGCAGCATTATTCGGCAGAACGGTCCGGTTCTTGTTAGTAGCTGGATTAGTAAAATATCACCAAAATCCAAAAATTTTAATTTTGATCAGCTCTATTATTGGAATTGTAATTACTGTGAGTTATATCATTTTAGGACATTAATTATATCGCAACAATAATCATCAATCTATATTGGGTATCCGTAATTGCAGATTTCTTATAAACAAGCGTTGATATTATCTGCTTTGGCCTCTTTTGGCCTTCTGGCAGGGGCATTCTGGTTTGAAATTATTGTTGGACTTCCTCCGTGTACTTTATGCATCTGGCAACGCTGGCCACATGCCATCGTTATTGCAATTGCTGGTATTGGCCTTGTCGCTATCAAACAAAATTGGATGTTATTATTAATAGCTCTGTCTGCGATTAGCACAGCTCTGATTGGGTTATATCATTCAGGGGTAGAACAAGGATGGTGGTCTGGCCCTTCTGGATGCAGCAACCAGTTGAATTCAGACACAGACATATCTAGTTTAACAACATCCCTATTAGAGATGCCAGTAGTTAAATGTGATGAAATTGCATGGTCACTAATGGGAATATCAATGGCTGGTTGGAATAGCATTGCAAGCTTTGCTATTGCCGTATTTGCCTTTCTCTGTTGGAAGAAATTAACACAAACACATTAACACAAAGACTGGGATAGTATCATGCATAATAAGCAGCAATTAGCGGAGTTTCTAAGAGTAGACCATGCAGGGGAGCGTGCTGCACAAACAATCTATAAAGGCCAGTTAGCCGTGTTAAAAAACCAACCTGCGGCAGCGGAAATACAGCATATGATGGAGCAAGAACAAGTCCATCTTGATACCTTCGACACACTCTTGAATGAATATCAGGTTCGCCCCTCACTGTTAGACCCAGTATGGGGATTTGCTGGCTTTAGCCTTGGTATGGTTAGTGCTGCACTTGGGCCCAAAGCAGCAATGGCTTGCACGATTGCTGTTGAGGAAGTAATCGGCGGACATTATCAAAAACAGGTCGATGCGCTGGAGCATACGGATGTTGACCCTGAGCTTGTAAACACATTAGCACAATTTCGCGATGAAGAGCTTGAGCATAAGGATATTGCGGTGGCTAGCGAAGGCGAAAAAGCGCCTGCCTATCAGCTTCTAAAATTCGTGATTCAAACAGGATGCAAAGCAGCTATTAAGGTTGCTGAGAAAATCTAAGAGCTTAAAAATTTACAATACCAGATACGCAAACCCTAATGAGGTGGGCTGTCCAATTCTAATTCAACATCCCAGTAAAGATAATCTCTCCAAGTATGATGCAAATGGTTTGGGGGAAACTTCCTGCCATTTTCCTGTAATTGATAGGTGTTTGGTCTAATAGGAGGTTTGATAGGGCTGACACCTCCTTTGCTAGGCATTTTATTGGCTTTCTGCAAATTACATCTGGTGCAGGCCGCTACAACATTTTCCCAATTTGTTCTGCCGCCTCTTGAGCGCGGAATCACATGGTCAAATGTTAATTCGCTCGCCACAAAAGGTTTGCTGCAATACTGGCAACAAAACCCATCTCTCAGAAAGACATTAAAGCGTGTGAATGCTGGATTACGAGACTGATGAACATACTCCTTTAATGCGATTACGGATGGAAGCTCAATCTGAAAACTTGGCGAAGATACGACACGTTCATATTTCTGGACGATATCAACGCGCTCAAGAAAAACAGCCTTTACAACATCCTGCCATCCCCATAATGAGAGAGGATAGTAACTCAACGGTCGATAATCCGCATTTAACACTAATGCTGGGGGAAGTTCACCAGCAGTGGAAAACACCTTTGGCGTAATAGCATTCATTTTAGAGCTTCTCTCCTTCAATAATCACATATTTAGTATTAACAAAATTGAATCATAACAATATGTGGGTGTCTAGCCAAAATAAATGACGATCTTGTGACTATTCTTAAATAAGTCACATCTCTTGTTATGTTTTAACTTAGATGGCTATGGATAAAGTGCCTTGCAGAATCAAGGCCTGTCTCACTTATTGAGTGGCCAATGCCCTTTTCAAGAACTACTTCTACATCATATCCTTTCTCTTCAAGATGAGACTGTGCATCTATTAATGCAGTTGCTGGAACCACGTCATCCAAGTCCCCATGTATCAGCAATATTGGTGGGCTCGAACCAGTCGCTTTAGCCAGTCTTTGTTCTGTTAGGAGCGCGCCTGAAAAGCTTATCAATCCAGCTAATTCATATGCTGGACCAGCCGCCAGCGTCATCATTCCCCCTTGCGAGAAGCCCCCTAATATAATTTGAGATGCTGGCAGTGAGAATTCGTCAAAAACACTGTTAAGTAGCTCATCCAAATCATCCATAGCCATTATAGCGCCATTCTCACCTTGCTGAATATCAAACCATTCTCGCCCATGGGGTGACGCTGCACATGGATATGGGGCGTTTGGCGCATAAAATGCGCATCCTTGTTTAACTTGTCCTAAAATAGGTGCAAGACCAAACATATCGGCGGCATCCGCTCCCCAGCCATGAAGCAGAATTATGAGTGATGTTACCTCATCTGTCTTGATGGGTGGTTGATAGATACCCTCAAATTTGCCAATTTTTTTTATTTCTGCCATGGATTAATCCTTTTAAATGGTCTCAGACGCGGCCTTCTGGCGCATTTTTTAAAAACGCCCTTGGGGATTATTGTTGCATCTTTATGGCATCCTGCAAATACTATAATCATGGTCTTTAATCCTAAAACAACACATCATGCATTGTCATTGATTGAAGATATGGCACCTGTCATTACATCTGAATTATATGCTGATATTATAAACAAAAACGGATGGCGCACCAGATTTGCACCAAGTCCAACTGGTTTTCTGCATATAGGGCATGCCTATGCTGCCTATGTCGTCTGGCAAATAGCTGGCGAAAACCCTAATAAATTTTTGTTACGTATTGATGATTTGGATTATACCCGCTGTTCCGATAAATATATCAATCAGCTGAAAAGCGACTTAAGCTGGTTGGATATTAGCTGGAATAGTCAAGAAACATATCAGTCCCAGCGCTTGAGAAGATATTCACAAGCGCTTCAAACTTTACTGGAAGCAGACCTTATCTATCCGTGTTATTTATCACGAATGGAAATATCTGACTTCTTGTCACCGCCTAGCATAGCGCAAATATCGCAACCTTGCACACGCGGAGCTCTTTCTTCTAAAGAAATCCATAAAAGACAACAACGCGGTATAAAACCAGCCCTAAGGCTGGATATGTCCAAGGCTATTCAACATGTTGGAGAAGTCAGTTGGACGCGTCTTGATGGTATTATTATAAGGGCGGAACCTGCCAAATTTGGTGATATTATCCTTGGCAGGCGGGATATAACTGCCTGTTATCACTTAAGTGTGGTTTTAGATGATGCAGACTCAAATATTGAAGTCGTGACAAGAGGGGAAGATTTGCGCTCAAGCACAGATATACATTGCCTGTTACAAAAACTATTAGGGCTTCCATCGCCTATTTATTTTCACCATCCCGTTATTTTAGGTGAAGATGGGAAAAAACTCTCAAAAAGACACAAATCACCCTCATTACATAACTTACAAGATACACATTTAACTCTCAAAAATATACTTAGAAAAGAATTAGTGATTAATTTTTAAGCTTTGGATAAATTATTCATCAAACCCAGCTTCTCTACTTGACATAAAAGATTAAAAGTCACATATATTCACTATGTACGATTATTTTCGTATGTTTCCTCCCTAAACTTGGTCGTGACTCTGTCACGACCCTTTTTTTTAACTATATTATTGATAATTAGGAAATTTATTGTTTCTTAAATTGAATTAATAATATAAGGAATTTAAGCTGGTTGATTTGTCAATTTTGGCTTGCCGATAATGAGCGCTACTGCAATCAAGAAAATCGGGGCAAATGCTATCATCATCATAACCGCCCATCCTAATTCACTATGCGCCATACCAGACAACATCGAAGCTGTAGCAACAACGCTAAAAATGCAAAAATCTGCAATACCTTGAACTCTGCCTCTTTCTTCTGGGCTTGCGCTATTTGCGATGACGGAGCTACCTCCTACATATAAAAAATTCCAACCAATGCCTAAGAAAATCAAGGCACCCAGATAAATATAAAAACCAGTTCCACTAAGTGCTATCATGGATGCGGCAACATAACACGCTAATCCAGCCCATAATATTTTTCCAACACCGAATTTGGCAATTAGCACACCAGAAAATAAAGAGGGTGCAAACATCGCTACCACGTGCCATTGAATAACACGCGCATTTGCTTCATGCGATAATCTACTTACATCCACAACTTGAAGCGGTGTTGCGGTCATCAAAAACGTCATAATACAATAACCAAGAGCGGCCGCAATTAGCCCTGATAAAAAAGAAGGCATTTGAAAAAATTTAGTGATCGGTCGTCCTTGTTGTTTTTGTCTCTTAACTGGCGGTATATCTAATCCCCAGATTATAGGAATCGCTATCATCTGAACTAGACCAGTTACAATAAAGCAGCCAGCATATAGGCTATTTGGCAACAGATCTACAGTGCGATAGGCAATTTCAGGCCCAATAATAGCAGAGGCTAATCCTCCTAATAATACGAAAGAGACCGCTTTTGCTTTTTCAGCGCCTTGTGCTGCATCCGCTGCGGCATATCGATAGAATTGCGCAACTCCTTGACCTAATCCCAGTAAAAATGAAGAAATCACAAGAGGCGCAAAACTCTCTGTTAAGATAGATAAAGCTTGACCAAATGCACCGATAGTAACCATCAAAACGCCGATTAGGAAAATCAGCCGCCTGCCAAAATGAGCCATTAGTAATGAGGCTGGGATTGTGGCTACCATAACAGCAATGAATTGTATAGAAACTGGCAATGTTATGAGCCAAGGTGAGGGTGCTAACAGAGATCCCACCAATGCGGTATTGGTTAAATTCACATTCATAACCGTCATCATTAAAGCTTGGCTGGCTCCCATCCGCCAAACATTGCCAGAAACACCTGTGAACATTTTCATAAATTTGGTTTCCCTTGGTGGTTATATTCGCTGTCAATAGTGCCAGACTGAACAAATGAAACAGCCATATTATCAATTAGCCGGGTTGCGCCAACATGAAGGGCAACAAGCAATCTTGCGTCTTTTTCAAATGTGCTCAAAGGCTCAAGGGTTGTAGGATCTCTAAGACTGAAATAATCAATTTTGGTAATGCCAACGCGCGCAAGCTCATTAATTGCATTTTGAATAGCTTTTGAGACCTCAATCTCTGATTGTAGATTCTCAGCTGTAATTTGCATCACCCTGTAAATATTAGCCGCTATCTTGCGCTCACTATCAGACAGATAGCTATTTCGAGATGACATTGCCAACCCGTCAGTTTCCCTAAAAGTCTGACCAGCAATGATCTGAACAGGTAAATCCAAATCACGCATGAGTTGTTTTATCACCAGTAATTGCTGATAATCCTTTTCACCAAATATGGCTATATCAGGCTGTATCTGATTAAATAGTTTGATAATTATTGTAGCTACACCGCCAAAAAAATGGGGTCTAATCTGTCCTTCAAGAGGCTCGGCGACCCCTGTCGGCGCGATAATTGTGGCATGGCTTTCATGATACATCTGAGTAGGATTAAAAACCAAATCACAGACCCTCAATTCTGATAGTTTTTCCAAATCCTGATTTAGAGTGCGAGGATAGCTATCAAAATCTTCTGTCTGTGAAAATTGCTGCGGGTTGACATAAATTGAAGTTACAACCTTATCACAATTCTCGCGTGCAAGAGATATAAGTGACAAATGACCTTCATGTAGACTGCCCATAGTTGGCACTAGTCCAATTTTATACCCGTTCTGCTGCCAGCCTGAAATCTGAGCCTTCAAGTCAGCAAGACTATTCACATATTTGGTCATTTTTTTGAAGGCCAAAAACAATGCGAATTGTCAGGGAACCTCTGTGATATAACATCTTCGGCATAAGCTTGCGCTGCTTCTTGAATGATACTTTGAACATTTGCATATTGTTTAACAAATTTCGGAGTGAAATCTGCATAAAGTCCGATCAGATCGTCCGTGACCAGAATCTGACCATGACATGTTGGAGATGCACCGATCCCAATTAGCGGTATGGTAGCGCTCTGTGACAGCGCGCGGGCAACAGGTTCAATAATGCCTTCCAACACAATTCCAAATGCGCCTGCATTGGTAACGGCGTCAGCATCTTTTTGCAATTGCTCTGCCTCGCTGGCATCTTTTCCAGTAATCCGAAATTCAGATGTTTGACTAAATTTTTGCGGAAGCAGCCCGATATGGCCTAATACAGGTATTCCGGCAGACGTAATTGCTTTAATCTGAGGCGCAATTGAGACGCCTCCTTCCAATTTAACACCGCAAGCCCCGGTTTTCTCAATAACTGTTTTGGATGATTGAACTGCAAGCTCGACACTATGCTCATAAGTGCCATGCGGCAAATCGACAATAACCATTGCCTGACTTGAATGAGACATAACCGCTTTTCCGTGTCGTATCATCATTTCAAGGTCAGCCCCTTGCGTGCCTTGCATTCCATACAACACCATAGCAACTGAATCTCCCACAAGGAGCATATCGCAATAGGGATCAAGAGCCATCGCCACCGGAGCTGTATAAGCTGTCAAACTCACAATTTTGCGCTTACTTGAAATAGATTGAAAATCAGCTACTGTCAGCCTGCCCTCAGTCATTGTCTCTCCCCATTATTTGCCGCTGATACGATACATAAAAACTTGGAACAAGGTCTAGCAACTTATATCTCACAAAAACATAAAAATTTGATTTTGCTTTCAACTAATTGCGTTTCCAAACTTGCGGCTGAAAACTATCTTTGGTTACTCTAGACCAATAATTCTGTATTCTGGGATCTTCGCATATTGATTTTGAAAATACCACACCCTGCTCTGCATCTGGATAAATCTGCGAGGCCAGCAAAATCTCAGACTGACTAACCCGGTGCACAAGATGTCTTCTTGTTAATTCATCTGGCGTATACAGTCCAGATGCTCCGACTAATTTTGCCAAGGCCTGGCGGGTTGTTTTCTGAAATTGAGCGATTGCTTGCGCTTTTGTGTCAACATCAATTGCCCGGCTTCGCTTGGGATCCATTGTTGCAATTCCTGTTGGACAATTGCCATTATGACAGGTTCTTGCTTGAATGCATCCTGTCGCAAACATAAATGGGCGTGCCATATTCACCCAGTCAGCCCCAAGCGCACAAATTCGTGCGATATCAAATGCAGATACAATTTTACCAGAAGCCGCAATTTTTATTGAGCTCCTCAAACTGGCCGCTCGCAGCGCATTATCAACATATACAATAGCATCTCGAAGGGGGCTTCCAACATGATCACTAAATTCTGTTGGAGCAGCGCCCGTGCCACCTTCTGCTCCATCAACGGTAATAAAATCTGGCTTAATTCCTGTCTCAACGATTGCCTTTACAATCGCCAAAAATTCCCAAGGATGGCCAATTGCTAACTTAAAGCCTATCGGTTTACCGCCACTCAGTTTTCTTAAGTCATCAATGAACCTAAGCAGCCCTTCTGGAGTGTAAAAAGCACTATGTTGGACAGGGGAGATACAATCAACCCCTGAGGGCACCCCTCTTATTGCGGCTATTTCATCACTAACCTTTGGTGCCAATAAAACACCGCCATGACCAGGCTTGGCACCTTGGCTTAATTTTACTTCTATCATTTTCACCTGATCAAGAGATGCCTTTTCAGCGAATTTTTCAGCATCAAATTCGCCATTTTGGTTGCGACAACCAAAATAACCAGTGCCGATTTGCCAGATCAAATCACCATTATGTTTCTGGTGATAGGGCGTAATGCCGCCTTCACCTGTATTATGGGAAAACCCACCTATGAATGCGCCCTGGTTAAAACTCTCTATTACTGGGGCTGATACTGCTCCAAAACTGGTTCCAGATATATTGATTACTGATATCTGATAGCTATGCGCCCCGCTTCCAACCGAAATCCTAAAGTCACTATTATCAACTTTGGTGGGCATTAATGAATGATTTATCCAGACATGTTCTGTATCATAGACCCGCTCTAGCGTTCCAAAAGGAAGCGTGCCATCCCTGCCTTTGCTTCGCTCTGTTACCATTTGGTGTTGCTGACGCGAAAAGGGCACCTCATCATCTTCTGCTTCTATGAAATATTGACGAATTTGTGGGCGAATTTCCTGAAGCAAAAAACGCAATCTTCCTATTAACGGGTAATTTCGCAAAACAGGAGATTTTCTTTGCGTAAAATCAAAAACACCAACTGCAAAAATAGGAATTAAGAGTACACAGGCCCATCCAAAAATAGCCTTCTCTGGAAATAGCCAAAAAAGCAGGATTGAGCCAAACAAAGCAGCACCTACAATTAAAAACGGAATAAACCTCATCATAAACCTACCCACATCGTTTTATTATCTTCCCTGTTAAGCTATTTTATAATTTCAAGCAGTTGTCTGCGTCTGGTAGCGTTAGTCGCATTTTTTTCCGATTTAGTTAGATTTCGCCTCTCAGGTAGTTCGCTAATCTTTGGCAGTTCAGGCTTCTTTGGCTAAAATTGTCTCTCCTGCGATGCATGTTTGATTTACAATTCGTAATGGCGAAAAATGACTTGGAACATATAAGTCCAGTTGACCCCCAAATGACAGAAAACCAAATACTTGACCTTGTGATAAGGTATCGTTGATTTCAACATCACATTCTGGATGCCAGCGTGGAATGACAGAGCTGAAAACCAATATCAACTCTTCTGGTTCATTGTTTTGGGCAAGATCTGTTGTTGTCGCCGTTATCATAATCTTTCTAGAAGATGCATCCTCTAGTTTTTGCTTATCTTTAATCTTTATCGATGTTGGCGCATGAAGACTGGCGGGATAAAATAGGCCACATCTTATTCCAATTTTTAAATATTGCCGCGGCGGTATAGACACTATATCAGGCGAACTTATCTGCTCTACAGCAGAGATTTTTCCGCTAACAGGCGCTGTTATGATACCTTGATTAGTCGGAATTGTCGGCGTTTGGAACCGAAATAAATATATCCCCACAGCTATTGAGCCAACCATAACTAAGATGGGGGCTTCCCAAAAAGCGCCGATGAGAAACCCGCCCATACATAATAAGGCTACAACAGGCCATCCAGAGGGATGAATTTTTAAAGATTGAAGTTGTTTTAAAATACTCATGAAAAATTTGCTTTTTTTATCTTATTTATCACATAGAAAAGAAAATTCAGTATCAAAAACCGATATTGGAGATTATCATAAAGGCTGTTTACTAGATTATGCCATATATATTTTTTATTCTGGATGAGTCTAGTTACTAATTGACCCTAAAATACCTAAAAAATCATAATCTAATTTAGATTTATGTTTATTTTACCATATAGATTTCATGCAAGAGGGTATCTTGTATGGTCTTATGTTGATTTTTGTAATAAAATACGTCAGATTATCGAAAGATTATGTTTCTGTGTCTATAATTATAGCTAAAAACACAGGGGTGTCTGCGATGTGTAAATAGGAGCCGGTTTTATGTTCAACAAATATGGGCTACTTTTGGTAGCAGCAATTTCAGTATCTTCTCAAATTGTAGTGGCAGGGGGAGATGGTTCTGAGTTTGATTCGCTGGCAGCCGAATTGGCAGAATCTAGCTCGGTTGCTGACACATCAAACGGTGATGCTGCATCAAACACTGCAGGGGATGCAAAAACAATAAATGACGCTGTGACCACAAGTGATGCTTTTAAACAGGAAACAGAAACTGCTGTATCGCAAGCTCAACAATCTAGCAGGGGAGTTGGGTTTGAAGCAATCGAGGATGTACAATTAGTAATTGATACCTCAAACATTCAAGATGGTGACGGTATAGGAAGTACCCAGATCCAGTGGCAAATATCGGAAAATGGCGATGATTGGCAGATTATACCAGGCGCTATTACCCCAACCTTCACACCAAGGGATGCTCATGTAAATAAGTATCTACGTGTGGAAGTGTCTTATGTAGATGGGCAAGGAAATTCAGAATCTATTATCAGCCCAAACTCTTCTGCTGTGCAAAATGTAAATGACAAACCAGTTGGTGTGCCAGTTGTTGTTGGCGAAGCGCGCGAGAATAACACGCTTACCGCCGATTTAAGCCGAATTATTGATGAAGACGGTTTAGGGGATATTAATATTGATTGGGAGCGTTCCACTACAAAAGCCAATTGGGAGCGCCTAACAGACAAAGCGAATTCTGTTATAAATCTTAACCAAACCGATGTGGGATATAGCTTCCGAGCAGTGATTAATTATATTGATAGTTTTGGAACAGCTGAAACATTATTTACCGAACCTACAGAGCTGGTTGCAAATGTGGATAATCCACTCACTGGTGAGATTGTTATTCGGGGCCAAGCTTTGGAAAATAACGAACTTGTTGCAAGTTTAAGTAGTCTTGCAGATTACGATGGTATTGCTAGCACAGCCTTTTTATGGGAAGCCTCTGCTGATGGACAGACGTGGGATGCGATAAATCTGCCTGCTAACTCACCGACCATTCTTTTAGGTCAAGCGCTTGTTGGAATGAAAATACGCATTAACGCAAATATTATAGATAATTTTGGCGTTGAAACAAAAGTATTTAGCGCTGTTACCGAGCCTGTCCGAAATGTAAATGACAAGCCAGTTGGAAGCCTTCTGATCAGAAGTGTAGGGAATTAACACCTAATTAAATTGGCTGAAAACGTAAGCAATAATATCTATATTTGTGAATAATAATAATTCCCTTCACGAAAATGTAAAATTATGTCTATACTATGTTTAGTATGATGAAGCTGGTAAGAGCCACAATTTATAGATTTGTGTCAGAATTATTCTGGATTAGGCTTGATATACCCTATCATTTTCTCAAGAAAAACCTATTTTTCTAATATATGGAGGCTTGTCGTGCAAAATACGGATAGAACTATAGTTGAAACAGCTAACATAATCCCTTTTTCTCCGCGCAAATCACCCAAAAAAGACGTCCCCGAAAAAGATGTCAAAGTGACCACGATAGCGGCGGTTATTGCGGTGACTATTCTTCATAATGATGATGAAAACCCGGAAGAAAAATTAATGGCGTTGATAGAGTCTAGCGGCGAAGCTGAAATATTGGATGCCCTTGATGCTACCGACGATTTAGAAGCAGATGGCTATCATCAAATAAGCCTGACACTAACGCCTGCTAATGAAAACTAATCCGCGATTGCTTGTTTTCAATTAGATAAAAAGCGCGTTTATAGTCATCAGATTTTCAAGAGACAACAAACAACCATAAGAATGATAAAGGCAAACTAAACACGGTTTGCAGGACAATAATATCTGCCATTAGAGGCGCGTTTCCGCCTAATTGCTTTGCAAGGGGAAACGCGGATACAGCACATGGCATTGCCGCAAATATGGCCAATATTATCATTATATCTGCAGGCAAACCTGCCCAGATTCCAGCGGTTACTACCATTGCAGGGAATATAATGAGCTTCATTAGAATGGCAACAAAAAGAGGGGCTATTCGTGCAGCACTAAAAGAAGGCACAAGCCCAGCGCCTACGCACAGTAATAACAAGCTTAGCGCGCCATCACCTAGCAATTCAAAGGTTAAGGTAGCAAATGTTGGCAGAGCCATTTCAAAATAGTTAAATAGCAATCCCAGAACAACCGCAATTATAAGTGGATTGCGTGTGATTTCTTTCAAAAGAAACCGACTTATCTTGGTATTTGCGTCCTGCCGGTTATAAACTATCATTATAATAACCGCTGCAATATTGGTAATAGGCACCAAAATAGCAATGCAAATGGCCGCAAGCTCTGTTCCAATTGTACCCAGCAATCCAGGGGCAATCGCGAAACCAATAAATCCATTATGTCTGAATGAGCCTTGAATTACAGAAGATGCGGAGCTTCGCTCAAACCCAGATAGATAACAGGCTAAAATTGACAGTAATATAATTACTAGCAGTGCCGATGTGAGAATCAAGATAATGGGTAGAACAACGCCGCCAGAAAGGCTGGTTTCTGAAATGATATCAAATAATAATACGGGAAATAAAATCCAGTAACATAATCTGCTAACGCCAGACCAAAACGCCTCATTTTCCAAAAGAGTGCGGGATAAAATAAACCCAAGCAAAATCATCAGCAAAACAGATAAAATCGTGGGAAAGGCAACAGATACCATTAATTATACATCCTTAATCATATCTGCTGTGCCAGCCATCACAAATTAGGCCACAGGTTAAATGCGGGATTAAAATGGATAGGTTACAACCCTATTTCAAAAATCTGTCTACAACAGACCAAGCAGCTGGCATTGCAAATGAAGCAATAATGATTTTTAAAAAATCTGCATAAATAAATGGCAGAAATCCATTTATGATCGCAGCTTCAAAACCAATAAAGACAGCTAGCCAGCTAACCCCAATTGTAAAAATAACGCCAACGCCTAATATCATCGCAACCGCAGTTGTTTGCCACGTTTTTCCCCAACCCTTGCTCGCCAATAGTCCTAACAAGATAGCCGAGAGAAAAAACCCAACAAGATAGCCCCCTGTCGGACCCATCATATAAGCCAGCCCCCCACCAGTGGCAAACACAGGAAGTCCAATAGCCCCCTGAAATAAATATAGAAAAACAGTTGATGCTGCTAGTGGCGCGCCATAACTCATCCCTATCATTAATACAACTAATGTCTGCATTGTCATCGGCACAGGATAAAATGGGATTTGTACCTTTGCTGAAATTGTTAGAAAAACAGACCCTATTAATGCCAAAAATAGGTGCGTTAATAATCGATTTATGTTGTTGGCCCCTGTACCAGTATAGGGTGATAAAACTGCTGGAATCAATGGGGTAACTGTGCCCAAAATCTGCATATTCTATTCCTTTTTAATTACAAAAATGATATGTGTTCATACCACCAATGTTAAAACGCGTAACAATTAAGATCAATTTTATTTGATCGTAATTGATAATCGCCTTTCTCTGACACGTTATAGAAAGAGAGCCAATACAGCATGCTTCAAAAATTTTTCAAACTTGATGAGAATAATACAACTGCACGAATAGAAATAATTGCTGGAATAAGCACCTTTTTTACACTTGCATTCATAATTGCAGTTAACCCAGCCATATTATCAGATGCCGGGATAGATTTTGCAGCTGGATTTGTTGCCACCATTATGGCCTCTGCTTTAGGTTGTTTTATTATTGGCATTTGGGCTGGATGGCCAGTTGCAATCGCGCCAGGAATGGGCCTTAACGCCTATTTTGCGTATGTTGTTGTGTTAGGTCACGGGTTTAGCTGGCAACAGGCACTTGCTGCCGTTTTTGTTTCCTCAGTTTTATTTTTCTTATTCTCATTGTCAAAAGCACGAAGCTGGTTAATTTTATCAATTCCGAAATCTCTTCAAGCTGGCATTACGGCAGGTATTGGAATGTTCCTAGCTATGATCGGACTAACCAGTGCTGGGATCATTGTGGATAATCCAGATACCCTTATTGGAATTGGTGACTTTACCCAAGCACCTGTATTGTTGTCTTTCATTGGATTAATTTTTATGGCAGGCCTTAGTTATCGTGGACTCACAGGCGCCATTTTATTATCCATCCTAGTAATTAGCGCTATTGGCTGGTCAATGGGATTAGCAGATATTGGGGGCATAGCAAGCATGCCGCCTATAGCAACTGCCGCATTCTCATTAGATTTTTCCGCAATTGCATCTGCTGGGTTCTTATCTGTTGTATTTGTCATGTTTTTTGTTGATTTTTTTGATACCACCGGAACACTTACCGCCATTGCAGAACCTGCCAAATTGCGTCAGCCTGATGGCACCATAAAAAATTTAGATAAAGCTGTACTTGCCGATACATCTGCCAGTATTTTTGGAAGCTTGCTTGGAACTTCTAACATGACAACGTATCTAGAGAGCGCAGCTGGCCTTAAAGCTGGTGGGCGAACAGGTCTGACAGCTGTTACCGTGGGCGTATTATTTCTATCTTGTCTCTTTTTTGAACCGTTTTTCGCGTCTATCCCAAGCTTTGCAACAGCGCCAGCCTTGATTTTTGTCGCTGCCGCGTTTTTAAGCAGCTTAAAAAACGTGAACTGGGATGATATGAGTGAGGCATTACCTGTTTTGGTGATTGTGTTAATCATGCCACTTACCTTTTCCATAGCTGCAGGAATAGCATTTGGATTTTTTGCCTATGTAGGCATGAAAACACTTGCAGGAGAGCACAAACAACTGCCTACAGGTGTGTGGTTAATCTCCGCTTTTGGACTTATTTGGTTGATTTTAAGTACCCTTTAGCCATGTAGGAAAACCATACATGAAACACCACCTCATGAAATAATTGCTCTTGGTTGGAAATTTATGGTATCTGGATTGCTAAATCTTGATTATGTTACGTTGAAACAACCATTACCGTGAACGCGTCTTGAATAAAGCTGATTATGGAACAAACCCTAGAGACTTCTAACACTCCTATTTTTTCCTTTGCGAATGGTGAATTACACCCGTTCCAAAATGGCATCATACGCCAGTTGGAACGTGTCACAGGTCAGCCAAAGATAAAGCGTTTATATCTTGATTATGTAGATGCTAATCGGCCTGACGAACTGTTCTGGGGTGACGCGTTAGACAGGCTTGGCATTACGATAAATCTGAAAAAAGCTGCCGTGCAGCATATTCCTAAAACAGGCCCTCTTTTGATAATATCTAATCACCCGTTTGGTGTGGTAGATGGTATTGCTTTATGCGCGTTAATATCGCAAGTACGCCAAGATTATAAATTAATTACACACCGTGTTCTGCGCCAAGCACCTGCTGTAATGGATAAAATTCTTCCGATAGATTTTGACGAGACAGATGAAGCGTTAAAAACTAATCTGGAGACAAGACGCCTTGCAGTGAATGAATTACTAAATGGCGGTGTTGTTATTATTTTTCCTTCAGGGGCGATATCACGTGCAAAGCGCTTGGTTGATAAAGCTGTTGACCCGATTTGGAAAAAATTTGTTGCCAAACTTGCCACACAACCTAACACACAAGTCCTTCCATTCTTTATAGAGGGACAAAACACGCCTGTTTTTCAGTTTGCCATTCAGTGCAGTCAAACTTTGGGATATTCCCTTATGTTTCGCGAGATCTGTAAGCGTATGTATCGGCCGGTAAATATTCAAATGCGGCCTATATTAACAAATCAAATGATTACGGACATTACCGACCGAAATAAACTCGTCGATACATTACGGAATGTTACTTATTTTGGAACAGCTGAGGCATCTGACAGCATAAATAATTCCTTGAAATAACGGTTTGATATAATAACCAAGTAAGTTCCCTTATTTTGTTCTGATACCCTTATCTGAACGGTTTCTTCACAAGTTACATTAGAGGTACCTATTTGGCTTCCTTGTGACATTTGTATATCTGTTAATGGATATAAAAGCCCGGTTGATGATTTAAATCTCACCACCCCAAGAGGCCATAATGATAACCGCTCTTTTATCGGAAGCGATACAGATATATCACTCGACGCTGTAAGAATTACATCCTCCAAGCCATAGAGTAAGACAGGTCTCTTTTGTATATGTTTTTGAATTACATGCAAAGTAGCAAGAGTATGATCCAACCTTCCCTCTAGGAATCCAAAACAAACATATCCAGATGCATCAACATGCGTTAGAGCTTTTTCAAAGTCCGTTGTTTCTTGCTCTGGAATTAGCTTGGTTGGTATCTTGTTTGACACGGCATATTCTTGTGCGCGCTTACTTGCAGAATCCATATCCCCCAAAAAGTAATCTGGCTTAAGGGCGTTACGCAAACAGGCATCGAGCCCGCCATCCACGGCAATAACAGGCAGGCCCTTTACAAGTTCTGGAATATGGGCAATCGGCCCACCCCCTATCAAAACAGCTCTTTTATGTGTTTGAAACATCCTTAATCCTGCACCATATTACATCAAACGAACAATAATCTTATAAATAATTAACTCATATTTACAAAAACTTAAAATTTTCTGGAAACTGGCACTAATTCAGCATTAAGGGAACCAAGATGACTAAAAACGGGGGATTCATACCCCATAACACAGTATTTAGTCGATTTTATCGGCTCGGAAATGATACATATTTAAAAATGTTACAGATTATTCTCTACACACCCCAAATACCGCCAAATACAGGCAACATAATTCGTTTATGCGCGAATAGTGACGCAAGACTACATTTAATAGAACCGTTGGGGTTTTCTCTCGATGAGAAGTCGTGCCGAAGAGCCGGGCTTGACTATAAGTCACTCACAGACGTGATTGTTCATGAAAATTGGCACGCATGCCAAGAAATGCTATCTGATCGAAAAATTTGGGCCATCACAAAATTTGGCAAAAAACGCTATGATCAAGCAGCGTTTTCAAGCAGAGACGCCTTATTATTTGGCTCAGAAATAAGCGGCCTGCCTGAAGATATAAAAAACGAATTTAACGAGACAGAACAATTATATTTACCGATGCAGTCTGAGAGTCGCTCGTTGAACCTATCAAATTCTGTTGCTATCTGCCTTTATGAGGCTTGGCGACAAAATAATTTTATGGGTTCTGATGTTAGTTAGGGTGCCTGAAATTATCAAATATTACCTAATATTACTTATATATTACCTAACATTACTTATATATTACTGGCAAAAATAATATCGATAATGTTACTATTATACTGGGAATCGGAAAATAATTATGATGCAATCTGATACGGAAAACCAAACGCGAACAGGCATCTTGAGCGATATATGTGTGCTTGACCTATCACGCGTTCGCTCTGGGCCTACTTGTGTGCGTCAATTATGTGACTGGGGTGCCAGAATTATCAAAATAGAGCCTCCAGAAGATACATCAGAAATGGGGGGGCCTCGAGACGGGCCTGATTTCCAAAATCTCCACAGAGGTAAAGAAAGTCTTACCCTAAATCTTAAGTCTATTGAGGGCGCAAAAATATTCCAACAGCTGGTGCGGAATTCGGATATTGTTATTGAAAATTTCAGGCCACAGGTAAAATACAAGCTTGGCCTTGATTATGACACTCTTTGCGACATTAATCCTGCTATTATTCTTGCCTCAATATCTGGCTTTGGACAAGACGGGCCTTATAAAGACAGACCTGGATTCGACCAAGTTGCACAAGGCATGTCCGGTCTTATGTCAATAACTGGGGAGCCTGGTGCTGGGCCAATGCGGGTTGGAATTCCACTTGCTGATTTATCAGCAGGATTGTTTGCAGCGCAGGGTATATTACTTGCGCTATATGAGCGTATGAGCTCTGGCAAGGGGCAATGGGTTCAAACATCACTGCTTCAATCGCAAATCTTTATGCTAGATTTCCAAGCTGCACGTTATGCAATGAATGGTGAAATCCCAGAGCAGGCAGGAAATAATCATCCAACATCTATCCCAACTGGTGTGTTCAAAACCAAAGATGGATTTATAAATATTGCGGCTTCAGGGGAGGCAATTTGGCAAAAGCTAGCCATCGCACTTGGTCATGCTGAATGGATTTCAGAGCCAGAATTTTCAACAGCTCAGGCGCGCTCACAAAACAGATCAAAGCTTGGTGATAAAATAGATGAATGCACGAAAACGAAGTCAACTTCAGACTGGATTGCGATATTAAACGATGACGGTGTTCCATGTGGACCGATTTATTCGATAGACGAGATGTTTGCCGACCCTCAAATACGCCATCTGCAAATTAGTCAGTCTGTCATTAATTCACAATCAACAGAAATACCTGTTTTAACACAGCCATTATCTCTTTCCAGAACGCCTAGTACATTAGATAAAGCAGCGCCTTTAATTGGTGAGCATACTGATAAAATTCTGAATGAGCTTGGCTACGAGCAAAGTGAAGTCAATCATCTGCGAGACAACAAACATATTTGAACACTTACAATAAGGTATCTAAAATGACCAATAAAATTCTGCAACGCCGCGAAGGTCCAATTGCACATATTATTTTTAATCAGCCTGAAAAAAGAAACGCTGTCTCTTTGGAGATGTGGACTGCTGTTAATGAGGCAATTAATATATTAGCAACAGACCAAAGCGTGCGGGTTTTGATGCTTTCTGGTGCAGGCGGAAAATCTTTTGTTGCTGGTGCGGATATTTCCAAATTTGAGAGTGAACGCGCAAGCAAGGAAGCTGTAGCCGAATATAATCAGATGACGAAAAAAGTATATGATGGTGTCGCTAACTTTCCAAAACCAACAATTGCTCAGATAGACGGCTTTTGTATTGGCGGCGGTGTTGGATTAGCGGCAAGCTGTGATATGCGTTTTTGCGGAACTGCCTCTCAGTTTGCTATACCTGCGGCTAGACTGGGACTTGGATATGAATATGAGGGTGTAAACAGGCTGGTACAAATTATAGGGCCTGCATTTACGAAAGAAGTTTTTTTCACTGCAAGGAGGTTTTCTGCACAGGAAATGGCTTCCATGGGGTTTGTGAATAAAGTAATTGATGATAAGGATCTTGCATCATACTGCGTTGAGGTAGCTGATATGATAGCTGCCAATGCCCCATTAACAATTGAGGCAACAAAATTTATTGCAAACCAATGCATATTGGAAGAATCTGAGAAAGACTTAGATGCCTGCAACGCAAAAGTAATGACCTGTTTTAAGAGCGCTGATTACATCGAGGGAAGAAGAGCTTTTATGGAAAAACGCACTCCGATTTTTGAAGGAAAATAGCTACTCAAAAAGGTTGGTAAAATAACCTTGGCGTGCTTCTAATTTCCCATGTAAAAATAAAACTGTCACATTATTATAGTATACTGGCAGAAATGAGGAACTAATGAAATTCTTTAACGATCTCATCGAAACTATCATGAGCAAATCCAGAGCAGGATTTGGGCTCTCTAATAAGACATCTATGTTGGTTCGTAACGAGCCAGGCGAGATGATAACATCTGTCATGACAGCTGTCGGTGAGGTATCTTCTATTGCCTATGCTGATAATTTCTTGCGTATGTTTGACGAGATGAATGTGTCTCAAAAACAGGCTCTTTTCATTACAATTGCCTCTGAACTTGATATTGATATCTCCTTGCTTCGCTCTGCTATAGAACATTATTCAAACACACCAGATGCCGAGAATTTCACGCATGTTACCACTGCTGTTGAGCCTGGTTGGACAGAGCTATTACGCCGGTTAAATGCAACCGCACATGGAACCGTTAGATTGGTAAAAATGAGGGCGGAATTATTAACCATTATCCGCACTGACCCGTCTCTTGCACGCCTTGATGTGAGTTTCAGAGCCCTCTTGCGTAATTGGTTTAGCCCTAGTTTTTTGGTGCTGAGACCCATTGACTGGGGTACACCTGCTAATATTCTGGAAAAAATAATTGCTTACGAAGCTGTTCACGAAATAGAATCATGGGATGATCTGCGTTCACGGTTAGCCCCTGATGACAGACGATGTTTTGCGTTTTTTCACCCTTCCATGGAAGACGAGCCGCTGATTTTTGTTGAAGTGGCGCTAACTAGCGAAATTCCTGGTCAAATTAATGAAGTTCTAGAAACAGACAGAGCAATGATAGATGCAACAGACGCATCTTGCGCTATTTTTTATTCTATTTCGAATTGCCAGAAAGGTTTGGCTGGCATTTCATTTGGCAATTTTCTTATAAAACAGGTTGCTCAGGCACTCCAGCGCGAATATCCGAATCTGAAAAATTTTCTTACTCTTTCTCCAGTACCTTATTTTTCAAAATGGCTAGAAAAAACAGAACCCAATAACCTAGCCAGTTTTGCGGAAATAGACTGGTCTGAAGCTTCAGAGGAAGAAGAGCAGACCCTAATCGAAGCTGCTGGTAGATACTTTATGCAATCGACTAGAAAAGATAAACTGCCTAACGACCCGGTTGCCAGATTCCATCTTGGAAATGGTGCATTACTAGACAGAATTAACCTTGCTGGAAATCTATCCCAGAAAGGCTTGTCTGAATCATTTGGGCTCATGGTTAATTATCGTTATGACCTGCCAAATGTTGAAAAAAATCACGAAGCCTACGCCAAAGAGCAAAAAATTGAGATTTCTCAAGATGTCAAAAAACTACTCAAAACACCTTAGTAAAATGGAAAAAGATGGCTCGAATTGCAATTAATGGACTAGGAAGGATTGGAAAACTTGTTGCCCGCTCGCTTCTAGATTTACAGGATGATTCAATAGAATTGGTTTTGGTTAACGAACCGGTAGGGCTTATAGAGCAACATGCCTTATGGCTTGAATTTGACACGGTACATGGAAAATGGACAGCCGATATCAATACAAATGTGGACGGCTTTCGCATAAATGGGCGTAATATTCGTCGCACTCAAGAGTTTGACCAAACTAAAATTGGCTTAAACAATGAGAAAATTGACGTTGTTATTGATTGTACTGGAAAATTTAAAACCGAGGCTAATCTTAAACCATATTTTGAACAGGGCGTTAAAAAGGTGCTTGTTTCTGCACCTGTTAAAGAAGATCAGGCATTAAACGTGGTTTACGGGATTAATCATACAGATTATTTGCCTTCGCAACATAACATCATCACAGCCGCTAGTTGTACCACAAATTGTCTGGCGCCGATTGTAAAGGTAATTCACGAAGAAATTGGAATTGCACATGGTTCGATTACCACTCTGCATAACGTGACAAATACGCAAGAAATATTAGACAAGCCAGCACGCGACACGCGCCGTGCCCGCTCTGCTTTGAACTCGCTAATACCAACAACAACAGGCTCTGCAACTGCCATAAGTCTGATTTATCCAGAGTTAAAAGGCAGATTAAACGGACATGCTGTTCGCGTGCCACTTCTTAACGCTTCTATTACAGATTGTGTGTTTGAAGTCGTGCGGGAAACAACGGTTGAAGAGGTCAATCGCTGTCTTGAATCATGGTCTGTTGGCAAACTCAACGGTATTCTTGGTTATGAGACACGCCCATTAGTTTCAGCAGATTACGTAAATGACACGCGCTCTGCCATTATAGATGCCCCGTCAACTATGGTTATAAACAACACCCAAGTAAAATTATATGCTTGGTATGATAATGAATTTGGATATGCCTGCAGAGTTGTGGATATTCTGCGCTATTTATGCAAGCAAGATTGGTACTAAATATATAGATGAGCAATGCCACTAAAATATCGCAATCACTTTCTGCCTATATCAGCGTAACCTTTGCTTATTGGGGCTTCATGTTGACAGACGGCGCGTTTCGAATGCTCGTTTTGTTTCATTTTCATCTTCTTGGTTTCTCACCAATAGAACTTGCAACCATATTTTTGCTTTACGAATTTATGGGTGTAATAACAAATTTATATGCAGGCTATATTGCAGCAAGGCTTGGTCTGAATTCTACTCTTTACGCAGGTTTAGGATTCCAAATCATTGCGCTCTCTGCGCTTGCTTTATATTCTGACGCGTTGCAACCTAGTGCCGGGCTTGCTAGCTTTTCTCTTGCTTATGTCGTTATTTCACAAGGCTTATCAGGAATTGCCAAAGACTTAACAAAAATGAGCGCAAAAAGCGCTGTGAAATGGCTTGCCCCAGATAGCGATGGGACTTTATTTCGGTGGGTTGCGTTTCTGACAGGCTCTAAGAATGCCGTGAAAGGGTCTGGTTTCTTACTTGGAGCAGCACTTCTAACTTTTATAGGCTTTACAAGCGCTTTATGGTCACTGGTCGCACTATTGCTCGTCGTGCTGTTATTACTAGTTTTTATAATGCCTTCTGGTCTTACAACAAAAAATAAATCGGCAAAATTAAAGCAGGTATTTTCTGTTAATAGTCATATAAACTGGCTGTCTGGTGCAAGATTATTCTTATTCGGTGCGCGTGATGTTTGGTTTGTTGTTGGAATACCGATCTTTTTTTATTCTATCTTATCAGATGGCAGCCTTTCGCAAAATAGAACTGCTTTTTTTCAAATCGGTTTTTTTATGTCATTCTGGATAATTCTATATGGCGCAACTCAAGCGATAACCCCCAAATTACTTAATTCTGCATCCCGCTCTCGTTACTCTATTATCCGAATAACAAAAATGGCCGTTCTGTTTCTGGCTGTAATTCTGGCTGTATTGACTGCTGTCACAGCCGCAAATCTTCTGTCAGATAGGGCTCTATTTTATGTTATTGTAATTGGCCTTTTTGGTTTTGGATTTGTTTTTGCTATTAACTCGTCTTTGCATTCCTACCTTATTCTAGCATTTAGTGACGCAGAACGGGTAACTATGGATGTTGGTTTTTATTATATGTCTAATGCGGCTGGCAGATTATTAGGGACGTTTTTATCAGGGGTAAGCTATCAGTTTGGGGGTTTACCTGCCTGTCTTGCATGCGCTACTATTCTGTGTCTATTCAGCTGGTTGCTTACATTCCCGTTAGCGAATCTTCAAAAACAAGGGTAATTGTCAAAAATGGTTTCAGACTTAGAGCTTGCAAAATCCTTGATTCCAGATGTTCAATTGGCTGGCAAAGCCATAATGGAAATTTATCATCACCAGACTGAATTTGAGGTAAAGCAAGACGGCTCACCAGTAACAAAGGCCGATTTAGCAGCAGAGGAAATCTTGCTATCTGCTCTTAGACGTATCCGAAGTGATATTCCAATTATTTCAGAAGAAAATGCGCAAAGTCATCTATTGGAACCACCCACAGATTTCTTTCTAGTGGACCCTCTTGATGGTACCAAAGAATTTCTAAAAGCAGATGGCTCTGGTAGTTTCACTGTTAATATTGGACTGATACGAAATAACTATCCTGAAATGGGGATTATTCTGGCACCTGCTCTGAACCGATTATTTATCGGCGCCCGTAATGAGGGGGCTTTTGAATATAGTAATGAGCGTTTTCTGCCGCTTATGCCTCGCAAACTTGAGCTTGAAAACCGAATTGCGATTGCAAGCACTTCTCACCGCGATTCTCAAACAGATGAATGGCTTTTGGCACATAATGTCACCAAGACGATACGTGCGGGATCATCTGTCAAATTTTGTCTGGTTGCCTCTGGAGAGGCAGACTTCTACCCACGTTTTGGCCCAACTATGGAATGGGACACAGCAGCAGGTGATGCGATACTTCGTGCTGCCGGCGGTATGACTTATACAAGTGATGATACGCAATTTCAGTATGGCAAGGACGCTTATAGAAATACAGCTTTCATCGCCAAAGCGCAGCGATAACGCGTTTTTATCTTCTTCACATTGTTATTCTTTGACAGCCTTCATACACCAAAAAATTCATAGTTAAACCATAATTAGGTCTAATTAGCACCTCTTTTGCAGATGAGTATGTATTGGTAGAAAATAACACTTAAAAAATATTGGTATGTTAAAAATGAAACAATCTACCTTATGGCTTTATGCAAATATGGTGTGCGCACTTGTCCTGTTAGGCGCCGCGATACTATGAGGATGGTTAATCTTTGGAATAATCAAATCAAACATAAAATAGGATAAATTATGGATAAAAAACTTAGTTTAATGATAGCAGGCGCTATTACTATTTCGGTTACGCTTTCTATAGCTGGCGCTTACTTACTAGATTCCAACAAACATTCTTTTAGGGATTTTAAAGGTTCTCACCAAAATGCTGAAAATTTCCGACATTCTATGCTCTTTGATGGTCAGAGAATGCGCAGTCAACGTAACGGCACACAGGCCGAGCCTGATTTTGAGAAAATGGCCCAAACAATTTTCAAGCGGGTTGATACAAATTCAGATAATGTGATAACGATGGAAGAAGTGGAAGCGACTTTAAAATTATCCATGAATGAACGCATGAAGAAAAAGGCATCATTCAATACAAAGCGCAGACAAATTCCGCAAGTAAATTAAGAAAACAAGCCTAGATACAGTACATCAGCGTCAACGTCAGTGATTGCAACTATTTTATTCTAGCCGCGAGGGATATCCGTCTGCTCGCAAATCAGTCCCTAACGCATCTTCAAGTAATTTAACTATCTGAGTTGATTGAGCCTCCCCGCCATAACGCTGATGTCCTTCTTCGAATATCTGTTTTACCTTGTTTGATAGATTTAGAGGCACACCAAATTCTTTTGAAAATTGATCAGCAAACCCTAAATCCTTCAGCGCTAAATCCATGCTAAACCCAACATCATAGCTACCATTAAGGATTAATTGCCCTTCGGTTTCATGCACAAATGAATTACCAGAGGATGCTGCAATGGCCTGCCAAGCAGTATCTAAATCTAGCCCTCCTTTTTTGGCAAGCATCAATGCCTCGCCATCTGCAACCAAATGAATAAATGCAAGCATGTTCGTGATAACTTTTATAATAGCTGCACTGCCAAGAGGCCCAATGTGGAATATCTTATCTCCCATTGCCTGTAATGCAGGATAGTGTAACTCAAACAAGCGTGTGCTTCCACCAGCAAGCATTGTAATTTTGCCTTTTGCTGCTAGATGAACCCCGCCTGTGACGGGCAGCTCTAGCATTTCTACATTGTGTTTCTTGGCCTGTTCTGAGAATTGCAGAACATCTTCTCTGCTAATTGTTGACATCTCAATCCAGCTAGACCCATCTGCCATATGAGGTAATGCTTCGCTAATAACTTCAAATGAAACTTTAGGAGATGGAAGACAGGTTATTACATGATCAACGCATTGTGATAATTGCTTCACAGTGTCACACACATCTGCACCTTTTAATTTCAAGCTTTCTGATACAGACTGATCTTTATCAAATACGGTAACCGAGAACCCTGATTTTAATAAACTTGATGCAAGTTTACTCCCAAGATTTCCCAGCCCAACAAACCCATAACGCATTTAATTTTCCAATCTATTGGCAATCAGTTAGTTATACTGTGCCAGCTCATTGCAACAAATAATAAGGTTAATTCGATCACACGAAAGGTAATTCAACTAATTTCGCGTCTTGCATGCCAGCCTCGGTCTCAATTAACACCTCTTCGCCAGCAGTTACGTTGCGAGATACTAGCGCAAAACCGATTGACCGTTCCAGCTGATAAGACCAAGTTCGGTTAGTGAGGCTTCCTATTGGCTCACCATCATGATAAATAGTCATCCATTCAAATATAGGGTAACTGCTCGCATCCTGTTCTTTAAATATAGCCCCTAGCTGATGTCTTTTTGGGCCTTGCTCGTGAATTTTCTTTAACGCAGGTAAACCGATAACGTCCCCTTCGAGTTTTAGATCCACATAGTCCCCTAGCCTCACTTCAAAGGGGTTCGTTGTATCATCGCTATCGCCGCCAAATGATAAAAGGCCGCTTTCAACCCGTTCACTTAAATTAGGACAACCAGCGGCAATATCATATTTCTGGCCTGCTTCTTTTACAACATTCCATAATTTTGAACCTAGTTTCCTATCTAATAAATAGAACTCAAATCCGCCTTGTTTAGAATATCCAGAGCGCGCTACAAGAATTGGGATCCCCGCTATCTCAGCAGGCTTGAACCAAAAATACTTAAGATCGCTTACCCATTCACCGCATAAATCTACTGCTAATTTCTCTGCCAATGGACCTTGAATAGCCAGCGGAGCGACTTGCGGATCACTTATTTCAACCTCCAGCTGACGCTCATTATTAATAGCCCGTGCCCATGACCAGATATCACTATCAGCAATCGAAAACCAAAAACAATCTTCATCTATTTTTAGCAATACAGGGTCATTTATAAGAACACCAAGATGGTTACATAAGGGAATATATTTTCCCTGCCCAATTTTCATTTTAGAAATATTACGCGGGCTTAATATCTGAGCCAGTTTTGCTGCATCTTTGCCCTTTAGCTGGACTTGGCGTTGGACAGCCACATCCCACATCGAAACCCCGTTTTTAAGTCGCCAATATTCGCCCTCTGGATCCCCAAATCCTGTCGGCAAAAACATAGAGTTGTACAAGGTAAAAGAGACAACACCATCGTCAACAGTTGATTGATAAAAAGGAGAACGAAGCGTGCGAGCAGATGGAGAAATTGTAATCATTAAATCCTCAATAATTTTAAAGATGGACTTTATTATAAATTTAACAGAGAAAAGACATAATCCAGCAACTGCTCGTTTAGCATCTAAGTTACGACTATATTTAAGATAAAAAGTCGTAAATTAGATAGTACAAATCAACGTAAAATAGTCTCAGCATAATTTCTTGGAAACTTGCCATTTTTTTTGGAGGTTTGTATGAAAGGGGACTACTTGTTTTTTTGGCTCACGTGTTGCCTTGGGCCTTTATAGACAGGAATGTCAAATGGGGTCAATTCTGTAAAAGTTACAGGACAATCATCTAAAATTTCATCATATATTATGGCTCGACCTTTTATGGAAGGTTTTTTCTCTGCTTGGAAAAAAACGCCATAGCACTCAGAATTACAATAAAATATCGAACCGTTTTGATTTTTCACCTGATTGGTTGTGCCATCCGTTAATAATATCTGCTCTTTTTCAAGAACGCCTGTCATCACATAACATGTATTACTTTTATGTTCAGTTTGTGAATATTCTTGAAGGGTAAATTTTAGAGGCATGCCAACGTAGTTTTCCCCAAATTTATCTTTTCTATGCGTCCATTTATCTTTAGAAAATTTTTGTGGCTCGCCTGTTAGACAATCTGCAACAGCCCAGCTTTTCTTGCTCATAACATTATAAAAATACTGGCCTTTTTCATCCACCATGCCCCGACATTCATCCAACTGATCTTCAATATCATTCTTGTTGTCGAACCATCCAAGCGCATGAATCGGATATCCATCCATAGCATAACCGATAGGACGTTTCATTCGGTCTATATATGATTCACCCAACTCTTCGATTAGACAAATTGGGGCGATGTGATAATGATAATCATCTCCTCGCCCAGCATGGCCCCCACAAATATCTAGTTCCCCTTGATACAGCGTATGCGGTCTTTTACCTGTTTTAGGATTCACAGGACCTTGCGTAAAGGGGTCAAAAATAGGTACGCCATTTACTGCAACTCCTATTGCGCCAGTGTCTGTTGAAGTGGGTTGATTTGCTTGTTTTGGAGTTCTAGTAATTTTATATTCATATTGGTGCGGTCGAGGAAATTGCTGGTTTGTTGCAACAATCCCCTCCATTATAGTATGTGTTTTATCAGGCAAGCCATCAGATGTAAAAGAAGCCGATTTAGAGCTGCATTTTAGATTTGATACCTCATCAGTGTAACACTCTTCATCACACATACAGGATGATATTTGATGTGCATGTGATAAACTGACCCATATAAGCATCCCTAGGAATAAAATAATTGGCATATGAAACTCTCTCTGTTTAGACATACTATTTAAAAAACATACCATAATAGATTATATCTATTATGTCGTTATAGCTAACTAGATCGTATCGGCTAACTATTTTTTTCTGGTTCAATATTGAAAGGCCTAAATTGATGCGTAAATTTGATTGGAGGGATGCTTTATCATTATCTGAACAATTAGGTGATGAAGAAAAACTCATTCAACGCACTGCGTCGAAATTTGCATCATCAGACCTCGCTTCACGGCTCCTTGATGCATTTAATAAAGAAGGCGTTGGACGAGAAGGGTATGAGGCCATAGGGCAGGCCGGATTATTTGGGGTTACATTGCCAGAAGAATTTGGTGGGGCTGGTGCCTCTTTTACATCATATGGTTTAATTGCTCGTGAGATTGAGCGAATTGATTCTGGATTTAGGTCTATTCTTTCAGTTCAATCATCTCTTGTAATGTATCCAATTTTTAAATTTGGCTCAGACTGGCAAAAACGTAGCTATCTAAAAAAATTAGCAACCGGCGCGTTAATCGGGTGTTTTGGATTAACAGAGCCTGATGCTGGCTCTGATCCAGCTGGAATGAAAACTACTGCTGTTAAAACAGCAACTGGATACCGCCTAAACGGAACTAAGACTTGGATTTCCAATGCCTCTATTGCTGATATATTTATTATCTGGGCAAAATCTGAGGCAGATGACGGTAAAATTCGTGGATTTATCGTCGAGCGCGGGGCAAAAGGACTTCAAACCGCTAAAATTGATGGCAAGCTATCCATGCAATCGGTTGATACTGGGTCTATTTATTTAACGAACGTTGATGTTGCAGAAACTGCAATGCTGCCAGAGGTTGTTGGCCTTAAAGGACCTTTTGCATGTCTAAATCTCGCACGGTATGGCATCTGCTGGGGGGTTATGGGAGCTGCTGAAGATTGCTGGTTCAGGAGTCATGAATATGGCATGCAACGCCTTCAATTTGGCCGGCCTCTTGCAGCAACCCAGCTTTATCAGAAAAAGCTTGTTGATATGCAAACAGAAATAGCACTTGCATTGCAAGGGTGTCTTCAGCTTGGACACTTACTAGATACTGGCAATGCATCCCCAGAACTTATCTCTATGCTCAAGAGGAATAATTGTGAAAAAGCACTTGCGATTGCGCGCACCGCACGCGATATGCATGGCGCAAACGGAATTCATCAAGATTATCAAGTCATGAGGCATCTTACAAATCTTGAAACGGTAAATACATATGAAGGCACCGCCGATATTCACATGCTTATTTTAGGCAGAGCGCAAACAGGGCTCCCAGCATTTAACTGATTATTTTTTAAGATTGCTTCTTCTATTGAAAGAAGCTTTTTAATAAAAATGCCATCAAGCCTCTTTATTGCCTGTCATAATAGTCTCAAATGACTGAAAAAATGCTTTGGCTAATTTTCGCGCAGTACTAGTAATAAGCCTGCTACCAAGCTGAGCGATTTTTCCGCCTGTTTCTGCCTTTGCCTGATATTTAAGAGTTGTTATCTCCCCCTCATCAATCAATTCAACCTCTGCACCACCTTTTGCAAATCCGGCAATACCCCCCTCGCCTGCTCCGCTAAGCGTTAAACTTTCTGGTGCATTTGTTGTATCCAAGGTTACGGAGCCACTGAATCTTGCTTTTATAGGACCAATTTTCAAAAGTACTTTAGCGCTATATTCATTTTCAGCTGTCAGAGATAGCTCCTCACATCCAGGAATACATTCTTTTAGTATTTCTGGATCTATCAGCTTAGCAAAAACGTCATCACGCTTGCCAGGAATTTCGATTTCGTCACTTAGTTCCATATTTCTCGTTTCCTTAAAAAAATGCTGTTAGCATTATTTGTAAATTAGCTTTTTGCGCCTGATACGCGCATCAATTGAAGACTATATATTCAGAGGATCTGGCACGCATCTTCAAAATCAATTCTAGGAGCTCTTGGGCGCAAAGTTTTATGATCACCGTAACCAAGATTAATCAGAATATTTGATCTCCAGCTGGTACCTGAGTAAAACACTTCATCAGTGAGTGTCTTGTTAAATCCATTCATCGGTCCACAATCAATTCCAAGCATACGAGCCGCTATTAATATATATCCCGCCTGGAGCCAAGATAACTCCCTTGCAAATTTATCCCGTTCCTTTTCTGATTGATTTTCTACTTTAGATACGTCCATATGGGGAGCTAATAAGTGAATATGCTGGTAATATTTTAGATCATACGCAATGATTATTGTTACAGGAGCAGATTTAATTTTAGGCTGATTACCCTCGCTAGCTACCTCAATTAGTTTTTGTTTTTCCTCTGGTGATTTTACAAAAGTGACACGCATTGGGCAGTAATTATTTGCGGTTGGTCCAAATTTAGCGAGATCATAAATCTCGTGTAGTTTGGAATCTTCAATTTCTTTGCTAGAAAAACTGCGATGTGTCCTCGCTTCCGAGAAGAGCTGTTTTTTTAAGTCAGCTAAATCCATTCTCTTATCCTTTTGCTCTCATATATTGAATTCTTTTCTTAACTGGCTACCATGTTGGTCAAGTTCGGGCACCTCACCCATTTGATATTTTTGCCCCTTAATAATACCAGAAGGAGAGAAAAGACTATATTCTTTTCCACCTGAACACACTGATATAAATTCTGTTTGCGGATGAACAAGCAAATCATCCAGCCCATTTAGTCGTCCAAATGCTATGTTGTTTTCCTGCAATCTGGCCGCTAAAACATTGATTTCTATATTAGCAAACTTTGCATTAATAATAGAATCTAATGCATCCCGATTAGCAACCCGGCTAGTATTACTCTTAAATTCTGGTGCTGTAGCCAGGGAATCCATTTCAAGTATCTTAGAACAAAAAATTTGAAATTCCCTTTCATTTTGAATTCCAAACAGAATTTTCCTATCTTCTTTAGTTGAATAGACCCCATAAGGCGCAATTGTTGGATGATTTAATCCAACACGTTGCACATTTGTATTACCATATTGTTTTTGCAAATGAGGCACATTCATCCAATCCATTAAACTATGAAACAAAGAAACCTCTATTTGACGCCCTTCATTTGTTTTCAAGCGGACATACAGAGCTTGCAGAATACTCTGATAGGCGGTCATTCCAGCAGCAATATCGCATACAGAAACCCCGACCCTGCCCGGTTCTGCTTCAGCCCCTGTAATCAATGAAAGACCTGACTCAGCTTGAATAAGTAAATCGTATGCTTTTACATTTGCAAACTCTCCAGATGAACCATAGCCGCTAATATCACACCGAATTAGAGATGGGTTTAGCTTCTGCATCTGGCCAAAATCACCCACCATTCTATCAACAGCTCCTGGCAGAAGATTTTGGATCAAAACATCTGCCTTTTTCACCATATTAATCAAGATTTTTTTATCGTCTTGATTTTTTAAATCCAAACAAACAGCTTCTTTTCCTCTATTTAACCAAATGAAGTAAGAGCTTTTATTCCCGCCAGCTGCGTCATATTTACGCGCGAAATCCCCTTCTGGGCGCTCTATCTTTATCACTCTTGCACCTGCATCTGCTAGCTTGCCAGACGCGTAAGGCGCCGCAACCGCTTGCTCTATTGATACAATGAGCAGGCCTGTTAAATCAGTGTTAAAATTTTTGTTTTTAGATTTAATCATTATACCCTATTTTTTTAATTTCAGAAGGTACGAACCCAATTGCCAATTTTTCGAGCAGAACAATTATCTTTAGCCGTAAGCAAGCGATAAAGTGTCTTTGTTTTGTCTCTGTCTAGCAAGCTTTCCGCCTTATCCTTAAGTCTCGGGTAAGCATCAATAGCTATTTGATTTTTTTTCAAATCAAATTCAAAACTTTTTTCTGGCAAGCCTACTGAATGAACAATGACACTGGCATAGCTATCTTCCATATTTTCATCAAATGAAACAGTGACCTTATGCATCTGATTATTAATTTCTATATTTGATAACATATTATCAAAAAAACTATCTAATGCAGCTGTGTTATATCCACAAATCAGAAGAGCTGTTATGTAATGATAACTAAATTTTCCTTGCAATCCTGTTTGAGGCTTTTCAATATCACAAACCCCGCGCCAGCTTGAACTAACTGTAATATGAACTTCGAGAACGGCATTAGGCTCAAGATAATTTTCCGATTGTGCTATAATCAAAGCTTCTATTGCTGCATGCAAGCCATGACAACACGCATGGAGCTTATAACTAACCTTATCAAATCGAAAAGGAAGTTCAGCACTTCTGTTATAAACGGATAAATGTGTTTTTTTTGGTGAATGGGTTTCAATAAACCCTTGTGAGCTTCCAAGCCCATCTGTATTAGAAATAAAATTTAGCTCTGAAAGAGCGACGGCTTTGACTGCATTTGACGCGGCTATTCCTGCATTAAGTGGCTTTCCCATTGTGCCAAATTGAGACTTCAAACCTGATGCCATTGTACTTGCTAATCCTAGGGCATGATATCTTTGCGTCTGCGTCAAATCCATCAATCGACATAGAGCAATGGTTGCACCAAAACATCCTGCGGTTGCCGTCTGATGGAAGCCAGCTTTGTAATGTTCCATACCTAATGTTTCCCCAACCAAAATAGCCGCCTCTGCACCAATCAGAAATGAATCAATCACATCAAAATAGGTTTTATTGGCGCTCTCACCTAACGCTAGTAAGGCTGGAAAAATAGCTGCTGATAAATGACCAATATGTTGGAAATGTGTGTCATCATAATCCAGCGCATGGGAAATAGTGCCGTTAGCTAAAGCCGCAAGATGAGGAGAGGTTTTAGTGTCACATCCTACAACTGAAGATATAAGATTTCCACCCTCTTGATTGATAAACTGCTTTACTATTGCAGCCGCAGGTTCACCGCTACCAGCACCAGATACTACGAGCCAATCAAAGAAAGAATATTCTGCAACCTGCAGGCATTCTAGAGGCAATTTATCTGAAGGAAAGTAGGAGTAAGCTACCAGGTCCTCAGACACATTGTTCATAATTTTTAAAACAACATTATCACCCATAAGACTTTGGCATACCAAGAATTTTTTCAGCTATATAAGAAAGGATCATGTTCGTAGAAATAGGCGCAACCTGATATAATCTGGTCTCCCGATATTTTCTTTCGACATCATATTCTTCTGCAAAACCAAACCCACCAAATGTTTGTAAGCAGGCTTCAGCTGCCATCCAGGACGCGTCTGCTGCGAGTAATTTTGCAATATTAGCGCTTTCTCCATCGTTTACACCACTATCAAATTTTTCTGCAGCGTGATGCACCATCAACTCGGCTGCTTTCATATGTGCATAAGATTTAGAGATCGGAAATTGAATACCCTGATTTTTAGAAATAGGCGCATCAAATAAAATCCGATTATTCGCATAATTACTCGCTTGGTTAATAAACCACTGAGCATCGCCAATACATTCTGCTGCTATCAGCACACGCTCTGCATTCATGCCTGAGAGAATATATTTAAAGCCCTCACCTTCTTTGCCAATTAACGTATTTTGATCTACCTGCAAGTCTTCAATAAACAGTTCAGTTGTTGAATGATTTATCATAGTGCGAATTGGTTTTATCTGAATATGCTTATTGCTAACTTCTCGCAAATCAATCAAAAAAACGGATAACCCATCTGTCTTTTTAGCAACCTGTTCTGCAGGGGTTGTCCGCGCCAAAAGCAATAGTAAATCAGAATATTCGGCCCTCGATGTCCATATTTTTTGCCCATTTATTACGTAACCAGACCCTGTTTTCTTGGCAAAGGTTCTTAGCGAAAGTGTATCGGTACCTGAGTTAGGCTCTGTCACACCAAATGCCTGTAGACGAATTTCACCAGTTGCAATTCTTGGCAGAAATTTTTGCTTCTGCTCCGCAGAGCCATGCTTCAATAATGTCCCCATGATATACATTTGGGCATGGCAAGCAGCAGCATTTGCCCCATTATAATGTATTCTTTTTAAGATTTCCAAAGCAGTTCTCAACCCAAGTTCTGAGCCACCAAACTTTTCTGGAATCAAGGCTGCAAGATAGCCAGCATTACAGAGTTTTTGCACAAATTCCGAGGGATAGTCACGATTCCTATCTAATTTTTGCCAATAAGACATAGGAAATTCTGCGCATATAGCATCAATTCCAATATGTATATCATTTATTACTTGCTCGAATTCACTCATGCCAAATTAGCCAAAATCAGCTGTTGCTGCCTTCGCTTTGAACTCGGTATAAATTTTTCTCCCTGATATCTCAAGCTTTGATAATTTGTCATCTAAGTCTACAAAGTTCATTTTACCATCCTGCTTCATGATATCGCCTTCGATAATAACTGTATCAACATTGCCTGGATGGCCATAACATACTACTGAATGAAGCAGATTAAAGCTATTTCTCAAATTCAAATCAGAGTTCCTAAGGAATATAATATCTGCTTTTTTTCCAACCTCCAATGTGCCCGTTTTATTATTTAGCCTGAAGTCTTTAGCACCATTTATTGTTGCCCATTTAAATGCGTCTGATGTTGTAATTGGAATTGGATGCGGCCTTTGACCAGTTTTTGCCTGCTCTTTGCGACTCAGAAAATGTCGTTCTAACTGCATCGTTGTTCTTGTGATAGCAAACATATCTGGAGAATAGGCGCTTTCAATGTCAGAACCTATTGAAAAAGAATAGTTTTTCTCAAGTAATCGAGCCGACAATGGATTTCCATAAGACATTTGCATTTCAACTTCTGCAGTTATAGTAAATGTAGCTCCGTCATTTATAAGAATATCTAAATCCTTGTCTAACAACTCATTTCCATGAACAATATTAATATGTTCACCAAGCAACCCTGCTTTAGAGGCCATCTCATAAGCCTGTTCACCAGCCATCTGTAAACCAGAATGATGCATACTGGTAACCAAATCCATATCCTTTGCTAGCTTAAAGTCCTGTAAACATACGTCATTAACAGCCATTTGCGGGCCTAAAATGGCAAGTCCCATCGTCACTTTATTATCAGAACCTGACATCCTCCCATTACGAAGTCTTACCACCTCATTGACCGGCATTGGCACCTCAGAAAAATGTGGTTGGCCAGGTATAGGATCAGGCTTTGGTGTTCCATGCAAAAAAACAGCGCGAATGCCGGATTGCTCAAGCCCATCAATAGCAGCATCTGAATGGTCTGGTGTACGATTACAATGATGCCAATCAACTAAAGTTGTAACTCCATTGTTTATCTGATTAAGAGCGCCTACCAAATTGGCAATGTAAATGTCTTCAGGTTCAAAAAAAGTGGCTAGCCCAGCATGCATTGCCCTGAAATAATTTGTTGCTGTCCAATCCCCCGCCAAACCTCTCAAGCCAGTTTGCCAAGTATGGATATGCGCATTAACAAATCCGGGCATAACCAGCATATCTGTTGCATCTATTTCTTTATACTGATTATCATTTGTAATGGAATGTGCTATCGAAGTAATGATACCGTCTCGCACTAATATATCCTGCTTCTGGTCATTATCTTGTCCAGAATTACTCGATATAATTAGCGCATTTTTAATTAGTAAATCACCTGCCATAATTACTCTCCTTTTTTAGCCAAAACTTAAATCAAAATTGTTGCAACCCAAGGGAAACAGATAAGTATTGCAATAACGAACAACATTGCGATTACGAATGGAGCAGAACCTGTAAAAATATCTCCCAATGATACTTTTAAATCTTCAGGCAAAGATGCTTTTACGACAAATACGCTCAAACCAAAAGGGGGCGTTAATAATCCTAATTCAATTGCAATTACAGTAATTATGCCAAACCAGATTTGGTCAACACCCATAGCAATAGCGTAAGGAAGAGCTATAGGCAATAAAATCAACAAAGCTGATACTGAATCAAGCACCATGCCCAGAAGTATAATAATTAAAATATGCAAAATTAAAAAGGTAATCAGACTTAAGTCCATCGCCTGAAGAAAATTTGTTAGGTGCATTGGAATACCAGATAGAGCAAGCATTCTTGTATAAAGGCTAGAAGCTATAATTAGAAATAATATACCTGAAGTGATAAATCCTGTCTCAAAAACAACTTCTTTAAATGTCTGAAAATTAATTTTCTTACGTAAAATCGCTGTAAGTAACGCGCCAAAAGCACCGACAGCGCCAGCTTCAGTAGGCGAGAAAAACCCAGCATAGATTCCGCCCATCACAAGAAAAATAAGAAATAAAATTGGCAGAATCTGCAAAATCCTATTCTGTTTTTCTTCCAATTCAGGTATCTTCTGTGACGGGTTTATCTTTTCCAATACGGTATTTGGAAAATATTTAACTGCACAAAATATCATTAAACCAAAAATGCAAGCCAACAATATTCCTGGCAAAATACCAGCAATGAATAATTTTCCAATCGATACCTCTGCCAGAATTCCATAAATAATCAAGAGTATGCTGGGAGGAATAAGCATCCCTAAAACAGAACTTCCAGCAACAACGCCTACAGCAAAACGATTTTTAAACCCATGATAAACCATAGGTGGAACCGCAATTCTGCTAAATACAGATGCGGAAGCAAGAGAGGAACCTGTTATAGAAGCAAAAATCGCATTTGCAAATACAGTTGCGATACCAAGTCCGCCTTTTAGCCAGCTTAACGCCTTAACCGCAAGCGCAAAGGCATCCTTGCCAACATCTCCTCGTTCTAATAGCAACCCCATTAAAACAAAAAGAGGAACAACACCAAATTCGAAGGATTGAATAGCGGTAGCAGAACTCATGCCCAAGGACTTAAAAGCAACAGGAAACTTGTTTATAATAAGCCAAATTCCTGCAAATGAGCTAAACATAAGCGCAATTCCAATAGGCATTCCTATTAGAACTAAGAGCAGCATTCCACCAAAGGCTACAAAACCGAGCGCAGGCCTTGATAGCGGTGCTTCTATTAAGAACAATGATATGGCAACTACAGCAAGCAATAAGCCAAGCTGTAAGAGAACGTCTTTTTTGTTGCCAATTCCATTCTGAAAGATACCGTTAATATGTATTATTACTATTCTTATAATTTCAAAGATTATTATTATAGTGGCAATTGAATTGACCAGTTTAAATGGCCAAGTTGGAATTTGGAATGCTCCAATAGCACCTGTGAATTCGTCTCCTACAAAGGCTTTATGAAAGTCATTCCAAAAATATACCGAAATTAAATAAAAAACCATCAATGCTGCTGAGAAAAAAAGTATGTTCAGCAAATGACTAAAGTTTGGGCTTATTTTTTGAAATATAGTTGAAAATATTTCAGCTGATATCAGACGATTGCGTCTAATGGTGATGCCTATTTGTAGAAAAACGACTGAAACAATTCCAAAGCCCACTATTTCTGATACGCCGTTTATAGGAAAACTAAACAGATTTCTTAAGCTCACATCTAAGCAAATTAGAAGTGTAGCCAAAATTATAGCAATAGATGCTGCCCATGCAAACAAAACGGATGCTGCATTTATCATATTATCTGCAAATTTTAAGAATTTAAAATACATATCGGGTTATCCTAGGCGGCCGATTTGACCTTTAGCCGCCCAGGCAAATTGTTTAAATATTTGCTGACCAATCCCTTAATGGTTGACCTGTTTCTCCCGCCAGCTTCATGAATTTTTTGAGTATGTCGCCTGCTGGAACACCCTTAGGCTCGAGATTTTCTACAAATAATGCTCCTAAATCTTCCATACCATTGGCCATGTCTTTTCTCTGGCTGTCAGGCATTTCACGAATTGTACATCCTGCTGCCTCGTAAACACTTAGTGCTTTTTTGCCTAGCATAGTTATCACACCGGCATTAGCAGTAGAATATTCTCTTCCAAGTGTTTTCAATACATCTTGAACTTCAGAAGGTAATGAATTAAAAACATTCAAATTCATCCCACTTGCACCGAATGTGAACGGGCCGGTATCAACTAATGTAACATGAGGCGCTTGCTCATATAATTTAAGTGGGAATGCACCTGCATGAATGATGATTACACCATCGCCAACGCCGGTTTCAAGTTGCGAATACATCGCTGGGAGACCAGACGGAACTACTGTTGCGCCAAAAGGCGTTAGATAAGGCGCTGTTGTTGGCGCCCCCAATATCTTCATGCCCTCTAAATCAGAGAGTTTATTTATTGGTTTCTTTGTAAATAGATGATAACCACCAGACACACATGCACCGAACGAAATTACATCTTGATTAGTCCATTCATTTTGCATCGCTTTTTCAGAATCATCCAAGCTATTCATAATACCAACTGCCTGTTCTGGGGTAGTTGTTGTGAAGGGTGTGCTAAAGTAAATATTATGCAAAGGTAATGTCGATGGCTCCCACAAACTACCAATCCAACCAATATCTGTAAGGTTATTAGTTACAGCTTCCAACGTATCGTTAAAATTATAGAGTGCACCACCGTAAGCCTCTGTCCATTCGATCTGATAATCACTTCCACGCTCTTTAAGCATCGTATTGGCTTTCGCTACGATTACAGATTGTAATGGCCCCACCCATGGAATCACCGTCGGATGGCTTGAAGCAATTGTTAGATTAATTTTTTTTGTTGCTGCCATAGCTTCTTTAAATGCGACCAATGGCATACTAGCTGCAATCAAGCCGGCGTTAAATTGCCTTCTATTTATCATTGTTTCCTCCATTTAAGTTTACGTTACGATGTTTTTGCATTTTTCTATAGTTTATAAATAATTAACCTATATATCTCGTAATACCGCCACAAATTTCGACAGTAGTACCTGTCATATATGAATTTTTCTGAGAAACCAAAAATGCAGCTAAATCTCCAACTTCACTTGGTTCTGCCCATCTACCAAGCATGGTTTGAGAAGCAAAACCACTTCTAAGCTCCTTAGAGGTTGTATTTCTAACTTTTGCCATTGCCTCGCCTCTAGGGCCCCACGACTCAGTATTTATCATCCCTGGGCAGATGTTATTAACGGTTATGTTACTGGCACCTAATTCATTAGCCATTAGTTTGTTAAAACCTATCAAACCTGCATTTGGAATAGTTGTAGACAAAGCCCCAGGTAATAGCTGAGTTCCAGAAAAACCGGTCACATTTAATATTCTTGCCCATTCATTATTTTTTAAATGTTCAACGGCATGCTTAGTTGTGTAAATAGCCGCCATGAGATTAACATTAATAGCAGTACTCCAGGTACTTTCATCCATCGTTGCCAACGTACCAGGTATCATGCCTCCCACGTTATTAACTAAAATTTGAATTGAACCTAATTTTTTAGCTGCCTCTTCAATAAATAACTGACACCCTGCCTCAGATGATAAATCGGCAATTACACCAATTGCCTTAACGCCTTTTGTTTGCAAATCGGAGACTGTTTTATCAAGCCTTTCCTTATTTCTGGCACAAATAGCTACATTACATCCCTCATCTGCAAGCGAATGTGCAATTGCCTCACCGATTCCTTGGCTAGCCCCTGTAATAACAGCATTTTTATTTTTGAGACCTAGGTCCATCATATTCTCCCAATTATTTTTATTGCCTTAATCAGTTTCAGCAAAAAAACATTTTAATCAAACAAAAAATATGTTTCCTGAGAAAAAATATTTTAATTAAACAAAAACTATGTTTCTCTGAAGTTCGTTTAGATTTCGCTGAACTGAGAAAGGTTGAAGCTATGCCAAGAATCGATTACGCTGATGAAACAAAAATTTCGCCTGAAGCGCTTGCTTTGATAGAAAGTGCGGAGGAAACAGGCGCTCCTGATCCAAGATGTGTTCGAATTTATGTGAAAAACGAAGATGCTGGGGTTGAATGGGTGAAATACTGGAACAGCCTACTCTATAAAGGAGTTCTCCCACATGCATTAAAAGAATTATGCAGAATTTACATATCAATTGATCATGAATGTGGTTATTGCTCCACCGTACGTTCCACTAAGGGAGCTTCTGAAGGTGTAACCGAAGAGAAAGTAGCAGCATTAATGAATTTTGAAGCTTCTGACCTATTTTCTGACAAAGAAAAAGTAGCGCTCTCTTATGCTAAGAAGTTTAAATCTAGTGTCACTGAAATTGATAGTGATGATGTTTATATTGCATTAAAAAAGACTTTTAGCGATGAAGAAATTATTGAGCTTGGTATGCTTTGCGCACAAACAGACGGAGTTGGCAAATTCGCAAAATCTTTAAATATTGTCAGTTGGGAAGATGCCTGCATGATTAATCCCAATATAATTAAGAAAGAATATGCCAAGTCTTAACATAAAAAGTGTTAAATCATTTTAAGGGATAAACTGAATGCCAACCGTTTTTATAACCGGCGCAAATCGTGGAATTGGGCTTGAATTTGCTAAAATTTATGCAGAGAATAATTGGAAAGTTATAGCGTGTTGCCGCGCGCCTCTTGAAGCCACAGACTTAAGCCAACTAGCATCTAAGTTTGATAAAAAGATAATCATATTCAAGATGGATATTTGCGAACAAGCAGATATCAACAAATTCTGTGACGAATATCAAAACGAGACTATTGACCTGCTTATAAACAATGCTGGTGCGCAATTTGAGAATTACGGTTCAGCTGCATATGAGAATATGGGGGAAGACCCAAATCCTGCCAACTATGATTATGATATGTGGGCAGAAACCATGAATGTGAATTTATTCGCACCTACGAAACTAACAGGCCACCTTGTACCAATGCTTCAACGAAGTAAAAATGCTAAAGTAGTTATGATGTCTTCCGGAATTGCTAGCTTGGGGAATACATGGCAAGCAGGTAGATATGCCTATAAAACAAGTAAAGCCGCGTTAAACATGTCAGTTCGTTGCGTCGGGGAATGGTTGCAGGCTCAGAATATCAGTATATTTGCCGTATCTCCAGGCTGGACAAGAACTGATATGGGTGGGCCAAATGCTCCCCATGATTCGCGAACAGCAACCGAAGGCTTATACAGGGTTATATCAAAAGCAGAGTTTAAGGATACTGGAAGTTTCTATAATTTTGACGGTGCCAAAATACCTTGGTAAAAGCAGTGGATTTTAAGATAATTTTTTCTGCCAAGCCGCAATTTCAGTATGGTCACAACCTAACTCAAGTTCACTTTCTGCCCTTTGCCATTTGTCGATACTTGTCTGGGAAAGACTAAAATCAACATCAAAAGTGTTAGCCAGTTTCAACGCAGTGAGAATGTCCTTATTCATTAAATCCATCCTAAACCCTGAATTAAATTTTTCTGATAAGATAAATTGCGTGAATTTATTCTCCGAACTATTGTTTTTTCCTGAAGAGTTATTGAGAACGTCAATAAAAGTATTTGGCATAATCCCAAATTTTTCGGCTAGGGATAATGTTTCTGCTACGACCAACAAGCCCGTTGCAGAACATAAATTATTTAGGCATTTGCAAGCCTGCCCACTCCCAAGAGCGCCTGTATGAATTATTTTTCCACCAATCAGAGATAATATGGGCATTGCTTTTGCAACATTTTCCTCAGTGCCGCCTGCTAATATTGCTAACTCAGCAGATATTGCCTTTTTCACACCGCCAGAAACAGGAGCATCAACTAGATTAATGCCTTTTGGATGTAAGGCCTCACCAAGTTCAATTGTTAAATTAGGGTCGCTTGATCCCATATCTATCGCAAGAGTATCTGGTTTTAACTTACCCAAAAATAGCGAATTGCCTAGATAAATTTCTTGAACAATGTGAATATCCGGAAGACAGGTAATTATTATATCTGAATGCACCGCGAGTATTGATAAGTCGGATGTTGGCAATACATTATCTGGCCACAGCTCTGGTTTTAGCATCTCTTTATCTAGATCGTAGACATAGATTATATGTTTTTTTTCCTTGGCAATATTTTTTACCATAGGCAGGCCCATATTGCCCAGACCAATAAATCCAATTTTGCTCATTGTTTTCCACCCAAACCTGACCAACAGAAAATTTGAAAAGATAAACTTTTTACATTTTTTAGGTCATTTTATTTAAAATCAGAGATATTTCTTAGCGAATTCAGCACAAGCCGAACCAACCACCTTTAGATGATCTAAATTATCGTAAAGCGACATGTGAGATGCGTCACCACCTACCTGAAGTAACTCTTTTCGAGGACTTGGAATAGTCTGGAAAGCTGGCACTTCGAATTCTGTCATTGTTATATCATCATACCAAGACGTTACCATTAGTGTTGGCTGATGAATGATCCGTTTCATATAGGGAGTTACATCATAACGAATTGCATATTCAAAACTTTGAATAGTAGTCCAGTGTTCATGATTAGGAGCAACCGACTCTTTAAACTTCTTGAACACTGGCCAAGTTTCAGGCGCTGGCCAAACGGATGCCTTTTCGTGTGGGTGAGCTGAATGGGCAATCGTTCCATGCTTTCCCGTCCTAAATCGTTCCACTCTATCTTTAGCAACGATATCCCATAATTCACGTAATCCCACATTTGAATTTGCCCTAAGAGTGTTGTACCAACCATCCAACATGGGAACAACACTCATTATAACTCTTATTCTAGGGTCAAGTGCTGCGACTGGGAAGACATGCCCACCTGCATAAGATATCCCCCAAATACCAATTCTATTATCATCTATATCTTCACGATCGCACACATAAGTTACTGCATTAATAAGGTCATCGATCTGTTCCCAAGGATTGATGTGCTGTCTTACTTGGCCTTCGCTTTCACCCAAATTTCGGTAATCAAAAGAAAGTGCGGCATAGCCAGCATCTGCCAAGAATTGAGCATATTCTGGCTGGATGAGCTCTTTGACATAGCACCAGCCACCCCCCATCACGACACATGGATAAGGTGGTTTAACATTTTCTGGAACATACAGATGACCAACTAATTTTAACCCATCACTATTGAATGTTACATTTTCTATTGGCATGTATTTTCCCCTGTAAACTTTTATTCCTATTAATTTAATTCATAGTTCTAATTAACTTGTTTTCTTATCCCAAGCAATAAGACTTATTTGGCTAAATAAGCCTGCTTTCACATATGGATCATTATCGATAAACTCTTGAGCGGCTTGTCTATCCAAGGCATCTATAATAATTAAAGTTCCAATGGGGCTAACTCCATCATCACAAACTAATGGGCCTGCATGCACTATTTTTAGCCCATATTCGTAAACATATTTTACATGAGCTGCGTTATTTTTTGCCCGTAGTTCTGATTTATCATGACAATCAATAGCTGAATAAACAAAAAGCATTTAAATACTCCTTCAGAAGAATATGGCTACCTTAATCAATTTAGATGAGAAACACTAAACGATTTGGTGATGTATGATTCTACAAAATATCAAAACCGTGTCACTTATTATTTTCAGATGACCGACTGAACCAATTTTGTTGCATAATGGTTGTTTCTTCAACCAGTTCTTAGAGGCAAGAAATTAATGTTAGCAAGGTGGCTTTTCTACAGAAATAAGCGAATCAACGCCAGCCAAACATATCACGGGCACTATCCAGACTATCGAAAATTAAATGGCCAAGGGCTATACATTCTTCTGTTGGCTTATTTATATCGGGAATTTGAACTACGGGAACACCTGCTGCGTGCGCTGCCATTGTTCCAACATCCGAATCTTCAAAAGCCATGCAGTTCTGTGCTGGCACATTGGCAGAAGATGCTGCTTTTAAATAAATATCAGGTGCAGGTTTTGCGTTTTTGACCTGATCACCACCCACTATTAATCCGACAAAAGGTCTCAATTTCGCGCGGCTTAACAACATTTCTGCAGATTCTGTAAAGGAGGATGTTGCAACTACTATTTTTATATCTTGAGAATAAACATACTCAAGAAATTCCGTTGCTCCTTTTTTAACTGGAACTTCTTCACTTAAAATATGATGGAAGCTCTCCCACCAATGGTGATTGAAAGCCTTCATATCAATATCCTTTGGCAAGATATTGGCCAGAAGCTTATCTCTTAGAACAGAACCATGCCCTGTTAATTGAGCGTAAT
>JADHOL010000016.1 GCA_016779005.1 Alphaproteobacteria bacterium
CGCGAGGTAGCTGATAAATTAAAAGAACAAGGGGTCTGGCAAGGAGAGGCAACCAAATGATTACCGAGATTGGTCATTTCTCGCTGATTTTTGCCTTTGTTCTGTCACTATGTCAGTCTCTTGCCCCTATTTATGCAGCCAGAAAATCAATAGATGCAATTCACAACGTTACTATCAGATTAGCGATTTTGAATGCCATTTTTGTATTGATATCTTTTAGCTGTTTGGTATGGGCCTTTATTGTATCAGATTTTTCAGTAGCTCTGGTAGCAGAGCATTCCCATTCTAGTAAGCCCCTCATCTATAAAATTTCTGGTAGCTGGGGCAATCATGAAGGCTCTCTGCTAATGTGGATTGTTATTCTGTCTGTTTTTGGTGCTGGATTAGCGCTTACCCAAAAAACAATGGGGCTCTTACAAAAATCAGCAACCCTGGGCATGCAAGGGGTTATTAGTGCCGCCTTTATTGCATTTAGCCTTTTTACTTCCAACCCATTTGAGAGGCTTTCTGTGCCTGCGTTAAATGGCAATGGCCTTAACCCAGTATTGCAGGATATAGGGTTAGCACTTCACCCACCAACCTTATATGTAGGGTATGTGGGTTTATCACTAGCATTTTCTTTTGCAGTTGCTGGTCTTATCACAAATTCAGTGGATAGAAACTGGGCTCGTTATATGCGGGTTTGGGTGCAAATTGCATGGTGTGCATTAACACTTGGAATTGGACTTGGCAGCTGGTGGGCCTATTATGAGCTTGGTTGGGGCGGATGGTGGTTTTGGGATCCCGTTGAGAATGCCTCTCTTATGCCTTGGCTTGTTGCTACGGCCTTATTGCATTCAGTCATTGTAGTAGAACAGCGAGACCTGCTTAAAAGCTGGACAGTCCTTTTGGCAATCACTGGTTTTTCATTATCTTTGCTGGGAACCTTTATTGTTCGCTCTGGTCTTTTGACCTCTGTTCATAGCTTTGCATCAGACCCAACACGTGGATTATTCATATTAGGTATTTTGATTTTCTCAATTGGCCCGCCGCTATTATTATTTGCCATTCAAGGCCCAAAAATAAAAACAAATGGATATTTACATCTACTCAGCCGAGAGACAGGGCTGGTAATAAATAACTTTCTTTTGATATGTGCATCAATCATTGTGCTAATTGGCACGTTCTACCCGATCGCATTAGAGATAGCGACTGGCATGAAAATTACAGTGGGGCCTCCCTATTTTGAGGCTACCTTTAATCCCATCATGGCATTACTGGTTATAATGATGGGGATTGGTCCATTTTTGGTATGGAAAAGAGGCATCCTGCCTAAATCAAATCAAATCTGGATAGTCGCAATTGCAGGTACAGCTGTGATTTCTGCAATTTCGTTTTGGGCAAGCCCTGAATTATCAATATCTGCGCTGGCTGGGATTGCAACTGCTGGATGGCTTGGTATCACCATTTTATGCGATATTTTTGTTAAAATTCAAAAATTAAACCGCAATTCTGATTTCTGGCCGCATATCCTCCATCTTCAATGGGGTATGTGGATAGCACATTTTGGCATTGTTATTTTTCTTGTTGGCGCTCTTGGCGATGGTATCTACAAAACCGAGTCGGTCGCGCGCATGCATATTGGGGATAAGATTTCCTTAGGGTCTGATAGTGCAGAGCTTCAAGCTATTTCCACCAGAAATGGCCGTAATTATGAAGCGCTGGTTGCTACATTGAAGCTTTCTGATAGTGATAATATGCAGATAGGTATGTTATATCCAGAGAAACGAATTTACCCAGTTGAAAGACAAACAACAACTGAAGCTGCCATTCGTCAAACAGTGACCGCCGATTACTATGCTGTCTTAGGAGATGGTAATAGGGCTGATGGCTATACCGTAAGACTCTATCACAAGCCTTTTGTGTCATGGATTTGGATTGGTGTTATTATGATGGCATCAGGCGTTGCAACATCCATAATAATAAAGCGATTAAAACCTAAACACACACAAACAGCGTTAACATCATGAATGTTCGTTATATCCTGCCAATTGGAATTTTCTGTGTAATTGCTCTTATTTCTGGGGTTGCAATGATATCAATATTAAATGGTGATCAAAGCAGAACCCAGCTTCCCTCCCCGCTAATCGGCAAAAAAGCGCCTGAACTTGTTTTAACCTCCTATGGAAGAACTCAGGCCTCTTCCGATGCCGCCTTAGATTTTAAACAGATGATTGGAGATAAGCCTTTTATCGTAAATTATTTTGCGAGTTGGTGCGCCCCTTGCCAGAAAGAAATTCCGTTTCTGGAGAAATTATCTCAAAAAGTTCCGATTATCGGGGTTGCCTACAAGGATAAGCCAGATGAATTGGCAATTTTTTTAGAACGGTTTGGCAATCCATTCCTGCATATAGGGCTTGATAATGATGGGAAAACGGCGATTAACTGGGGTGTGTATGGCATTCCAGAAACATTTCTTATCTCTGATGAAGGCATAATAATTATCCGTCATGCGGGTGAGATGACGCATGATGTTTATCGCTCTATATTCCTGCCCAAAATTGAAGAGATGATGCAATGAGAGGTGTAATCGGTGTCAATAAATCCGCTATCAGCCAACTTATCGCTGTCCTAATGGGTGTGGTTATAGCGATTACCCTGTTCTCGCCGCTTATTCTTAAAAACGCTTTTGCGATTACAGCTGAGGAAATGCTGGAAGACCCTGTTCTTGAAAAAAGGGCGCGCACTATATCTGCTGGTCTTAGATGCCTTGTCTGTCAAAACCAGTCAATTGATGATTCAGATGCAGAGCTCGCGATAGATTTAAGAAAGCAAGTGCGCGATTATTTAAAACAAGATATGAGTGATGAGGCGATTTTTCTGGCGTTGAGAGAAAAATATGGCGAGTTCGTTTTATTATCACCGCCAATTCAGCCTGCTACTTATTTGTTATGGATTGCACCTCTGGCAATTCTTGGCATAGGTATATTATTAATGGCGAATTTATTCTTCGCTGCCAAAAAAAATAATCGCGGCTCTTTATCACAAAACAACAAATCCTCTGGATTACAAGTTGTCTTGCCTTCAAGCAAAAAAAAGAAGAAGAGCGAGACAGGAGAGGCTCAAATTCCAGATATAATCAAAATCACCTTTCCTGTATTTGTGTTAATTCTAAGCGTTGCTATTTATCTTGGCTTGGGACGGCCAGACCTGAATGACCAGCCGCTTGCAGAACGAAGCGAGATGCGAGCAACAGCAGAAAAAGAATTAGAAGATAGGCAAAATGCGGCTCTTAAGGCCTTTAATCAAGCAAAAGCCCGCGTTGAGAAAAATCCTGAGAGTCTGTCAGCGCAATTTATGTTAGCAGCAACCGCATCGCAAATAGGCTCAATTGAAGATGAAGTTAACGCGCTGGAAAAATCATTATCACTCAGTGGCGGTGATGCCCGGATAAAATCTCAACTGGCTGAAGCACTTACAAGACAAGCAGATGGGCAAGTAACTAAAGCTGCTTCAAGCCTGATATCACAAGCATTGCAAACCAACCCTGAAGATATACGCGCTCTTTATTTAAGAGGCCTTGAATCATTTCAGAAAGGTGAGATGGGAGATGCCATACTAGCATGGCAATCCACAGCAACGCTAATTCTACCAGACTCGCCTCTAGCCGATACATTACGATCTGATATTGCAAAAGCGGCAACATCAAATGGGGTTGATATCCCAAAAATTAAATTTGCAAGCCTGCCAAAAAGTAATATTTCAGATTCAGGGGGCAATAATGCATTAATAGATGTAAATCCAACATTATTCGAAGAACAGCGCTCGCAATTTTCTAATCTATCAGAAATAGAACAAGCTCAATTTATCCAACAAATGGTGCAACGTCTCTCTGACAGGTTGGAACAACAGCCAGAAAATTTTTATGGGTGGCTTCAGCTAGCAAACGCGCATCTGTCGATGCAAGATGTGGCGTCTGCAAGTAATGCGCTTAACTCTGCCGCTAATGCTGTTACTTCCGACGAGCACAGAATTGCTCTAATCGAAGCTGCTCTTTTATCGCACACCAGCTTATCATTAACGCAACTGGTTGAAAACCAATTAGCCTTGCTGCCAGATAGCTTAAGGCAATCCAACTCAATAAAGTTTCTTGAAGGCGAATATTGGCGACAAATCGGAGATAATAACACAGCCATTAAGCTATGGTCAGATATTTTAAATGAAATTCCAGCCGAAGGGCAACAAGCGCAAACGTTGCAACAATTAATAGCGGAGCTGAGTAACTGATCTGCATTTTTTGCCGTCGCTTTTTGCCATCACTAGTGCTGTCACTGATGCCGTTACTTTTTTAAAAGTGAACATTTAATCTAGCCAACAAACGCCTTTTCCACCACATAATGGCCGGGCTGTGAATTTGCACCTTCAACAAGTCCAAATTCCTCACAAATTTCTTTCATATCTGTATTCATTGCCATCGAGCCACAAATCATTACTCTATCCTGTTCAGGTGAAAATGGCGCGACGGATAATAGAGAAAATAATTCTCCGTTGCGAATTAAGTCTGTTGCTCTTCCGGTTATTTCAGAATCCTCACGCGTTGTAGATGGCAAATATCTGAGTTGTTTCAGCGCAGATTCGCCTATCAGCGGATTTTCCTTCATAGTTTCAACCAGCTCTTTTCCATAGGCTAGCTCTGCTATATCTCGGCATGTATGTATCAATATAACCTGCTCATACTTTTCATATAATTCAGGGTCTCTTATAAGAGAGGCAAAAGGGGCGATGCCTGTACCTGTGGCAATCATATAAATCCGCTTACCAGGGATTAATGCATCTAACACTAATGTTCCGACAGGCTTTTTTCGCATGATTATGAAATCACCGATTTGTATATTCTGTAATCTTGAGGTAAGCGGGCCGTCTGGGACTTTTATCGAGTAAAATCCCAACTGTTCATCCCAACTTGGCGAGGCAATTGAATAGGCCCTTAATAAGGGTTTGCCTCTCTCATCAAGAAGGCCAAGCATTATGAATTCTCCAGAACGAAATCTAAAACTAGCCGGGCGTTCTACTGAGAAAGAAAATAATCTATCCGTCCAATGCCTCACCTCTGATATTCTAACCGCATCATCTGTCTGCGCCGTAACCGTAAATGATGTCATCTAGCCTGTCCTCATTCTGCCATAAGGTCGTTATGTCTAACCAAAAGAAGCAGCATAGCCGTTATTAAGCAAAAATATACTTCTCATTTTTTTTTAATCTGTATTCGTGCAACGTCATCTTTCTATATTTTAGGTCATTTATGTCAATTACTTAAAATTGCAACGTTACGTCCTATTCTAGATTCAACTTTTATATCCAAGACTTCTTACAAGCTTCAGATTAGAAAACAATAAATTTAGCCTTGACTAACTATGTAAGTTCCCTATTTTATATATTATGGATAGTAAACTAGTATGTCAGCAGGAAATAGCATGGCTGATGCGTCAGTAGCGTCTACTCGCCTAAATTCAGTAAATAGCCAGAAATTAGTAATAACGCTATTTATCTTAAGCGTGCTTGGATATGGTCTTTTAAATCACGAATTTGGTGAGATCGTTATAGCGTCTATTGCTGATGCCTACATACAAGTAACCTCGTTTGTTGCCGCTACATTATTTTTATTTTACGGGATTGAGCGGCTATTCAAAATTGATATTACCAAGAAATTATCTGAGTCTGGAAATTTCCAGGTATTTTTTGCAGCCCTGCTTGGCGCATTGCCTGGGTGTGGCGGCGCTATCATCGTGGTTACCCGTTATGTTTCGGGCTCGCTTAGTTTTGGCTCTGTCCTTGCGACATTAACAGCAACCATGGGGGATGCGGCCTTCTTGCTAATAGCCAAAGAGCCAACCACTGGACTATTCATCATGGGATTAGGGCTCTTTGTTGGCACCATCACTGGATATGCAGTAGATAAGATACATGGAAAAGACTTTCTAAGGCCAAAAACATCTCCAAACCCGCCAGTTGATAATAGTCACGCCAGCAGGCAGTCAAACTCACTTGTGTTAATACGATTTTGGGTAATGCTTATCATACCTGGCATCGCACTTGGTATTCTTGCCGCTTTTCAAGTAGATATTGACGCATTATTGGCCAACCCCTTTATTGCCCAGCCTGGAACTTATCTTGGCTTTATTGGCGGGCTTTTCTGCGTATTTCTATGGGTGGCGCCTAGTTTTTTGAAAAAGGGCACTCAAAATAATGCTAAGATCCCTGCCTATTTAAGAGATACTATTGCTGACACAAACTTTGTGACGGCTTGGGTTGTATTTGCATTCCTGATTTTCGAAATCTGGATGTTTAGCTTTAATATTGACCTTGAAAGTTTATTTAGTGGTTTTGCTTTATATCTTCCTTTGATTGCTGTTGTAATTGGGCTTCTTCCTGGCTGTGGGCCGCAGGTAATCGTAACAAGCATGTATATCGGAGGCATTATTCCGTTGTCTGCGCAGATTGGAAATGCAATCAGCAATGATGGCGATGCCTTATTCCCTGCTATTGCACTGGCTCCAAAAACAGCCATCGTTGCAACTTTATACTCAACCATTCCTGCTCTTATCTTTGGCTATGGATGGTTTTTTATGTTTGAATAGCACCCAGTTAAAAAAACCCATGCATCACTTTGTGGTCTTACCGCATTTGAAACTTTATGATATTATTTGGCATCAAATAGCTTCAACGAGACATCACTGAAAAGTGGAATGAGCAAGATGAGCAATCAGACACATTATACGCTGTGGGAGACCATGGCACTCGCAGAATATAAAAATGCCCCTGAGAAAATTTCAGGAAAAACAAGTTTAGACGGTCTTGAGATTAAGCCGCTATACACAAAAGATGATTTGAAAGAATGTGATCATCTTGAAAATTTTCCAGGACAAGCTCCTTTTACGCGCGGGCCAAAAGCAACCATGTATACAGGTAGGCCATGGACAATTCGCCAATATGCTGGTTTTTCAACAGCAGAAGATTCTAATGCATTTTTTAAACAAGCGCTTGCAGGAGGCCAGAAAGGCCTTTCGGTTGCGTTTGATTTAGCAACACATCGCGGCTATGATTCAGACCACCCAAGAGTATCAGGAGATGTAGGTAAAGCAGGTGTTGCGATTGATACAGTTGAGGATATGAAGCGACTATTTGCGGATATCCCGCTTGATAAAATGTCAGTTTCAATGACAATGAATGGGGCTGTTCTGCCTATTTTAGCAAGCTTTATCGTCGCAGGTGAAGAACAAGGCGTATCTGCAAAAGACCTCTCCGGCACCATTCAAAATGATATTCTAAAAGAATTCATGGTGCGAAATACCTATATCTACCCGCCAGAGCCTTCTATGCGGATTGTATCTGATATTATTGCTCATACTGCTTCTGAAATGCCCAAATTTAATTCTATTTCCATTTCCGGGTATCATATGCAAGAAGCAGGCGCAAATCTGGTACAAGAACTTGCCTTTACGCTTGCTGATGGTCTTGAATATGTAAAAGCAGCTCATGAACGCGGATTAGATGTAGATCAATTCGCACCACGATTATCTTTTTTCTTTGCGATTGGCATGAATTTTTTTGCCGAAACTGCCAAATTAAGAGCCGCACGCACTCTTTGGGCAAGTTGGATGTCACGCCTATTTAATCCTAGCGATACAAAATCACTGATGCTTCGCACCCATTGTCAGACAAGCGGTGCAAGCCTGACAGAACAAGACCCCTATAATAATATTGTCAGGACAACCATTGAAGCAATGGCAGCAACGCTTGGCGGCACGCAGTCACTACATACAAACTCGTTTGATGAGGCAATTGCCCTTCCCTCAGAATTCTCAGCAAAGATAGCCAGAAATACACAGCTTATCCTACAGCATGAGGCTGGATTAACAGATACAATAGACCCGCTTGCAGGTTCTTATTACGTCGAAAACCTTACCTCACAACTTATATCAAAAGCCAATATGCTGATTGAAGAAATAATGGATATGGGCGGAATGACAGTTGCCGTCCAGCAAGGATTTCCAAAAAGGGCAATTGAAAAGATTGCCACAAAAAAACAAGCCCTTATTGATTCAGGTCAACAGGTGATTGTAGGGGTAAATCGATATCAATCCGAAAATGAGCCTGAAATTGATGTCCGTATGATTGATAATTCTTCTGTAAGAAATGCACAAATCACACAAATATCCAAGGTTAAATCAGCACGCGATAATACCGCTGTTGCCGTTGCGCTCAGCAAACTTAAAGAGGCTGCCCAGACAGGCCAGAATAATTTGTTATCCCTTGCAATAGAGGCGATGCGAGCAAGAGCGACTATAGGCGAGGTGTCAGAGACATTAAGTGATGTTTATACCCGCCATCGCGGCGTAAGCGAGGTGGTCCGAAACATCTATGCTGATGCATATGGCAATGCAGAAGAATTAGAGCCTATCTATACAGCAATCAGCCAATTCAAGTCAGAGACGAATAACGCGCCGATACTGTATCTTGCTAAGCTAGGGCAAGATGGTCATGACAGAGGCGCTAAAATAATAGCAAGCGCTTTTGCTGATTTTGGCTATGACGTTATTGCTGGTGACTTGTTTGAAACGCCGCAGGAAGCAGCAGAAAGCGCCATTTCAAAAAACGTTCATGTTATTGGTATCTCATCTCTGGCGGCAGGTCATAAAACGCTTATTCCAGAATTAATAAACCATTTAAAAGCAAAAAAAGCAGAAGATATACTTGTTATCTGTGGCGGTGTGATACCGCAACAAGATTACGATTTTTTATATGAAGCTGGCGTTGCAAAAATCTTTGGCCCTGGTACAGCTGTTAGTGACGCCGCGCTTGAGACTACTAACGCTGTGATTAGCAATAATCAACGCACTCATAATTACCGAAAAGCACGGTTATCTGGCGAATAGGCATCCAACGGGAATAGTGCCTAAAAAAAGCTATTGTTGTTTTTTTAAGCTCAATGAACCCTTGAACAAGGCAATGCGCTCTCTTACATAAATGAGGTAGGGGTTGAGCGTATATTTTTTATCTCATCCCCCTGTTTAAATATTTAATGGTCAAAGATTTATTAGCCAAAGACTTATTGGCCAAAGACTTATTGGCAGGAGCGTAAAGGCTCTGTTATCAAATGATATTTTTGGGCCTTAATATCACGCCATGCAAACAAATAAAAAACAGCACATAAAAAAAACAAATAGTTAAATTATCGTTTGCTGTACACTTAATTAATCAAAGGAGAACAAGTATGGATGCAAACAACTTGACAGCAATCTCTCGTTCTGCTCTAACAGAGGCGCAGAATTATGCTCTTACACATTCCAATCCCAGTTTAACAGATATACATCTTTTATCTGCCTTACTGAAAAATGATGCGGTATCTCTTCCCAAATTACTAAATCGGTCTGGTGTTGACCTGATTAAGTTAACAAGCGCTGTCTCTGAGGCACAAGAAAAGCTGCCTGAGGTAAAATCTGAGACAACCGAAATAAAACTCCAAATTGACCAAACACTTGCAAAAATTCTGGCAGTAGCCGAGCAATGGTCAAAGCAAAGAGGCGATAGCTTTATCGCAAGTGATGCGGTTCTGCTGGCAATGGCAGAATCCAATGGTTCTACTGGAAAGCTCTTAAAACACCATAATCTAAATATCCAAGCGTTAAAACAAGAAATCGAAGCGCTGCGTCAGGGCCGCAAGATTGAGAGTGATGCAGGCGAAGAATTATTTGAAAGCTTGAGTAAATATGCCCGCGACCTAACCAATGATGCGATGCAAGGCAAGCTAGATCCGGTTATCGGGCGCGATGAAGAAGTCAGACGAACTATGCAAATTCTGGCAAGGCGAACCAAAAACAACCCCATTTTAATTGGTGAGCCAGGGGTTGGTAAAACCGCTATTGCAGAGGGGCTTGCTCAGCGCATTGTTTCTGGAGATGTTCCAGAGGCATTATTAAATAAATCTATCCTGGCGCTTGATATGGGCGCATTGGTAGCTGGCGCAAAATATAGAGGAGAGTTTGAAGAGCGTTTAAAGTCCGTTATTAATGAAGTCCAGTCGCGCGAAGGAGAAGTGATTTTATTTATTGATGAGATGCATCAACTTGTAGGAGCTGGCAAAACCGATGGTGCTATAGATGCATCAAACTTGTTAAAACCGGCCCTTGCCCGCGGTGAATTACATTGCATTGGTGCAACGACATTAGATGAATATAGAACCTATATTGAAAAAGACACTGCATTAGCACGCCGTTTTCAGCCCGTATATGTAGGGGAGCCGACAATCGAAGATACGATATTTATCTTACGCGGTCTGAAAGAAAAATACGAAGCACATCACGGAATTCGTATTACGGATGAAGCACTTGTTGCGGCTGCAAAATTATCAGATCGCTATATTAATAACAGGTTTCTGCCAGATAAGGCCATAGATGTAACAGATGAGGCCGCTAGCTTCATGCGAATGCAATCAGACAGCAAGCCAGAGGCGCTAGATGCCATTGACAGGTCTATATTACAGCTCAAAATTGAACAAGCGGCATTACAAAAAGAAGCTGATTCAACCAATCCGAATGATAGATTAGAGCATATTTCAGCTGAGCTTAAGCATCTTGAAAACGAGTCACATGAGCTAACTCAGAAATGGCAAACTGTTAAATCAAAATCAGAAGCAGTGAAGCAGTTGCAGCTAAAAATAGAAGATGCGCGCCATCTTCTAGAAGTATCACAGCGCAATGGCAATCTTGAAAAAGCAGCTGAACTGACCTATTCAATCCTGCCGGCATTAACGCATGAACTAGATGTCGCCAAAAAAGCACTTGAAGAAAGTGATTCTATCGGACAACAGGTAGAAAGCCGTCATATTGCGCTTATCATTAGCCAATGGACCGGCATTCCTGTCTCAAAAATGTTGGCTGGTGAGGAAGAAAAACTACTTCATATGGAAGAGCAAATGGCTACCCAAATTGTTGGCCAAGATGAGGCTGTTTCTGCTATCGCAAATGCCATAAGACGTTCGCGCTCTGGATTAAGCGACCCTAACCTTCCGCTTGGTAGTTTTCTAATGCTAGGCCCGACCGGGGTTGGAAAAACAGAACTTGCAAAGGCACTTGCTGTATTTTTGTTTGATAAAAAAGACGCAATTTTGCGCCTTGATATGTCAGAATATATGGAAAAGCATTCTGTCTCAAGGCTCATAGGCGCCCCGCCAGGCTATGTGGGCTATGAAGAAGGTGGAAGCCTAACAGAAGCGGTAAGGCGTCGTCCCTACCAAATTATTTTGTTTGACGAGGTTGAAAAAGCACATCCTGATATTTTTAATATTCTGCTTCAGGTGCTTGATGAGGGCAAGCTGACAGATAGTCAGGGCCATAACGTTGATTTCCGTAACACGCTGATTTTGTTAACCTCTAATCTTGGTGCAGAACATCTGCTGGCACTTGAAGAATCAGAGCCAGTTGAAAAAGCAAGAGAGCAGGTAATGTCAGAGGTTCGCTCTGCCTTTAGACCAGAATTTCTGAACAGGTTAGAAGCTATCTTGCTGTTCCAGCGGCTATCAAGAGACAGCATGGCAAAAATTGTTGAAATTCAATTAAAAGAACTTCAGGCTAGGTTGTTGGAACGCTCTATCACGCTAACAGTTTCAGAACCTGCAAAGGCATGGCTTGGAGCCAAAGGATATGACCCGCATTATGGGGCGCGGCCTTTAAGGCGTCAGATACAGCTACATATTCAAAACCCGTTAGCTGAGGACTTAATTGCAGGTAAATATTCTGATGGCGATTCTATTTTTGTAGATGTCTCAGATATTGATGATGGTCTAATTTTTCACAAAAATTCAGACGTTTCTGATGCAAAACTATAATTAAATAAATGAGGTTTGATGAATGAAAAAACATTTTACCTCTTATATTTTAATTGCGATCATAGGGGGTGTGATTAACGCTCAATATAGCTTTTCGCAAACAAGCATATCGCTTAGCAATGGCGCTGCGTTATCCTATCAGAGCGGTGATATAGATTTATCTGACTATAGAGGTGAGATGAATGACGTAATTTATCACCCCCCTGATGGAGGAATGTTAACTGCTGAAACTATTACAATTCAAACTGACAAACATGCCCAAGATGAAAATTCCAAAACCAACAAAACAATATATAAATTGGTTGAAATCAATAAGGGCAAGATTGCATCAATCCAAGAGCAGTATCATCTGTCCGCTGATTTAATAGAGCTTCGTGATTTTCCGCATAGCTTAATTGCCCAACTCCTCGAAATAGGCGGCGATGATAATCTAAGCTGGGATATCAAAACAGCTTCACCAAAATTAGAACTCCTAGATGTTGATTTTAGTGGCAATGGGATTATCGCAGAATCAGAAAAGATTAAGGGCAGCATTACCCCCATTTTAAACAATCCAACTAATAGCCCGCGGCTGGTTAATTTTGAACTTATGATTGAAAATTCAGACATAATTCCAGTTGGAGATTCTGAACTTGCAACTAGATTAGCATCAATCTTATCAGATTTAGAATTGCAAAAATTAACACTATCTCTATCAACGAAAAGTCAGTATTTACAGATAAATAACATCCAGCAGATAGAGTTACGCCTCACGGCACGCCAACTCTTCAGTGTGGCAATCACTCTTTATATTGAATATCCAGTGTTAGAAAATCTAACCGAACTCGAAGAATCCGAGCTTGCTATAACGCTTCTGCAGAAAATAAAATTACACAAAATCAAAATAGAGCTAGAAGATTTTGGATTAAATGCCAGGCTCCCTAATGCGAGACTAAATGAGTATCATAGCAGTGCCAAAAAATTGCAGAATTTGGTGCTTGCAATTATACCTGCTAATGGACAGCGGCTTACAACACCCATAATGCAATTTGTGTATAATGGCGGCACACTTACCCTGACATCGCAGCCCAGCACCCCAAAGCCAGTAGCGCTGATTGCGAGCATGCTTCTTTTTCCAGACTTGCTGGTTAAAGAATTTGCTATTTCGTCTGAGCATCATCCATAATAGAAGAAGCCATAACCCGCGTCATCCTTTTAGAAAATGCGGTTAGATCAGAGGGCATGCGCCCCTCAAGAATTTGTGCCTGATCGAATAGCAAATGGGAAGCATCATCAACAAGCCCATTCTCCTTGCTTCCTGATTTTGCATCTGCCATTTTATTTAATGCTGCTACCAAATCATGGTCTGGGTTTAATTCCAGAATTCGAGGCGCGCCTTGAAAATCTTTGTTATGCGCTTTCATTAATCGCTCCATCTGAATATCCATGCCGTTCTCATCAGCTACCAGACAGGCCGGGCTTTCAGTAAGCGTTGATGATAATCGGACATCTGCTATTTGCTCTCCTAAATTGGTTTTAATACGAGCGATTAGCATATCAAATTCAGAAGGATCTGCTTTTTTCTTTTCAGTATCCTCTTGCTCAAATTTATCCAAATCAAGCGCGCCTCTGCTTGCAGACTTAAACTTCTTACCCTCAAATTCTGGAACTAGTGGAAGCCAAAACTCATCAATAGGATCACTTAAAACAATGACATCAATATCACGCGCTTTAAATCCTTCAATATGGGGGCTGATTTCCGCCTGCTCTACTGTTTCAGAAGATAAATAATAGATTTCTTCTTGCTGTTCTTTCATCTCAGAAACATATTCAGCAAGACTGATATAGCCGCCTTTTCTGCATGAATAAAACCGGCATAATTCCAAGATTTTTTCCCTGAAATCTGCATCCTCATAGAGACCTTCTTTAACGACCAAGCCAAATTCAAGCCAGAAATTCTCATACGCCTCCTGATTTTTTCCTGCCTGTTTTTTTAACTCAGACAATACGCGTCTGATAATAGATTTCTTGATTTTATTAATGGCAGGAACTTGTTGTAGCATCTCTCTGCTAACATTTAAATCAAGGTCAGGGGTATCCACAACGCCGCGCACAAATCGAAGCCAATTTGGAACCAGATCCTCACATTCATCGGTTATGAAAACGCGGTTTATGTATAGTTGCAGGCGTGATTTACGCTCTGGATTAAATAAATCCAAAGGGCGCGTGCTTGGCACAAATAACAGGCTGGTAAAGTTTGTAACCCCTTCAGTGACATTATGCAGGGTTAAATAAGGCGTATCATAAGCAGCACTTGCTTGCTGATAGAAGGAAGTATATTGTTCTTGTGTGATTTCTGACTTTGGTCTTGTCCAGATTGCTGAAGCACTATTTAGCATCGTGCTTTCTTCTGCATTCTGCCAATATATTGGGGCTGACAGATGGTCAGAATATTTCTTGATCATATAGGAAATTCTCTGCTCTTCTAGAAATTCCTTTGCATCTTTTTTCAAATGAAGAATGATATCGGTTCCAGCCTCACTGCGCTCTGCATTATCAAGGCTATATCCAGTTGCGCCATCCGAATGCCATTTAAATGCCTTATCGCTGCCTGCTTTTCTAGAGATAACATCAACGGTTTCAGCCACCATGAATGCAGCATAAAATCCAACGCCAAACTGCCCTATAAGAGAGAGTTTGCTATCATCATTTTCCTTTGATGCTTCGAGCTGTTTTATAAAATTCTGAGTGCCAGAACGTGCAATCGTGCCAAGCGATGATACCATATCATCTGAATCCATCCCAATACCGTTATCTGATAGGGTAAGCGTTTTTGCTTTTTTATCAGATTTAATGTGAATCTGTAGTTCTTGCTCAGCTTGAAGTGATTGATCTGTTGATGCTAGAAACCGCCTTTTATCAAGCGCGTCTGATGCATTTGATATGAGTTCACGCAAGAATATTTCACGATTGGAATAAAGCGAGTGAATAACGATATCTAATATTTTACTGGTATCTGCTTCAAAAGCTCTATTTTCGATGGTCATTTTTATGGTATTCCTCTATTTTTTTAAAATTCGGCCTGCTAGCAAGCGACAAATAATCTGGTCTGAATAGCATTTAGGCATCGCAGCATAAGGTTTCAAGAGTTATGGTTTTTGGTTTTTACCTACCGCTCAAAAAGAGAAATGTCCTTTTAGTAGTTTTTACCTGATTATGGCAAAAAAATGAGTGATAAAATCTATAAAATCTGCCTGATTCAAGAATGGCAATCAGCCTGTATCAAAGGCATTTATAAAGGCTCGCAGGTTGATCTAGAAGATGGCTTTATACATTTTTCAACCCAGAAGCAGCTTAGTGCAACCGCAAAGAAACATTTTCACGGTCAGAGAAATCTAATTCTTGTGGAGTTCGACATAAAAAACGTATCTCTCACTTGGGAGCCTTCTAGAGGCGGCGAGTTATTCCCTCATTTGTATCAAGAATTGCCTATTTCCGGGTCAGAGAAAACCTGGTTGCTTGCGCTTGATGAAAATAACTCGCCTGTGCTACCATTTTGATTAAAAAAGAATGACCTCTGTGAGCCAGCTTCGCTGTTAGACATATAATGATTTTTAACAAATGATAAACCCACTAAAACTACCAGTAAGACTGTAAGTAAGACTGCGACTAAAACGAAAACCCAATTTAGGAACATAAATGCCAACAAAGAAACGTTTAATTGAGAAGTTTAATCATTTTCTAAACTCCTATTATCATGAAAATAGTGATTTAATGAGGGAACTAGCGGATAAACAAAATCCGGAATTACTTGTGATAGCCTGTTCTGATAGCAGAATAGATCCAGCGATTTTATTCAATATGCAACCAGGGGAGGTTTTTAGCGTTCGTAATGTTGCTAACATCGTGCCTGCATTCGATGCGGGAGCTGATAACCACAGCATATGGGCAGCAATTGAATATGCTATTTTTGGACTAAATATAAAATCAATAATGGTTCTAGGTCACTCAAATTGTGGCGGCGTTAATTATCTATCAAACCTCATTCGTGAAAATGATACTGGCTCATTTTATCACCTTCCAATTTGGGTCAGAAACGCCGCATCTGAGCAATTCTCAATGCTTTGTCACGCCCACACACAAGAGCAAGATAGCGGGCTATTGGAGAGGGAGAATGTCATGCATTCTATTCGCAACTTGCAGGCCTGTCCTTGGATAGAAGACAGATTAGCAAATAAGAGTCTGGCGTTAAACGGCTTTCGGTTTGATATCAAAAATGGGGCTCTTGAGACTGTATATTCCTCCGAAGAACGTTAAGGATGGAAGCACTAGATTGGGGCGCGTTAATCATTATCTGTATAGCGGGCGCGCTATCACCAGGTCCTAGTTTACTTGTAATTATATCTATCACAACAAGGTACGGAAGATTAGCTGGCATACTTGGCGCAACCGGCCATGGGCTTGCGATTTTTGTATATGCCCTTACCACAGCGCTGGGGGTTAGCTGGCTTTCAAGTTCTGCAAATCAGCTATTCTTTTATGTTCAGATATCAGGAGCCTTGCTTCTTTTATGGATGGGCTTATCTATGCTGATTTCTGCGCTGATTTCTAAGCTAATTTCTTCAAACAAAACATCCCCTGTTTCAGAAAACACATACACCCCGCGCAAACTTGGCTTTGCATTTACAGATGGGTTTCTGATAGGTATTCTTAATCCAAAAATTGCCGCCTTTTTCGCTTCTCTATTCAGTCAATATGTAATCCCCTCACAACCATTATTAACAAGCCTTGTCATGGCAACCACAGCTAGCCTCATCGATATGGTTGCATATTGCATGGCGGCGCTGGTTGCAAATACGCTACTGGTAAAATATTTGTTTTTAAATTATGCTCGCCTTCGAGATTGCATATTCGGACTTTTACTTTTGATCTTAGCCCTATCTGTTATCCATAATAGTTTTGGGGATAGTTTTTGAGACTGTTTTTTTATTGTTAGTTAGGTTTGTAATAGTGCAATGTCTTTAATTAGCTCTGCTTTTTTGGCAAAATCCTTTAAAGAGCATATACGCTCTCCTATCGGATTTTTAATTCTTGTCTCTATTGCGATGCCAATCGCTATGTCGAGCTGGATTGCCTTGCTTAATAATTTTGTAATTGAAAAAGCGTCCTTTACAGGCGTTGAAATTGGCTGGCTTCACACTGTAAGAGAGATACCAGGCTTTCTTACAATTACCGTAATATTTGCAATCCTTGTGATTAAGGAGCAACGGCTAGCCGTCATCTCTCTTATTCTAATTGGCGGCGCCGTTGCGCTTACTGGTTATTTCCCAATTTTTAGCGGTTTGCTTATAACAACTTTTATAAGTTCCATCGGATTTCATTTTTTTGAAGCTGTAAACCAGTCTCTACAACTTCAATGGCTTGATAAGAAAAAAGCCCCTCAAATTCTTGGATGGCTTCTTGCTGTTGGCTCTGCAACTTCACTTGTTACCTATCTTATCATTGCAATTGGTTTTGCTTATTTTGATTTGAGTTATGAGCAGGTTTATGTAAGTGCGGGATTAATGACTATCCTGCTTGCGATTATAGCCTACCTTTTTTGGCCTCGTTTTGAGGAGAAAACACCACAAAATAAAAAAATTATTATACGGAAAGCCTATTGGCTATATTATGCTCTGCAGTTTGTTTCTGGTGCGCGAAGGCAAATTTTCACTGTATTTGCTGCCTTTATGATGGTTGAGAAATTTGGTTTTGAAGTACATCACATAACCTGGCTATTTATTATCAACTTTGTCTTGAATATTATATTTGGCCCCATTATGGGCTGGCTTGTAACCAGACTTGGCGAGCGGTGGGCACTTACAACTGAATATATCGGATTAACATTGGTTTTCATTGCTTATGGGGGTGTTTACGCCTTTTCATGGGCAGCTTGGGTCGCCGCTGTTTTATATGTTGTAGATCATCTTTTTTTTGCAATGGCATTTGCGCAGAAAACCTATTTTCAAAAAATCGCAGCGCCAGCAGATCTAGCGCCTACAACCGCGCTGGCGTTTACCATAAATCATATTGCAGCTGTAACACTGCCAGCGTTTCTGGGTTATCTATGGATAACCTCCCCTCCTTCTGTTTTTATTTTCGCAGCTGTTCTTGCTATTATTTCAGTTTTCTTATCTCTTATGATACCGCGTCATCCCAAAGCTGGGCATGAAACAATTTTTTCAGCAAAAACCAATCCTTGAGTAAAAAGCCTTTATGATTGTCACATGAACGAAAAATGGAACAAGAAATATGCGCAAAGCCCTTTGCCTCTATTTGGCAACAAGCCGTCCTTTATCTGCCAGCAATCCCTTGCTATAGATACACAAGCGCTAAGCCCATGTCTGTTTATAGGAGATGGAGAGGGCAGAAATAGCCGCTATATGGCAACATCCGATATAAAAGTTACTGCTATTGATTTCTCAGAAATAGCGACAAGCAAGGCACGTGATGCCGATTATAAATCTGGATTTGAAATCACACGAATGGTTGCAGATGCCTCAAAATGGAGTGCTGGCGACCGAAAATTTAAATGCTGCTTTATGATTTTCGTTCATGTAGCTACATATGAGAGGCAGGCAATTTTTTCAAACATCAGTAATATGTTACATAAGGGTGGTCATTTTTTTATAGAGGGCTTTTCTCAAGCGCATTTAAAGCATCGCTCTTTTGGCCCTTCTGATAGGGGTGTACTTTATGATGCAAAAACCATTATACACCAGCTACCCTCCTTCAAGTTAATCACCTCTACTGTTACAGATGAAATTCTTGATGATGCTCCGGGTCATGTTGGGCTTGCATCTATCAGCAGACTACATTTTACTAAAACAACACGTTGAAATGATATTTTTTAAAGGACATAAATAATGAGTAATCCTGTATATATTTTATCGGCATTGCGTTCTGCTATTGGTAGTTACGGTGGCGCTTTAAAAGATACATCCCCAATTGATTTGGGAATTAGTGTTGCAAGCAACGCTATCAAGCAATCTGGGCTGAATCCTGAACAAATTGGACATGCTGTTTATGGCCATGTGATACACACAGAACCAAAGGATATGTATTCACCAAGATGCATTGCAATGGGTGCAGGATTGCCAGAAACATCTCCTGCTTTTCAGGTAAATAGATTATGCGGCTCTGGATTGCAGGCAGTTGTAAGTGCATGCCAGCTTATCGAGTTAGGAGATACCCACGCAGCATTAGCAGGCGGGGTAGAGGTGATGTCGCGGTCTGGCTATTTGCTTGCCAACCACCGATTTGGCGCAAGAATGGGTGATGGATCAGTTCAAGATATGATGATGGGAGCGCTTCACGATCCCTTTAGCGGCGTGCATATGGGCGTGACAGCAGAGAATATTGCCGATGAATATAATATTTCAAGAGAGGAAATGGACGCATTTGCAATTACGTCTCAAGAGCGTGCAATCGCGGCTGCAAAGGCTGGGTTCTTTAAAGAACAAATAGTGCCCATTGAGGTAAAACAACGCCGCACCAGTGTGATGTTTGACGAAGATGAACATATTAAACCAGATACCTCAAAAGAGGCCCTAGCTGGCTTGAGAGCTGCTTTTAAGAAAGATGGTGCGGTAACTGCTGGCAATGCGTCTGGCATTAATGATGGAACTGCCTCGATAGTGCTTGCGAATGAGACAGTAACTAACTCAAACGGCAAAGAGCCAATGGCCCGCATAGTTAGCTATGGGTTTGGCGGTGTATCCCCTCATATTATGGGTATGGGGCCTGTTCCGGCTAGCAAGATGGCTCTTGAGAAAGCAGGACTTAAGATAAGTGACCTTGATGTGATTGAGAGCAATGAAGCCTTTGCTGCCCAAGCCTGTGCCGTTTCCAAAGCACTCATCTTGCCTGCTGAAATTGTGAACCCAAATGGGGGGGCAATTGCTCTTGGCCATCCGGTAGGCGCAACTGGGGCAATATTGCTTACCAAGTTAGTTCACGAGTTAATGCGTATTAATGGCAAATACGGTATGGCAACAATGTGTATTGGCGGCGGTCAGGGTATAACGGTAATTGTGGATGCCGCATTATAATCTAGCTGACAATAATTTTGAGTGCCGTAATGATCTTAACTTCAACTTAAATCAGCTTAAATCAACTCAAATCAGTGATTATTTGATTTTACAGTAGAATTCACGCTGGCAATCGGTGCGAGGATCTTCTGTTGATACAACAACATCATCCCCTGCTTTTTGTGGTCTATATCTACAAGAAGTGCTGGTTGCGTCACGTTCTACCTTGTATAATCTGCATAGCTGAAATTTTACAGGCGGGTCTTTTTTAGGGATATACATTCTACCCTCAGCCATTGCAGCTGATGTCGCTGAGAATTGCAGCAACATAATTCCTAATATCAGATATCCCGCACAAATCCTCATCTAAGCATCACTTCTCTGATTTTGAATTTTCAGTGTCTTCAGCAGAGCCAGGAAGATACGCCTTCCCCTGCACTGCTCGTGCACCAAGGAATTCCATATCGTCAGAATTGGTTTCTGTTAATTGATTTAACTTTGTCTCAATCAATTTTTCTGCCTGTTCTAATGTGTCTGCTTCAATCTCCGCAATACCGTCGATGATCCAGTGAACTTTTACGTTCATATCTACCTCCACCCTAACCTGTCCAATTCGCTGATTAATCGCTATAATGTAATGATATCACTTTATAGTGGACAGCGTATCAAATATCTCACTTGCTCTATTTTGTAATTCAACAATTGATTTTATCTCAACCATCCCTTCAACTTCATCACGGGCAAGAAACGCGCCTTCGATTAAAAAGGCGCTTGCTATAGAATACCAAAGATACGCCTCTTCAAAATTTGGCTCCTCAACGAGCTCTTTGTAAAATAATGCAAGCTCCATTAGTGCAGACTTATCGCCTGTATCAATTCGGCTCAGAAGAGTCTCTTCAATTCTTTCTCGCGTTAATTTTAAGGCATCATCAGGCAAAAGGCTTATTATATCTTTGCTTAATTCTTCGGCAGGCTCGATACCGCCAAGATAAGCAGACCAAGCCCAGTATAATGCTTGCTGATAATTGCGTGGCCTGCCTTTTCCCGATTGTAATAATAAGGCAAGATTATACTGAGCATCATGCTGAGCTGCATTAGCTTGCAGCTCAAATAAAGTTACAGCATGTTGATAATTCTTATCTTTAACTGCTTGGACAGCCTCTGCAAACGTAATGTTGCTTGTGGTTATATCACCAAGCGCCATATTGGCAGGTATCACAAACGCTGCTAGGAACGAAAAAACGCGAATTCCAATTCTGATTGCTTTGAAGCACATAAGCTTATCGGCCAGCCATCATTACAAGCTGAAGGTAGAAAATTCGGGTTCGAAATTTCGAATTTGCCCGTCGTTCATAAACAACAATTCTCGGACGCGAGGAATCTGGTTTTTGAAACTCAACATCCATTGATTCTGGCAAAAACACGCCATTTAATTCAAGGGTGCCTTGTGGATCTTCTGAAAAACTTCGATGGAATTTTTGATCTATCCAGATTCGAGCTAAAACTCTGCCAAGTATGTCTGGGAGCTGTTCTCTAACCGCTTTTTTATCTGCAAGATATACATCTTCATTAACCAGAGAGAGTGATGATACATTTTTTGTTTTTTTAATGACTGCGGGTAAATTTCCGTTTTTCACAGGAACCAACGCATTTGAATTATTGCTGCTCATAGCATTTCCGAATCAGTCTCTAATTTATTCTATCATGCCATAAATTAGCAAACATGAAAATAGCGTTATTTAAGCTTTAAAATTATTTGGTTAAAAACTAAAAAATTTAAGCTATCTCCTTTTTACGGCACGATTCTTGAATTCATTAACGCTGAAGTAATTTAAATTTGTCTCAAGGATTATCACCTATGATCAATATCATTCGAACTGGATTGGATGCTTCCAATAAGGAAATTTCAACAATTTCGCATAATCTGGCTAATGGATCTACGATTGGTTTTAAGAAAAGCTCAGCTGAATTTACAGATATTTATTCACAACAAGTGGAGCTAAGAGACAATATTGACGTAGGTCTTGGAACTCGATTTGTGGGCGCACAGCGCAATCATCAGCAAGGAAGCTTCATCCAAACCGATGGCTCACTCGACCTTGCCATAAATGGTAATGGATTTTTCCCAGCACAAGCAGCTGATGGCACAATCAATTACACAAGAGACGGTTCACTCTCGATGGATAATGAGGGGAATATAATCTCCTCCAAAGGTGACAAGATACTATCAGATAATGGAACACCGTTAAAAATTCCGTTTCAAGTAAAAAATGAGAAAGACGAAATTGAAACCCTAGCAGAAGTAAAAATCGAAGAAAATGGGGCAATAAACACATTATACAGCAATGGTTCAACAGCCCTTATTGGAAATGTCGGGTTAGCCATATTTGCGAATGAAACTGGTTTAAAAGAGGTTGGCATGAACCAATATCGGCCAACCCCTATGTCAGGAGCTGCAAGAATTGGCAGGGCAGGCGAGACTAATTTTGGCAGGATCCAATCAGGCGCGCTAGAGGCATCTAATACCGATGCAACAGCAGAAATGACCAAGATGATTAAGGCACAACAAGCATTTTCAGGGTCATCTAGAATGCTTCAGGCTGAGGCAGATATTACAAAACGATTGATGGGATAACATCACCGTAGCGGGAATATAAAATCAATATGTTTGATGATGATTTCTCGTGTATCCTCAATATATAAATCCCCATTAACACTGACGCTTAGCTTGTCTTGCAAATAAAGTGTCACCGTAATTGGCCTTCCAACAGACCGGATTGCGATAAATTTTTCAGTTAACGCGTTGAAGTGTGAGGCCGGCATTACCCCCTTGCACTGCATCACCGGTCTGTCTCTTGGGATAATAACCCCGCCAGAAAAACCACTAGAAAAACCGCCAGAAAAACCACCAGAAAAACCACCAGAAAAACCGCCAGAAAAACCGTCATAAGATGCATCTTGCGGTACCTCTTCAGCACTGTTTTTATAATGTTGGATTTCTACATTACATTTACCACGTGCGATGGTAAGCAGCGTGCATGATAAGCTTAATTGCTGATCCGTCGTATTATTCAATACAGATAAGTCTGCTGTCTGAACAGACATTTGGATTGAATCGATTTGGCTCCATTCGAGCGTATCAAGCGACATCTTGCTGATTGGCTTTTTGAATGAATTCCCGCAATTTTCGAACAGCTGATTTTTTGATTTGAGATACTCTTCCAGTTGTAACTTCTAATACTTCTGCAATCTCATATACATTTAACTCTTCGACATAATATAATTGTATTACAAGCGCTTCTTTCTCAGGCAGGGTTGTAAGAGCTTCTTTTAAAAGAGATTTCATCTCGGTTTCGTTTAGCTGTTCTTCGGGCGTATTTTCTTCTGATACAAACCAAATAGAAAACTCATCATAAACGCCGTCCAGAGATTGATGCACATTAGCTTGAAAAGCATGTTCCCAATCCATCATTTCCTGATCAGAAATCCCCAAATTCTCAGCAACTTCCCTACTATTTGGATCTCTGCCAAGAGATTGACGTAGATTCTCCTCAGCTATTTTTGTTTTCTGCTGCATCTGAATGGTTGTTCTGCACAAATTAGATGATTTGCGAAGATGATCAATGATTGTGCCGCGCACCCTAATACTGGCGTAGCTAGCAAAACTCGCCCCTTCTTGAACCGTGTAGTTCTGGGCCGCAAGAACCAGCCCATAATAGCCTGTCTGGATTAAATCTTCGATTTCAACAGATGCATGAACGCGCCCATAAATATGCCAAGCAATTTTCTTCACCAGTTCCAGATGACCAGAAACAAGATCCTCAACATTTGGTTTTTGTTCAGGATAACTTGGGCGCATTAGCCGACTCTCTTGCTTTGAACAATGTGCTGATCGAAAAAGCGTATTCCGCCTGTTTCATTCTTTGGGGAATTCAATATGTTTTTTGCAATTCTCTGAAAACACGCATTTTCTCTGCTGTCTTTTGCTTCTGTGCTAATCGGCTTTCTTGAAACAATAGATTGCCGAATTCGGGTGGATAATGGCAAATGCCCTACATAATCAAGATTTACGTCTAAAAACTTTTGAGCTATCGAATTAAACTTTTCAAAATGCGCTTTTGCCTGTGCTTCGCTCTGGGTCATATTCACCACAACTGAAAAATTAGATAACCCAGCTTCCAGATGTGCCGCTTTAATAAGTGAATAAGCATCCAGAAAACTTGTGGGCTCGCCCACCAAGACAATAAGCACTTTGTCTGCTGCAGAAACAAATGCAAGTGAGCTATCGGACGCACCAGCTGGCACGTCAGCAACGAGCATATCAGTTTCATCTGCAATTTCATCAAACAAGCGAATGGTTTGGTATCTGGTTTTCTTATCAAGATTCAACATATCAATAAGCCCGCTACCACCAGATGCAAATTTAAGCCCTGCTGGACCAGAACATAAGGTTTGTTCGATGGACACGTTTCCTTTTAACGCGTCACTGATGAAATAGTCAGGTTTGACCCCTAACAAGATATGGGCGTTTGCCATACCAAAATCAGCATCTAATAACGTAGTTCGCTTATTCATCTGTGCAAATGTGAGACTCAAATTGACGGACATGCTGGTCTTGCCAACGCCCCCTTTTCCACTTGCTACTGCGATTGATGTTGCCATAATTTAACTCTTTCTAATACTAGCCTAACAGGTCAGCAGTTTTCTTTCAAATATTGAGATAAAATTGCTTCACTTGCTATTGCTATTGCTCCGACAATTGACTTAGTGCCTGTCAATAATGCTATTTGCGCTCTTGAAGAAATCAACGCAGAAAGCTCAACAGGTGATAATTCACATTCATCTAATTTTGTAAGTGCTGTAACAGGCTCTAAACTATCATAAAGTGAAGATTGATGTGTAATCATCTGACTATTATAATTACCTGCTAATGTTTGAATAATCGTTAATTCCCGTGGTGCAAAAATTTCATTTGCCTGTTTCAACAGCGCAACTATTTTTGCAGCTTCAGTAGAAAAATCCAATATGAATTGTGTATCTTTTTGTTTCAATAGAGACAAGACAGAGCTTATTCCCACCTGCTTGACAGGCATATTTAGTAATCTTCCAAACGCTTTTAAGTCATCTGTGGGCTGCGAGGCTGTTTGGGTAACAGATACTAATACTGGTTTGCCAAACTTGGCTGTATCAGCGCAGCAGGTGGCAATTTTTGCCGCCAGAGTTGTTTTTCCAGAGCCACTACTGCCTACTAATGCAATAATACGCGACTCATAAATATTTTCTGCAAAGGGCGCTATAAGCTTGCGGGATAATGAACGCAAAAATGAAAAACGACCTCGCTCTTGATCTTGTTCTGCAAAACTGCTCGCAAAGGCATCAATCAATTCTGGTGAAAACCCAGCTTGCATTAACTGCACTGGCAAGCTATGTCCTAATTCAACTGACAGCTCGTCACGCTTTGTGAGCATTAATCCTGTCATCATTGATTTAAGGGATGAAATTTCTGTTTTTAGAGATTCAAAATCATCTTTTGATATTGCTGATGTGTTTTTTGAGGATAACACATCTTGAGTTGATACAATCTCAGCAAAAGCTTTTTTAGGGGATGGATTTGTATCAATTAATTTGGAATCAAAGATTTTAGAGAATGCTTTTACAGAGGGACGATGGGTTTCCTTTGTCATCGTTGATTCATTAGTTGCACGCATCGACACTCTACCATTTTTCTTGGTTGTGTTAATGATATAGGCATCTTCGCCCAGCTGCTCAAATACATCTTCCATTGCAGATGCAGTATCTTTTGCGGTTACTGTAATTGTTGCCATAATCTTTAGTCCTTCTTATATTTCTGAGTGATTAGCTATCTGCTTCACCGGTTATGGTTGCAACGACTTCGATTTTCCTCGTTTCTGGTAATTCTGTGAATGCTAACACCACGATATCATCAATATGTTGGCGTATAATCTTGGAGAATTCCTTGCGTATTGCAGGCGAGACAACAATCACAGCCTGCCTTCCTTTTGCAGCAAGTGCATCATTAGTATCAGAAATTTTGCGAAGCAATTGCTGAGCAAGCGCATTATCAATAACGAGCCCTTCTTCGCCGCTTTGACGCGCCATTGTGATCAACATATGCTCTAACTCAGACCCTAATGTGATCACTGGTAGGGGCTGATTTAGAGGGGCTACTTGTTGAATTAACAGACCTGCTAATTCAGGGCGAAGCATCTCTGCTGTATCAATAATACTCAAATTTCGTCCTGCAAGTGTTGCCAGATTTTCCAATATTCGCCTCAAATCGCTAATGGGAACGCGCTCTTCAAGTAACGCACGCAAAATCCCTGTTAGCTGGTGCAAAGGAACCAATTTAGGCACGACTGATTGAACCAGATTAGGGGCTGTTTCAGATAAATTATCTAATAGCATCTGAATATCGTCCTGCCCGACAAGCTGGCCTGCATATTTATAGAGTATTTGGCTTAGATGCGTTGTCATGACAGAATCAGGGGCAATAATTACATAGCCTTTACTCTCCGCCTCTACCACATCATTTGGCATTATCCATACTGCATCCATTCCAAAAGTTGGATCCTTCACTTCAATGCCTTCTATTTTAATAGATGAATTCTCTCCTGGAATAGCGAGCTTTCTTTCAGGATAAACCTGATCCTCCCCTACAATTGTTTGCCCAATACGCAATCGATAGGTATTTGCCTCTAAGGTAAGATCATCTCTAATCCGAACAGCAGGAACAACAAACCCAAGGGATTTAGATACTTGTCTTCTTATTCCTGTTACTCTGTTAACGAGCGTGCCTCCATTTTCATCATTCACCATTTCAACAAGACCATAGCCAAGCTGAATAGATACAGGCGAGTTATCTGCAATTTCGGATAATTCGATTTGCTCTGGTTTTGCTGTATCTCCTTCAAGACGCAGCTCACCGGCCTCGCCAGCAACGGCTTCTTGCTCGCTCGCCGCCTGCATTTTTTTATTAACAAAGAACGCAACGCCGCCTGCTGCAAGACCCGCAATCAAAAACAGGGCATTTGGCATACCTGGCACAAATCCAAGAAGCAATAAAACCCCAGCCACAGGATACCATGCGCGAGAAAGGCTTACCTGCTCGCCAATATGCTGAGCCATATCTTGTGTTGAGGAAACGCGCGTTACGATTATTGCGGTTGATATTGCCAGAAGCAGAGAGGGGATTTGTGCAACCAGACCATCGCCTACAGATAAAAGTACGTAATTCTGAGCTGCTACTTCAAAGCTAAGGGAATGTTGTGCAAGGCCAATAATCAGGCCACCCACAATGTTAATAATAAGAATAAGGATACCGGCAACAGCGTCTCCTTTAACAAATTTTGACGCGCCATCCATAGCACCATAAAAATCTGCTTCACTGCTTATTTCTTTTCTGCGTAACGTTGCTTCTTCGTTTGAGAGCACACCTGCATTAAGGTCAGCATCAATAGCCATTTGTTTTCCAGGCATTGCATCTAGCGTAAATCTAGCTGTTACCTCAGATACTCTTCCTGCACCTTTGGTGATTACCAATAAGTTTATAATTACCAAAATCACAAATACAAATATGCCAACGGCATAATTTCCAGCAATTACAAATTCGCCAAATGCCTTAATCACTTGCCCTGCCGCATCAGGACCCGTATGGCCTTCGCTTAACACAATGCGTGTAGAAGCGACATTCAACGCCAAGCGCAAAACCGTTGCAATTAGCAGAAGGCTCGGAAAACTTGAGAAATCAAGAGGACGATAGGTTTGCAAAGAAACCATTAATATTACAAGTGAGATTAAAATATTGGAGACAAAAAAAGTATCTAGCAGAAAAACGGGAAGTGGCAGTACCATCATGGCTACTAGCATTAAAATTCCGAGTGGCATTGTCGCAGAGGATAGTAGTCCTTTTAAATCTGACAGCCCCAAACGCCTTAGTGTCATTTCCATGACATCATCCTCTCCATAAAAACTGCGTCGCATATCTGAGCTGAAATAGATCTATCAGAAACAGAAAAACTGAGGGATTTACTAGGTTTTTTATTTATCTGGCTCACTATTTGCACGTTACAGCTCACTTTAATTTAGTCTTATAATAGATAGCCTGAACATCAGACCTATGAGAAAAAGGCAAGAAGCGTGCCATATCTAGCAATCAAAGGGATAATTTTAGCTTTTATGGAAGGTTAGGGATGGCTGGCATGAATCATGCATGAGGGCAAGACATCAAATCGGTTAACTACCTTAAGAGAGACCAGACATGAAATATTCGTTTTCTTTTATCGTGCCAATAGCAGCAACTCTTGCATTGACGAGCTGCGGGCATGTTATGACAAGTGGGACAGATACGCGCTCATCTATGATTACTCCTGCTGAATTGGCAGCAAGCAATCAGGACACGCCAACATCTTCCCTTAATTCTGTGCGCGAAATTTTTGACGCTAACTCAGAAAATATCCCAACCTTGACTGCCGTTGGATATGCCGTTGTATCCTCTCAGCCAGGACAATCAGATGCGCAACGCCGGTTAATGGCAATACGGTCCGCACGAATGGCAGCAATGCGCGATCTAGCTGAACAAATACACGGATTACAAGTAGATAGTTCTACAACCGTAATAGATTTAATGGTTCAGAATGATACCTTCCGCGGCATTGTGTCTGGCACAATCAGAGGCGCACGCACTGTTCGCATTAATCCAACTGGATCTGATACGTATGAAATTGTTTTAGAAATAGACCGCGAAATGATTAATTACCTAATCGATACAGGTCGCAGAGTGGCCTAACAATTGTTACCGCAGATGCATTTACTAGAAAAAATAAAAGGTAGAATAATGGTGAACATAGTATCAAAAATACCCTCACCCTTGATATTATGGTGTTCTGTTATGAGCGGCATTATGCTGCTTGTAACGTGTATTGCTAATGCATCTCCTTCTAACTCGTTTCAGTTTACAACCGCTACTGGCAGAGCGGCGATTACATCGAATGTGCCAGCAGAACTTGCTAGAATGAGAGCTCTTGAGGATGCGTTATACCTTGCCGCGCTGCAAGGCGGCGCTAACATTAACGGATTTTCAGCAGTGTCCACTGATACCTCTGTTCAAGATCACTTTGTGGTTCGTCCTTCAAGCAAAATTCTAGATTACACGATAATATCAGAGGAGAAATCAGGCTCACAGATAGAGGTAAGCATAAGAGCGGCAGTTGGAAATTTGCCTGAAAAAAAATGTAACCGAACACGCCCTCTCAATATGACATTATATCGCCCTGATACATATATCGATATGAATGTCCCAGCTTGGATTGAAATTTATCATTCTAAATTATTCAATGAGCTATCATTCATGCTTGATAGTGACCCGCTCATAAAGATTAGCAATGCGATGAATGTACCACTCTCTCCGCAAAAATTAAGAACAATTGACGAAAGATTTGATTATGCAAGCTTACTTTCCCCTCAAATTCGCGTAAGATCAGGTGACTTTGCGATTATCCCTACATTATATCTCTCGGCAGGGGACAAACCTACTAGGTTTGTGACATCCCGCCAAATTGAAATCAGGCTTGGTCTGAAAGTCTTTAACGGCGCGAGTTATGATTTAATTGGGGAGTTTGAGAGAACTGCCCTATTTGAGAATGATAGAATTGCCCTTTTCCAAAATCTGGCTGATTTGGACAAACCAACTAGAGAAGATTTGATCGAAGTTATGAGAGGCCTGATTGGGCCATTAACGTCAGAGATGATAACAACCCTTGGCTGTCAATCCCTAAATGACATCCTTTATTTAGACGCGCAGCAACTGACCGCTCAGCTTGGAAGCAATCAAGGTATTACGCCAAATATGCTGGCCATAACTTCTGGCAAACATAGTCCCTGGAGCGTATTAAGAGTGGTGTCTGTTGCGTCAAACTCTTCAATTTTAGAGCCCCTTGATAAAGCACGAGAATTGAGCGAGCTCGATGGAAAAACTGTTGAATTTATGGAGTTGAATTAATGCCTATTATCAATATAAAACGAAGTTATAGTGTTTTTCTTGCTAGCATCTTGGCGCTACCGCTCTCAACTCTGGCGATAGCACAATCCCAGCCGATTGTTGTTTTGGAATATCCAAACTCTAGCACTAATCAGCAGAATTTTTCAGATAACTTATTTGTTCAAAATTACGATTATACAACCACTCATAAAGTTCAACCAGATGAGACACTTAGTCATATATTAGATGATTATTATTCTGGAAGCGGATTAAATATGAAGTTTGTCGAAATGGCGATTATCGCGCATAACAAACACGCATTTGTTAAAAATAACCCTAATTTTCTATTTGCTGAGAAAACTTTAAAACTCCCTTCTTTAAATCAAATACAGGCAATGCTTCTAGGAGATAATGCCCCTGAGAGTCTTACAAAACCAAAATCAGGCGCCGCTAGAAGTCAAGAAATCTACTTTATCGGAGGCTAGTTCTTAAGATGGCACGCAGCTTAGCTATTATTATAGCTCTTATATGCCTTACCACGCCCTCGAAGCTATTTGCTGAAACAGGCCTCAGCGGTAAGTCGGTTAAAGAAGCTATTCAACATACCCTTACCCTTAATAATATCTCCGCAACCCCTATTATAAATGAGAAAAAACTATTTCCAAAATGCGCAAATAAATTATCTATAAATCCTTCTTATGGAAATTGGAAAACGGTTTCTGTAACATGTCAGGGCAACGCGCCTTGGAAAATCACGGTTAGAAATAAATTCAGTGCACCTGCAAAAGCTTCTAACATTGCCAACCCTTCAGTGCCTAAAACACAACGCACAATCCAACTATTTGATGAAGTCAAGGTGGCTGCAATTACGCGCAGCATACGGCGCGGAGATGTAATTACCCCTGCGGATGTTACTGAAATCAAAATTCCGGTTAATAAAGCTACCGATATTTTCCCAAATTATAAGGATTTGATTGGAAGACGCGCAAAAACAACCATAAAAGCGCTGACCCCTGTATTTTCAAGACAGCTTGAGACAAATTTTATGATTGAGGAAAATATGCAAGTAACCATAATTCATCATGGCAAACACATATCTGTACAAATGGAGGGCGTTGCGTTAGAAAATGGGCAATATGGCGATTGGATTAACGTCAAAAATAGCAAAAGCGGACGCATAATATTAGCAAAGGTTATTGCTGAAAAAAAAGTTACCATTTAACCTAACATTTATGGTGAATAGGTCGTTATACTTATTGAGGAGTAAAAAAAATGGTTGATTCAATAAAACAGTCCATGAACCGAATTGATGTACAGCGTACTCGTGTTAATAATACCGATACAAAGCTTGATACAAAATCATCTGATGTGAGCAAGGGTTCAGCTTTAGATCGTGCAAATATTGACACAAGTAAGTTAGAGGTTTCGGATAAGGTAGCTCAGTTGGCAAAACAACCGCCGATTGATACAGAAGCGGTTGCGCGTATTAAAAATGCAATTTCTGATGGCAAATACCCTATTGATATCGAAGCTGTGTCAGATGCATTGATGGATGCGTATCGTGACATGAAATCTTAGACATATATCTCTTTAGTAACGGAGATGTATATGACTGAGAGAAATTTGGATGTTTTTCTAGACACCTTCAAGTCGATTCTTGAAGGTGCATTGTTATGCCTAAATGATGGCAAATTATTTAATGAAAAAATCCATGAAATCGAACAGGCCTTATTGGATGCCTCACCTGAGCTTGTCTCTCAGTTAGGTCAGCACTCTATTGAGAGTGAACAGGCAAAAAAAATTAAATTTATCATAAGCCTTATTCAAGAACTTGAATTAAAATCCAACGCTAAACTGAATTGGTTTCAGGGTTTAGATAAACATTTAAAGCGAACACTTGCTAATGACATCTAAAAAAGGTCTTATAAAAAGACCTTAAGGGGGATGAGTTGCAACAAACTTCTGATATCACACATTACCTAATTACTCAATTTGCAGGATTGGTTATTCTTGCGATTGTGATGATTGCATTTATTTTAATAATACAAAAAGCAATCGGTAAATTAGCACAGCAAATACATTCTGCATCATCTGAATTAAACATAATGAACACTCAGATTTCAGAGAGCCAAAAAGTGCTCGTTTCTGTTTTCACACAGAATGATAAAATCACTTCGGATATTTCAGAATTAAATAAAAAACTAACTTCCATACATCAAGAGCTCTCATTGCTGTCTAGCGATTATTCTGACAATCAGCAAGTCTCTCAAGCAATTGAGCTCGCTCGCAAAGGCTCAAGCACCAAAATAATAGTTGAACAGACCGGACTTTCATCCGAAGATGCAGATGCTATAGTGAGATTCCATGGGGAAAACTAATCGTCTTAGCATCCCAATATTTTCTGTATAGTAAACTATTTTTTGATGATTTTTAGCGTGAAGCTGCCTTTATGAGCATTGCGCCTTTTTACATTTTAAACTTATCCACCACGCAACTTACTTTTTCATAAGTATTTCCAATGAAGATTTTGGTAGAGCCTGTTTGCCTATTCGTAATAAGGCGAAGCCCCTCAGATTCTATTATTATCTCATCTTGCGTAAGCAATGTAATTTCAGCTTGAACGAGTTTAGAGGCGAATTGTATATTGGCCGTAGCGCCTTGCTTTAATTTTCCAACCGATATTTCGTAAAGAGCGGTTTGTCTTGGCTGACAGAAATAATTCTCATAGCTAAACCTGTTTAAATCATCACATGCGGTAGCAACAAACACCAGACCTATTAAGCAGAAAAGGGATACTCCAGATAATTTCATAATTATTCCTTTTTACAGTATTTATCTAATGCTTTCCCTAAAAGCAGATTTTCCCGAACAAACAAATCTCGAAGATGTTGTTTTCTTCCTTAATATTATTCTTCATCCTCTGTTTGTTTAGAAGATGCATCAGAAACATCCTCTAATTCTTCATCTTCCATTTGTTCAGAAGATGTATCAGAACCATCCTCTAATTCTTCATCGATTTCTGGTTCTGACACTTCTACGGTTTCTGCTTTTCCGGCTTCGATAAGTATTTCGGCTTCCTCATGGTGAACATCCACAATTACGCCTTTTGGAAAACGCACTCCTTTGACAATACTATTTTCAGTAATCCGTAATCGCACCCAGTCTGTGTCATTTTCCTCATCATCCTCAAAAAGGTTATCCTCACTAGGGTTATCTGGCAAATCCTGTTCAGGGGCCATAAATTTAGATACTAATGAGGCATCCTCTTTTTCTTGTATATCAATTATGCGCTGTCTTAACACGTACACGCGTGCTGCTAAGATACCAAGCCGTTTTTGCTCATCTTGTTCTTTATCGAGTAGCTGCTTTAAAAAGTCGATTGTTTCAGAGAATGTTTTTCCATCACAGGCTTCAATTAATTTTGCACGAATAGCGACCACTTCTGGCGAAAGTAAAATCGAACTTCCAGCACCCGCACGGTTATCATCAAAAGAGAATTCCATTTTTTAACCTCACTATTTAATTTTGGCATCTTACTTGCAATTTCTACACCAAATCACGGGATATTTCTTTTTATTTATACCGTTATTGAGTTGAATTTACGAGGTCCAAATGAAATGAAAAGCATAGGCGATCATCTGAATTTTCATGCATCTGCACTGCAATTGCGGTCTCGCAGAAATGATATTCTTGCATCTAATATTGCAAATGCAGCTACTCCTAACTTTAAGGCGCGTGACTTGAATTATGACCATCAAATTCGCCAAGTCGGCGGAACAGGCCCTCTTAAAGCTACTGATAGTAAGCATTTTAATGTAGCGGTTAAGAACCCACATCAAACACTTTTCTACAGGCAGCCAATCAACCCGTCATTAGATGGAAATACCGTAGAGTTGAGTGTTGAACAGCTTGAATTTTCTGAAAATTCATTAAGGTACCAAACATCTCTTGAATTCTTAAATAACAGGATAGCAGGCCTTATGTCCGCTATTAGGGGTGAATAATGGCAGATATTAACAACGTATTCGATATCTCTGGCAGAGCAATGGCAGCACAATTAGTGCGTCTTAATACGATTGCCAGTAACCTTGCAAACGCCGGAAATCTTGCCTCTTCCGAGGATGAGGCATATCGCTCGCTAAAACCTGTGTTTGAGACTAAATATGCGGATGAAGTTAGGAAAAACGGGATCGCAACTGCACAAGCTGTAGATATCGTTGAAACTAATCGCCTTCCTGAAAAACTATATCTGCCAGACCATCCAAGTGCTGATGATAACGGGTTTGTATATAGCGCAGCCGTAAACATTGAAGAAGAATATGTCGAGATGATGGAGGCCAGTCGCCAATATCAAAATAATGTAGAAGTCATCACTACCCTAAGAACACTAATGATGCGCACCATAAGTATGGGCAAATAAATTAAATCGGAGAAGATTATGAGCAGCATAGACTCAAATAGCCAGACACATTTAAACACAATTCTTGATAAAATTGGTGTAAAGAGTGAGGAATCCAAAAAACCTGCATCAAAGGATAATTTGGGTCAGGAGGACTTCCTGAAACTAATGACAACTCAACTACAAAATCAGGACCCATTCGCTCCTATGGAGAATGCTGAGTTTATTGGCCAGATGGCGCAGTTTTCGACTGTTACCGGAATTGCAGAAATGGGTGAAGCACTCAAATCAATTAGTTCCCAGTTAAATGAGTTCCGCATTGCCACAGCTTCAAACATGCTTGGTAGCTCTGTAATGATACCTGGGAATTATGCACGAATTGACTCTGAACAGACAATTCATGGAATGGTTGACCTACCAAAGGCCTCTGCCCAAACAGAAATTCGATTTACGGATGCAACCGGTACTATTTTACATAGTAAACAGCTAGGCGCGCAAGCATCAGGTCTCGTAGGTTTTAGCTGGGAAGATATCCCATCTGACATTGTGGACAAGAATGAGACGATACGAATTGAAGCATTTGCTGATTTTGGAAATGGTGTGGAAAGCCTTACTCCATCTGTATTTGCAGAGGTTCTTGCTGCTTCCACCGGTGATAAAACTAAAGGTGTGGTTTTAGATGTTCGTGATTATGGCGAGATTCTTGCATCAGACGTTCAGAAGTTCAGACGCTAATTATATAAAAATAACTATTGATAAGAAAATTTAGGAGAAAGATGAAATGTCATTCTATACCGCGCTTACAGGATTGAACGGCTCGCAAGCAGATATTTCCGCGTCATCAAACAACATTGCAAACGTTGGAACAACTGGCTTTAAAAGAAGCCGTGCTGAATTTGGTGATATTTTCGCGACGTCACCATTACAGAACGCATCCTCTTCTATTGGTTCAGGTACAATTCTTAAAGGCATTAAACAGCAATTTACCCAAGGAAACATCGCTGCCTCTTTGAATGCACTTGACCTTGCAATTTCTGGTCAGGGGTTTTTCGCTCTGAAGCCTTCCCTTACGTCTACTCAAACAGTTTATACAAGAAATGGTTCACTTAACGTTAATAATGACCGTTATGTTGTTGATTCAGCTGGGCAGTATTTGCTAGTTTACCCAGTTAACGAAGACGGGTCTGTTACTGCCAAAGATTTGGATAGTGCTTTACCTATGCAATTACCTGTTACATCTGGCGACCCAAAAGCGACTGGGAATATTGAGCTTGGCGTTAACGTTCCTGCTGCCGCTGAAGTGGTCCCTGACAAGCCTCAATTTGCTGATGGATATTCATTTAATCCATCAAACCCAGAAACATATACTAACTCTACATCAATTACCATATTTGATGATTTGGGTAACCCTACAATTGCTACAATTTATTTTATCAAAACACAAAACGCTTCAGCAGAAGACCCAACAAACAAATATGATACGCGTCTAGTTATTAATGATACAGTAATTGATCCAGATTTAGTTAGCTCTGTTGATGACGCAGGTAATCAGATTTTTATTGATCGATTTGGAGCGCAAACAACTCAAGTCCCTGATGACAACTACTTCTTAGAAGGAAAAGGCTCACCATTATATAAACTAGATGACCTTCAATCTTTGGTTGACTCCGAGCCAACTAAAGTTAGAGGGCAGATATCTGCATTTGATTTTGGTGATGAGGGTGACAAGTTAGTTGAAATTATAACTGACCCTGTTTTATTTAATGCAACGCGTGAATCTGGTGTTGCAGATAGCCAAGTCTTCTGGGGCAAAAACTTCATGAGCATAAAGGTTGATGATATTGACACCCCCGTGAATATTGATATTCGTCCAGGTAAATATAATGCAGAACAACTTGCAACAGAAGTTACAAGAGCAATTAATCACAAATTTGGAGATGACAGGAAGTTCCAGATTGTTCAAAACGTGGATGATACTCTAAACTTTAATTTTTATAAGTTATTAGCCGATGGAACTTCATCAGGTCTTTCAAACGGGGAGATAGAAGTTGATTTGCTTGGGCCTTCTTTTGTAACTGATGTAAATAGTATCGACTTGGATGGCGCTTCGCCTGACTTTACTAAAGAAGAGTTCTTGGCCCACGCACAATCAAGAATTAATGATGCATTAAACGAATACGCAGTAACTTCAGCAGATGATACTGTTCAATATGCAAGCGCTTTGGGTGTAAATGATAAATTATTCGCTAGAACTTCTGGTTCCCAGATGTCAGATGTTCTTGAGGCAACAGAAATAGTCAAGTTCAAGCATTATTCTTCTTCTTTAGACAATCCAAGTAAATTTACAGTAACGGACAATAGCGCGATATCAGATACTGATGATATTGCAGTGACCGCCTCAGATGATACAACTGCAGCTAGCTATAATTGGTCTGTATCAAACGAAGTCTTTGACCAAGGAGACTCTTTTACTATCTCGATTGACTCCGATAATACATATACTTATACCGCCAACTCAGGTGATACCAGAAATGAGGTCATTTCAGGACTTATTAGTTTAATTGGCACAGATTTAGAAGGCGAATTCACCTTAACAACTACTGAGGACACTTCAGGGTTTTCAAATCTGATTGTTACATCTGACACTGTTAATACACCCTTTACCTTTGCAGCAGATTTTGAAGATTACTCTTCAACTGATACATATTTTACCGCTATAGAAACAACAGCTACAACAGCCTCTTTTAATCTAGAAACAGACGCTGTAGCAAACTATGATATTGGCGATCAGATATCTTTTTCTGTTATGAATAATGATGTGCAGGAAGTTGTATCATACACGGTAACTGCCGATGATATAGGTGCAGATAACGCAGCAACCGCTTTAGCTGTTGCTTCTGCAATTACGGCTGAACTTAATCCAACCAGCTTTACAATAGCACAAACAGAAAACACTTCATTGCTTACATTTACAGGAGCAAACGGGGCAAACATTGAGGCCGGAGCTACTATCACAAAGTCTCAAAACTCTACTAATGATGTAAGTGTTTCTGATAAATATCTAGTTCATTCCTATTATGGTGCCCGCCCTCAACTTAGCGTATATGATACAATTACTGCTGTGGCTGCAGGGAGTAATAATCAAACTATAGAATATGATGGAACAGATACACTAAAGATTTACGTTGATGATGCTTCAGGTTTCACTCAGCTGGAAACAATTCGGGTAGCTGGCAACTTTAGTGATGATGACATTGATAGCGGTGCGAATAATCTGATAAATGGCCGTGAATTTACAATTGCCAGCATTGATACGACCGATAATTACATTACGATATCCACGCAAGGGTTAGGATTCGAAACAAATGCGCAAACAATAATGTTTACCTCCACTGATGTGCATGTTCTTAGCGATGAATCCACAAGTGTAGAAGCCTATTTCGAAGGTGCCGAGAATGTCTATGAAGATGCAGCTGTTGCCTTCAATAGTCAAAAAATAATATTAAGAGAGACAGGCGCTTCAAATAAACATTCTTACACTAATGATGATATTGCCAATATTACTGGCGGAAATGGTATTTTTGAAATCACAGAAACTGTATTTGACATTACCCAAGACGTGGATGGAACTTCTAGAAATTCAATAGAAATACTTGGTTTGAACGGCCTTGACCAAAACGATACTAAAACTGTTTGGGTAGATGAGAAAAATCCACCACTAAGAATAAATTATGATGCATTAACACAGAAACTGCAATTTTCCGTTGACAGAACTGTTCTTGGAACTGGAACCGACAGTAACTTCAACTCATTTACTGTTTTCGGTAGTGACGAAGCACAAGAAACAAACAATCTTGGAATACCAGGGCGCGATGATGCAACAACTGGATTAATCAGAGGCGGTGAAAGACTTTTGACAGGCACATTTGTCGCGTCAGGCGCAG
>JADHOL010000017.1 GCA_016779005.1 Alphaproteobacteria bacterium
GTTAATAAATTGTTTACTAAGGCGCCTTATTATTTAGGGTTAATCATAGGGATAGGAAGTCGACTATTTGAAATATCTGTATTACGCAGGATTTGATTAAGTTTAGTGCACAAAGAATTGGCAAAGTTTAATTTTGTTGTGTTTGGCAAATAATGTTATTACATAAACGTTCATTCGGGTTTTTAATAACTCGAAGAAATATAAACAGGAGAAAAAATATGAAAAAAATTACTTCGCTTGTAACAGGCGTAGCTTTTGCTGGGATTGCTTTTGCAAACGCAGCATACGCAACCACATTGGAAGATGTTCAATCACGCGGCGAACTTCGCTGCGGGGTGGATGGCGGTGTTGCTGGTTTCTCAGCACCTAACGATGCTGGAAAGATGGTTGGCATTGATGCATCTGTATGTGATGCAGTAGCGGCAGCTGTTTTAGGAGATGCCTCTAAAGTAACTTATATTCCGTTAACAGCGGCAGAGCGTTTCACAGCACTTACAGCTGGTGAAATTGATATGTTGTCACGAAACACAACACACACATTGACCAGAGATGCAACGCTGGGTGTAAACTTTACCTATTATAATTTCATCGATGGCCAAGGTTTCATGGTAGCAAAAGACGCAGATCTATCTTCTGTTAAAGATTTAGATGGTGCTAGCATCTGTGTGCAAACAGGCACAACAACAGAGCTAAACATGGCTGACTTTTTCCGTAATGAGGGCATGGATTACACACCTGTTGGATATTCAACTTCCCCGCAAACAAGAGAAGGTTTAGAAGGCGGTGCATGTGACGCGCTTAGTTCAGACGCATCACAGCTAGCAGCTATCCGTTCTGAGACAGCAAATCCAAATGCATGGACAATGTTGCCTGAGATCATCTCGAAAGAGCCACTTGGCCCTGTTGTTCGTCAAGGTGATGATCAGTGGATGGATATCGTAGCATGGACATTATATGCACTTATCAACGCAGAAGAGCTTGGTATTACTTCTGCTAACGTGGATGCAATGAAGGCAGACTCACCAAACCCAAGTGTTGGCAGAATTGTCGGAAGCGAAGGCGAAACTGGCGCAAGCTTAGGTCTTTCTGAAGATTGGGCATATAATGCCATTAAACAAGTTGGTAATTATGGCGAGATTTACGAGCGAACTGTAGAGCCTCTTGGCATTCCAAGAGCCGGTTCTGTAAATGATTTGTGGACACGCGGCGGTGTTTTATACGCCCCACCAATCCGATAAATATTTTATAGTTTTGGTCAGAGGGATACCCTCTGACCATTCTTCAAATAGGTGAATCGTGAAATCTACTACGATACCATTACACCGTAATCCAAAATTGCGCTCGTTTGTGCTTCAGGCATCGCTGCTTCTTTTAGTCACTTATGCTTTATTTTCTGTATATCAAACAACCGTTAGCAATTTAGAAGATCGAGGTATTAAGACAAGCATAGGTTTTTTTGATGAGGTGGCGCCTTTCAAGGTAGGATATAGCCCCTTCTTGGAATTTAAACTTGGCGAGACCACCTATATCGAGGTGTTTTTTATAGGCGTATTAAATACGCTATTAGTTGCTGTTTTAGGCATTTTAGCAGCAACTTTCTTAGGCTTTTTTATAGGCGTTATGAGAACCTCACAAAATTGGCTGGCATCGAAATGCGCCTTATTTTATGTTGAGACGTTCCGAAACATGCCTCTTCTTCTTCAGATTATGTTCTGGAATTTTGCCATTTTTCTTGCGTTTTTACCGCCCCCCAAACAATCGATTGAAATGGGACTTCTGTTCCTTAATAGCAGAGGATTACACACCCCTATACCGGTAATTGAAAATCATCTTTTATCAACCATTTGGTTTGGAATTATTTTTGCTTCATTTATAGGCGCTTTTGTTTTTGCAAAATGGTCTAAAAAACGGTTTGAGAGTACAGGCAAGTCCCTTCCAGTATTCTTGATTTCGATAAGTTCCATAATCGCCGTCAGTTATATCTCGTTTGTAATACTTGGAAGTCCTCTGGGGATTGATATTCCAGTTTTGGGTAAATTTAACTTTAAAGGTGGCGGTCAACTTCCGCTTCCCCTTTTCTCATTATGGTTTGCGCTTACAATTTACACATCTGCATTTATTGCAGAGAATGTGCGCGCTGGTATCTCTTCTATATCAAAAGGACAAGTCGAGGCAGCACGCTCGATAGGATTAACCCGTGCACAAATGGTTAGGATGATAATTCTGCCGCAAGCATTAAGAGTGGTTATACCGCCAACGATAAGCCAGTATTTAAATCTTACCAAAAATTCGTCATTGGCTATCGCTGTTGGATTTGAAGAGGTTGTTGCTGTTTGGGCTAATATTTCGCTTAATCAGACAGGTCAGGCATTGATAATTATCGCTATGACAATTGTATTTTATGAATGCTGTAGCCTGTTTACATCCTTCATATTAAATATTTACAACAAACGTGTACAGATTACAGAGCGGTAAATAATGGCTGATAGTACATTAAAATTCAAAAAATTACCTGACAGAGACCCCCCGGAAAACACCATTGGTTGGATTGCGTGGATACGAGATAACTTATTTAGCTCCGCTACAAATACGCTAACCACTCTTATATTTGTATATTTATTTTATCTTTATATTCCGCCCTTTATTGAATGGGCTATTATAAATGCGAATATATCAGGAACAGACCGTTCTGTTTGTGATGCCAATAAAAGCGGTGCCTGCTGGACCTTTATTAAGGTAAGATTAGAGCAGTTATTATTCGGGTTATATTTTGCATCTAACCCTGAGCAAACATGGCGCCCAATTGTTGCGTTTTCTGTTTTTGGAATGCTTATATTTCCGTTAGTCATTGATAAAACACCGCACAAAAAATGGCTTCTTCTCGCCCTGCTCACACTCTATCCTGTATTATTTATTTGTGTTGTTTATGGCGGCGTTTTTGGCATTCCTGTCTCTGATACAGGTCAATGGGGCGGTCTTTTATTAACGTTTGCACTTTCGTTCGTCGGTATTATCGTGGCTCTGCCTCTTGGTATATTGCTGGCACTCGGAAGGCGCTCTGAAATGCCCATCGTAAAAATGATGAGTGTTACCTATATCGAGTTTTGGAGAGGCACGCCTCTTATTACGATATTATTTATGGCATCTGTCATGCTTCCATTGTTTTTTCCGTCAGGTGTTGATTTTGATAAAGTCGTAAGAGCGATGATTGGAATAACCTTGTTTCAATCTGCCTATACTGCCGAAGCTGTTCGGGGCGGATTACAAGCCATAGATAAAGGGCAAAATGAAGCATCTATGGCGCTTGGAATGGGTTATTGGCGTCGGACTATTCTTATAATATTACCTCAGGCACTTAAAATTTCAATTCCCTCTATTGTGAATACGTTTATCGCGCTTTTCAAAGATACCTCATTGGTGTCTATTATTGGATTACTAGACCTTCTGAAAATGGCTCAAAACTCCTCTCGCTCACTTGACTGGAATGGCTATGATATAGAAGGATATTTATTTGCTGGCTTTGTGTTTTGGATTTTCTGTTTTGGAATGTCCAGCTATAGCCAAAAACTGGAACGAAAACTTGATACTGATAGGAGAGCTGAATGACGAGTAGCGCCGCGTCTAAGACACCGACAAAGACTGAACCCTCCCCAATCATTACTATTAACAAACTCAATAAATGGTACGGTAAGTTTCATGTTCTAAAAGATATTGATCTTAATGTTAATAAGACTGAGAAAATTGTGATATGTGGCCCATCTGGCTCTGGCAAATCTACGCTCATTAGATGTATAAATAGATTAGAAGTGCATCAAGAAGGCAGCATCATTGTTGATGGAACAGAATTAACAGACGATGTGAAACAAATAAACGAGATTAGAAGCGATGTTGGAATGGTTTTTCAGCATTTCAATTTGTTTCCGCATTTAACTGTATTAGAAAATTGCACACTAGCGCCTATTTGGGTTCGTAAAAAATCTAAAGTCGAAGCAGATGAGTTAGGGATGGAATTATTAACTAAGGTTAGAATTCCTGACCAAGCGCATAAATATCCAGGCCAATTATCAGGCGGTCAGCAGCAGCGTGTAGCAATAGCGCGGGCCTTATGTATGCAGCCAAGGGTGATGCTATTTGATGAGCCAACATCTGCACTTGATCCTGAAATGATAAAAGAGGTGCTAGAGACTATGATTGAATTAGCTGAGTCTGGCATGACAATGCTTGTGGTTACCCACGAAATGGGATTCGCAAATAAAGTTGCAGACCGTGTGATATTTATGGATGAGGGTCAAATTGTAGAGCAGAACGACCCCGAAAACTTTTTTAACAATCCTAAGTCAGAAAGAACAAAGTTATTTTTGAGTCAGATCTTAAACCATTAGACCTAAAGTATTCCGATAAATCAAAAATATTATTTTTCGTTATCTAAATTAATTTGTAATTTGACGTGAATTTTACAAACCGTAAAATAATTAGCTGATATATTGGCTTTTTTTTATTTTCTTGCTGAAAATCACAATATTTTAAAAATATTCCGAGGTTTTTTGCTCTTTCTAAAGAAAAAACAACTTACACTGTTGCCAAGCAATTGGCTATCTTGTTAGGTTTAAGGTATTAACTGTAAAAGTTCTAGGAGGAACAAATGTATAAAATTTTAACGGGCGCTTTTGTGTCGATTGCGAGCATGTTTATTGCTGGCTCCGCACTTGCAGGCGGCCATGATACTTGTGGTGATATTACTATAGCAGAGATGGATTGGGCTTCAGCGGAGCTTATAGCCAACATTGATAAAATTATTTTAGAAGAAGGTTACGGTTGCTCAGTTGAACTTGTTCCGGGCGCCACTATGACCACATTCGCTTCAATGGATACAAAAGGGATGCCGGATATTGCTCCTGAACTTTGGGCGAACGCAGTTCAAATACCACTAGCGAAAGCTGAAGAAGAAGGTCGTCTATTCATGTTGAATGGCGCACCAATAACTGGCGCTGGTGAAGGATGGATGATAAGTACTAAAGTTATGCAGGAAAATGGGTTAACAACCTTAGCCGAAGTTTTAGAACGACCTGACCTTTTTCCACATCCGGAAGATCCTTCAAAGGGCGGCATTGTAACTTGCCCATCAGGTTGGGGATGTCAAATTGCTACAAATCAATTATTTAAAGCTTTCGATATGGAAGCTAAAGGATGGATGTTAATTGACTCTGGTTCTTCAGCAGGATTAAACGGTTCCATCGAAAAAGCTATTACTCGCAATGAGCCGTGGTTTGGATATTATTGGGGTCCAACAGTGCTAGCGGCTCAAGGTGGCTTATCTCTCTTAGACATGGGACCTTATGCAGGAGATGAAAACTGGGATAACTGTCTAATGGATCCAGAATGTCAAGACCCTCAACCTTCAGGCTGGGTTGTGTCAGAAGTAACGTCAGTAGTGGCATCAAACTTCATTGAAAACGGACCGAGCGTTGGAAAAAGCTATATTGAAAAGAGAAAATTTCCTTCTGATGTAATGATGTCCATGCTTGTCTGGATGAATGAAAATCAGGCTAGTGGTGAAGATACTGCTTATGAATTTTTATCCACATACCCAGAAGTTTGGGAAAATTGGGTAACAGTTCAGGGTGCTAATTTAATTAAAAAAGCGCTTTAGATTTTTTGATTAAATAAGAATGGGCCATAGTTTTGGCCCATTTCTTTTGGGGAGGGCAAATTGAGTATTTTAACGGAATTTCCCAAAATGGGCAGAACCGACTTAAGAGACTTCAAGAAAGCTATTGATGAAAGTTTTAGAGATTTTACTCGGAACTATGGAGAAGCTATTGAGAATTTTTTTGATCCGCTGCTTTATTTCCTCATATGGCTAGAAAAGTTATTTTTGAATTCGCCTTGGCCAATTGTAATGGCATCAATCGCATTGTTGGTATATTTTGGCTCTAAAAGCATAAAGCTTACAATTGGTGCTCTTTTTGCGTTTTTGTTGATCGGTTATCTCGATATGTGGGAAGATACAATGGCAACATTAGCAATCATTTCGGTTGCTACCATTGTTTGTATTAGCGTTGGCATACCAATCGGAATATTGATGGCTCGCTCTAACAGAACCCAGACTGTGGTAACCCCTATTCTTGATATTATGCAAACAATACCGAGTTTTGTGTATCTTATACCTGTCGTGATGTTACTTGGTATTGGAAAGGTACCTGGATTATTAGCCGTATGCATTTATGCCATTCCGCCTATTGTACGTCTTACCAACCTTGGGATTAGACTGGTTGACAAAGATGTTATGGAGGCATCAGAAGCGTTTGGTGCCAGCTACAAACAAAAATTATTAGATGTGCAAATACCACTCGCGCTTCCTAATATATTTGCAGGCGTAAACCAAACCATAATGATGGCTTTGTCGATGGTTGTTATTGCTTCAATGATTGGAGTGAAGGGCTTAGGTGTGCCTGTTCTAAGAGCAATATCAAATCAATATTTGGCTTTGGGCGTCATGAATGGCTTGGCAATTGTCGTATTAGCAATTTTATTTGATAGAGTATCTCAATCCTTCGGCAAAAGATTGCAAGCTCATAGAGAAAGTGGTCATAATGTCTGATATAAAGGTATCTATTAATAGTCTATATAAAATATTTGGTAGCGATGCCGCCTCAATGATTGGTTTGGTTAAAGAGGGGATGTCAAAGTCGGATTTGCTAGAGCAGCATGGCCATGTACTTGGATTAGACAATGTGAATATAGATGTAAAAAAACAACAAATTCAAGTCATAATGGGTCTCTCTGGGTCTGGTAAATCAACCTTAATCAGACATATTAATCGTCTGATTGAGCCTACATCTGGCTCTATTATTGTAGATGGTGACGATATTTTATCAATGTCTCCAGCCGAGTTGCGTGATTTCAGGCGTAGCAAAGCTAGCATGGTTTTCCAGAAATTTGGATTACTACCGCATCGCAAGGTAATTGATAATGTTGCCTATGGGCTTAGTATCCAGGGTATAAATAAAGAAGAAGCATTAGCCAGGTCTAATAAGTGGATTGAGAGTGTTGGTTTAACTGGTTTTGAAAATCATTATCCATCTCAGCTTTCTGGAGGAATGCAGCAGCGCGTTGGATTAGCGCGTGCTCTTGCAACAGACGCAGATATACTTCTTATGGATGAGGCATTTTCAGCACTTGACCCTCTAATCCGGTCTGATATGCAAGATGTATTATTATCCCTTCAGGAACAGCTTCATAAAACGATAATATTTATTACGCATGACCTCGATGAGGCGCTAAAGCTTGGTGACGATATTGCTATTTTAAGAGATGGCGCGGTTATCCAGTCTGGAACGGCTGAGAAAATAATACTCCATCCAGCCGATGATTATGTAACTGATTTTATCAAAGACATTAATAAGGCTCGTGTTCTTAAGGTAAGCTCTGTTATGGCAAAAGACGCGGCCATAAAAGGGCCTGAAATTCAGGATAATGTAATTATCGAGGATGCCTTGCAAACTGTTTCGCAATCAGGCTCAAACGGGGCAATCATCGTTAAGAACGGAAAAAAAGTTGGAACCGTTTCCTTAACTGATATGATAATGGCAATTGCTCGCTCTACAAAGAATACGGATAGCGATACTGTTTACAGGTAATTTTTGTTTTATATTCAGGCTTAACAAATATTGTTTAAATTCAAATTATTGGTTCTTACACCTCATCTAAGGATACAATATTAGTGAGCAAAATAGCTATTGTTATACATCCAGAGGTGCGAATACTTCCAACCTCTCGAAACTCAGATGCATTATTGAATGAAGCGTGCGGTCTTGCCGAAGCGATTGAGCTTGAGGTGATCCACCGTGAGGTTGTAAAACTCTTCTCCCCGAAGGCTGGAACCTATCTTGGGGCTGGATTTCTGGAGTTATTAATCGAGCGAATTGAGCGTGAGGATCCGCATCCTGTTATAATTTTCGATTGCTCTTTAAGTCCTGTTCAGCACCGTAATTTGGAAGAAATGCTTGGCTGTAAGGTAATTGATAGAACCGCATTAATTTTAGAAATTTTTGGCGCTAGAGCAAACACGCACGCAGGAAGACTTCAAGTAGAGCTGGCCTCCCTTACGTTTCAGCGCTCGCGTTTGGTTCGAAGCTGGACACATCTTGAAAGACAAAGAGGCGGGGGCGGCTTTCTTGGTGGCCCTGGTGAGAGACAGATAGAACTTGACCGCCGCATACTGTTAGAGCGCGTGGTTAAAATTAAAGAAGAGCTTAAGGAAGTTGAGAGAACAAGACAAATCCAACGCAAAAACAGAAATCGAACAGAAACCCCAACAATAGCGCTTGTAGGGTACACTAATGCAGGTAAATCGACTTTGTTCAATGCCTTAACCGCATCGAATGTCATGGCTAAGGATATGCTATTTGCAACCCTTGACCCTACCTTACGCATGGCCGAGCTTCCAACGGGTCAAAAAATAATTCTAGCTGATACTGTAGGATTTATAAGCGAGCTTCCAACAGAATTAGTCGAGGCATTTAAAAGCACCTTAGAAGAGGTAACAGAGGCTGATTTCTTATTGCATGTGCATGATGCATCCTCGCCATTTCTGGAAGAAGAAGCAGAGGATGTAGATAAAATACTAGGGGATCTTGGGTTAGATGGAGATGAGCTCTCTGAAAAGGTAATTCACGTGCTCAACAAATCAGACCTAATTTCATCTGACAAACAACAAGAATTAGCACATATGTTTCCAAATGGGGCATTTTTGTCGGCGCTCTCTCACTCTAATTTCCAAAGCTTATTTAGGTTAATTGAGGAAGCTATAAACACAGATTCTGCTGTTTATAGCTTCCATATCTCTTCTCGTTTTGGGGATGCTCGCGCTTACCTGCATCAGAATGGAATTGTGCTTCATTCATGCTTTAATGATGATGGTTTTGAGAGCTTAACGGTAAGGCTGTCTGATGCTAACTATCAACGCTTTACCACCCGTTGGCCAGAATATGATATCCCCGAAAAACGCACCTAAAAATCAAGTTAGACTAGTCCAATAGCCCCTTCTAAACGAATAAGAAGTAGGGATATAATATCATTTTAAACTAATAAATTTAGGGCAGTGTTTTTATGAAAACAATAATGTGGTTCCGTCAGGATCTAAGACTAGCCGACAACCCTGCTCTAATTGAAGCAGTGAATAGCGGTGAGATTATTCCAATATATATTCTAGACGACCATAATTCTGGCTCTCAGAAAATGGGCGCTGCAAGTAGGCTCTGGCTACACTATTCATTAGAATCGCTAGATAAGTCCTTAAACGGGAATTTGAAATTTTTTAAGGGACCTGCGGATAAAATTATACCTGAATTAATGCTCCAAACAAACGCAGATAAAATTGTATGGAACAGATGTTATGAGCCGTGGCGAATGACGCGTGATATATCCATTAAACAATATATCAAAGAATTAGGTGTTGAGGTAAAAAGTTTTGCAGGGTCGCTTTTGTGGGAGCCGCATCAAATACACAAATCCGACGGTACCCATTACCGCGTATTTACCCCCTTCTACCGTAGGGGGTGTCTTGCAGCCACGCCGCCAAGAAAACCGCTGACAGCCCCAACTGATATTAAATATTCACTACAACCTATAAATTCCAAAAATTGCACGCTATCTGAACTTGAATTATTGCCTATGCATAAATGGTCTCACACGATACTTAATGAGTGGAGGATAGGCGAGCGGGGTGCTGCCCAATCGCTTACTGAATTTCTTGAGAATGGGATTTCAAGCTACAAAATAGGCAGAAACATTCCCTCGCAAAAGTCGGTTTCCAGATTATCGCCAAGACTGCATTTTGGTGAATTATCACCAAATCAGGTCTGGTATGCGTCTCAAGACGTAATTGAGCCAGGAGATTCTAATTTAGATAGCTTTCTTTCTGAATTGGGCTGGCGTGAATTTGCCCATCATTTAAACGTTCATCACCAAACACTTGCCAATGAGAATCTAAACCCAAAATTCAATTCATTTGCTTGGAAAATGACACCTGATAGTCTTAAAGCATGGCAAACAGGCAGGACAGGCTATCCAATAGTAGATGCTGGTATGAGAGAGCTTTATCAAACAGGCTACATGCATAACAGGCTGCGGATGATTGTTGGCTCTTTTCTTGTCAAAAATCTTCTACAGCATTGGCACCATGGACGAGATTGGTTTCATGAGTGTCTGGTTGATGCAGATTTGTGTGTTAATTCAGCAAGCTGGCAATGGATTGCAGGATGCGGCGCGGATGCGGCACCCTATTTCCGCATTTTCAATCCGATCACACAAGGTGAGAAATTTGATGCTGATGGGGCCTATACACGCAAATGGGTGCCTGAATTAGCAAAACTGCCTAAAAAATACCTTTTTTGTCCATGGCAAGCACCCTCAGAGATATTAAAAGAAAGCGGCGTTCACCTTGGCAACTCTTATCCAATGCCTATCGTAGATCTTAAAACCTCAAGAGAAATGGCCCTTGAAGCTTTTTCAAAGTTACCAAAGTCAGCCTGATGGGAACAGTTAGATTAATATTAGGTGACCAGTTAGATCTTGGTATTGCGTCTCTTGCAGATATTGACCCAGAAAATGATCTGATTTTAATGGCAGAGCTTAAAACTGAGGCAACCTACGTAAAGCATCATAAGAAAAAAATTGCGTTTATCTTTTCTGCCATGCGTCATTTTGCAGAAGAATGTCGCCTAAAAGGATGGAATATTTGTTATATTGATTATGATAACCCAGATAATAAAGGTGATTTTATATCCCAATTACAATCGGTTATTGATGAATTCTCCCCCGACGCATTATGTATGGTGGAAGCTGGGGAATTCAGGTTAAGGCAACTATTTACTGAGTTTCAATTAGAGACATCCCTGCCTTTTGAAATCAGAAAAGATACACGGTTTTTTACCTCAGAAGAACGGTTTCGGGATTGGGCGGATGGCAGAACCCAATTAAGAATGGAATATTTCTATCGCGAATTAAGACGGGAAACCAACGTGTTAATGAGTGAAGATGGAACCCCTATCGGGGGAAAGTGGAATTATGATTCTGAGAATAGAGTTTCGCCAGATGCTAAAAAACATATACCCTCCCCTACTAAAATAAAACCAGATGAAATAACAAAAGACGTGATAGCGCTTGTCGGTAGTCGTTTCTCAGACCATTTTGGAAGTTTAGAGAGCTTTCATTATGCTGTCACAAGAAAAGAGGCGCTCCTCATTCTAGATAAGTTTATGGAAGAACGCTTGATAAATTTTGGCACCTTTCAAGATGCAATGTTAGTAGATGAAGCATGGATGTACCACTCCCATATTGGTTTATATCTGAATATTGGCCTACTCAGCCCAAAAGAAGTAGTGTTACGTGCTGAGCAGGCCTTTTATGAAGAGAATATGCCCTTAAACTCTGTAGAGGGATTTATTCGTCAAATACTTGGATGGCGGGAATATGTAAGAGGCTTGTACTGGTATAAAATGCCTGAATATGCGGATATGAATTATCTTGAGTTAACAGCGCCCCTTCCTGATTTTTATTGGTCCGCACAAACAGATTTAAAATGCGTATCACAATCGGTTGCCCAAACGCGCGACCATGCCTATGCGCATCATATACAGCGTTTGATGGTATTAGGGAACTATGCGCTGTTAACAGGGGTTTCTCCAGAACAGTTAAATAACTGGTTTTTGAGTGTTTATGTTGATGCGTATGAGTGGGTTGAGCTTCCCAATGTAAGCGGAATGGTATTATTTGCAGATGGCGGAATCCTGGCAAGCAAGCCTTATGTTTCTGGCGGTGCCTATATTGATAGAATGTCCAATTATTGTGGCTCATGTAAATATAATGTGAAGAAAAAAACAGGCGAGGATGCTTGCCCCTTTAATTATTTATATTGGAATTTTTTGATGTCGCATGAGGATAAGTTCAAAAATAACCCTCGTATGGGTATGATGTATCGAACCTTATCGAAAATGAGCGATGAGAACAGAAACCAAATTCAAAAAGATTCACAAATCTGGCTTAACGCGGATCCGCAACGCATAAAAACTTTGATAATGTGATGCGCCCTAGAATTCTATCTCTATGCCTGTTTTTTTCCAGATTGGCATCTTTTGCATTACTTGCTTAAACAGATCAGATTCCAAAAACTGAGATAGGCTTTTATGTATATTTGGCAAATTCTGAGAATCAAACCAGTCAGGGTCTGCTATTCTAAACTGGCGGATAAAAGGCAGGCACATATAATCAAAGATTCCAATCGTTTTGCCAGATAAGTAAGGCATTTCTGAGAGCTTAACTTCTATATCTTCTATCCATAACATTGCCAAATCACGATGAAAATTCTTGTCTTTGGGCTCAAAACGAGCCGCATATTTATATCTGTCCAAATGATGTTTGAAATCATCATCTAACGATTCTAAGAATTGCGCACTCGCAGCTTTATCCGCATTCCATGAAACCAAAATATTATGGGGGTCGCTTACCGAAACTGCCCAGAGGATAATATCCATAGATTGCTCAAGAATTTGATCTGGTAAAACAAGCACTGGGACGGTTGCTTTTGGAGAGGCCTGAAGCAATTCCTTTGGTTTATCTTTCAATTCAATTTCACGCAACCTAACCGTCACATTACATTTTTTTAATATTAGCCGTGCTCTCATTGCAAAAGGGCATCTTCGAAAAGAATATAAAATGGGTTGTGTTTCAGCCATTAGAAGAAAGTCTGCTCTCAAGCCTAAAATCATTACCTGTGACGTTAAAGGCCGATCCAAATCCGGTTACAATCACCCCCTTGTTTGGATTAATAGCAAATAAATGGAAATCGGAAAATTCTCGTATGACGGTCATGACAGGCCCATGGTGACTTGCAATCTCATCACAGAGCATATTAAATTCTGCTCCGCCTCTTTTTATCTCACTCACTTCTGCGGTAAATTTCAATCGAACACGTGCCCATATATTTGTGGCTGCTTTTTCATCCTCAATAATACTAAATAACACAGGTCTTTTATCTAGCATAAAGCGAACATGCCCTCCAAGTTCGCTTACATATATATAAAACACGTTATTTCTTCTTATATAAGGTGCAACACCCCATTCAATATTATCGCCGCTATCCGAACTGGTAGATATTTGGAGCGTTTTTGCCTGCTGCAATAACGCATCTCTTTTTGCGGTTACAAGGCTCAATGCTTTTTCATCATCCAAAGCCAATTTTATTCTCCCCTGAAAAAGGTAAATACTGACATAGTAGTGTTATGTGCCATTGTTTTAGCATTAAAACTAACATAGGTTAAATAGGTAAGAGAAAAACACCTCAGGCCGCGATATGAACCCCAAACTTAAGATAGAAATATTCGCGGATATTATATGCCCATGGTGCTATATTGGTAAAAAGCGCCTTGAAAAGGCATTATCTGAGCGCCCTGACATAGAGGTTACTATTGAATGGAAAGGGTTTTTATTAAACCCCTCCATACCGCAATATGGCATTGATAGAAGACAATATTTATTAACCAAGTTTGGACATGCTGCATCATCTGTTTATAGCAGAATAGAACAAGCTGGAAAATTATCGGGCATTGAATTTGATTTTGATGCAATCGAGAGAACACCAGATTCTCGCTCTGTTCACGAATTAATTATTGCAGCTGGAAGCGACGGCTACAGGTTAAGCGAGTTGTTTTATCAAGCCTATTTCCTAGATGGTAAAGATATAAGCAATTCCGATATCCAAGAAGAAATACTAGAAAGCTCAAACCTGTCCCAAATTTCTGAACTTAAAAAAATCACAGAAGCAAAAAAAATATTGGCATCAGACTTAACCCAAGCAAACCATTTAGGAATTGATGGCGTTCCGTTTTTTGTCTTTAACAGCCAGATTTCACTTGCCGGAGCACATCCAGAACATATATTGCTTACCGCAATCGATACGGCGGTTACGAGCTAGTCTAATAGGGCTTGTACCTGCAATAACTTACCCTTCAGATAATCAGCACGCTTCGTTACATCGGTTAAATCCTGTTTAATTACCAGCTTATGATCTGCTCGCAATTGTACCCTGTCTTTTTGCGAGGCTATCCAGGCAATTAGTCGCTCTGGATTAGCAAATGAATTATGTCTAAACTGAACGGAGAACCCTTTATTACCTGCATCTATTTTAGCGATATTAATATTTTTAGATATCTGTTTTAATTCAACAATTTGCAAGAGGTTTTTAACCTTATCTGGGATAGGGCCAAATCTATCTGTTAATTCCATTTTTATATCTTGGAGAGATGCTAAATCATAGACAGATGCAATTTTACGATAGAGTGAAAGCCGAACCGTTAAATCTTTAATATAGCTATCTGGTATCAAAACGTCAGTTCCAATACTAATAAGGGGTGACCAGTTATCTTCGCTTACGTCACTCTCCTCTTTATTTTCGCTCGTAGCAGACTTTGATAAAGCAACAGCTTGGCGAAGCATATCTTGATATAATTCAACACCCACTTCCTTTACGTGGCCTGACTGCTCATCCCCAAGTAGGTTTCCAGCACCGCGAATATCCATATCATAGGAGGCTAGTGAGAACCCTGCCCCAAGCTTGTCAAGGGTTTGCATTACTTCGAGCCTGCGTTTAGCCTGATTGGTGAGTGTTATTTGTGGGTCAGTTGTAAGATAGGCATATGCTCGTTGCTTGCCGCGCCCTACTCTGCCGCGTAACTGATATAGCTGGGACAAGCCAAACATGTCAGCACGGTGAATAATCATTGTATTTGCTGTGGAAATATCAATTCCAGACTCCACAATATGAGTGGATAATAATACATCTGCTTTGGCATCTGCAAAATCTGTCATGACCTTATCTAATTCTAGCGGGTTCATCTGTCCATGTGCTGAAAGAATAGAGGCTTCAGGAACCAGCTTTGTGATGCGATCAAACATTTTCTGCATATCTTTTATACGAGGACATACCACAAATATCTGTCCGCCCCGCTGTTTTTCACGCAAAATTGCTTCTCTAAGGATGATAGAGTCCCATGGCCCCACAAACGTTCTAACTGCAAGACGGTCTACCGGCGGTGTTGCGATAAGTGACATTTCTCTTACCCCCGATAATGCCATCTGCAAGGTTCGCGGTATGGGTGTTGCCGATAGGGTGAGAACATGCATGTCACCACGCATTTTTTTGAGTTGTTCTTTCTGAGCAACTCCAAAATGTTGTTCTTCATCTACAATTAAAAGGCCAAGATTATTAAACGCCATTGATTTTGACAGTAATGCATGTGTTCCGATTACCATCTGACAGGTTCCATCAGCAATATCTTGCTTGATAATGGCCGCATTTTTTGCAGGTGTCATTCTTGAGAGAATACCAATTTGGATTGGAAAGCCTTTAAAGCGCTCTTTAAACAGCTTGCCATGTTGTCTTGCAAGAAGGGTGGTAGGCGTAACAAGCGCTACCTGATACCCGCTCATACAAGCAACAAACGCAGCCCGCAATGCAACCTCGGTTTTACCAAATCCAACATCACCGCAAATCAGTCTATCGGTTGGTTTTCCAGAGGCAAGATCATCGATCACATCAGAAATAGCATCCAGCTGGTCATCTGTTTCAGAAAATTGAAAGCGTGCACAAAATTCATCAAAAATGCCTGTTGGCACATTTAGTTTTTCAGCTTTGCTTACTTGTCTGCTGGCAGCAATTTTAATGAGCTCGTCTGCCATCTCCTTTATCCTGCCTTTAATTCTGGCTTTTTTGGCCTGCCAAGCAACGCCGCCTAACCTATCTAAAGCCGCATCGCTTGCCTGCTGTCCATATCTTGAGAGTAAATCAATATTCTCAACGGGGATGAATAATCTATCATCGCCCGCATAAATTAAACGCAAACAATCATGCTCACCGCCGCCGCTTTGCACTGTTTCAAGACCATCATATCGACCTATTCCATGCTCTATATGCACTACAAGATCGTCTGTCTGTAATGCGGATACTTCTCGCAGGAATTCATCTGAGCGCTTGCGCCTACCAGCAGGCCTGTTCTGCCGGCTTCCAAATACATCCTGTTCTGTTAAAATCCAAATATCTGGGAACATAAATCCATTTGCGATGGACCATACAGCAGAATAAATCTGCCCTGCTACTAGCTTTGTGCCAGGCTCGAGCGGCGTTATTGGATGCGATAAATGAGGGGATACTAACTCAGTTAATTTTAACATAGCGCCTTTGCTGGAAGCTACCAAAATTATAGAGCGATTTGTTAGGGTATCTTCTATCATTTTTGCGGCAGATTGTGAGGGGCTAAATCGGTTTTCCTGTGTTGCGCTAAAAACGGGTCCTGTTTTTCCGTCTAAGCTTAATGCCTCATAATTTTGAGGTGTTTTTTCTGGGGCAGAGAATGGCGATAATATCGCTGGCATTTTTGTATTAAATAATACGTCAATTTCATTCTGTGATACGTACATCTGCTCTGGTGGTACTGGCCTGTAATGGAATGAATCTTGTCCGATGGCTGACAGTCTTGACTGATAAAACTCCTCAATTAAGGCGCTTCTTTTCTCTGAATAAACCGAAAAATCATACGGAATTACAACAGACGCATCAGGTAGCCAATCTGTTATAGTAACAAGTTCAGGATGTAATAAGCTCATCCAATGTTCTATTCCAACAGGGGTTATGCCTGCTGTGATTTCCTCGTATAATTGGTCTCTTGCTGCGGATGCGCCAAATAAACTGATATAATTTTTTCTAAAACGGGTGATATATTCATCTGATAAGCGATATTCCGCTACTGGATTTAAAATAAGCTGTTCTACTTCCGTCAATCCCAATTGAGAAGATGAATCAAAAAATCTTATTTTCTCAAGTTCCGCACCGAAAAAATCAAGGCGGTATGGATGGGTTGAGGGATCAGAAAAAATATCAACAATATCACCTCTTATTGCAAATTCGCCATATTCACGAACGGTATTCGTTCTGTTAAATCCGCAATCTTGCAGAAAAGACGCAATCTCATTCAAATTATAATCAGCCCCTTTGGAGAGTTTTAAACTTGCATTCAAGAAAAAGGATTTTGGGGGAATTTTTTGCAGAAAACTATTTATTGTAAGAAGTATCACATTTTTTGTATTTAAAATTTCAGTTGAGGCGAGTTTACTTAATGTTGAAATACGCTCACCTGTAATATCGCCATGTGGAGACAGCCTGTCATATGGCAAACAGTCCCATGCTGGCAAGCAAACCACGTCTATATCTGGTGCAAACAGGGATAAGCCCTGTGATACTTGTTTTAATTCAAGGTCATCACGAGATAGGTAAATAACTGGTTTGCCTATAGTAGCGTGTGTTGCAAGATAGAGGGTTTGTGCACCCTCTACACATCCAAAAATTTGCTTTTGCATGGGATAGTTATGTTTCTGTCAGAGTGTTGTATTAAAATCTTTTACAAGTGAAAAAACGGTTCCGTTCAGATTAGCTGGGATTTTTAAATCCCCTCTCACCCATGCAAGAATATTCTGATCGCCTTGTGCTAAAAGGGCCTCGTAATCATCTAGCTGTTGATCTTCAAGGTTATTCAGATAGCGATTTGCAAATTGTCCTAATAGCAAGTCTGTCTCTCTGGTGCCTGTGTAGCTGGACTGATAGATTAATCTGCGTATTCTATTTTCTCTTGTTTCCATAAATATAAACTCTTCAAACTGTTAAAATATAGTTCTACCCGTAATAAGATAGTGCGCATTGGACAGGTTACAATTTTTGTGAGATCATTACCCTATAATTACAAATTTGAACAGGCATATGGCAAACCTTAATTTTAATAGACCTGAAATTTTGTTCCCTTGCTTTGCACAGTTAATGAGCTTGCAAGGCATAGGGCCAAGAACAGCTGATATAATGGCAAAGAGAATAGGTAGTTTTGTTATTGATTTAGCGTTTTACTTTCCTGTCTCATTAATTGACCGAAGCGCATCACCAGATATAAACGCTATCACGGACGGGCAAATTGTAACCGTATCTATCACTATTAGATCTTTAGATATTCCCATGGGAAGGCAATCCCGTCCAGCCCGCATAGTGGGTGAGAACGATACAGGGAGAATTGAACTTATTTATTTCAGGGCTAAGGCGGATTATCTAAAATCTTTATATGCGGTTGGAAAAACCGTTATAATTAGTGGACGCGTTGATTTTTTCAATCAAAAGAAACAAATCACCCACCCAGATTATGTTGTTGCACCAGAACAGCGCTCATCTATCCCTGCAATAGAACCTATTTATCCATTATCAGCTGGCCTGCGCCAAAGCCTACTTCGAAAAACATCGCAAACTATCATTCAAAAAATGCCGGAACTTCCTGAATGGATTGATAAACATTTAAAACAACACCAAAATTGGCCAGATTTTAAATCCGCATTGATACAAAGCCATTCCCCAAATACACAGGCTGATTTAGAATTGGATACGCCTCACCGAAGACGACTAGCCTTTGATGAATTACTGGCTAATCAATTAGCACTTTGTTTGATAAGAAGTCGGCAATCAAATGCGGATGTCTCAGAGCCGGTAACAGGGGATGAGCACTTCATTGAAAAATTTGTAGCCTCTCTTCCCTATTCAATGACATCGGCGCAAATACGGGTATTAAATGAAATCACAGACGACCAAAGCGCCCCTGTCCGAATGCTCAGACTGCTCCAAGGGGATGTTGGCTCTGGTAAAACACTTGTCGCTTTAATAGCGTTATTGCGAGCAATTACATCAGGCAAACAAGCTGCCCTTCTTGCACCAACAGAGATATTAAGCAAACAGCATTTCAAGAATATAACAGAACTTTTAAAAGGTTTTGATATAGAGCCTGTTTTGTTAATCGGCAGTATGACCCAAAAGCAAAAACAAGTGGTTCACGAAGGTCTTAAGTCTGGCACGATTTCATTTGTGATCGGAACACATGCTCTATTAACGGAGAATGCAGAGTTTGCAGATTTAGGACTTGCGGTGGTCGATGAGCAACATCGCTTTGGTGTAAAACAGCGTCTTATCCTTGGTCAAAAGGGCGGTGGGTGCGATATCCTAATTATGACAGCAACGCCAATTCCGCGAACATTAGCAATGACCGCTTATGGCGATCTGAAAATATCGCAACTTGATGAAAAACCTGCCGGTAGAAGAGATATAAAAACAGCATCCCTGCAAATGGAAAAGATGGATGATGTGATAGAAAGGCTATCCAAAGCAATTGCGAATGGAAGTCGAGCCTATTGGATTTGCCCATTGGTTGAAGAGAGTGACAAATTAGATGCTGAAGCTGCAGAAGACAGGCATAGAATGTTAGCGCAGCTGCTTCCAGAAGCAAATCCTGTCCTAGCACATGGCAAAATGAAATCTACGGAGCGAGATATCGCAATGCAGGCCTTTCAGTCAGGTGAAAGTCAGCTTTTAGTTGCAACTACTGTTGTTGAGGTAGGCGTAGATATACCAGAGGCTGGCATTATAATTATTGAGAATGCAGAAAGATTTGGATTAGCACAGCTGCATCAACTGCGCGGGCGTGTTGGCAGAAGTGATATTCAATCTTCATGCTTGTTGCTTTATCAAACGCCTCTTTCTTATACTGCTAAATCTCGCCTTGATATTATGAGGCAAACCAATGACGGCTTTTTAATTGCAGAGGAAGATTTGCGGCTTAGAGGACCAGGAGAGGTTTTAGGACAACGCCAATCTGGTGTACCTGAATTCAAACTTGCCAATCTTTCTGCGCATGCCGATTTGCTTGAAATTGCCCGAAAACAATCTTTGATGTTGGTACATGAAGACCCATTACTAACATCTGAAAAAGGCAAAGCCTGCCGTATTCTTATCGGTTTGTTTGAGCAAGACAAAGCAATACGCTATTTATATTCTGGATAAATAGAAGCGACAAACGCGTTTCTTAAGTTTACTTCTTGCCTGAATTAGCGATCTTTTTCTGGGTTTTTTTAGCTTTATTATCAGGGGTTACAATACCAGCAGAAACAACCAATTTTATTGCGTCCTCAACTGCCATATCTAAATAAGTTAACTCATCTTTTGGGCACAGAAGAAGAAAACCAGAGGTTGGATTAGGCGTTGTTGGAACAAATACATTGACCAAATCGGCTTCAATTTTTTCCTTTATCTCGCCCTTTGCCACACCTGTTACAAAGCCGATAACATAGGTTCCTTTTCGCGGATACTCTAGAATTACCGCATCGCGAAACGCATCAGATTGGGTAGCAAGCACAGTCTCCAAAATCTGTTTTGAGCTGCCATAAATTGTTCTCACAACTGGCATGCTATTCATCACACGCTCCCCTAGATGAACAATCCATCGCCCCAAGAAACCAGTTGTTAGCGCACCAATGAATGTGAGAAACACAAATCCAATTATAATCCCATAGCCAGGCACAATTCCAAATCCTGGAACCCAGCTTGTGATGAAAACAACAAGCTCTTTTGGCAGTAAATTAACAACTTGAGTATCAATCAAATCTATGGCTATCCAAGTGATATAAGTTGTTAAAAAAACAGGTGCAGAAAGTAATATACCTGCCAAAAACCAACGTCTAATATTACCAAGTAGCGTTTTATTATGTGTCGTATTTTCAGCTTGATTTTCTGACTGACCGTTCGTCATTTCATAACTCCAATTAATCGCATTGATTAATTTATTTGTGTTAATATTTTTATAATTCAAATCATAGATTATTTTATAGTTTAAATTAAGCTTAAAATAGAAACAGAAAATAGTTTAACAGGCACCCCAATGAATAATTATCCAGAGACACCCATAAATTTAAATAAAATCAATGAGAATATAAGCAAACTGGTTTTAATTATGGAACAGCTTAGAGACAAGCAAGGCGGCTGTGAATGGGATCTTGAACAAACTTATGAGACGATTGCACCTTATACCATAGAAGAAGCTTATGAGGTTGTTGAGGCTATCTATGAGAGTGATATGGATAAATTATGTGACGAGCTTGGCGATTTATTATTGCAAGTTATTTTTCACGCTCAGATAGCCCATGAGCGCGGTGATTTTCAGCTAGAGGATGTAATTTCAGCTGTCTGTGATAAAATGATACGAAGACACCCTCATATTTTTGCTAAAACCGAAGCCAAAACTGTGCCAGAAATCCGAAAAACATGGGAGGAAATAAAACAGCTCGAGCGAGAACAACTCTCAGAAAATAAAAATGCGATTAGCCTTTTGGACGGCATAAGCACAACCCTTCCAGCTTTAACACGGGCAATAAAATTACAGCAGAGAGCTGCAAAAATAGGATTTGACTGGCCATCTATCTATCCTGCATTCGAGAAAATGTATGAAGAAATAGAAGAGCTAAAAATAGAAATTGAAGCTGACAATCCAGATAAAAATAAAATTCAAGATGAGGTGGGAGATATATTATTTGTTGCAACAAACATTGCACGCATAGCAGGGCATGAGCCTGAAACCTCTCTTATACTTGCAAATCGAAAATTCGAGAGACGGTTCAAGCAGATGGAAGTTCGCTCAAGAAATAATACTCAAACCCTGCAAGATTTATCACTTGAGGAGTTGGAATCTTATTGGGTGATGGCCAAAAACATCGAAAAAAATCAACTCTAAACCCGCTCATTTTTTAAATTCATCAACCGGTAATAAAACGAGCCACCTCATCCCATGCATCCTTATTTTGAACAAACAAAACAGGTGCTTTTTGTTCGATATTAAAATCGCTATACGAGCCCTCAGATAGGTTTATATGTGCTGAATTACCACCTGATCCCCTGCAAAATAGGTCAACAGGAGCATGATCCCATGCGGTAGTAGTAGAATGAAATATAAAATCAATCTGCTGCTCGGCTAGCATCGTTGCCTCTATTCCAGCACTTCCAATAAAAACCCTATTTTTTAAATGCGCTACCTTACGCTTAATAAGCGTTTTAATATCTAGATCTAAATATCGAAGCGATACGCTGCACGTAAAATCCATCACATTAGCAGGCGCTTTTATCTTAGGGCTGATTTCTAAGGGCTTGAATGCACTCCCATCATGTCCAAGCTGAACGCTAGTTACATCTGCATAATAGCATTTGCCTTCGGTAGGGATAAAAATCCATGACGCCTGAGGTTTTCCATCTTCAAGAAGAGCTACCATAGAACAAAATCGCTCATTTCCATTTACAAAATTTTTGGTTCCATCAATTGGATCTACCGTCCAGACACGCTTATTTCTTAAGCCAGATGAATTATCTTTATCATCAGAGCAGGCTTCCTCGCCAATTACCGTTGAGCCCTTGATTAGCGCCATTAATTTTTTAGAAAGGAAAACTTCTGATTGTCTATCTGCTACTGTAACAAAATCATCCGCAGAAGATTTAGTATCTATTTGATCTGCCGAGAGGTTTTTATAAAAGGGTAAAATATACTTAGTCGACGCCTCTTGCAGCAGGCCCCTTACCTTGTCTCTAATCTCTTCATCAACAATCATTATGAATTTTTGATTTTCATGATTTCTCAGTGTCATCTGGCAGTTGCTCTTGTAAATCAATAGCAGTTGCCGGCATAATGGTAGAAACAGCATGTTTATAGATAAGCTGTATATGACCATCACGTTTTAGTAATATAGAATAATTGTCAAACCAAGTAATCAATCCCTGCAATTTCACCCCATTCACTAAAAATAATGTGACCGATATGTGCTGGCGCCGTGCTGTATTAAGAAATACATCCTGCAGATTTTGAGTTTTATCCATGGCTTTTCCTTTTAGAACTAAGTTTAACGCTACCGCGTATTCTCTAAATAGGCACTTCTAAGCGCTAAAGCAACAGGCCCCACATTGCCATCAGCTATCAAATCATCGTTAAGTTGAATAATTGGTGTTACGATGGCCGTTGCACTCGTAACAAATAATTCTTTAGCTTCTCTTGCCTCTTCAACTGTGAATGGACGCTCCACTATTTTGTATTGCCGAATACTAGCAATATTAGTCAGACTCAATTTAGTAATACCATTTAGAATAGCGTTACTTGCTTGTCTGGTAACAAGTTGATTATCCTTATCCACCATCCATAAATTAGAAGATGCGCCCTCTGTTATAGTCCCATCTTGCATTACCATAATGGCTTCAAACGCGTCATGTTTAACCGCCTCTTGTTTAGCAATACAGTTCGGCAAGAGCTGAATTGTTTTTATATCTCGTCTATCCCATCTCTGGTCAGCAGTTGTTATTGCTTTTTTGCCCGCAACCGTTTTTGTAATTAAGGTTGGTTTGGCTGTTACTACTAATGCTGGCGGCACATTTGTTGGAAATTGGTGAGCTCTATCTGCTACACCGCGCGTAACCTGCAAATAAATTAGCCCATTTGTGATATGGTTTGATCTAACCAGCCTTTTGAAAATCTGTTTAATTACCGTCTCTGATATCGGGAAATCCAACGAGATTTCACTAAGGGAACGCTTTAAGCGTGTATAATGGCCTTCGAAATCTATTAGATTTTTATTTAAAACTAACACAACTTCATAAACACCATCCCCGAACTGGTATCCCCTATCTTCAATATGGACAGATGCATTTTTATGAGGAAGATACCGACCATTTACATAGGCTATTCTAGACATAGCTACCCTTTTTCTTATCAATTCTTATTCTATAACTTCTAGTATATTATGTTGCTGCTGAATTTATTTGGCAGATAATATATTTTCTGCTTGGCGTGATTTACCCTGCTTTGCAAATACTATGACATGGTCGCCTGCTTCAATAATTGTATCTCCTCGTGCGGGGATGATTTGCTCCCCTCTTAAAACTGCGCCTACTGTTACACCTTTGGGAATTCTTGACTTTCTCAATGGCAACCCAACAAGATCAGAGCCAGATACAGCCTCAGCCTCAAGCACTTCTCCCAAACCCTCAACAATAGAATGCACATCAATAATCCGGCCTCGCCTAATATGTTCAAGAACAGATGATACTGTTATTTGAGGCGGGTTTATAACAACATCCACTCCTAATGCACTAATCAGGGGCAGAAATCCTTGCATATTGACCAGAACAACTGCGTATTTTGCGCCAATTCTCTTAGCCAGAAGTGCAGACAGAATATTTACTTCATCATCATTAGATACAGCAACAAACGTCTCTGAAGAGCCAACGCTCGCCTCTTTTAGAATATCTGCATCTAACACATCTCCGCAAATAACACTTGTATTTGATAGTTTTGCAGCAATATTTCTGGCCTGATCTTTATTAAGTTCGATTATCTTGGATTTAATCTCACTATAGCCTGACTCGATTTCTTGCGCTAGTAATTGACCAATATTACCGCCACCTGCGATTACCACAGAAGAAGTCCTATGTTCGTGATGTCCAAATGCAGCCATTGCGCGCTCTAAATGTTCGGTATCACATACAAAATATACTCTATCGCCTGTTTTCAATTCATCCGTGCCATCACGGGAAATTGTCACTAAATTCTCACGCAGGATAGCCACAATTGTGATGGAGAGGTCTGGAAACAAATCTGTTAGATGACGCAATGGTGTATCTATAATCGGGCAATTACTGTCGCATAAAACACCGACCAGCTGTAGTTTTCCGCCTCCCAGCTCTTTAACATCAAATGCGCCTGGTAGCCTGAGCTGGCGGCTTACCGCAGATGCAACTTCCTGCTCTGGTGAAATAATAAAATCAATTGGCATATTCTCTGTGGTAAAAAACTTACTTTTAATGTCAGAGCGCAGATAAGCGTTTGAGCGAATCCTCGCTATTTTAGTTGGTGTTTTAAACAGGCTATGTGCCATTTGACAGGCAACCATATTCACTTCATCAGATTCTGTAACAGCAATGATTAATTCAGCTTGATCAAGGCCTGCCCTCTCTAATACATCAGGGTGAGAGGCCAACCCCACAATAGCGGACAGGTCGGCATGCTCTGCAATGCGTTGCACTTTTTCTTCATCATGGTCAATGACAGTAACGTCATTTTGCTCAGCTGCTAGATGGGTTGCTATCGCACTTCCCACGATTCCTGCACCGCAAATTACTATCCGCATTAATGTTTAATCCTAAACTCTGGTGTTTTTTGTTATATCTGCCCCAATTAAGAAAAATCAAGGAGTTTAACTATCTGAAATTCCGACCGACTTTAATTTTCGATGAAGCGCAGAGCGTTCCATCTCTATAAATTTAGCCATTTGAGAGATATTGCCATCAAATCTTTCTAATTGAGATAATAAATAGGCACGCTCAAACTTCTCTCTTGCTTCTCTTAGGGGAAGGGACATGAAGGTTTCATTTAAAGTTTGAGTGTTATTATCTGAATTTGATGGGCTGTTAAACTCTGGCAGGGCCGATATGCCAACAGGCTCACCATCATCATCAGATGATAAGATCATAATTGTTTCAATCACATTCTTAAGCTGGCGTACCGAGCCAGGCCATGCCAAAGCCCTTAGCGCATTTAACAGGTCTTCTCCTAGCTTTATTGGCTTCTTTCCAAGCAATTCTGATTGTTGCTGAACAAAATACTTGGCAAGCTGTGCTATATCTTCTCTGCGTTGTGATAATTCTGGAACATAAATATTTACAACAGCAAGTCTATAAAACAAATCCTCTCTTAGTTTTCCAGCTTCAATCATTTCTTGTGGATTATTATTAGTAGCAGAAATAATACGAACATCAGATATAATTTCAGATGTTCCCCCTACTCTTCTGAAGCGTTGCTCAGTCACTGCCCGTAATATACGCGCCTGCATAGTCGCCGATAAATCACTTATCTCGTCAAAATAAAGCGTTCCCAGATGTGCCTGCTCCAGCAGGCCAATAATTCTGCGTCCATATTGAAAAATTTCTGACCCAAATAATTCTGCATCACCTTTTTCATCAGATAATCGACTACATGAGACAACAACAAAGGGATGCTCAGAACGAGATGATTTATCATGGATTAATCTGGCAACAGTCTCTTTGCCAGATCCTGGTCTTCCTTGGATAAGCACTCTGCTGGATGTTGGTGCGATTTTTTCAACATCATTTTTCAGCTGTTTCATTTTTGCTGAATTACCAATTAGATCTGGCTGCTTATAAACAGCTGTTCTTGCACGGAGTAATTGGTTTTCAACCTCCAGCCGCTTTGCTTGCAGCGCTCTTCTGACTGTGAGTATTAAACGCTCTGCCTTAAATGGTTTTTCAACAAATTCATAGGCGCCATTTCGAATTGCCTCCACCGCTGTGGATATTGTCCCATGTCCAGAAATCATTAATATTGGCATATCAGGATAAATTTCCTTACACCAACTAAGCAGCTCCAAACCATCCATATCGGAATCACGCATCCAAATATCTAAAATGGCACAAGAAGGTAATCTTGTTGATACAATATCACGGGCCTGCTCTGCATTTGCTGCCTGAACAGTCGAAAACCCCTCATCCTCAAGTGTAAGGCTTATGAGTGAGCGAATATCTGGCTCATCATCAACAATTAAAATCTCTTCACTCATTAGGCATCATCCTTTGATTTTTTCTCACCTGAGAGAGGAATAGATATCGTAATAAGTGCCCCGCCTTCATGATGGTTTTGCAATTTAATCTGACCTGCATGATCTTGAATAATTTTTTGTGCAATTGCTAAACCAAGACCTGTTCCAGCATCTCTTCCTGTTACATATGGCTCAAATAACTTGGCCAGATTTTTAGTTTGAAAACCAGGGCCATTATCTTTTATTTCAATAAATGCTGACGCGGCATCACATCTTAAATCAACCATGATAAGGGGGTTTTCAACCTTATTTTCGGTAGTTGAGTCAATTGCATTTTGGAGCAAATTTGCAACAACTTGCCGAATTAATCCAGAATCTGCATCGATATATATAGGGTATGACGGCTTAGAAAATGATATCTGTATCAGCTCATCCTCATTCTGATATAGCGTTATCTGCTCTTCGATAAGTGCTGAGATTTCCTGTTTTGTTAAAATGGCAGCTGGCATTCTTGCAAAACTTGAGAATTCATCAACCAGCCTTCCGATATCGCCAACCTGCCTGCTAATAATCGTCAGAAACTGATCGAATTGTTCTGCTTTTTCAGGATCATCTGGCCTATATTTTTTCTTCAACCTATCTGCTGCTAGTTCTATTGGCGTAAGCGGATTTTTAATTTCATGGGCTATTCGTCTTGCAATATCTGACCAAGCTGCTTTGCGTTGTGCTGATAACAAATCTGTTACATCGTCAAATGTAACGATATATCCTACTATTCTGCCTTCGATTTTCTCAGACGTAATACCCGCTTGAAGAAAAAGCTGCTGGTCGTTCCTGACAATCATAACTTCGGTATTATATTGACGTTTTTTGCCTTGCTTGATTGCAGAAAGCAACTCTGCAAATTCTGGCAATACATCTGTTAACTGACTTCCGATCATTTGTTCTTTTGAATAATCCAGCAATGTGCAAGCAGCTGTATTAGGCAGGGTGACTATTCCCTCACGCGTGAGACCAATTACCCCTGATGAAACACCAGACAGCACTGCTTCGGTGAATTCACGTCTTTGATCAAGTTGCTTATTAGCATGAACAAGCTGCCTCTGACTTGAGGATAAATCATCCATCATACTGTTAAAGCTACTACCCAGAAGGGAGATTTCATCCAAATCTGTTTTAACATCTACCCTCGAATTAAGATTGCCAGCTCTAACCGCATCTGCAACTGAAATAATACCTCGTAGCGGGTTTGTGATAGCGCCAGACAAGCTAAGACCAATCCAAAGAGCCGATAATAATAAAAATAACGAGATAACCGCAAAGATAGCCGCCATTGAGATTTGCAGGTCAAACTGCCTAATGGATAGAGATTGATAGTCAGATACCGCCAAACGGGTTTTATCAACGGCCTCAAGAACATCAGAATCAATAAATCGGCCAACCAGTAGATAGGCATCTACAAAGTTGTTTAATTTAACCAAAGCCTGAATTTTAGTATTATCTTCGGTTCGTGAAATAACGACTTCATCATTTCTTGCGCGCTCTAGCCACTCGCGATTGAGATCTGAAAATATAATCGAGAATGCAAATCGTGACTTGGCAATAATTTGTCCTGTACCATCCAAAATCACGGCTTCAGACAGATTTCTTATGCCCACCTGATCTGTTATGAACCTATTAAAAATCTGTTTGTTCTGAGCTAATTTTAATCCGTCCCTGTTAACGTCATTTGCCATTGCAAGCACCTGACCTCGCACAGAGCGGGTATGCTCCTCAAGATAGGCATCTGCTATGGTAACAGAATCATTTACCGCTGTTGAAATACGCTCTGAGAACCACCCCCGCAACGAGTAATCAACAACAGATACAGCAAAGCTTGCAACGATTATAGAGGGAAATACGGTAATCACACCAAACAGGACCGCTAGCCTTACTTGTAGCTGAGAGCCAGCTTGTTTTCGTTTTTTTTCTATAAAAAGACGGATAATTTGCCGCACAATTAAAAAAAGCAACCCAACCAGACACAAGCTCGCAATTGCAAAAATAGATAACAGTAACTCTGACTGTTGAGGCAAGGTTTCAACAGTAGAGAGTGCAAGAAAACTAAATATGCTAAATAAAACACTAATTAACACAACAGCCGCAATGAGTTGCAATAGCTTTCTAAAGCTTGTCTCACTTGTGTCTGGCAATAGGGATTTGGTTATTCGAAATTGCATTCGCTAAGCCTATTTATACCCATCACGAGATAATGGCAGGTTTAACTGTTTGATTTTTTTTCGTAATGTATTTCTGTTAATTCCTAATATTTCAGAAGCCTTGATCTGATTACCAGAAGTCCGTTTCATTGTTGCCTGAATTAATGGTTTTTCTACTTCTCTTATAATTCGCTCAAACAAACCAGATGATGGTAAATCATCCCCAAGTGAATTAAAATATTTATCAATGTGATAGTGTGCTGAATCACCAAGTGACATTTTTTTATCTTCAGATAAATCATTTTTCAGCGCATTTATTTCTGCTAAAACCTCTGTTGCTGTAATTTCATTTGAATCTGCATTCACAAAAAGGCGCCTAATAAGGAACATTAATTCTCGTAAATTCCCAGGCCAATTCCATGATTGCAAGCAATTTACAGCGTCAGATTGCAAGATTTTTGTGATCCCAAATTCACTGCTTAGCTCCTTGCATATTAAATTGGCAAGCGGCCTTACATCTTCAAGTCGCTCTCTTAGTGGCGGCACAGTTAAATAAGCAGAAGATAAGGCAAAATATAGATCATCTCTAAATAATCCCTGTGACACATAGTTTCTAAGGTCAACACAAGTGCCAACCACAATTCGGTCTGGCCTATAAGGGCTGGTATCTGGTCTATCTAAATAACGCATTAATGCACGTTGTGCGTCATTCGATAATAATTCAATATTATTAATAAATAAGCTTCCATTAGCAGCTGATTTAATTATATTTTCCTGACCAAAAAATAGATTCACGTGATCATCTGGTGGTGTATGAGATAGATTAACCGATATAAATTCCAATGGTTTCTGAGTCCCAATTTGACACAAGGTACGCGCTATTTCCTCTTTCTCAGCGCCTGCCTCTGCATGAATTAGAACAGGAACTTTGGTGGCAGAATATCTTGTTAACAACCTAAATGTATTTTGCATCGCTGCAGATTGTCCTACAAGCGGTATTGCTATGGCTTTTGGAACTGAAAGCTGTGCAGATCTCATAATGGTTGGATTTGTGGCTTCAACCACGCCATTACTTGCATGAAGCCGTGCAGAGCGATTACATACCTCTATTAATTTTCCTAACTCAAATGGTTTCGGAAAATAATCAACAACCTCATATTTTTGGGCTTTGATTGCTGTTAATAGATTTGTTCGAGCACTCATAACAATAATTTGTAAATCAGGGCGTTTTTCCCTAATACGTGGCAAAACATCAAGCACATCACCATCTGGAAAGCCAACATCTGTAATTAAAATATTACCGCGCCCTGACATGGTATAATCCCACAGCCCTGCAAGAGTAGTAACCGCAGACACCTTATAGCCCTGTCTGGTCAGGGCATGAACAAGGAAGGTTCGAACGGACCTATCATCATCAGCAACAACAAATTGTGCCGTTTTACTCATTACAACCCATCCTTATTTTTGCCTGCAAAAGCTGGGCCGGCAATGTCAATCGGAAGATTGATTTTGAAATGGGTTTCTCCAGCAGCAGAGCTAACTTCAATTGCACCCCCATGCTCAGAAACCACAGAGGCTACCAATGCTAAGCCAAGACCTGAACCATTTAGCTTATTAGATATAAACGGCTCAAACACATATCCCTGAAGTTCAGGTGAAATGCCACTTCCTGTGTCAATGATGTCAATCTGAAGCGGCAATTGATTCAATCCATATTGGTTGGAGGCTGAATGCGGAGTGGATAAAGCATATGAAGTCTTAACCAACAATGAATCATTTTGCTTGGTTGCTTCAGAGGCATTCTTAAACAAATTAAGAAAAAGTTGAATCAGTAAATCCCTATCTGCAGATATCGCCGGCAATGAGGGATCAAAATCTCTTTGAATAATAAGATGTCGACCAAATGATGAGCCGCTAACCATCAAGCAATGATCGAGGACTTCATGAATATTAATATGTTCTAGGTGCAACGGTTTATCCGCGGAAAGTTTTTCAATTCTCTCCAATAATTTAATTATTCTATCTGTTTCAGTTACAATCAAATTACTTAATTCTTGATTTTCTTGCCCAAGTTCTAATTCTAAAAGCTGAGCTGCGCCCTTAATGCCCGCTAGGGGATTCCTGATTTCATGTGCAAGTAGCGCGGTTACTTTTGACATCGATAACGCTGCACCCTTGAAATGGGTGCGTGATTTGGCAACCTGCTCAAGCGTGTTTTTTTGCAAGGAGATAACAATAAATTCATCATTTGAGTAAAATGGGCCAACTTGAATATTTACGATTGTGTCTTTTAGTCTTGGCAGGGAAAGTGAAACCGAATGTTCACTCAAAGAGCTTGCTGTTTGCCTTACCCTTGAGATCATCTTAATTAGTACAGAATCAGAGTTAAAATATTCTTCTGCAGAACTACCTTTAAAAATAGCTAAGCTAGAGTTAAAAAATGTCTCTCCTGCATGATTAAGCCACACAAAATAATTATCATTATCAAGAATAATTACAGGATATGGTAGCGCATCCAACACAGCATAACCTGCAGGAAGGTTAACCTGACTATTGATTATATTAGTCTGCACTAGGCTGCCTCATATTGTTCATTAAAAAATCTGTTAACTGCATCAAATACCAAATGTGAATCATGAGTATTATTCGCCACATCACGTAATGCAGCCGAGCCTGGCATACCATGCGCATACCAAGCAATATGTTTGCGGGCAAGTCGCATCCCATCTGTGCCATAACATATAAGCATCTCATCTAGATGAGATAGCATTATCTCTCTTTTTTGAGCGACAGAAGGGTTGGGCCGTATCTCTCGATTAGAGAGCAGGTCACCAGCTTGCCCTAATAACCAAGGCCTGCCTTGAGCGCCGCGGCCAATCATGACGCCATGCGCACCTGACTGGCTTAATGCTTTTTGCACATCATCAAGGCTATTAATATCCCCATTAACCAGCACAGGTATTGAAACATTATCTACCGTTTTTCTTATCTCATGCCAGTCTGCCTGCCCTTTATACATCTGATTTCGCGTTCTACCATGTACTGCCAGCATTGCTACCCCTGCTTGTTCTGCAAGCATACCAATGTAAGGTGCATTTTTATTTAACTCATTCCATCCTAATCGCATTTTTAAGGTAACAGGAATACGGGTTGCATTTACAACTGCGGAACAAATCTGAGCTGTTAACTCAGGTGTTTGCATAAGCGCAGAGCCTGAATATCTTCCTGTAACTTTCTTCGCAGGACATCCCAGATTTATATCAATGATAGATGCCCCCAGCTGCTCTGCTATCCTTGCAGCTTCTGCCATAATTTCTGGATCCCAACCAGCAAGCTGTATGGAAAGAGGTGCTTCCATAGCCGAGGAAAATTTCAGCTTTCTAATTTCTTTTCTTACGGATTGGAGTATTGCATTACTTGCGATCATCTCTGATACAACAAGACCGCCCCCAAGAGAGCGCACTATCCGCCGAAATGGCTGGTCGGTTATTCCTGACATTGGCGCAAGCACCGCCGCATGGGGAAGCGTTAAAGAGCCGAGCGAAAGCTGCATATAAAATTCTCACTTTAATGATATGCATAAATAATAGGCAATTATTGATCTGAAATCTACTATAGAAGAAGAATTTAGCAAAATAGACAAAATTTAAACTCTATGCTTTAAAGAAAAACATGAAACAGAAAAATGAAATAACATTCGATCTTATTCTTCTTGCCGCCGGAAAAGGGGAGCGCATGGGGTTTGAGAAACAATTTGCACCGATAAATGGCCAGCCAATTTGGCAAATAGCCCTTGAGCAGATAAGACATTATCCGGCTTGCAACACCATCATTGTAGTATTTCCTAAAACGGCCCCTATCGACCAGGCCTTTTTCGATAAAAACTCAGCGCTACGATGGGTTTATGGCGGTGCTTCAAGAAGTGATTCTGTCTGGAATGCATTGCAATATTACAATAGCTTGACGGCTAAATCTCCTTATATAGCCATTCATGATGCCGCAAGGCCCATGCTAGACCATGCTGTTTTGGACAGAATGATGGATAAAATAAGAGAGGGCGAGAAAGCGGTCATTCCAACTTTAAATGCAAGCGATACTATTAAAAAATATTCCCAAAAAACATATTCTGGAACAAAACATTCTGGTAGGCACATAACAAAAACATTAAACAGAGATGAGTTAGTATTGGCTCAAACACCGCAACTCTTTGAAGCTGATATAATTCAAACAAGCTATCGAACTATATTTGCAAAACAAACTGAAAATGGACGTAATGGGGATGAATATAATCCAAGCGATGATTCAAGTCTTGTTGAAGCAAATGGAACCAAGGTTGCTATCGTCACGGGAAGTCCAAATTTACGAAAAATCACGGTTAAGGAGGATTTTGATTATTTGAAACATTTATTGGCACACCATTTTGAAACAAGAACAGCCACGGGATATGATGTACATAAGTTTCGTTCATGGACTGCTAATGATACCAGCCATCACATAAAGATATGCGGTGTTGAGGTGGAACATGGTTATGGAATAGACGCTCACTCAGACGGGGATGTTGGCATACATGCCCTTTGTGACGCGATTTTTGGTTGTTTGGCTGATGGTGATATTGGTACTCATTTTCCGCCGTCAGATGATAAATGGAAAGATGCAGATTCTGAACTTTTTCTGAATTACGCGATGCAGAAAATTCAAAATGCTGGCGCAAAAATCATCCTTCTAGATGTTACTATTATCTGCGAGATGCCAAAAATTGGACCCGAAAGACAAAGAATGAAAAACCGATTAGCTGAAATGTGTAACCTTCCAATGAACCGAATTTCCATTAAAGCTACAACATCGGAGAAGCTTGGCTTTACGGGGCGAAAAGAGGGATTATCAGCCTTTGCAACCGCAACAATATCACTGCCATTAAGCCAAGAATAAAGTATAGAAACACGTTTAAATGAACTCACAAATTACCTATTTATTAGGCCAGCTGGCAACCTTGGGGCCTATCGGCACAAAGCTTCCGGCACCTGGAACGGCAGGGTCTGTGGTTGCGATTATTGCAGGTTATTTTTTGCTTCCTATGGGCTGGATACCGTTTTTAATGCTTACCATCTTGATTAGTGTTATAGGCGTGTTTGCAGCTGATATATACTCTAACGCCACCAACACCCATGATTCTGGAGAGATAATAATTGATGAGGTTGCAGGACAATGGGTTGCCCTTTTATTCATTCCGCATGATATTTTGTATTTAAGTGCCGCCTTTATATTATTCCGGCTATTTGATATAACTAAATGCTGGCCTGTCAACTGGGCTGAGAGGCTACCTGGCGGTATTGGGGTGATGGTTGATGATTTGGTAGCTGGGTTAATGGCAGGTATTATTCTGTTCAGTTTTCAGAACTGGTAGGAGCTAAAAAATGGACATAATTTCAATAAATGCAGCGGAAATAGTCACCAGCCTTAAGCAATCAGGCATGCGTATCTGTTGTGCTGAATCTTGTACAGGCGGAATGATAGCAGCAGCAATAACAGACATAGCTGGATCTTCTGCTGTGTTTTCAAGAGGCTTTGTTACCTACAGCAATCAAGCAAAAATAAATATGCTTGGCGTAAAACCTGAAACCTTAACTCTCTATGGTGCCGTTTCTGGACAAACTGTGTCTGAGATGGCTAGCGGCGCTATCACCGCAAGTGAAGACGAAGCTGATTTTGCAGTTGCCGTTTCTGGCATAGCTGGGCCAGATGGCGGAACAGTTGAAAAACCAGTGGGGCTTGTTTATATTTGCGTGTTAAAAAAAGGAGAGGTTGGACAAGTTACTAGGTACGTATTTGACGGGGACAGGCAATCTGTCCGCACACAAACCGTCGAAAATGCATTAAAAACTATCCGTGGCTTGATGTAATCACACTTTTTTATAAAGTATATCTGCTCTAGTTTCGAACGCTTTTACCATTCGCTTTACAGCCTCTGTAAACAAGGTTTCCATCACAGTCTGTAGCAATCTGTTTCTAAATTCAAAATCTACGTAAAAATCTATCTCGCATCCATCTGGGTGAGGCAGAAACTTCCAGTGATTTTGCAAATATTTGAACGGTCCGTCAGCATAGCTTGTATCGATTAGAAGTGCCTGCCTGTCCATTGCAACCTTAGAGGTGAACTGTTCTTTGAATACTTGAAACCCTATAATTAAATCTGCAATGAGTTCTGTTTCAGTCTGTGTTCTTATTCTGGCAGCAAGACACCATGGCAAAAACTCTGGATACCGCTTAACGTCAGCAACAAGCTCAAATAAATCTTCAGGTTTGTGAGGGATTATTCTAGTTTCCGAGTGGACTGTCATATTGAAAGCTTTTTTTCCCGGGCAAGTCTAAGCGCTGCAAAATCAGCATCAGCATGATATGATGAACGTGTTAACGGCGTTGATGCCATCATCAAGAACCCTTTCTTTTCCCCTAATCCTTCATAATAAGAAAACATATTAGGCGTTACAAAGCGTGCTACCGGTGCATGTTTCGGCGTTGGCTGGAGATATTGACCAATCGTCATGAAATCAACCTCGGCCCCTCTTAAATCATCCATGATTGAGGCAACTTCCTCATCACTCTCACCAAGACCGACCATAATCCCTGACTTTGTGAAAATCATCGGATCATATTTTTTGACTTGCGCTAATATCGAAAGTGAATGCTCAAATCGTGCGCCAGGGCGTATTGTTTTATATAAGCGGGGTACTGTCTCCATATTATGGTTAAACACGTCAGGTCTTGCCTCTATGACAATCTCCACCGCTCCTGGCTTTCGAAGAAAATCAGGGGTGAGTATTTCAATTGTGGTATCAGGCGATAAGGCCCTGATTGCTGTGATAGTGTGCGCAAAATGAGTAGCCCCCCCATCCTCTAAATCATCTCTATCGACAGAAGTAATTACTACATGTTTTAAATTTAATTTAGCAACTGCTTGTGCAACATGTTCAGGCTCATGCGGATCTAATAAATCAGGCCGGCCGGTAGCAATATTGCAGAACGCGCAGGCTCTTGTGCAGATCGATCCTAAAATCATCATTGTTGCGTGCTTTTTGGACCAACATTCGCCAATATTGGGACATGCTGCTTCCTCACATACAGTTACCAGATTCAAATCACGCATTAAGTTTCGCGTCTCATCAAATAATTCGCCAGCAGGTGCTTTCACGCGAAGCCAGTCCGGGCGTTTTGGTTGAGGAATCGCTTCATTCTTTTGTTTTTCTGGATGGCGCTTGGCGCCTATCGTTGTATTAGGAGATGGCAATACTGCCTCCTTTATACTGTTCTGGTATACCCGTCTGGTACACTCTTCTGAAACGTCAAAACATATAATAGAATGTTTGTCTTAGTTTAGAAATGGATCGCTCTGTCGAATGCGTCAAGCACAGACTCATGCATTGCTTCTGATATTGTGGGATGCGGGAAGATTGTATGCATTAATTCTGCCTCAGTCGTCTCTAGAGTTCGTGCAATTGCATATCCTTGTATCATTTCTGTAACTTCTGCGCCTATCAGATGTGCGCCAAGTAATGCCCCTGTTTTGGAACAAAAGATCGTTTTAACAAGCCCTTCATCCTCACCCATGGCAATTGCCTTGCCATTTGCCAGCAAGGGAAAACGACCAACCTTAATCTCATAGCCTTCTGCTTTTGCGTTATCTTCTGTTAATCCAATGGACGCTATTTGAGGGCGACAATAGGTACAGCCAGGAACCGAATTTTCTGCAATTGGATGCACATCACTTTGATTTGTCATTGCTTCAACACAAATAATAGCCTCATGGCTGGCTTTATGAGCAAGCCATGGCGGGCCGGTAACATCCCCAATAGCAAATATTCCTGCAACATTAGTAGCACCGAAGCCGTTGGTTACAATATGCCCCTTCTCTGTTTTAACGCCAATTTTTTCTAACCCTATATTCTCTGTATTTCCGATAATTCCGACAGCCATTATCACCCTATCAGAAGTAATTTTCTGCTGTTTCCCTGCGATTGTAATGGTAGCCGTTACGTCATTTTTAGATTTGGTAATTGCCTCAAGCTTAGCAGAGGTATGAATTTTAATACCTCGCTTTTCAAATGACTTGTGAGCTAAATCAGATATTTCCCTATCTTCAACATTAAGAATTCTATCCATCGCTTCAACAATAGTGACATCCACTCCCATATCATTATAAAAGCTGGCAAACTCTATTCCGATTGCACCAGACCCAACCACCATTAATGATTTTGGCATTGTTTTTGGAACCATGGCATCACGGTAGGTCACGATTTTATCTCCATCTGATTCCATAGATGGTATCTGCCTAGCGCGTGCACCTGTTGCAAGCATAATGTTAGTCGCTTCAACAGTGGATTTTCTCTCACCTTCCACAGCAATTTGCCAGCCACCAGATATCTTTTTATTGATTTTAGCCACGCCCTTTATCACGGTAACTTTATGTTTCTTCATAAGATGGGAAACACCGCCAGAAAGCCGCTCTGCAACTTGGCGTGAGCGCGCAACAACTTTTTCAAGATTTATGTTCACGCCTCCTTCTATCTCAATGCCAAATTCACTTAAATGGGAGATATTATTTTTTAACTCAGCCGCTCGAAGAAGCGCCTTAGTTGGAATACAGCCCCAATTCAAGCAAACGCCTCCAAGATTTTCTTTTTCAATAACAGCTACTTTTTGACCAAGTTGGCTGGCGCGAATAGCACCCACATAGCCACCTGGACCGCCGCCGATTACGATTAAATCAAATTTCTGAGAATCAGTCATAACTGTCCTTTTTAAATTCTTAAATTAACATTGTGACAGGGTTTTCAACAAACCCTTTAAAAAGCTGTAACCATTCTGCTCCCAAAGCGCCGTCGACAATGCGATGATCGGCAGATAAGGTTACATTCATCATAGTTGCAACCGCAAGTTCACCATCTTTTACAATCGCTCTTTGCTCTCCTGCTCCGATCGCTAAAATAGCGCTTTGAGGCGGGTTGATAACCGCTGCAAACTCTTTAATCCCAAACATACCTAGATTTGATATGGTAAAACCACCACCGGTATATTCTTCTGGTTTTAATTTGCCTTCTCGTGCCCTTGATGCAAGATCTTTTGTTATTTGCGATAACTCAGCCAAACCAAGTTTTTCAACAGACCGAATAACAGGTGTAATCAATCCACCTTTTATAGCAACTGCCATACAAATATCAGCTGTATCGAAATATCGGCATCCATCCTCTTCAAACCAGCCATTAACATCTGGTCGTTTTTGCAAAGCCATAGCACTTGCTCTTATAATCATATCATTAACCGATATTTTAACGCCCTCTGGTGCCATTTCATTAAGCTGGGCTCGATTTTCTAGCAAACGATCAATTGAACATTCCACCGTTAGGTAGAAATGCGGTGCCGTTTGTTTTGAGAACTGCAATCTG
>JADHOL010000018.1 GCA_016779005.1 Alphaproteobacteria bacterium
AAAGCTAATCATTAGAAATAGGGGATTATACTTTACAGAATAAAACTTTATTACTATAACCTAGCACGCTTGGCCAAATAACATATTGGTTATGCACATTTTCTTTCAGACCACTTTCAAGAGGTACTTAAATCATGACCAGCGCGTATATCCCTGTCGCTCTTGGGGCATTCGGCTTAATTGTCGCTTTTTTTGTTTATCAATGGATTAAAAAATCTCCAGTCGGAAACGGCCCGGAAAAAGATATAGCAGATGAAATACATCTTGGCGCCATGGTCTTTATGGCCAGCGAATATAAGCGTCTTGCTATTTTTTGTGTGATTTGCATTGTTGCTCTTTACGCCAGCTTGGGAGAGGGAACAGCCATTGCATTTACGCTTGGTGCCTTATGTTCTGGCACTGCTGGTTATATTGGAATGTACACAGCAACGAAAGCTAACGTGCGAACAGCGGTAGCCGCCAAGAATAAGGGCGCAGCTGAGGCATTGAATATAGCCTTTTTTGGAGGCTCTATTATGGGCCTTACGGTTGCATCTATGGGCTTGCTCGGAATAGGGGTGCTATACGGGTTTATGGGCAATACGTTGCACGGGATAGAATCTATTGAAGGCTTTGCAATGGGCGGCTCTTCTGTGGCTTTGTTCAGCCGTGTTGGCGGCGGTATTTTTACTAAATCTGCAGATGTTGGCGCTGACCTTGTTGGTAAGGTTGAAGCAGGTATTCCGGAAGACGACCCCCGCAATCCAGCAGTTATCGCCGATAATGTGGGTGATAATGTTGGTGATGTTGCCGGCATGGGTTCAGATATATTTGAGTCTTATTGTGGTGCGATGATAGCATCGATGGCGCTTGCTGCATCGATGTCAATGGCGTCCTTGGATGTCCTAGGCGGCAACAGATCTGTATTGCAGTTCATGCCACTAGCTCTTGCATCAACAGGGCTTATTTGCTCACTACTTGGAATTTTGTCCGTAAAATTATTCTCTAACAAAAGCGCCGATGTTGCCTTGCGATTTGGCACCATAGGCTCTGCTGTTATATTCATAGGGGCGGCCTATTTTGTGATTACCAGCATCGGCGCATCCGTTGGGGTTTGGTATGCGGTGCTTGTGGGCGCGATAGGCGGTATCATTGTTGGTCTGGTAACTGAATATTATACCGGAGGCGCTCCGGTTCGGAAAATTGCCAAAGATGGTGAAACGGGACCGGCAACTGTGATGATTTCTGGATTGGCAATTGGCATGCAGTCTGTTGCTATTCCAGTGCTTACGATTGCAGCTATAATCTTCTTTGCAAATCTTTCAGCTGGTCTTTACGGCGTTGGAATGGCTGCTGTTGGTATGTTGGCCACCGTTGGAATTACCATGGCGATTGATGCATATGGACCAGTAGCAGACAATGCTGGCGGTATTGCTGAAATGGCTGAAATGGGCCCAGAAACACGTGAAATTACAGACTCTCTTGACGAGGTTGGCAATAGCACGGCTGCTATCGGTAAAGGGTTTGCCATTAGTGCGGCTGCTCTGGCAGCTCTTGCGCTAATCAGTGCCTATATTGTTAAGGTCAGTAATGGAGACCCTAATTTTGTGCTTGCCATTAATGACCCGATTGTTCTTGTGGGTATGTTTATTGGCGGTATTTTCCCTTTCCTTGTAAGTTCTATTACGATGACTGCCGTTGGTGATGCTGCTTTTGAGATGATTATCGAAGTGAGACGCCAATTTAAGGAAATACCTGGCTTGATGGAAGGCAAAGCAAAGCCTGATACAGCTCGCTGTGTGGATATTGCAACGCGTGCTGCGCTGCGCAAGATGATTCTACCTGGTTCACTAGCTGTGCTTGCTCCTGTTGTAATTGGCTTTGGTCTTGGACCAAAAGCGCTAGGCGGCATGCTTGGCGGCGCGCTAATCTGTTGTGTCATGATGGCTCTTATGATGGCAAATGCTGGCGGTGCATGGGATAATGCCAAGAAGTATGTTGAAAAGGGCAATTATGGCGGCAAGGGTTCTGATGTCCATAAAGCAGCTGTTGTTGGGGATACGGTTGGCGATCCTCTTAAAGATACGTCTGGTCCGGCTATGAACATCCTAATCAATGTAATGGCAATTGTGAGCCTTGTTATCGCGCCACTTCTTATTTGAGGGCAGGATTGCTTTTCTTAAATATATGACTATTTTTTTAAAAGGGTCGGCAAGCTGTCGACCTTTTTTTTAATCCTTCTAACCTGCGCTAAATGCTAATCAGCAGAGGTATTATCAACAGTGATGAGTGAAGAAGTTGTAATCATTGGAAATAGTTTTAGCGGTCTTGGGACGGCGATTGCCTGCGCAAAACATGGCTATCAGGTCACGGTAATTGCGCCTAATAACCAGTCAAGTTTCATCGGTGGATTACAAATAGCGCCTAACGGATTGGCTGCTTTATCGTCACTAGGGGTAGAGCAAGAAATACTGAATAAAGCGGTTAGACTTCTAGCAGCACACATTAAAGCATTCGACACGGCGGTCAGCCTTACAAATATTCCGCTCTCCTTGAACAACGCTCCTTATGTCTCGATTGCACGTCAGGATCTATATGAAATCTTATTGAATAAGTGCCTTACAAATTCACTTATTAACTTTATGGACGCCAGAGTTTTAGCTATCACCAGCAAAAATAATCACACTAGGCTGGCACTAGATACTGGTGAAATTATTACAGCGCCCATTATTATAGGCGCGGATGGCTGGGATGGCAAAACACGGCACTTCATCAGCCCTTCAGCACGTCAGAAAAACTCTGGATATTCTATCTATAGGGGGATTTTTCCTGCCTCAAAAGTGCCAGCGGGTTTTTCCTATCCTGATGTGCAATTATGGCTTGGTAATTCATGCCATCTGGTATCTTATCCAATCCAAAATAGCCAAGCTGTTAATTTCGTATTTGCTTTTTCAGAGCGCGCTTTTGAGTCTCACTCAATTGACGCTATCTTCTACAATCATCCGGTGCTCTCGATGCTGGGGGAGTATACTCAAAATTGGCACTTAACCCCCATTAAGCAATTTGATTCATTATCAAACTGGCGGCGGGGCGGAATAACCTTAATTGGGGATGCAGCACACCCGATGCCCCCTCATCTAGCACAAGGGGCAGGGCAATCATTCATGGATGTTGCAAGCATTGAAAATGGTCTTGGCACGGGGCTTACGCTATCGAACGCAATTTCTAATATGATAACCACCCGAATGCCTAAAGCTCATTCTGTTGCTAAAAAAAGCCAGCTTTCTGGAAATATTTTTCGTCTAAATAGCCCCATTGCAGATTTAAGAAACCAGCTCATCAGTATGGCTAGCCAGAAAGTTATTTCTGACTTTCTTCAAGATTTATGGCTAACAGCATAACGCTAAATCCTTTTCAAACAGAATTAGATTATGCTGCTAGCAGGCATCCAATTACAGATACTTCCCCTTAGGGTTTCATTACATCTTCTGAGCCATGGACAGCATCGATACCGTCACCAGCCATTTTGGTTACAATCCAGCCTATCAGAAGCCCCCAAACGATGCCATCAAGAACAAACCAAAATGGAGATGACACAAATCCTGATATTATAGACTTTGCGATATAGGTAGAGAAATGCTCATAGTTAAAAAAGGTAACCGTAAAATTGAGCCCACCTCCAACCAATGCAGAGCGAACATACCATTTAAGGGGAAATTTAAAAATTGGGTGTCGTACAAAAATGCCCGCCATCGCAATCATGATGCCAAAGTTAGTATACCAAAAAATAAAACCCCAGCGGAGCCAAATTGATACATTATCTACTAGCGTTGCTACCACGAAAAAAAATCAATATTCCAATCAAAAGACCGAGAAAAGCAGCTAGTTTAATGCCTTTAACTAAAGATGCATTGTTACTCATCTTTCTCTCCAATTCCGTTAGTTTGGTATTATTTTTACAAGCTAGATGAAAAGTGTTAATATATCGTTAATGTGTTTTTGGAACACGTCCAATTAGGTAGAAAGCGCCTTGTCTTTGACATAAATTACCCCATTTCAAATAAGGCGGTCTAATAAAGGTGTAAGGGTAGTATCAAAATGATGATTAACACTTTGAAATGGTTTTATGTAATTAGTACCAGCTTATTTTTAGGAACAGCATCTATGGCACATGCAAACACAGCCTATATGTTTGAGTTTGACTCAATTGATGGCGGAAAAATATCTTTATCTGAATATAAAGGTAATGTGATTTTAGTTGTTAATACGGCATCTGAATGCGGGTTTACGAGTCAATATACAGGTCTACAAGCATTATGGGATGAGTTTAAGGAGGACGGACTTGTTGTACTCGGTATCCCTAGCAATGATTTTGGCGGACAGGAGCCAGGAACTGACAGCCAGATTAAAAACTTCTGTGAGGTAAATTTTAATATTGATTTTCCCATGACAGCCAAAACGACTATTAAAGGGCGTGATGCACATCCTTTTTATCATTGGGTTAGTGACGAGTTGGGCTGGATGGCAGGTCCTAAATGGAATTTTCATAAATATCTCATCGCTCGAAATGGGATATTACATGATTCCTTCTCATCTATGGTCAGCCCATCATCCGCGAATTTGCAAGAACAAATAACACTACTACTTGCACAGTCTGGATAGACAAATTCATGCCTCTAATAACACGCCCTTCCGATTGCTAAGGGGTTTACTGCCAGCAATTTTAGCAAGCGGCGCACCCTTCCAGATATATTTTTGAAGCATCATAGAAAAAACAATACCGCTCGTTCCTGCATAGACGGGAATTTTTTTGCGAAACGCATCTGGCCCATCTAGCAAAAGGATGCTGGCTATTAATTCTCCTTCGTCAACCCTCTGACCAAGCGTTACATGATAACACACTAATCCGCTAAACGGTGCCTTGATAATCTGGGTTGCATTAAATGGCAGTGCTGGCGGCATAATGGGCGCAGCTTTATCCATTTTTGAATTTATAAAACCACGCGTGATGAAAAACCCCATTAAATTTTCGGCATCTAGTTTATTTAATGTTTCTTCAACATCAATTAATCCGCGATATTCTAGCGTTGCAGATAAAATAGGAGGCGGAACAGGCTTATCTGGACACAGACGCTGAAGGTCTATCCATAATCTTGGCCATACTTCATCAAAAGAACCTCCGCCAGAATTTTCTGCTGTTAATGTTACGCGTGAGCCCATCCAGTTTGCTAAATCCTGATATTCCGGCATTAATTGGGGCACAATATAAATATGGTTTGTCGCATCCACATCGCAATGCAAATCCAGAACAACATCACATTCAATCGCTATTTTTATGATTTCAAACCGCAGTGTTTCGAGGGCTGTTATAGGGGTTTGACGGGCTATCCATCTGCGGACTGATGACAAGATTTTATCTTTATTTTCGTGCTCATTTTCAGATAATTTATCCAATATATCTGGCTCATTATTTAAAATACACTCTGCAAGGTCTGGCCAATTACGGTTAAAATTTAATCCCGTAGAAAAATCAAATCTACCACTATGATGGTGATTATAAATTTGCGCCATCCCAATAGGATTCACCATAGGAAATACGATAAATTCGGCATTAAGCTGGCGTGACTTATCTGCCTGCTCTAACATATCTAAAAGATAATGCAGAACAAGCGTGCCTGGTTGCTCATCTGCATGCAGTCCTGCCTGCAGAAAAATCCTGGGGTGGGTGCCCTTTCTATCTGGAATAAAGTGATAATAAGACACGGTATAAGCAGCGCCAGGTGTATCTGCTGATAATGGAATTGTGATATGTTGAGTACTTATTGCTGCCTCCACACCTTAGTGTAACAATAATATCTGTTACCTTAATAAATTAATAGATAGTTTTAATTTAGGCCGTTGCTGTACATCAAGATGCCTGTTTAAATACTGGTTTGCAGCTCCAAATACGACAATAATGATAAGCGTTACGGATATAAAATAACCTGCAACAATCGGGTATGGCAGAAACGGATTAAATGTTTTATCTGCAAAATAACTGGCATAATATAACGCATCCCCAGATTGCCGCCATGCCGGAAAGCCAGAGAAGAAAATCAGCGCTGTGGCATGAAACAGAAAAATAGCCTCATTAGTATAAGAAGGCCAAGCAAGCCGAAGCATAGATGGCCAGATAATACGCCAGAATTTATTCCACCCCGTTATTCCATATGCTTCTGCTGCCTCTAATTCAGTCGAGGGGATAGAGCGTATCGCACCATAAAATATTTCGGCTGAATACGCGGCTGTATTGCAAAACAACACTATTAATCCGCCAAGCCAGGCTCTTGTCAGCCACCGCGTTTCCGCTGAAAGCGTTATAAATCCTAAATCAATCGTAACGCCAAGTTTGGGCAATAGAACAAATAACTCATATGCAAAGAAAAACTGAATAAATAAAGGCGAGCCTCTAAACAGAAAAATAAAGCTAATGGCTGGTATTCGGTAAAGGGCAGAACGGTTATTTTTACCAATCGCAAGGATGATAGCAAACCAGAAACCAAAGAAAACAGCTATTAGTCCGAAATAGATATTCCAAATAAGCCCAGAGCCAATTAATACAGCTTGCTCGCATATCGTGATATCCGTTTTTGGCAGAATACGCTCTCCAATTCCAAGAGAGCGAAAAGCGTAATCCTGTATGGTGATCCAACAGCTGCTCATCCAGAATATCCTTGCAACTCACTACCTGCCATTGTTGCTTGACCATGGCTAAGTTTAAGCTGCAACTTGGCAAGAACTTTTCCGCTTACCCAAGTCATCACTAAATAAAAAATCAATAGACCCGCAAAATAATAGACCCGCCAATCAGGATGGGGATAGGCATAGAGTGATGTTTTAGATCCACCCAATTCACGCGCCCAATATACGATATCTTCTACTCCTAGCAGAAATAATAAGGGGGTTGCCTTGATTAATATCATCCATAGGTTTGATAGACCTGGGATGGCATATACCCACATCTGCGGAACTAAAATTCGCCAGAAAACTTGCTTTTTACTAAATCCATACGCGGCAGCTGTTTCGGTTTGTGCCCTTGGAACCGCTTTCATAGCACCGCTCAATACGTTTCCAGCAAAGGCCCCAAAAACAATAGCAAATGCAATAAGGGCTAGTATAAATGCATATAGCTGATGCACCCATAAATCAGAGGTCGACAAAGGAAGCTTTGCTGCTTTGCAAACAATAAAATCTGTTCCCCTCCATACTGGCTCCAAGACGTGCGAGCAAATGATTTTATGGCGAATAAATTCAAATAATTGATCAAGCGCTAACGGCACAAACAGGAAAAAAACAACATCAGGGACACCCCTCACCATATTAATATAGCCTTTGGCAATTAGTCTGACCGGCCAGATTGAAGAGCGAACGCCAGAGGTAGCAACAAAACCAAATAATAGAGATAACGGAGCCGCACAAAAAAGAAGAACTAATACAACAATAAAAGACCCATAAAACGCAAAATGCTTTGCAGTAGTCAAATAGCACATAAGCCAAATAGTGCCTTCAAGCGAAGATGGATCAGCACAAGCATCAAACATAAATAACCCTTTTATGGGGGCAAAAAAGCAGCGACTTCAATTAGAGTAAGGAGCATTCATAAAAATCAGATGCGGGATGAAATTACACAACTCCCGCCCCGCATCTGCTAAAAATATTTTAAAACAACCTAGAAAAGCTCTCCAATTTCCCATTGTTTGATAAGGTTATTAAGAGTTCCATCTGCTTTCATTGAATTAATAGCAGCATTGAACTTGTCTTTTAGATCTGAGTCAGATTTACGAATACCCATTCCAACTCCGCCACCAATAAGGACGCTATCTCCAACAAAACTTAGCTCACCGCCAGATTCGTTTACAATCGGATCCAAGAAAGCTTTATCTGCAATAACAGCATCTGCCTCGCCGTTTCTCACCGCTGCAATGGTCTCATCTGGGGTTGCGAACTCTACCAATGTAGCGCCTGATTCAACAACAAAGCTTGCCTGAATGGTACCTGTCTGAGCTGCTATCACGCCAGAATTAAAATCAACAGATGCGCCAGATAAGGCAACATATTTAGAGGGATCTGGCTGAGTATAGTTTGTTGTAAAATCTATTTCCTTCATACGCTCTTCGGTTATCGACATACCTGCTATAATGGTGTCGTAATTTCCTGCCTTCAAGTTTGGAATGATTGAATCCCAGTCATTCTTTACCCATGTGCAATCAAGACTTGCTCTTTTACATAGCTCGTTTCCAAGATCTATTTCAAATCCGATAAATTGACCATTATCGTCAATACCATTAAAGGGCATATAAGCACCCTCAGTGCCCATACGCACCGTGTCCGCATAAGCTGAGCTAAGAGCAAAACCAGTAAGAACAGCTGCTAATAAAATTTTCTTCATGATGTATCTCCTCAATTAACGTTCAAGTGCATTTCCAATTAATTCGCAGCCGCACTTAAAAACTGCTTAAGCCGTGTAGATTTAGGCTTCTCAAATAAAATATCTGGAGCGCCTTCCTCTTCAACGATTCCCTGATGCAAAAACAACACCTGATCAGATAAATCACGCGCTAATTGCATATCATGTGTCACTAAAAGCATGGTACGACCTTCAGATGCAAGATCTTTTATTACTTTCACAACTTCTTGTTCAAGCTCTGGGTCAAGCGCAGATGTAGGCTCATCAAACAACAAAGCATCAGGCTCCATTGCAAGTGCCCTTGCGATCGCTGCTCTTTGCTGTTGCCCGCCTGATAGCTGTGCTGGCCATGCATTTGCTTTATCTGCGATACCTACCTTATCAAGAAGAGTATAAGCAGCTTCTCGCATCCTCTGCCTGTCTTTTCCAAGCACCGTAACAGGCGCCTCTATTACATTATCCAATATAGATAAATGAGACCATAAGTTAAATGATTGAAAGACCATGGATAAATTGGTTCTGAATTTAATAATCTGGTTTTTATCAGATAGCTGCCTATGGTCTGTTTTGTCAGTCCAAGATACCGCCTCTCCTTTGAAAACAATATCGCCGCCTTGCGGGATCTCTAGCAAATTACAACATCTCAACAAAGTTGATTTTCCAGAACCTGAAGAGCCAATAAAGCTAATAACAGACCCGGCCGGAGCTGAAAAACTTACATCTTTTAGAACAGCAAGCTCACCATAACTTTTTCTTAAGTTCCGAACTTCTAATATCGGACTGTTTTCAATCGCATCCACCATTAAATATCCAAATGTCACTTATCAAGAAAAAGATTAAAGTGTGATATAATACGCTCTATTCAGACTACGTCTGATTTTACTACCATACCGCCTTATTATAATTATATAAAGAGACCATCCAGAAATCACCAGCCAGAGAATCATCAGATACATTAATCAGATGTTTCGTTATTCAATTTCACATCAATATTACAGTGATACTTGCAGAAAAAATGGTTAAAATGCTATATCCCTATTTCATGTTTAAATAGCTACTAGATTGAATTTGAGCTGCAAGATGGCAGGGTTTTCTGCAATGACAGAACAAACATATAAAAAAAATTCTAAAACACAGCAAAATCAACCCTATTTGATTGCTGCTCTATATCAGTTTGTAAGCTTGGATAGCATTGAAGATTGGCAGCAAAGTTTTAAACATATCTGTGCTGAAAATAATCTGTTTGGCACCATTCTGATTGCCCCTGAGGGTATAAATGGAACTATTGCAGGAAGGCACCAAAACATAGAAAATTTTGTTTCATGGCTGTATGAGCATCCAGAATTCACGCAAACCGAAATAAAATACTCTGAAGAGCATAGCTGCCCATTTCACCGCATGAAAGTAAGACTAAAACGTGAAATTGTAACCATGGGTGAGCCTGATATTAATCCATCACAAACAAAGGGTATGTATGTAAAACCACAAGATTGGAATGAATTAATATCATCCCCAGATGTACTGGTTGTTGATACTCGCAATGATTACGAAGTTGCAATCGGCAAATTTTCAAAAGCGGTGGATCCCAACACCACATCATTTCGCGAATTTCCAAAATGGGCAGATGCGTTTGCATCAACGCAAAAACACACAAAACCAACTAAAATTGCGATGTATTGTACTGGCGGAATCAGATGTGAGAAATCAACAGCCTATATGAAAAAAATAGGGTTTGAAGAGGTGTATCATCTACAAGGCGGTATTTTGAAATATTTGGAAGAAGTGCCTGCTGAGCAGTCCTTATGGCAGGGGGAATGCTTTGTATTTGATAACCGAGTAAGTGTTGATCATGAGCTACAAAAAGGGAATTACGCATTATGCCATGCCTGTAGGCATCCCCTATCACAAGCTGAATTGCAATCAAACAGCTATCAAGCTGGCATAAGCTGTCCCTATTGCATTACCAAAACAACACATGAACAAAAAGACCGTTTTGCAGAAAGACAAAAACAAATAAAATTAGCCCGCAACAGAGGCCAGAAGCATATTGGTGTATCTATAAAGAAGTAAAAACCTAGTATTTTTTATCTACGAGCCTCTAATTGCCTTTATTCTAGAGGCATATTCATCCGCTCCTGCTCCAAAAATAGCAGAACCAGCAACCAGATTATTGGCACCAGCAGCGATTGCGAGTGGCGCTGTCTGAGCTGTAATACCCCCATCAACCTGTAATTGAATGGGTCTATCCCCAATTAAACTGCGTGCTTGTTGTATTTTACGCACCATGGATTCGATAAATTTCTGACCGCCAAAACCAGGATTGACTGTCATGATGAGTATTAACCCTATTTTATCTAGTATATGAGTAAGGCTTTCAACTGAAGTATGAGGATTAAGAGCAACCCCTGCACGGCAATCATGCTCATTAATAGCAGATAAAGTTCTATCTAGATGGGTGCATGCTTCAAAATGAACGGTAATTCCGTCACATCCAGCCTGTTTCATATCAGTTATAAGCGAATCTGGGTTTTCAACCATAAGATGGGCGTCAAAATAACTTGAAGAATTTTTGCGAAGCGACGCAATCACAGGGGCACCAAAGCTTAGATTTGGCACAAACCTTCCATCCATTACATCAAGATGAATCCAATCAGCGCCTGCTGTTTCGACCTGTTTTATTTCAGCGCCAAGCTCTGCGAAATTTGCTGCCAAAATAGAAGGGGCAATGATGGTACCAACGCTCATAATGCCACCACGTTCTTCGCCTTGAAATAAGGCAAATTATCCTGACTGGAGCACCCCATAACTGTAATTCTCTCAATGATCTGCAAAGCCCGTTGGTATTTGCGCTCTAATGCTTCTTCTTGCAGTGCATCAAATTGCTGGCCGCATAATAATATACCGTGATTAGACTGCAATGCTCTTATCCTTCTTCCATGCATTAAGCCGTCCACCAAAATAGCATGATTAAATTCTTCCTGCTTAACAATCTGAATCTTATTTTCAACAAGGAATGTACGCAAGTCAGCTTCCCCATCCAAAGTGATCTTCCAAAATTCAGAATCAGAATTAGAGGGATTACCATCTACAAGCTCAAAAGCCTTACAGAATGCAAGAAATATAAGCTCCTGTTTTTCTGCACCTGTCCAAGCAGTACTGCCAAGAGTACGCCAAATATTATGGTTCATCTCTTCATATACTTGCGGAATACGCTCGAAAAATAGGCGATGTAACCCAATATCATTAACAGAGCTATCCATTTTCTGCTCTTTGTGAATATCTATCGCGGAGAAAGAGCCGCAAACAGGGCATCCTGTGTCTGAAAACTTGTCTTTTTTATAGATATGAGAACATCGCAAATTTGAAGGGAGTTTATTATCACATAAATAATAACTTGTTTGCTCATCTACGGGTTGCTGGGCAATCCATTCAAATCTGTTTTTAAATTTTAAATAAGAGCCCCGATGAGACCATAAGGTCCATTGTAACTTTTCTACTGGTCCAAATGTTGACCAGTTAGATGAGACATCTATTACAATACAGGTATTTTTCTCAGCAGCAGCACGCAGACCACGACCCACTGACTGACCCCATAATACCTTGGATAAGGTTGGCCTCATATGAACGATGATATTACAGTGGGGATTATCCCAGCCTTCTGCAAGAACCCCAACTGAAACGACCGCTTCCACATTTCCTTCTGCATGGTCTGCCAGCATCTGCATACGCTCTTTAATCGGCGTTGTAGCCGTAATCAAAGACACGCTAATCCCAAGCTCCTCGATTGCTTCAACGGTAGTTTCCGCAACCGTAACATCTGGGCAAAACCATGCTGAAATAGGCTTTGGTTTTACATTTTCTCGCTCTTCTAGATAAATCGAACAGGCATGGCTAATCATAGATGATTTGATAATGGCTGGCGCTAATTTTGCCACTGGAAAATCGCCACTACTAATATCAATATCACCAAGGTCTAAATCATGAATAAAATGAGGTCTATAATGAGGTCTTACCAAGATACCTTCATCAAATAATTTATCCATATTCGCGCCATCAATAATCGCATCAAAGGCAAGGCTAAGCTGGTCTTTTTGATCTGCAGTGCGTCTCTCTGGAGATGCTGTCAGACCTATCATATGCGCATCATCTCTTCCATGTTCAAGAAAACAATCTAGAATTCGTTTATAGCCTGTACCATTTGGGGATACCCGGTGCGCTTCATCGATTATAACCAGCTTGGCATGTTCGATAGCATCATCCAATATATCCCTTGCACGCGTGCTCGTAGATAATAACACATCATAATCAGCAAACGCTGCCTCAGTATGATTAAGCCCCAACTTGCGCACTTTATGCTCTTTGGCTAATGCTCTTTCAAGCTGTTCAAGCAAAACCAATCTGTGACATAAAACAATCACTTTTTCACCTGAATAAAACTGTTTTATAATTTCGCTTGCCAACACTGTTTTTCCAGCACCTGTTGGCGCCTTAATTATAAAACGACGATGTGAATCAAGAATAGACTGAAAATCATCAATTATTTCTTTTTGCCAACGCCTTAATTGCATAGTGTATTCGCCTAATCTTAAATGTAAAAGCTGTGACTGAATTTGTTGCGGCTAATTCTAACCATGTTTTTTAGAAATTGGGATAAAAACTTACCCATTTTGAGATATTTAGAAGGTTTAAAATGACTTTTGATTGTCTCTCTTATGATATATAGACACTAACTCAGCCAAAATCGATAATGCAATTTCAGCAGCTGCACGGCCTCCAAGAGGAATGCCAGCAGGCCCATGAAGTCTTGTAAGATTTGTATCAGAAATTCCCAACTCTTTTAATCGATGTAATCTTAATTGGTGTGTTTTGGTACTACCAAGACACCCTATATAATAGGCATCTGTTTTTAGACAATGGAGCAATGCAGGATCATCAATTTTTGGATCATGCGTTAATGTTACAATCGCTGTTTGAGCATCAATCGATAGCTCTGGCAAAACATCCTGAGGCCATCCCTGTTTTATAGTGACATCTGGAAACCGTTCTTCTGTCAGAAAAACAGCTCTGGGGTCGATAATTATAGTGTCTAATTCCATATTAAGCGCAAGCTGACTTAACACCTGACTAATATGCCCTGCGCCAATTATTACAAGTTGATTCTTTGGCCTGAGACGTAATGTAAATAAGCCCTTCTCTTCTTCAAGGTTGCTCGTATGAACAAAATGCATGGATGTGTCAGGGAGTGTTGCACGCACTGTAACTTTTGGGATATCAGCCATAATGTCGGCTAACATGAATTCTATATCCAAGGGTTGCCTTGTATTTTCGGCTCTTACAGCCTGTCTCAAAATAGATAAAGGAATGCCTGTATCTGCTACTGGAAGGATAAGTACAGAAATTCTTCCCCCACAAGATAGACCAACTTGCCAAGCTGTCTCATCAGCTACCCCAAATTCTTGTATGCATGGTAATCCGCTCTCCATTGCCTCCTGAGATAGACGAATAACTTCCCCTTCAACACAGCCACCAGAAACAGATCCCTCCAGATGCAAATCATCTCTTACCAGCATTAAAGACCCAGCCTGCCTTGGCGCAGACCCCCAAGTAGAAACCACAATCACCAAACAGGCTGAATGCGCGTTATCTACCCAATTTTCTAGCTGATTTAAAAAGGAATTTTGTTTCATTTAGGTTACCATATAGTGTGTAAAAACATTTGTTCGCTGAATAGTAGTCGTTCATTCTAACTCTAAATAGTGTTATAAGGAAACTATTCCAATGATCATTTTTAATCATTTTCAATTGACCTACAATGTCCGCAAAAAACATCTTAACAACCCTCTATTTAGGTTTTTTCTGACGGTGATTTAAACGCGTCAATTAGCGGTTTTTAAAGGGGCTGGTAAAAAGCAAAATAAGTGCTGTTATTAATGTGGTTACCCCGCCAAGCGCTATGAAGGTCGCTAAAATACCAACTATTTCAGATATTGCGCCTAGTAATAATGCTCCGATTGCGCCGCCTCCCATAGCAATCATTGTCCAAAGGCTCATAACCCTGCCTCTAAATTCATCGGTGAGTTGGAGCTGTGCTGCAGATTGCATCGTGGTTGCAAAAAAAGTAGTTGCAAACCCCAACATCGCTACCAGAATAGCGGTCAGGACAATATCGTTTGATAATCCAACTAGAATGACACAAATAGGCACAAGAACAGAACATACAGCCCCTAGAAAGCCAATGGAGCCTGCCTCTTGCGGTTTGCCTGCGGCCTTTGCAAAGGATGCCAATATTGCCCCAGCACCCGCACTTGCAGTCAGCAGCCCCAATTCGTTCGGCCCTTTATCAAATACCCCTTGTGCGATTATTGGCAATGTTTCAAGTAGACCGCGACCTATCATTGTCACACAAATCGTTAATCCAAAGATATATAAGATAAACGGGTCTTTTTTTGTATAGCTAAAACCCTCTTTTAAAGCAGTCAGAAAATGCTGCTCTTTTTTTGCGGTAAAATCTCTTGGCCGAATTACAATATTTCTCACCAGAAAAATCATTGGCAAAAACCCTAAACTTGTGAGCCATAATGTTTGAATTGGGCCAATTTGGGTCAGTAAAATACCGCCTATTGCTGGGCCAACAAGTCTTGATATATTAAAATTCAAAACAGTTATGGCAATAATTGAGGAAAGTTGTTGCTTATCACCAAGCCTTGCTGCAAACGCCATTCTAAATGGGTGATTGGCAGAACCAACAATACCAATAGCTGCTGCAAATAGCGCAACAGAAACGCCGCTAATAAAAGAGAGATACGTTGATAACACAAACGTAACTGTTATTAGTAGCATTGCTATATAATTTGAAAAAATGGCAAGTCTTATCTCAATGCGATCTGCCAAAACGCCAAATAGAGGCCCTGTTATCAGTGTAGGCGCAAAGCTTAAAAATGCGACAAAGCCCACAAATGCGGGTGAATTGGACACATCCCATGCAAGCCAAACCACAACCAGCCTTTGAACCCACATGCCATGAAGCGCAATTGAAACACACGCAAGATAATGGCGAAAAGGCTGGGATTTGAAAGCTGATAAATTCATTAAGAACCTTTAAGAGTCAAAACCAGAACGTTAATAGCAAACATTCTGTGTCGGACATTTTTTGTTTAATGACGGGTAGTAATATAATTAGACATAATTAAAAACTACATGAGTTTATCTAGCTTGCTATTCAACGGGTCAAGCTTTATCCCTGTTACTAGGACTGATTTTAATCCCAGCTCTGGAGCGGTTTATGGCAAAAAACCCATACCAAAGACCATATATAGATATTCTGCTTCCCTATAAAGAGGTGTTCACACCCTCTAATGCTGGCGCTGTCTCAACCGTTGTAAGCGACCTTGCCTATCATACGACATTAGAATATGAATTTCATATTTACGGCAGACAAATTACCGCCCCATCTTTTCCAGAGCTTTGCTATCACGCATTAAAACCAAAATGGCCTTTAATATACGGTCATAATCTTGGTTTAGCACATAGCTATATTACAGATCTTCAACGAAGGGAGAGACAACCCTTGCTTATTGAAGTTCACGGCAGATGTCAGGTAGCCAGCACTATTGCCAAGATAACTAAAACGGCGAAAGTAGCTCTTTTTCTGCATAATGACCCACGTCAGATGACAGGTAGTAAAACCCTTGCAGAACGTCTCTGGCTTGCACGCAATCTTGCAGGTATATTTGCAAATTCAAACTATATAAAAAATTGCTTTCTAGACGGCTTTAGCAACACAGAAATATCACAAACCCCTATATTCGTAACGCCGCTAGGCGCTAACAGAAACATTCAAAACAAGCCTTCCAAAGAAAAAACAATAATTATTGCCTCACGCATTGTGCCCGAAAAAGGGATTTTGCAAGCAGCCATTGCATTGCGAGATATATTGCCTGATTTTCCTGAATGGCGCGTGAAAATCATAGGTGCAAAACATTTCAGGGATGGCACAATATCAGACTATGAAAAGAGCGTAAAAGAAACTTTGGTGCCCCTGCAAGGCCAGGCTGAAATGGCTGGGTTTTTGCCATTAGCGCAGATTAATAAAGAGCTTGAAAAAGCAGCTATTGCGATCGTGCCTTCTGTCTGGCAGGAACCCGCATCAAGAGCCGTCTTAGAAGCGCTTGCAAATGGGTGTGCTCTTATCACTACAAAGAGGGGGGGTATTCCAGAGCGCGCAGAGGGCAGAGCGTTGCTTGTGGATAATCCAGACAGCCCTAATTTTGCAGCAGCCCTTAACTCTTTACTATCCATGCCTTCGAAACTTAAGGAGCTACATGATATTGCTTGGAATGATTTTCCTTTTGATTGCGCAACTATGGCTGGGCAAACAGATCTCGCAAGGAAAAACATTATTTCCTGAGTAGAACAGAAATAATATTAGCGTGCCGCTATCCTTGATAACGCTATATTTGCAATAATAACCGGTATTAATCCGACAATCACAATACAAAGTGCAGGAAAGGCTGCTTGTTCCAGCATCTCATCCTTGGCAAATTGGTAAGTGATTGTTGCAAATGTCTCAAAATCTAATGGTCGCAATAACAATGTTAACGGCAACTCTTTCATAATATCCACAAAAAGAAGAAGCCCCCCTGCAAGTATAGAGGGCCAAAGATTGGGTAGAAGAACAGCTCTTACCGAACTGGAAAAATTCTTACCCAATAGCTGGCCAGCAGACATCAGCTCACGCGGAATTTGCTCAAGTCCAGATGTCACAGCACCAAAACCAACAGCATTAAAGCGCACCAGATAGGCTATTATCAGCACAAGTAACGTGCCACTTACTATCGCCTCATCTGCCTGTATATAAAAAATCAGAAGAAATGATTGAGACATCATCTCTAGCTGTGCTGAAAAATACAGCACGCCAATGGCGAGTATTGTCCCTGGAAAAGCATAGCCTGTTGCCGAAAGACCTGCAAAAAAACGTCCTAATTTGTGAAGCCTGTAAAAACTGATAATCGCCAGAAACGCAGATATGATTATAATGAACAAAGCACTTAAGAGCGCAATCACAAGAGTGTTATTGAATGTCTGCTGGAGAAATCGGAGCGAGTCAAAATTGTTTGCCCGTATAATAAAGGAAAGCAATATTCCGACAGGTACAATAAATCCGATTACAATAGGAAGACTGCAAATTACAAAACAGACTAATTGCAATTTTGGCTCGAGGCTGATCCTCGGCATTCCCTTAAGACCAGGGGACTTATTTGAAAAAAGACGGTTAGAGCGTGCATAACGTTCGATAGCTAACAGCACTAAAATTAAAGCAAATGCAAAAATCGAAATTTGGGCAGCTGCAACAATATTATTCATTCCAAGCCAGACATTAAAAATCCCGAGTGTAAGCGTTTCTATTCCAAAATAATCAACTGTGCCAAAATCAGATACCACCTCCATTAAGACAAGAGATAGGCTGGCAATAATAGCAGGCCTTGCCAATGGCACAGCTACGCCTGAGAATAAAGGCTTATCTGTTATTTCAGCTGCTTCAAATAATGTTCTCGATATCTGCTGAAATGTGGTTCTGACAAAAATGTAAATATAAGGGTAGAGAACCGATGCCATCATTAAAATAGCGCCATAATGCGTTCTAATGTCAGGAAACCAATATTCCCTTGGTGTATTCCAGCCAAAAAGAGATCGCAGGTAAGTTTGAACAGGCCCTGCATATTCTAAAAAATCAGTGTAGGTATAGGCTATCAGATAGGCTGGAATAGCTGCTGGCAGAACCAGCATCCAGCTCAGTGTGCCTCTACCCCAAAATTCATATCTGGAAATTATCCAGCCAGAAGATACGCCAAAAATAGTGGCAACTAATCCAACACCAACCATCAGAATAACTGTATTTAGGAAATATCTTGGGAGCACAGTTTGTTGAAGATGCGATAATAGCCCCTCATTATCCCCTAATGAGACAAGAATAATATTGAATATAGGCATTAAAATAAACAAACTACATAGAAGAGCTGATAGCTGCCAATAAATTGAGGCTGACTGTTTTTTACGTGGTCTGATATGAGTATAATTGAACATCTAAGTGCCGTTAAATTTGGTCTTTTATCTGCTTTATCGATTAATTCGCAAAGCATTTCGGTTGTACCGTAACACCCTTGAGCTTCTTCTGTGGCGCTAGCTTATATCCTGCTTATATTCAGCGTTATCTAAAATAGAGTATTAGAAACAAACGAACGGTGATGACCTTAATGAGTATAAAAAATGTCATACCTATCCTTTAAAAAACCCTAATCGAAATTTAAACAATAATTAAGCTTACCCATGCCATAGCTAAGAATGATTTTCAATATCATTCTGGTATCACAATTTTGTTTATCTGAATGTAAAAAAAGGACTTGATAGTAAAGGCTTGTTGATTGAGTCAGATGCCAGAATATTGTACCTTGTGAAACAAATCCACTTTACGGTTATTTTTAGCTAATTCCAAATCATTGAAAGAACTGAGCTAATATGAGTAGCATTCCAACAACAAAACCTCTTCTCAATCATAACGACAAAGATGATATTTTTTTTGACCGTGAACTAAGCTGGCTGGCATTCAATGAGCGTGTGTTAGCAAACTCTTTTGACACCACCCTTCCATTGGGTGAGCGTTTGGGCTTTGTTTCAATAGCTGCCAATAATCTTGATGAATTTTATATGGTTCGGCTTGCTGGCTTGTATCAACTAAAAACCCGTGGATTTACAACACTACCTGAACAAAACATATCTATTGATCATCTCATTCTACAAATTACTGAAAGAGCAAAACAATTAGAAACCACCCAGCGTGAACAGCTCAGCGCTTTATTAAAAGAATGTACTAAAATGGGCGTGTCTCTAATTGAAGAAACAGATTTATCTCATGGCGATATTAAATGGCTCAAAAATTGGTATGAGACGAACATACTCCCGTTACTTGCACCCACCACCCTTGATCCCTCGCACCCATTTCCATTTATTCAGAATAAAGGTAAATGCGTGTTTTTTGAATTACGTTCAGCAACCGGCGAGATAATAAAATCGGTAATTTTGATCCCAGAGAATATACTGCGTTTTGTTAAACTCCCAAGCGAAGAAATTCGGATCGTATGCATCGAGACTGTGATTAAAATATTTATTAATATCATTTATCCACATCATTCCATTAAGAGCTCTGGCATATTTCGATTACTTCGGGACTCTGAGATTGAGATTGATGACGAAGCTGACGATTTAATTCGGCAATTTGAAACCGCCCTTCGTGCAAGAAGACTTGGAAATAGTGTAAGCTTGACTGTCTCAGACGGATTATCAAGTGATGCTGTTAAATTTTTTAGTCAGGAGATGCGTTTGCGCGAAAGCCAGATAACCATTGCATCTGGGCATATAGGCATTACTGATTTTTCTAAATTTCTAAGCTTTCTTGATTCATCTCTTTTTTTTACGCCTTATGAGGCCCGTTTTCCGCAACGTATTCTAGATTTTAAAGGCGATTGTTTTGCTGCTATCCGCAATAAAGATATTATTATTCAACATCCCTATGAAAGTTTCGATGTTGTTCTGCGATTTTTGCAACAAGCCGCAGCAGACCCACAAGTATTAACGGTGCGCCAGACATTATATCGAACCTCTGCTGACTCTCCTATTGTAAAAGCACTTGTTACCGCTGCTGAAAATGGCAAAAATGTATCCGCACTTATTGAAATTAAAGCACGTTTTGACGAGGAGAATAACATTCAACTTGCAGGACGGCTTGAGCGCGCAGGCGTTCAGGTTGCCTATGGTCTTGCAAATATGAAAATCCACGCAAAATTATCTCTGATAACACGCCTTGAGGCAGAACAGCTGGTATCTTACGCTCATTTCGGAACTGGTAATTATCACCCTGTAACAGCCAAAATCTATACTGACTTTTCTTATTTTACGTGCAACCCAGACCTTTGCCGCGATGCATGGCATATTTTTAATTATCTAACTAGCCATGTTAAGCCGCATAAGTTTGAGAAGGTCATTATCTCACCATTTTTTTCAGCAAATTGGTTGGAAACACATATAGATTCTGAAATTAAGGCCGCAAAAGCAGGAAAGCCCGCTGGTATTTGGATTAAGGCAAATTCAATTGTTGATAAAAATATAATCGAAAAATTATATGACGCCTCTCAGGCAGGGGTTAAAATCCGGCTTATTATTCGCGGAATTTGTTGCCTGCGACCAAAGGTTAAAGGCTTGTCGGATAATATTGAGGTTACCTCCATTATTGGCAGGTTTCTGGAACATTCCAGAGTATATGTTTTCGCAAATGGCGGTGAATTTCTATCTGATAAGAATATCGTGGTAATGGCATCCGCTGATTTAATGCCGCGCAATCTGCATCGACGTGTTGAGGCTTTTATACCGCTTGAAAATAAAACAGTTAGAGCGCAAGTTTTAAAACAGGTAATGGTTGCATTATTGCAAGATACGAGTAACTGCTGGGAGCTTCAATCAGATGGACGATATAAAAAGCGCGACGAAGCTGGAGTTGGTTTTTCATCACATACCTATTTTATGCAGAATCCAAGCTTGTCTGGATTAGGCAGTCTTGCCGTTATAGACAAATAATGGATTATAGCTGAATGTCAAAAGCTTCATTGGTTCCTGCTAATTTATCAAATCATATCGCGGTTATTGATATTGGATCAAACTCTATCAGGCTGGTGATTTTTAAAACCATGGGCCGCTTTCCGTTTCCTCTTTTCAATGAGAGGGTAACGTGCCGACTAGGAGAGGGGCTTGAAAACAGTAATAATCTTCAACCAAAGAGAATTGCGGAAGCCTTGGAAACATTACAAAGGTTTTCTTCTATCCTACAATCACTTCCCAATTTGTCGGTAAAAATTGTTGCAACGGCTGCTGCAAGGCGCGCCCATAATGCTGATACATTTCTAAAGCCTGCACAAGAAATACTTAATCACAAAATTCAGGTGCTAGAACAACAAGAAGAAGCCTATCTGGTGTCTATCGGGCTCTTATCTAACTTTGATGTTCGTGATGGGCTTATTGCAGATCTTGGGGGCGGCAGCCTTGAACTTGTATATGTAAAAAATCGGGAACTCATTCATTCTACAAGCCTCAATGTTGGGCATTTGAGCATCAAGCCTATTTCTGAGATATTCGATATGATGCAGAAAATCGACTGGCTACAAAAAGCACGCGGATTAGATTTGTTCGGGGTAGGCGGCAGTTTCCGAGCGCTGGGTTCTGCATATATTCATAAAACCAGATACCCGCTTGGTATGTTGCATGCGCTTACCATGTCGAAAATGGCAACTAAGTCGCTATTGAACCAAATTCGCTCTGAGCCACCTGATTTAGAGGGCGTTCCTGAAGGGCGTCGGTCAACTATGCCAAAAGCGTCTGAGATAATTTCCTGTCTGTTAAAGGCCTCCAAAGCGAATAATCTGGTGATAAGTGGAACCAGTATCCGAGATGGGCTTATTGCAACTGAAATTTCAGAACAACCAGACTTGTCCCATTATCGCAAAAAAGACCCTCTACATATTGCCTGCTCAGAGATTGCAACCCACAGATTGCGGTTTTCATCCGTAAATAAGAGGCTATATAAATTCATCAAGCCTTGTATTGAAATAGGCTCTAACTATATGGGCGAGCTTAATACCAAGCGTCTGGTAAAGGCCGCATGCTTGCTTTCGGAATATTGCTGGGATGAAGAGCCGTCAATGCGTGCGGTTCTTGCCTATGAGAAGATAAATGCACTTCCTATTTATAGCCTGTCTCATCCAGAGCGTATGTGGATTTCACTAACCATATTTTATCGGTATAATGGTGTTAAATCTATTACAGAAAAGCCTCGCTCATCTGAATTTATCCTATCAAAAACGCAACAGCAATATGCGCGCTTTATAGGGCTTGGCTTGCGGTTTGGGTTGAATTTCAGTGCAGGGATAAATGCTAATTTAAAATTTTTAGAATTAAGTATTAACAAAACAACACTAACCTGTGAAATCGCCGCCCAAGCATCTAACTTATTCACATCTCAAAATCGGCAACGCTTAAAAAGCTTTGGAAATACAGTGTCTCTTAATACGCAAGTCTCTTACAATCACTAACATTCGTGACTGGTATTCGTGACTAATATTGCGGCTGGTATTACAGTAACGCATGCAAGTTTAGATTTCTGCCTGATGCTTAAGAAACATCCGCGTTGCTTCCTCCCATGAGTAACTTTCTGCATGGGCTCTTGCTACTTTGCGCGGAATTTTCAATGCTTCCTGCACCGCATGAGCAAGGTTTTCTGACAGCAGGCCAGCTTTACTATTGCCAATGACATCTATCGGCGCAGCAGCCGGAAAGGCCGCAACTGGTACCCCACAGGCCATAGCTTCTAGCAACACAAGGCCAAAAGTATCTGTGCGGCTGGGAAACACAAAAACATCTGCTTGATTATAAATTTCTGGCAGCTCGTTTTTACTTTTCTCTCCGAGGAAAGTTACTTCTGGATATGCCATTTTAAGTTTTGATAATAACGGTCCTGCTCCAACCACTATTTTTCTTCCCGCTAATTCTATGCTTAAAAAGGCTTCGATATTTTTTTCAACAGCTATTCTCCCAACATAAAGATATATCGGCTCTTTATTATGTTTGCGATTGGAAAAGGGCGTGAAAATGTGTGTTTCCACACCTCTTGGCCAATAAACTGGATTTGCTATTCGGTAGTATTTCAATTCCTCAATAATAGACGCTGTTGGTGCAAGGACTGCTTCTGAGTATTTATGAAACCAGCGCAAAAATGCATAGCTAATCGAAATAGGAAGGCCCGTTCGTGCTTTTACATAATCAGGAAACTTTGTATGAAAGGCTGTTGTAAATTTTAATTTGTTTTTTACAGCATAATTTCTAGTTGCAATACCAAGCGGTCCCTCTGTTGCAATATGAATAGCATCAAAATCCTGCTTTTCTAAAAAATCTTTAACGCCTTTTTTGGGAAAAATAGATAATCGAATTTCTGGATATGTAGGGCATGGAACTGTCCTGAATTTTTCAGGCGTCAACATTATAACCTGATGACCAAGCGCCTCAAGACAGGTTGTTGTGCAAGAAATAGTGTTTACCACTCCATTAATTTGAGGATACCAAGCATCCGAGACCACAAGAATTTTCATTTAATATATCCGTTGTGTTCATTTACCTAATGAGATTAATTACTTAGTAACTGCTATTTTGAGTTGGTGTTAAACACATCGATGACCATATTGTTTGATCAGCGTTAAATCAAGAGATTGTGCGCGGTGATCTGACAATAATGATGATACCAGCGACCATAATCAGAATGATGCCGGTAATTTCACTCAATCCAAGCACCGTTGACCAGAGTACCCATCCCCAAAAAGCCGCAAAAATCAAAAACCCATACTCATAAACAGCCAGAAAACTAGCATCTACTTGTTGATAAGCCATTGTTAAAAAGGCAAGCGCAACAACTGTCAGAATTGATTGTATTATAATCCAGCCCAAAAAAGCGAGGCTTACTGGCTGCCAGCCTGTTGTAAAATAGGACATATCAGAGATGTTTGAGCCGCTAACTGGGAAGAGCCATAAAAATGTTGTGATAATCGCTCCAATAATACCAATAGCTGATAGATACCCTAATGTTAGTCCAAGTGGTGATTCATCCTTGCAAAAATGGCGCGTGCTAAGAGATGCCATGGCATAAAACATCCCAGCAAATAGGGGGATAATCTGAAGTAACCGAAATTGTGAGAAGTCAGGCTGGAGTAAAATATAAACTCCAATACTGCCGATTGCCACTGCGAGAACTCGAAAAATTCCAATTTTTAATCGGAAAATAAAAACAGAGAAGATTAATACAAATATGGGGGAAGAGAAAAGGCCAGCACCTGCTTCTGCTACTGAAAGAAAAGAAAGCCCCCCAAAATAGCAAATCATGGCGCCACTCAAAAATACCGAGCGCATCAACACAAATAATGGTTTCTTTGGCCTTAGATCATGTCCAATCATTTTTGCAAAACTAATAACAATTACCACTGTGACTAAGCTTCGGATAGCATGAAACTGCCAGATGCCTGATTGATCAGTAACAATTAAAACAAGATTGTCAGATAACCCAAGTAAAAATACCCCTGATAGCACCAATACACCAGCTCGCAGCGAATCTGGCAATAATGTTATCTGGTTATGGAGGCGTGCTAAAAAAGTCAACTAGCGCGACTTAACTGACGGGGTGATGATACCATTGTTGTCATCCAAAATCCTGCCTGCTCGCCCTCAAGCACCTTTTCTACAGCCCAGAAATAATCGTACGAAACGCCATCGCTTGTGACGATTGATACCACAAACTGGCTTTCGATAGCCGTTTCAGTCACCGTTTTAATAGAGTAGCTACGCAAATCAAGCAATGGTGCATAAGCAGGCATCTCGAACAGGGTCCTGAAACGCGCTAATGGGCCAGTGGCACGCTTGTTAAAAGGGTGTGCAAATACCCATACCTGTTCTATTCCTTGATCTGGATCGCCTGATTGTAGCCCCAGCAGCTGAATCTCAATAACCTCCAATGGTGTATAGTCGGCAGCAGGAACAATCAAACTCTCAGCAGATGCTTGCCTTGCTAATATAATAGTCATTAAAAGCGTTGCCATGCCCAAAAATCTTATAATTTTATTACTCATCTTTTAACTATCTCACTTAAACATTTAATAAAAATTAAAACCAAATTTAACCCTCTTTTTGTGCAAGCCCCAACCGTAATCCAAATACAACCAAAACAAAGCCAATAAGGTGATAGATTTGCAATGGCTCCCCTAATATCACTATAGCTAATATGACCGAAGCAATTGGCAACCAGTAAAAAAATAATCCAGTTCGGGTCGCTCCAAGTGTTAAAACAGCCGAAGTATAAAATTTATACGCCAAAAGGGCAGGTCCAATTATAATATAGCTTAGACCAAGAATAGGACCAATAGTGAGGTTCATTCGATAACCTGCCTGATATTCCAGTAATTGCAATGGTAATAACTCTAATGCACCGATAACAAATAACACCCATAGGAATGACCACTGATTTACCTGTTTTGGAGAATAGCGAATAAGCAGTGAGAAAATACCATATACAAAAATAGCTCCCACCATTATCAAATCCCCAAAATTAAATGATAAATGTAGCAGATTTACCAAATTTGCTTTTATCAGAACTACTCCTACACCAATAGTTGCTACCATCATGCCTAGCATCTGGGTGCGTGTTATTTTTTCCTTAAAAACAAGCCATTCCAACAAGCATAAAACAATGGGAAGCGTGGTTTGCAACAAGCCTACATTACTAACTGTTGTATAGTTAAGCGCCCAATATTGCAGAGTATTATAAGCCCCTATACCAGTAGTTCCAATCCAAAAAACAGGCCATCTATAAGTCCAAATTATTGGCAAATCACGCTTTAGGGGAGGTCTAAAAATTATCAGAATCACAAAAGAAGCAATTACCCATCGCCAAAACGCGTGCTGTAATGGGGGTAAATCATCTGCAAACATGCGTGCGGTAATAGAATTACCAGCCCAGAATGTCATGGTAAGGAATAAATAAATATAAGCGGTTTTATCTGATACACGCATTTTTTATTGAATTATTATCCAAGAGCTTACTACTACCAAAATTGCACCTAGCCAAGCACCCATTGCTGGAACTTTTTTGGTTTGGAACCAAATAAAGGGAAGCATTAATACAGGGCTTATGGCCACTAGCATTGATACTTTTGCAACTTGACCTGTCTCCAACGCCTTTAAGAATAACGCAAGGCCAAAACTTAAGCCAAAAAAACCATTGGCGATAACATGCCAACTTACACTTACAGGAGGTATTTTCCATGTAAGTGTTTTTTTCTTTTGGAATAATAATAGAGCCCATAAAAATATCCCTGCGGCAACAACCCGTATTAGACTTGCCTGCAATGGGTCAGCCCCCTGTTCCATGACAGGCCTTAGACATAAAACACCCGCTGCTTGACCTAATGCAGCAAGCAACCCAGCGCCAACACCTATCCAAAGTGGCGGTTTTGTGACTTCCCAATCATGAATATTAGCTCGCGAACTGCCATATATTACTGCCAAAACAATTCCCAAAAACCCAACGATAATTGCAAATATAATGTTAAATGTGAGTGTCTCACTTAATAGCAACCATGCAAGAAAAGCAGCCACAGGCGCATTGATAGCAAACAAAACTCCTGTTCTTCTTGGTCCCAGCCGCTCCATTGCGATAAATAAAAAATAATCCCCCAAGCCAATGCCTATAATTCCTGAGACTATAATCCATCCCCATGCATCAGAGGCTATCTGCCAATCATTGCCTGTAAGCCAAATCATGCCCATTAGCAGGATGGAGGCTATAATCATTCGAATTCTATTGAATTGAAGCGAGCCATAATAAAGAGCAGGTTTGTGCCCATATAATTGCGAGAAAACCCAACTAAGAGACGCGCCTAATGCTAATAATGCAGAATTATCAATCATTAAGACACATGACTTAGCGCCTGCAAAATATCCGCAATCAAATCATCTTTATGCTCAAGACCAGATGAAATGCGCAAATGCCCTTCTTTTATGCCAATCAGCGCTCTTTCGTGATCTGATAAATTTTGATGTGTTGTACTAGCCGGATGGGTTACAAGTGACTTCGCATCGCCCAGATTATTAGAAATTAAATGCACCCTTAAGGCATTTAAAAATGCAAACGCATTCTCTCGGCCACCATTAATCTCAAAAGCGACAATCGAGCCTGAACCAGACATTTGTCTTTTTGCTATTTCATAATTTGGATGTGACGGCAGGCCTGGATAAAAAACGCTCTTAACGTTTTTATGCATTTCTAATTCAGATGCTATTGCAGCTGCGTTCTGTGTCTGGCGTTCAACGCGTACCGATAATGTCTCAAGTGACTTTAGCATTATCCAAGCGTTAAAGGCACTGATTGTAGGGCCAGTCTGACGGTAGAAAGGTAGAAATTGTTCTGTCATAAATTCAGCATTTCCAAGAACAGCACCCGCCAGCAATCTGCCCTGACCATCAATATGCTTTGTTGCTGAATAGGTAACTATATCCGCTCCCAACTCTAGTGGTTTCTGATATAGCGGGGTTGCAAATACGTTATCAACAATCACACACGCCCCTGCTTTTTTGGCAAGAGCACACACACATTCAAGATCAATAATTTGAAGTAGCGGGTTGGAAGGTGTTTCTAGAAATACAATTTTTGTTGGGATGCTTAAGGCCTGTTCCCATTCATTTTCATCTCCCCCTGAAACAAACACCACTTCGACGCCCCATTTGGGAAGAATTTTATTAAGAATAGCATAGCATGCACCAAATAATGCTCTGCTGGCCACTATTCTGTCCCCTGCGGATAACTGGCAGGCTAATGCAGAAAACACTGCCGCCATTCCAGAGCCAGTTGCACGGCAGATTTCTGCTCCCTCCAATTTAGCTAGTCGTTTTTCAAGCATTAAAGTTGTTGGGTTTCCATATCTGGAATACACAAAATTATCTGTCTCATTACGAAAAGAAGCGGCTGCTTGTTCTGCATTTTCATATACAAAACCAGATGTCATAAAAAGTGCTTCTGACGTTTCATTATTTGATGTTCGCGCAGTACCTGCATGGACCAAATGAGTATTTGAGTGCCAGTTTTCGTCAGTCATTCTTGATTTCCCATAAATCTAGTTATTATGAACCGAATTATTATTAATCTAATAATTACCAATTTAATTATTACCAAGTGGTAAAAGAGTTTTTTACAGTAATAATCATTAATTCAGCATTAAGAGACTATTTTAATCAGAACATTAATGGAAACACCCGTTCTTTAAATGCTGTAACTATAAATTGCGCTAGCTTCGCGGCGCATGTTTTGCAAGGATACGCTGCAAGGTTCTGCGATGCATTTTCAACCGTCTTGCTGTTTCAGATACATTTCGATTACATTGCTCAAAAACACGCTGAATATGCTCCCATCTGACCCTATCTGCTGACATCGGATCTTCTGGGGGAGGCGGCAAAGGCTTATCATAATCTATCAGCGCATTTTTTATTTGCTCTCCACTAGCAGGCTTAGGCAAATAGTCAATTGCACCAACTTTCATAGCAGCGACAGCAGTTGCGATATTGCCAAATCCAGTTAACATAATAGCCCTACATTTTGGATTATTAGATGCTAGTTTTTTAACAATTGATAAACCACTGCCATCTGCTAGTTTTAAATCAAGAACCGCTGTGTCAAATTTAATATCAGCAATTGCCGTCTCCGCCTCTTCAATGGACGAGACAGCGGTAACCTCAAATCCATATGCTTCCATCGACTTTGATAATCTTCGAAGAAGTACCTTATCATCATCAAGGATTAATAATTTACCTAAATTCATTTTAGTCAGACCAAACTTTCAATTGGTATTTTTATTTCAACAGCAGCCCCATGAGGCTTTTGATTTTTAAAACTAGTAGTTCCATTTAATTGTCTAATAAAAGATTGAACTAAAAATAATCCAAGTCCACGATGACCTTTCTGCCCAAGGCGAGAGCTATTTTCAGGCTGTCCTAAATTGGCTAGAACTGGGGTTGGATATCCTATTCCATCATCCATAATCCTTATATAGAGCATTATGTGGTCCCAGGAAATATCCACGATAATTTTTGTTTCCGCAAAATCACTGGCATTTTCTAAAATTGCCTCAAGAGCATAGCTAAGCTCAGGCGTCTGCGCTATTTCTGGCTGTGGTATATCTAGGCCATTTTCAACTTGCCATTCGATTTCGACTTTAAATGAAGCCGTCAAATCTGCCACCATTGTCTGAATAGCAAGCACTACTGGCATTAATATATCAAGCTCTCGATTTGTTTTCATAGCATCAGAATCAAGCTCAGAGAGAATGACCTGACATCTTTCTATTTCGGCTTTTAAAAGCAGTAAGTCTTCTTCTTGAACAGAATCATGTTTTAGCTGAGTTATCAAATCATCGCTAATCAACCGGATAGTTGTTAATGGCGAGCCTAACTTATGAGCAGCAGCAGTAGCAAGAGAACCGAGGGCAATAACCTGTCTCTCAGAGGCGAGCATCAGCCTTGTTTGCCCCAGCATTTCGGACGTTTTTCTGCTTTTCGATGCTAGCCAGAATACATAGTACGCCATGAAAATAGCAGATATTACCAACGCAATCCATAATCCAAACTGATATAAAGGGGGCGCAACAAGACCGGCATCAGACCAAGGCAACGGCAAGTGATGGATGGTCAAAATACTTGCACATATCGTCACTATGACTACTAAGCTAATCGTTGAAAATACGTCTAGAATTGCAGCAGATACAACAACTGGGGCAAGAAATAAAATTGAAAACGGATTAAGCAATCCGCCAGCAAGATATAGCAATGCAGCAAGCTGAATAACATCAAAAGAAAGAACAATAAGCACCGGCGGCCGTGATAATTGAACCCCGCTTCTATTTAAGGATGTTTGCCATAAATTTAACACCATCCCGATACCAATTACCGCCAGTAACGGGCCTAATGGGAGAACAAACCCTAATGCGAAATGAACAAGAAGCACGGTTGCTAATTGTCCAGAAAGAGCAATCCAGCGAATGGTAACACTCACTCTTGGATCAATTAGACTATGTTCTATTTTCCTAGGTTCTATTTTCTTAGGTTCCATTTTCGCAACTGAAGGAACAGAACGATTGGACATTATATATCCAGATTAGATACTTTAAGTGCGTTTTCCTGAATGAAATTGCGTCTCTCTTCTACAGCCTCCCCCATTAAGGTTGAGAATGCATTATCTGCATCCTCCTCATCCCCAATTTGAACCTGTAGAAGCGTGCGGTTATCTGGATCAAGTGTGGTCTCCCAGAGCTGGCTTGGATTCATTTCGCCAAGTCCTTTATATCTTGCTATCTGAGCGCCTTTCTTACCCAGCGCTACGATATGGTCACTCAACTGGCACGGACCGTTCATTTCAATTTCTGCATTTTGAGTAATGAATTTTACAGGTTTTTCAAACACTTCTTGTAACTCTGCTGTAAGCTTATCAAGCTCTCTTGCTTCTGCTGTGTTTACCAATCTTGAATCAATTTTATGTATTTCACTAATACCTCTTAATGTGCGCTCAACAATCAAAACAGACCCTGATGGCTCTGTTATAACACGTCCCTGCCAACCGCGCTCCAACGGGGGGGTTAATTGGTCTAGCCTTCTGGCAAGGTAAGAAGCAGCCTCTTCATTATCAAGCATATTTTGATTTAACACGCCTATAATTGCTGCCTGCTCTAGCACGTCTCTGTTTGTAACAATGCGCATTAACGCATCGATCAAGCGTTGTGTTCTAGCTGCTTTATCTGCCACCAGCTGCAAATCACTATTGGTAATTTGCATACCAGCTTCTGTTTGCAGAGTAGCGCCTTTTAAACCAGCTTCTATTAGATATTCATCAAGCGCACGTTGATCTTTAAGATAAACCTCTGACTGACCTCTTTTGGCTCTGAACAAAGGGGGTTGTGCAATATATAAATAGCCTGCATCAATAAGAGGCCTCATATGCCTGAAAAAGAACGTAAGTAACAATGTGCGTATGTGACTTCCGTCAACATCAGCATCACTCATAATAATGATTTTATGATATCGTGCTTTCTCAAGATTGATATCTGCATTTCCAACACCAGCACCAATCGCGGTAATCAGTGTTCCAATTTCATTTGAGGATAACATCTTATCCATTCTAGCGCGTTCTACGTTTAAAATTTTACCACGCAACGGCAGAATTGCTTGATTACCTCTATCGCGGCCTTGCTTTGCAGACCCACCAGCAGAATCACCCTCTACCAAAAATATTTCAGCAAGCGAGGGATCACGTTGTTGGCAATCAGCCAGCTTGCCAGGCAGACTAGCAATATCTAACACACCTTTACGCCTGGTAAATTCTCTTGCTTTTCGGGCGGCCTCTCTTGCTGCGGCAGCCTCATAAGCTTTACTAACAATTTTCTTTGCTTCTGCAGGGTTCTCCTCAAACCATTGACTAAGCAGATCTCCCATACTTGCTTCCACAATCGGCCTTACTTCTGATGATACAAGCTTGTCCTTTGTCTGTGACGAGAATTTTGGATCTGGCACTTTTACAGATATAATAGCCGTCAAACCTTCTCGTGCATCTTCTCCGGTGAGTTGAACTTTTTCTTTTTTTGCAATACCTGTTTGAACTGCGTACTGATTGATAATCCGCGTTAGTGCTGCACGAAAACCAGCAAGATGCGTTCCGCCATCTCTTTGTGGTATGTTATTCGTAAAACAGAGCGTGTTTTCATAATAAGAGTCAGTCCAAGCAAGGGCGAACTCAACTACCACATCCTCTTTTTCTGTTTGTAAATGCAATGTCGTGTGAAGCGCTGTTTGTGAGCGGTTTAACCAGTCAACAAAGGCTTTAAGACCACCGTCAAAATGAAATTCGCTCACTTTTTCATCTACAGTTCTTCGATCGGTAAGCTGAATTCGAACTCCTGAATTCAAAAATGCTAATTCACGTAATCTGCGCTCAAGCGTGTTGAATTCAAAATTTATATTTGTAAATATTTCCTGTGAAGGCATGAATGTTATTTGGGTTCCTGCTTGACCATTTGCAGATCCTGTCTCTGCGAGACGGTTTTCTGCTTCTCCTCTGCGGAATATCATCTGATGCTGTCTATCATTGCGCCAGATTGTCAGCTCTAACCATTCAGATAAGGCATTCACAACAGATACGCCCACGCCATGCAGACCGCCTGATACCTTATAGGCATTATTATCAAACTTTCCGCCTGCATGCAGTTGCGTCATAATCACCTCTGCTGCGGAGACGCCCTCTTCTGAATGAATTTCAATCGGAATGCCCCGCCCATTATCAGAAACGCTAACAGAGCCATCGCCATTTAACTGCACTTTGACAATATCACAATGTCCAGCCAGCGCCTCGTCAACTGCGTTATCAACAACCTCATACACCATATGATGCAAGCCAGAGCCATCGTCGGTATCGCCAATATACATCCCAGGGCGTTTGCGAACAGCATCAAGGCCTCTCAGCACTTTTATCGAATCAGCACCATACTCTTCGTCATTTATCTGGTTATTTTCCGAATCTGACATTACTTCCAGTTCCTTGCATATGCAGTTACTCTGCGATTAATTTATACTACCATCATTCACGTAAAAAAACTGCGCTTTTGATTTAAGAGAGTGGAAACTTCGCTCATCGCTTCCACTATACCATACTTGTCCTGCTAAAGCTGAGCACGCCTCAAACAAAGCATCTCTGCGCCAGGGATCTAATAATGCGGCAACATCATCAAGTAATAATAAGGGTGGCTTATTTAATCTATCTGATTGCAACTGGGCATGAGCCAGAATAAAGGTGATAAGCAGTGCTTTCTGCTCTCCGGTTGATGCTTCATTTGCAAGCTGATTTTTCTGGCTATGTGTTACATATAAATCCGTCATATGCGGCCCCATCATCGAGGTATTTTGTGACTCCCGATTTTGCATGGCAGACTGCCTTATTCTATCTTCAAGCTCTATAGCTGGAATTTTATGCAATAATTCTGAACCACCACCCACTAATTCAGCTGTGAATTTTGGAAATTCTGTCTGCATATGATGAACCGTTCGGTTAATATCTTCTATCAAGGCATGGCGAGTGGCCATAATGGCAACTCCGGTTTCAGCTAACAGCGTTTCATTTACCTGATACCACGCACTATCCCTAATCTCATCTGCCAACATTCGATTTCGCTCTCTGTATAGTTTATCATACCTTGATAACCGTCCTGAGTGCGCAGCATCAAAAGCGATTGCCAGCCTATCCAAGAACCGTCTCCTGGAATTTGGGCTATCTAAAAACAATCCATCCATTTGCGGTGTAAGCCAAGAAACAGCACAAATATGTGCAAGCATTGCTTGAGATTCTATCTGCTGATTGATTTTTATTATTCTTTGTTTACCTTCTTCTGATATGCCTGTGCCTATCTGCCAGTCAGTGATATTAGTCGTAAGATTTGCAGATAACGCCCAAATCTTAGAAGCAGGGCTATCATTTCCCGAATCTCTACCCAATTTTTTGAAGGTGATTTCATCCCTGCCTGACCGCCGCAAACCACGCCCTGGCGCCAGCAGTGAAATAGCCTCCATCAGATTTGTTTTTCCTGTACCATTCTTTCCAACAAGCACGACAGGTGCCTTGTCTATTGTAATTGCTAGTTCCTGATAATTACGAAAATTTGATAACCGAATTTGGCTTAGCCAATGGCTGATTCGATACTGTTTTGCGTTTGAGACGGGTTGCGAGCCAAAACGCACTGTGGAAGTTAAAGCCATAGAACTGTTTACTATACTCGCATCGGCATAAGAACAAAAATACTAGTATCATCCTCTGGATCACGAAGCAAACTTGGTGATCCTGAATCAGCTAACTCAATGGCAATCATTTCGCCTTGGACCTGAGATAGAATATCCATCAGATATCTTGCGTTAAATCCAATATTTATTGGCTCTCCAGCATAGGTAATTTCAAGCATTTCAGTTGCGCTTGATGCATCTGGGTTCGTTGCTGATAAGACAAGTTGGCCTGCACTGATATTGAGTTTTATGGCGCGTGATTTATCAGAAGCAATCGTTGAAACACGATCTACAGCAGCACTTAAAAGATCTACATCAACTGAGATTATTTTATCATTACCTACTGGGATTACACGCTTATAATCAGGAAAAGAACCATCAATAAGTTTGGTGGTAAGCCTTATATCGCCAACACTGAATTCTGCGCGTGTATCTGATAATTGTATATCTACTTCTTGTGGCTCGTCATCCAAGAGTTTTCTTAACTCTGAGACAGCTTTGCGAGGTACGATAACCGCTGGCATATTTTCTGCCCCTGCTGGGGATTGCATCTGTGATAATGCAAGTCTATGCCCATCTGTTGCGACCGCTGTTAAGTTGGTTGTATCTGCAAAATGCACATAAATTCCGTTAAGATAATATCTGGTTTCCTCAGTAGATACGGCAAATTTAGTAGTATCGATTAGATTTCTTAGATCTGGCGCGGTAAGTGAGAATCTAACTGGCATGTCAGAGCTATTTATAGCTGGAAAATCTTCTACTGGCAGGGTCGGCAGGTTAAAGCTACTTCGTCCTGCGCTTACCTGTGCATGGCCATCGGCAACTTGAATTTGAACCTCTGCACCTTCTGGTAATTTTTTGACAATTTCAAACAGCAGATGCGCTGGAATTGTAGTAGCACCCTCGCTAGAGATTGAACATGGCGTTGTGGTGACAATATCCATATCCATATCAGTTGCTGTTAGGGATAATTTTTCAGATGCGGCATGTAATACAACATTCGATAAAATAGGGATTGTATTACGGCGCTCAACCACTGAATTAATGTGACTAAGCGGTCGCAGTAGGTTCATACGATCAATGGCTATTTTCATTTCTACCTCCACCAGAGAAATCAGGTGATTTACCCTATTTTGACATACAAAATGTTGTATGCCAAACCTTTTTAGCATCAAGATGTCGTTAAAATAATACAGATCTATCGCTAGTTTTAGTTATCCGATAATAAAGAGCGCAACAACTCAACATCATCACTTAGCTCGCTATCATGTATAAGCAGCTCTTCTATCTTTTTAACAGCATGCATAATAGTGGTATGATCTCTTCCACCGAACTTTCTGCCGATCTCAGGGTAGGATGATGTTGTAAGATTCTTTGCCAAATACATAGCTATTTGGCGTGGCCTTGCAATCGATCTGGCACGCCTTGCCGAAAACATATCAGAAGTCCGAATAGAAAAATGCTTTGAGACCTGTTTTTGAATATCATCAACAGTAACTCTTCGGCTAGACGCTCTTATTAAGTCTGCCAAAGTTTCACGAGCCATTTCAACCGTTATAGTGGTGCCAACAAGACTTGCATGAGCAACGATTCTATTAAAGGCACCTTCTAATTCACGTATATTGCTGGTGATTTTATGCGCTAGAAATTCAAGCACTGCATCTGGAACATTAACCACCACAGAATCTCGCTTTGAGATTAGAATACCTAGCCTTAACTCATAGGTTGTTGCATGAATATCTGCAACCATACCCCAACCCAGACGGCTTCTAAGTCGCTCTTCCATTCCAGATAAATCAGTCGGCGATTTATCAGCAGATAAAACCACCTGTTTGCCTTCATCTACCAATGCATTGAAGGTATGAAAGAATTCTTCTTGTGTTGATTCTTTGCCAGAAATAAATTGAACATCATCAATCATTAATACATCAACGGAACGGAACTGTTCTTTGAAGGTCATCGTATCATGATGCCTGAGAGCCTGAATAAAGCGATACATAAATTTCTCAGCAGAAAGATACATGACTTTTCGACTAGGCTGACGCGCATTAACTTCCCAAGCTATTGCATGCATCAAATGTGTCTTACCAAGTCCAACCCCGCTATATAAAAATAAGGGGTTAAAGGCAGCGGTGGCACTCTCTACAACGCGTCTTGCAGCAGCGAATGCTAACTCATTAGGCTTGCCAACAATAAAATTTGAGAATGTAAAACGAGGATCAAGCCCATGGGTGGGAGATAAGGCTGGATTATTCCTCACACTCTCCTGCATTTTGGTGATTCTAGGCGGGTTGCTAGTATGGGCGGCGTTTGCATCCATAATAAGCGACTTCTCGCTCCACTCTATCTCAAACCCAGAGATTGGCAAAGACAAGGTTTTTGCAATAATGCGTAATTTATCAGAATAATGTGAACCCACCCGGTCACGAACCAATCTACTTGTGGTTTCAAGCTGAATAATTTCTGATTCCACACCTGCAAGATGAAGCGGTTTTATCCAGTTACGCCATGCTGTATCGCCAATTTCTTTGCGGATATGATTGCTAATTTGTGCCCAGTGTTCATCTGATTGGTGTTCATCTGATTGGTGTTCATCTGATTGGTGTTTATCTGGATAGTGTTTATCTGAATGAGGTGATGCGCTTATGCTGGAATTATCGATCTGTTTGGTATCTTCTTGAATAGTTGTTTCTCTGCCTATCTGAGAAATTTCTTCTTTTTTATAAAAGTCTTTTTCCACA
>JADHOL010000039.1 GCA_016779005.1 Alphaproteobacteria bacterium
GCGGCATTGCTGGATCAGGGTTGCCCCCATTGTCCAATATTCCCCACTGCTGCCTCCCGTAGGAGTCTGGGCCGTGTCTCAGTCCCAGTGTGGCTGATCATCCTCTCAGACCAGCTACCGATCGTCGCCTTGGTGAGCCATTACCTCACCAACAAGCTAATCGGACGCGGGCACCTCCTTCTGCGGCGGACCTTTCCCCCGTAGGGCGTATGTGGTATTAGCGTTCGTTTCCAAACGTTATCCCACTCAGAAGGGCAGTTTCCCACGCGTTACTCACCCGTGCGCCACTCTATAAATAGCGTTCGACTTGCATGTGTTAAGCATGCCGCCAGCGTTCGTTCTGAGCCAGGATCAAACTCTTAAGTTAAACTGAATATGCGCAAATAAATGCCATATTCCTAAAGCCCACTCATGTTAGTCTTTTCCAAAGCTATTCATAACATTTCATAAAGAAATGAAATGAATTTTCATTTATTCTAAGATTCACGTAAGCGGACAAATATGACAAAAACGATTACTCGTCTATCAGTCATCGCCGCCCGCGAATCCCTTCCTATCTCTTACAATGTCAAACAGCCGAAGCAGAAGCTTCCCATCTACTCTCGTCACCGAAAGCGAGTAGCGGTTTATAGGTCTGATTTTGAATTATGTCAAATATAAAAATCTACTTTTTTCTTATTTTATGACAGTTTTTTTAACACTAATTAATTATGGACATAAAGCACTAATTAAATCATATTTATTAAAATATAATTATTTTTAAGAGTGAAAATTGGTAATAAGCGCAAAAAATTGGTAAAAACTAGTTTAAAATTATTTAAAATAAATCGCTCTATTTTGCAGGTTACTAGCGCTAAACGCTCTCAAAGGCAGTCTGCACTCTATCCAGAGCCGAATCTAACAGCTGCCTTGGCATCGCAATATTGAATCTAAGGTGCCCTTCACCACCAGTACCAAATGCATCACCGTAGCTTGCGGCAACCTTAGACTGCGATTCTATTTTTTGTTTATATTGGGATAAACTCATATTCAATGATCGATAATCCACCCAGCACAAATAAGTAGATTCAAGAGGCATAGAGATTAATCCATTAATCTGATGGATGCGCCTATTAAATAGCTCATAATTCTGAGCAAGATATATTAACAGCTGATCCAGCCATTCATCGCCGCCATTATAAGCAGCGCTTGTCATAGCAACGCCAAAACTACTAGGTGAAATTGCCAACGCCTGAAGCGTTTTTTTAAATTTCTCTCGGCGTTTTTCATCTGAGATAATAACATTTCCAGTATGCATACCAGCAATATTAAATGTTTTAGTTGTTGAGGTGAGCGTCATAAGATAGGGCCGCGCTGATGGAACTGCTTTCTCAAACGGGGTGTGAATATACCCATCATAGACTAAATCATGATGTATCTCATCCGAGACGATTAATAGATTATGCCGTTCTGCAAATTCAGCAACTTGTTCTAACTCCTGAACACTCCAGACCCGTCCCCCAGGATTATGCGGGGAGCATAGAATAAGCATTTTCTCATTTCCGGTGAGAAGGTTTGCCGTTGCGTCCAAATCCATTTTATATTTTCCAATTGAATCTTTCACCAATGGCGATTCGACAAGGCTTCTCTGCGACGCTTTAATCACTCGTGAAAAAGCGTGATAAACAGGGGAGAATATAATAATGCCATCTCCTGGTTGGGTATATGCCTGAATGGCAAGCGCAATCGCATTCACAATGCCATGAACAGATAACACTGTATCTGGTTGAATTTGCCATTGGTGTCTGCGTTGCATCCAGCTAACGATAGCCTGTCTGTAAGTATCATCTTCTCTAGCATAGCCATAAATACCTTGCTCTGCCATTTCACGAATACAATTCGTCACTGCCTCTGGTGCCTCGAAATCCATATCTGCCACCCACATTGGAATGGCTTCATTTGGGGACAATCCATATAAGGATTGCAATGAATCCCATTTATCCGAATTAGTGCCAATGCGGTTATGTATTTTATCAAACTGCATAGAATATTTCTGCATAAAATATTTCCTGCCAATTGCAATGACGTGTTTACAAATACTAAAATCCCATTTTCAAATAGAAACAACTGAAAATGCTTAAACTTACGCAAAAAAACATTTATGCCAAATGGCACTATAATACAAAACGGGTATGTAAAGCAAAATGGATAGATAAACAATGAGACGCTCCATATTAATAACAGGCTGTTCCAGCGGTATAGGTTTTGATTCTGCTCTAAAATTCCAACAGAGAGGGTGGCAGGTTATCGCATCTTGCAGAAATGCCGAGGATGCAAAATTTTTGAAAAACACCTATGGATTAGATATTGTTTGTATTGATTATGAAAAGCCAGCCACTATTGAAAATGGTTTCAAGGAGGCGCTTGCATTAACAGAGGGCAGATTAGATGTACTCTTCAATAATGGCGCTTATGCGATACTGGCGGCGGTAGAGGATGTACCCACAGATGCGCTACGCGCCATTTTTGAAGCAAATTTTTTTGGCTGGCATACCCTAACCCGATTGGCCCTACCTGTTATGTTTGCCCAGAAATCAGGGCGTATTATTCAGAATTCATCTGTCCTAGGGTTTGCTGCCATGCGGTTTAGAGGCGCTTATGTAGCAAGCAAATTTGCCCTTGAGGGATTAACAGACACATTGCGGCTTGAGTTAGATGGAAGCGGTGTTCACGCGATTCTGATTGAGCCAGGGCCGATTCGCACAAAAATTCGTGAAAATGCCTTTCTGCAATTTAACAAATGGATAAATTGGCAGGAAGCACGACAAAAATCGACCTACCAAAATAAATTGATACCGCGTCTTTCAATGGAAAACCCGGGTAAAGACCTGTTTGAATTACCTGCCGCATCGGTAAGTGAAGCTGTTTGGAAAGCATCAACCGCAAGAAAACCGCGCGCGCGCTACCGTGTAACCTGGGCGACAACGCTGATGATGTTCACTAAAAGACTAACGCCTACATGGCTAGCAGATAATATATCCAAACGTCACTAAATAGGGCAGGCTCTACTCTTGGTCATTAGGGACACAAAAAGCCTAATATTCATTCATCCAGTCCAATGATGCCTGTGTAGAGCCAGCAGGCTGATATTCAGCGCCAAAATATCCATCATAACCGCTTGCCATAAAACTATCAAATAAAGCAGGATAAGAAAAAGGATTATGGTTGGGCTCATTTCTATCTGGGAATGCAGCAAATTGAATATGGCGCACCTTTTTATGAAGCAGGGCATATGCCTCCAGAAGAGCTGTTTTTGAGCCTGTTATGTGAAGCATGTGAAAACAATCAAACATAATACCTAACCTGTCGGAATTAATCGCGGTCACCACATCAAGTGCAATCTGGGGTGAAGACATAAAATAACCTGGGACGGAATTTGTGTTTATCGGCTCTATAATCACTTCTATCTTTGTGTTTTTTAGCCTTTCAAGAGCATACTCTATATTCAAGCATAAGGTATCAAAAGAAGCTGAACCAGAGGTAATACCAGACACAAGATGAATGTATCCAGCCTCTACTTGACCTGCATAGTCAACGGCTTGATCTATTGCTTGCCTTGCTTCATGAGTTGCGTGAGGGAGCGCTGATAAGCCAAATTGTCCATGCTCACCTTTTGCTGTATTTATAGCAAGCATGGGAATTGCAGCTTCTATGCATGCTTGCCTTACTTGTGCTGCTGGCACATGGAAGGGACGCTGGCATTCAACCGCCTTAAAACCGGCCTCAGCTGCACGCGCAATAGCGTCAACCAATGGGTGCTCGGTGAATAGATATCCAAGGTTTGCGGATAAAGCATAATCCTTCAAGTAAATTCTCCCATCACTAGGTTACAAACTTTTTTAAACAGCTGAAACTGTTTTTAAGGTAAAGGCAAGCGCGCATCGCACTAAAAGTCATTGAACCCAGAAATTATAACAGATAAACTAATGTCGGAATTAAAATTCCCAAAGATCGTATCTCATCTAAAGGACATTATATATGCGCTATATTCACACAATGGTAAGAGTAAAGAATTTAGAAACATCGCTAGATTTTTATTGTAATAAACTCGGATTTATAGAATTGGGCAGATATGACTCCGAGAAGGGCCGATTTACCAATGTGTTTTTATGCGCTTGCCTTGACCAAGTTTCAGCAGAAGAAACCAGAGCACCAGAATTAGAACTAACCTATAATTGGGAAGCTGAGGATTATTCAACAGGGCGCGCCTTTGGCCATCTGGCCTACCGAGTAGATGATATTTATCAAACCTGCCAAGATTTGATGGATAAAGGCGTTACCATTAACAGGCCGCCTCGTGATGGTTATATGGCCTTTATCAAATCACCTGACGGTATATCAATCGAGCTACTACAAGAAGGGGAGAAGCAACCTATTCAAGAGCCGTGGGTATCTATGCCTAATGATGGGAGCTGGTAGTTAATATGTCACGTATAGAAATCGTCCAATTTCCCTACCTATCAGATAATTACGGTGTTCTTCTCCATGATAGTCACACACAGCAAACGGTTGCAATAGATGCAGGAGACGATATAGCCTATAATCAAGCACTTGACTCAAAAGGGTGGCGTTTGTCCCAGATTTGGGTAACACATCATCATTGGGATCATACAGACGGCATAAACGCCCTGTATGAGCGCTGGCAATGCGGCGTAATCGGGCCTGTTAAACATTCCGCTAATCCGATTGCGCATTTATCTACAGGATTAGAGGAAGGGGATATATTTCAGTTTGCTGGTATGCCGGTAGAAATCCTTCATACCCCTGGTCATACCCTTGATATGATCAATTACTACCTGCCATCAGAAAATATCTTATTTGTAGGAGATACCCTGTTCTCACTTGGTTGTGGCAGGGTTGTTGAAGGCACTATGGATATGATGTCTCAAAGCATTAGCAAGATTTCAGCATTGCCAGTTGAGACTATAATTTATTGCAGTCATGAATATACTCAAGCAAATGGAAAATTCGCGTTAAGCGTTGACGCGGATAACCAAATGCTTATCTCACGAATAAATGAAGTTGAACTGCTAATTAAACAGAGCAAGCCAACAATACCAACAAATTTAAAATTGGAAAAGCAAACAAATCCGTTTCTGCGTACATCCTCGCCAGCCATACAAAATAAGTTAGGCTTAAAAAATGCGAGCGAGGCTGAACTATTTGCTGCTCTTCGAGCCGCTAAGGATAATTTTTAAACCCCAAATATTACCCTAAAAATTAATAGCAGATCAACAGAACAACAACAGAAGAACAATAATAGATTATTATCGGTTTTAGGGCGCCAGTTCTATTTTATCTGCATTTCTTTGGGCAGATTTCTTCTTACGCATTTTCGTGATTTGTTTTGCTTTACCGTGCGTTAGGCAATCTGGACAAACACATTTGCCCGCTAAGTCAAAATTAGATCGTAGATTAGGCAGATTATGACACCAACATGGTTTTTCTGTATTGGATCCACACTGAAATTTGGTGCCACACTCATCGCATTCTAGCTGCTTCACGTCGCGCTCCATTTGGGTAAATAGTATATTCAGATACTAAATAACATCCCCATATCATCACAGACGTTGAATAGAATAACTCTAATTTCTCGCCGCTTTTTTTCTTTCATGCGACAATAGATACTGTTTTCGAAGGCGCAACGTTAATGGAGTTACTTCCAGCAATTCATCTTGATTCAAATAGGCCATCATATCTTCAAGCGAAAGATTACGAGGCGGAGAAAGAGAAACAGCATCATCCGTTCCAGAAGCACGCACATTTGTAAGTTTCTTTCCTTTAAGGACATTTACCTCAAGATCATTATCGCGGTTATGCTCGCCCACTATCATACCCTGATAAACAGGCGTCTGATGAGAGACGAACATATCTCCCCTATCTTGTAAATTAAACAAGGCATATGCAACGGCCTGACCTGTATCATTTGAAATTAAGACACCGTTTCTTCGCCCAGATATATCCCCCTTATATGCAGCATAGCTGTTGAACAGACGGTTAATGACACCTGTTCCTCTGGTATCTGTAAGGAACTTGCTTTGAAATCCAATTAGCCCGCGTGAGGGTGCCAGGAACGTTAATCTGGTTTTGCCAGCTCCAACCTCACGCATATCTGACATCTCAGCCTTACGGCGATTTAAGGAATCAATAACCGTACTTGCATATTCAGAATCAACGTCAATAATAACCTCTTCTATTGGCTCTAAACGCTGTCCATCTTCATGCTTATATAAAACTCTTGGACGAGATACGGTGAGCTCAAAACCTTCTCTTCGCATGGTCTCAATTAAAACACCAAGCTGTAGCTCACCTCTGCCACCAATTTCAAAAGAATCCTTATTTTCGCTTTCAGAGAATGTAATAGCAACATTCGTTTCAGCTTCGGCTAAAAGACGTTGCCGTATCATTGTTGATGTTACTTTTTTGCCTTCCTGACCAGCAAAGGGCGAATCATTAACCGTTATCGTCACAGACATTGTAGGCGGATCAATTGGCGTTGATTGAAGAGGCTGTTTTTGTTCTGCGCTGCATATTGTATCGGCAACAGAAGTTTTCGTTAATCCAGCAATGCAAATAATATCTCCCGCTTCAACTCTGTCAACTGGCACTCTGTTAGTGCCTTCAAAATGCATTAGCTTGGTCAGCCTTCCTTGCTCAATAACATTGCCATCAAGATCTATGGCGCGCACCTGCTCGTTCATTTTTGCTGTGCCTTGAACAACTTTTCCGGTCAGACATCTGCCAAGGAATTGGTCTGAATCAAGTAAGGTTGCAAGCATGGCAAAAGGTGCTTCTAAATCCTGTTTTGGCGGCGGAACATGCGCTAGAATTAAATTTAGCAGAGGTTCAAGCGAAGTGCGTTCATCTTCAAGTTCTCGCACACACCAACCATCCCGTCCTGAGGCATATAAAATTGGAAATTCAAGCTGCTGTTCATTTGCATCAAGCGCCACGAATAAATCAAACACCTCATCTACGACCTCCTCTGCTCGGCTGTCGGGTTTATCAACTTTATTAATAATGACGATAGGTCGCAAACCAAGCGCAAGAGCCTTTCCCAACACAAACTTTGTCTGTGGCATGGGGCCTTCTGCTGCATCCGTTAATAAAATAACACCATCAGCCATATGCAAAACACGCTCAACCTCACCGCCAAAATCAGCATGACCTGGTGTGTCGATAATGTTTATTCTAACATCCTGCCAGCGTATAGAAGTTGGCTTGGCAAGAATTGTAATGCCTCTTTCTTTTTCAAGGTCGCCAGAATCCATTAGTCGTTCACTAACAGATTGATTATCGCGGAACATACCAGACTGCTTCATAATAGAGTCAATTAATGTTGTTTTACCGTGATCAACGTGAGCAATAATTGCTATATTGCGTAATTCTTGAGGCATGGGACAGGAACCTTTTCATAAAGAAAGTCAGACGTCGGTGTCCTACATCACTCTTCATGTAAAAGAAATCAAAATATGCTTATTCGGGCAATTTTTCTAATAATGTGATACCTGCCTGTAACATCTTATCTAGCTGAAGGCTGAGCGAGCCGTCCAAGTCAATCCCGCGACAAGCCGGCAGTAGGACAGTTACATCGAACCCAAGGCGTGCTGCATCAAGCGCTGAATAAGCAACACAGTAATCAGTTGCAAGACCTACAAGATAAACGCTGCTAATCTGTTTTGTGGCAAGCCATCCTTGCAGACCGGTTTTTGTTTCACCGTCATTCTCAAAAAATGCGGAATAGCTATCAATTTCACGGCGATACCCTTTTCGGATTATTGCTTGTGCTGCACTGGTATTTAAATCTGGGTGAAATTCAGCGCCAGAGCTATTCTGGATACAATGATCTGGCCACAAGGTCTGCGCGCCATAAGGCATTTGAATAGATGAGAAAGGCTGGCTTCCATCATGAGAACTTGCAAAGCTAGAATGTCCTGCTGGATGCCAGTCTTGCGTTAGTACACTATTATTAAAAAGAGTTAAAAGCCCATTGATAGGAGGCACCACTTGATCTCCCTGCTCGACGGCTAATGCGCCACCAGGACAAAAATCCAATTGAACATCAATCACCAGCAAGCAGGCATTATCGTCTATTTTGGGGGTATCTTTGCGTATCATTATAAGACTCCTTCATCCATCGCTTCTGACCAGTGCCGTCTGCATAATGAAATATACTTATCATTGCCGCCTATTTCAATTTGTGCCCCGTCTTTAACAACCCTTCCATCATGAGTTTGTCTTACCACCATCGTTGCTTTTCTGCCGCAATGGCAAATCGTTCTGATTTCTCGAATGTGATCTGCTATCGCAAGTAATTCTGCTGATCCTTCGAATAGTTTTCCCTGAAAATCCGTGCGCAAACCATAACACATCACAGGTAGACTTAACTGGTCAGCGATTTTAGCTAACTGCCATACTTGCTCTTTTGATAAAAACTGAGCCTCATCCACTAATACACAAGAGCGTTTTTGTTCTAAATCTGCAGCCTGTGTTAGGCTAAACAAATCAGTATCCGCACGAAAGGTAGACGCATTAGCGTCCAATCCAATGCGAGAGGCGATAACACCAGGACCACTTCTTGTATCAAGTTTAGCCGTTAACAGTAATGTGTGCATTCCTCTTTCCTGATAATTATGAGAAGCCTGCAATAAAATTGTTGATTTACCTGCATTCATTGCTGAGTAAGAAAAATATAATTTAGCCAATTTCACTCTCTATTCGCACACATGTGCCATCCAATTTACCTAACCATTTACCT
>JADHOL010000040.1 GCA_016779005.1 Alphaproteobacteria bacterium
AATCATATCATTAACCGATATTTTAACGCCCTCTGGTGCCATTTCATTAAGCTGGGCTCGATTTTCTAGCAAACGATCAATTGAACATTCCACCGTTAGGTAGAAATGCGGTGCCGTTTGTTTTGAGAACTGCAATCTGTTTGCAATTGTACGCCGCATCGCTGTGTGTGGAACAAATCTTCCTTCATTCGAAGAACCTATTTGCTGAGGAACTTTTTGGGTATCAGCAGATAATGCCCGATCCCCTGACTTAACATTATCCCCCGACTTAACAATTGCTAGGATATCGCGCTCAATAATGCGCCCATGGGGGCCTGTACCATTTACCTGTGCAAGGTCAATACCGTCTTGCGCTGCTAGCCTGCGTGCTAACGGCGTTGCAAAAACCCTGTCCTTCTGGGGGGTTGCATCGCTGATATCTTTAGATGCTTGAGTTGTTGAAATAGCATCTGTTGGCGTTTGATTTGTGGCCGGTATTTCGTTTTTTAACGCGCTATCATCAGAAGCTGGCTTGCTGTCATTAGCTGGCATTGAGACGTCTTTTTTGACATCCTCTTTAATATTGCTGTCTGTTGGAGTATCAGATACCTCGCTAATATTCTCACCATCTTCTGCTAAAACAGCGATCACCGAATTTACAGCAACCCCCTCTGTGCCCTCATTCACAATGATCTTGGCTAGCACCCCATCTTCTATCGCTTCGACTTCCATGGTGGCTTTGTCTGTCTCAATTTCTGCTATTACATCACCAGAGCGTACTTCATCGCCTTGTTTAACAAGCCATTTTGATAATATACCTTCTGTCATAGTAGGCGATAAAGCTGGCATTAATATATCAATCGCCATTTTTAAATCTCCTCCTCTTTGTAGCAGACCTGCAATGCTGCCTGCACGATTTCATCACTTTGCGGCAAAGTTAGGGCTTCTAAATTGGCTGCATATGGCATTGGCACGTCTTTTCCAGTTACACGCATTATGGGTGCATCCAGATAGTCAAACGCTTTTTCATTAACCTGCATTCCAAGCTCAGCCCCAATTCCAGCAAAAGGAAACCCTTCTTCACATGAAATTAGCCTATTCGTCTTTTTAACCGAATTAACAATTAACTCAATATCAAGAGGACGCAAGGATCGTAAATCGATTACCTCAGCCTCAATACCTTTTTCACTTAATTTTTCGGCCGCTTCAAGCGCTTTTCCAACCATAATAGAAAATGCGGTTATGGTAACATCGCTGCCTTCTCTTACGATATTTCCGCGTCCGATTGGCACCAGCCATTCATCCGTATCTGGCACGTCAAAGCTTTGCCCATACATAACTTCGTTTTCAAGGAATATTACAGGATTTGGATCCCGTATTGCTGATTTCAACAACCCTTTTGCATCAGCAGCAGACCATGGGGAGACCACTTTTAGCCCCGGACAATGGGCATACCAGCTTGCAAAGCATTGTGAATGCTGTGCAGCAACTCTACTTGCAGCCCCATTGGGTCCTCTAAACACAATCGGACATCCCATTTGGCCACCAGACATATAAAGTGTTTTTGCGGCTGAATTTATAATTTGATCAATCGCCTGCATTGAAAAATTAAAAGTCATGAATTCTACAACCGGTCGCAAATCTCCAAACGCGGCACCGACAGCCAATCCTGTAAATCCATGTTCTGTAATGGGTGTATCAATAACGCGCTTCTCTCCAAACTCATCTAGCAAGCCTTGTGTTACTTTGTATGCGCCTTGATATTCGGCGACTTCTTCGCCCATGATGAATATTTTATCATCAACTCTCATTTCTTCTGCCATCGCATCGCGCAGTGCCTCACGCACTGTCATATTTTTAACAGGGCCATCCCATTCCATCACCTGAGCTATGCTAACATCACGCTTTGCTGGCGCCGCCACTGGCTCAATTACAGGCGATGTAATGCTAGGTTCATCCTGCGGGGTTGCTTTATTTTGGCTTATGGTTTCTAGATCATCGCCGCTATCACCTGATATAGTGGCAATGACGGTGCCTACTGGCACTGCTTGTGTTCCCTCTTCCACCAGCAATTGGGTAACAACGCCATCATCAACAGCTTCAACTTCCATTGTTGCCTTATCTGTTTCAATTTCAGCTATTACATCACCGGAGCGTATTTCATCTCCAATTTTCACCAGCCATTTAGATAATATCCCCTCTGTCATAGTTGGGGATAATGCTGGCATTTTTATTTCATTCGACATAGGTTAAACCCTTAAAATTCTTCTTTCTGCGGCATAATCTGTGCAACAAATCAAACCTTTGATTAACGAAGCTGTTATTCAGCAACTTCAACTAATATATCGGTATAAAGCTCATCTGGTGATGGTTCAGGAGACTCCAATGCGATATCTGTCGCTTCTGATATGATTTTTTTAACTTCTGTATCCTGAAGTTTTAATTCTGCTTCCTCGATACCTTCTCGAAGTAGTAAATCACGCAAATGATCGATAGGATCATGCTGTTTTCGCATAGCATCTACCTCCTCGCGCGTTCTGTATTTTGCAGGATCTGACATTGAATGACCCCGATAGCGATATGTTTTCATTTCTAAAATATACGGACCCTTGCCAGAGCGTGCATACTCTATTGCCTCAATACCAGCCTCTCGCACAGCCAACACATCCATACCATCAACCTGCTTACCGACAATTCCATAAGCAGAACCACGCTCATATAATGCGGTACCTGCGGTGGATCTTGGGGTTGATGTTCCCATTGCATATTGATTATTTTCAATGACAAAGATAACAGGGAGCTTCCACAAGGATGCCATATTGAATGTCTCATAAACTTGGCCTTGATTGGCAGCACCATCACCAAGATACGTCATAGCAACGCCGCCATCATCCTTATATTTATGGGCAAAGCCAAGCCCTGCACCTATTGGCACTTGTGCGGCCACAATTCCATGACCGCCGTAAAAATTCTTCTCACGGCTGAACATATGCATCGAGCCGCCTTTGCCTTTTGAATATCCTGCTGCCCTGCCCGTAAGCTCAGACATAACCCCGGAAGGTTCCATGCCACATGCAAGCATATGACCATGATCGCGGTAGGATGTTACCACGCTGTCTTTATCCTCATTTGCCGACTGCAATCCAACAACAACAGCTTCCTGTCCAATATATAAATGACAGAAACCACCAATTTTACCCATGCCATAAAGCTGTCCTGCTTTTTCTTCAAAACGCCTAATCAACAACATATCACGATGCATCGATAGGAGCGTGTTTCTGTCTGGCTTCTGATTGACAAGATTTCGGGCAGACTTTGGCGGTCTGCCAGACTTGCTAGGATTTTTAACACGCGTTTGATTGGGTTTACGTGGCACGATATTGTAACTCCTGCTGTTTCCGTATTTTTTAATACATAAATTTCGCTATCAAATTGCTAGGACAAAACCTGCTTGATAATAGTCTAAAGTGTGTTGCAAAATTGAGATTTTTGCAACTAATTTATCTTATTGTTTTTATTGTATTTTTAAGATTTAAACCTAATTTTCGTTAAGTAATCTCATAAGCAAAATTACAGCTACTTATGAATTAATCAATATTAGGTAAGATTAGAATGTCATTATCTGCAAAAAGACCAAGCTCACTTCGCGCCATTTCTTCTAATATATCTTTATCAACTATATGACTTCTCATTAGCGAAATTCGAGATTCCAGCTGAGTATTTTCTTTTTTCAGTAATTGTAGATGTTCTTGTGCGGCGGCAATTTCTCTATCCAAATTATCACGCATTAACAGGCCACGCTCACCAGTAAGAGAATGAAACCCAAAAAAGGCTATTAAGGTTCCAAGAAGCATAAAGCTTCCAAAATACGTCAATGGCCTATTTAGCATCTTATGCGTTCTCATTTCTAGCACCCTATGACTTTAACCGCCTGATATAACGAAGTGAATCAAATTCAACATTCTATGTCAACCAAAACTCTATTCATTTCTATAAGCGGCGGCATAAGAAACATCCATTAAATTAAAATTAGATGGTCTATTAAGATCTGAACTCACGCGGTTGTTTTACACGTATGAGATAACCTTCTTTTAGTTTGAAAAAAAACTCAGCACTACCCCAGTCGGGATATCGTGTTTCTGAGCATTCAAATCCTCGGAATATGATTTTATCTCGTATGCCTGTCAACGCTCGAACGCAAATAACAATCTCAATACCCCTTCCACCCTCATCTGCTACTGGAAGTACCGAATGACTATCGCCAGATTGGTTCTTTGCAGGACAAAATAACATAATATCAAAGTAGGCTGGGTGTCTTAGTTGTCGCCATCCAGATTTTCTCTCAATTAGTTCAAACTTTAGGGCGCTGATAAAGAGATCGCTGTATTCATCAAGATATTCTGTATAGAGCTAAATTTGAACCATTTCCCTCTCTTGCTTCTCTAGAGGAATATATGCTGACTGTGTGTCGGTCACAAATTTCACCCTTCTAATAATTTGAGTTCAAGCATTATTGTCATATGCGCTCAAGCAATGGGGTTTTTAAAGCCTACAATTTGCCTTTTGGGACCTAGCGCAGTATCGCCTTGCCCGCATATTCGGATGTTAATCCTAGCGCATCTTCAATTCGTAATAGCTGATTATATTTTGCCAGCCTGTCTGAACGTGACAGCGAGCCGGTTTTTATTTGACCTGCATTTGTTGCCACTGCCAAATCTGCAATAAAATTATCTTCAGTTTCACCAGACCGGTGGGAGATTATCACCCCAAATCCAGATTTTTGAGCCAGAGAAATAGCATTCATCGTCTCTGTTAATGTTCCTATCTGATTCACTTTTATTAAAATCGCATTAGCTGATTTTTCAGTTATACCACGTGCAAGCCTTTTTGGATTTGTAACGAATAAATCATCGCCCACAATCTGCACCTTATCCCCCACAACAGATGTTAATTCAGCAAACCCGCTCCAATCATCCTCATCCAACGGATCTTCAATGGATATTATTGGATGGTTAGCTGTCAAATCAGCCCACATTTTATTCATCTCTTTGGTGGTTAGTGATTTTCCTTCTCCCGCAAGATGATATTTGCCATCTTTATAAAATTCAGATGCAGCCGCATCTAGCGCAATTACAATATCCTCTCCAATTGAATAGCCTGCCGTCTTAATGGCCTTGCTTACGAATTCCAAAGCCTCACCCGTGCTATTTAAAGCAGGCGCAAAACCACCCTCATCACCCACTGATGTTGCAAGTCCTTTCTGCATCAATCCCGATTTAAGAGCGTGAAAAATCTCAGCCCCCATCTGAAGACCATCGGAAAAGCGATTTGCACCAATAGGCATGATCATAAATTCTTGAACATCTAATTTATTATCAGCATGGGCGCCGCCATTTAAAATATTCATCATAGGCGTTGGCAGAAGATGCGCATTTACCCCGCCCAAATACTGCCAAAGCGGCAATTCTACGCTATCAGCCGCAGCACGAGAAACCGCAAGGCTTACCCCTAAAATTGCATTTGCGCCTAAGCGTGATTTGTTTTCAGTCCCATCAAGCTCAATCAAATCTGTATCGATGCTGCGTTGGTCAAGCGCGTCAGTACCAGATAGCGAGTCAAAAATCTCATGATTTACCGCATGGACTGCCTTTAATACGCCTTTTCCATTATAAGAGCTTTTATCATTATCTCTTAACTCTACAGCCTCATAGGCTCCTGTAGACGCACCAGATGGCACTGCAGCTCTTCCAACAGAACCATTCTCCAGAATCACATCTACTTCAATTGTTGGATTACCGCGTGAGTCTAAAATTTGTCTTGCTTGAATATCAATAATGGCTGACATAGCTATCCTCTTTGCTAATTATTTATTTTTGGATGCTTAAAAAAAGCACCCTTTTATTCGAATTATATACTAACTTCGACGACGTTACTTACTCATATGACATAAATTATGTATGGCACTTAACTGGGTTAAAAGAGATTGCATTTCATCGAGCGGTATCATGTTCGGCCCATCAGATGGCGCATTATCTGGGTCTTGATGGCTTTCCACAAAAACACCGCTTACACCTGCTGCAACGGCTGCACGCGCTAATAACGGCACGAATTCTCGCTGGCCACCAGATGTCCCGCCAAGCCCGCCTGGTTGCTGCACCGAATGCGTGGCATCAAATATAACAGGATACCCAAATGTTGCCATTTGAGGCAGAGAGCGCATATCAGATACCAGTGTATTATATCCAAAGCTTGTACCACGTTCTGTTACTAAAATTTTATGATTATCCGTCGATGCGACTTTAGCAGCAACATGCTCCATATCCCAAGGGGCTAAAAACTGGCCTTTTTTTATATTTACAACAGCTCCTGATTTTCCAGCAGATATCAGCAAATCTGTTTGCCTGCATAAAAAAGCCGGTATTTGAAGTATATCAACAATTTTCGATGCAACTTCACATTGCTCAGATGTATGAACATCTGTAAGTACGGGGCAGCCAAATTGCTGTTTTACGTCTTCTAAAATTCGTAAACCTTCTTCAATACCAACGCCTCTGGCAGAATTAGCAGATGTTCGATTGGCTTTGTCAAACGAGGATTTATATATAAAATTCATACCCGCAATTTGAGCAGCATTTAAGAGAGCCTCAGCATGAAACAATGCATGGTCACGCCCTTCAATTTGACAAGGACCAGCGATAAGCGCCAACGGCAATCCAGACCCTATTTTAAAACTGCCCACATCAACGCGATGAATATCAGGATTTACAGACATTAATTTGCTATACCAATCTTGAATGTTTTCCGGCAGCGGACACAAACTGAGTGAATAACGGATGCGGCTGAAACGGTTTTGACTTTAACTCAGGATGAAATTGCACTGCTATAAAAAAGGGATGATCATCTCGCTCTACAATTTCTGGAAGCCTTCCATCGGGCGATAATCCAGAAATATGCAAGCCAGCCTCTGCCAGTATTCTCTCATAGTTAATATTAACTTCATAGCGATGACGATGGCGCTCTGAGATTTCGTCAGACCCATAAATTCTATGTGCCAGACTTTCCTCTTTGATAAGGCATTGATAAGCCCCAAGGCGCATTGTGCCTCCCATATCATCTAAATCTGTTCTTTGTTCAACTGAATTCCCTGCAATCCATTCCGTCATCAAACCTACTAATAACGCACCCCCATCTCCAAATTCACTAGAATTTGCATTAGGCAGATTTCCAAGCGTTCTAGCAGATTCCAAAACAGCCATTTGCATTCCAAAGCAAATCCCTAAAAACGGGATATGTCTTTGTCTTGCATAGCGGATTGCATTTATTTTACCCTCAGAGCCTCGCTTGCCAAATCCCCCTGGGACCAGCAAGCCAGATACATCAGCCAAATAATGAGCAAGAATATCCTCATTATCGGTTTCAAATAATTCGGAGTCTATCCATTCCACGTTAACCCGCAATTTATTCGCAATACCGCCATGCGTAATCGCTTCACCAAGAGACTTATAGCTATCCTGGAGAGAGGTATATTTACCAACAATAGCAATGGTTATCTCGCCCTCAGGATTTTCATAATCATGGGCAATAGATATCCATCTATTCAGGTCCGGCTTTGTATCATCTAATTTAAAATGACGACAGATTTGTGTATCAAACCCCTGCTCATTATAAGCCAGAGGAACATAATAAATACTGCTCGCATCCTCTGCGATAATCACATCATCACCATCTACATTGCAAAATTGACCAATTTTGTTTTTTTGCTCTGCGGGTACTGGTTGCTCTGTTCGGCATAAAAGAATGTCTGGTTGCAGGCCTACAGACTGTAATTCTTTGACAGAATGCTGGGTCGGTTTTGTTTTAAGCTCCCCTGCGGCATGAATGTAGGGAAGTAAGGTTACATGAACAATACAAGAGCCATCACTTCCAAGCTCATTTCGCAATTGTCTTATTGCCTCCAGGAAAGGCAGTGATTCAATATCGCCGACCGTACCTCCGATTTCACATAAAACAAAATCTTCATCTGTGATATCATTACTCACAAACTCTTTAATAGCGTCTGTTACATGCGGAATTACTTGTATGGTGGCGCCTAGATAGTCTCCCCTGCGCTCTCTTGCCAAAACATCTGAATAAATCCGGCCAGTAGTCACATTATCTGTTTTTTTGGTAGTAACTCCTGTAAATCTCTCATAATGTCCGAGGTCTAAATCTGTTTCTGCACCATCATCTGTAACAAACACCTCCCCATGTTGGGTAGGCGACATCGTGCCAGGGTCAACATTTAAATAAGGGTCAAGCTTTCGAAGTCTCACCTTATACCCTCTCAGCTGTAATAATGAGCCCAGAACAGCAGAGGCTAGACCCTTTCCAAGGGATGAGACAACACCGCCAGTAATAAAAATATAACGGGTCATCTGCGCTCTCTTAATCTTTGATTAATGCGCATGAGACTCTTATATACACTCATTATTATTGCTCGGTTGGAACTGTCGGTGTTTCTGAAATAACTGGGGCAGACTGAATAACCTCATCCACGATGGAGGGTGCTTGACGACCATTCCCTGCCAATATCGCCAACCCTATTGACGTTACAAAGAATGCAGCAGCCAGAATTGCAGTCACTCTGGTTAACAGGTTAGCAGTGCCTCTAGCAGTCATAAAGCCGCC
>JADHOL010000019.1 GCA_016779005.1 Alphaproteobacteria bacterium
GGTCTTGCAAAATGGAGAACAGCAGAGAAAAATACTGCCGGCGGCATTCTCGTTGAGTGGATGTGTAAAAGTTTCTGACCTTAATTATTGGACTCTAACTCGGTCTTTCTAAGCCAGTTATGCATCACCTTTACGTTATGCCCAGTACCATATGAATGGCCAACTCCCTCTGTAGTCCAACCACCAATGGCATCTATAATATCGGCAGGACATTCAACGGCCCTTAGCCTATCTCTCAGAGAGTGTCGAAATGAATGGATAACACAGTTATATGGCACTCTTGGCTTAAGCCACTTGTTGAGGGCAGCACTAGCAGAGTTGGAGCTACACTTTTGCTCGTTGCAGTATTTAGGGAAGGCAAATTGATGCCCTTGTTGTACTATTTTCTCCGCTGCCCACAGTGAACTCCCTACCAATGGTATCTTTCGTTGACTAGACGAGGTCTTCAAAGTTCGCCATGCATGTTTGCACAGGTTGATGTGAGGTATCTCTGCGTCCAACCTTATATCTTCAGACAACAGGCCAGCTGCCTCTGCCAGTCTCATACCTGTATCCGATATAAGAGCTATCAACCATCTTGGTTCATCATCTAAATGCCTGCACTCTTCTTGCACCACAGCAAGGACATCATCAGGTATTGGGAGCCGCTGATTCTTGACTTCATCGTTCGGTATAAATGTGCCACTAAACACATTACTGGCAGCCAGACCATGCTCTTTAATGGCAATATTGACCACTGGCCTGACAGATGAGAATACGCGTTTTACTGAAGAAGAGGACATCCCCTTACTAAATAGATAATCCCTGAAGCGGCCTGCGTCAGAAATTTCTAATGCGGTAAGGTTGTCGTGACCCAGACACTCACTAAGGTAGCGAATGCTGCGCTCCGATGCTTCAAAGAACAACTTGGTTTTACCCTTACCCTTGAGGCGATGATAAAGAGCAAGCGCATCAGACATCGTAAACACATCATGAGAAGCTTGCTGACTTGGCGGCAGTGTTGTTAATCCCAGTTCCTTTGAGTAGACCATCTCCATTCTTAGACTGTCCCAGTATCGTTCCAGCCTTTCAGACAATGCAGCGGCAGACTTAGCCGCTTTTACCTCTGACTTTGTGCGCAAAGACACTTCGATTTTCTTCTTGTTGAAGCGATGCCGAAGGTCAGATGGCACTGACCTTGAGAAGTAAAAAGTTTCATTTCTTTTGTAAAAGTATACCGGAGACCTTACCCACACCATGACAGAACAAACTCCTGTTCCAGAACGTTAATCGTTTGGAAACAGTCACTTGCACGTCCGTCCGCCGACCTCGAAACTGGGAAAGTGGTGCCCAGGGGCGGATTCGAACCACCGACACGCGGATTTTCAGTCCGCTGCTCTACCAACTGAGCTACCTGGGCAATCTAAGGGCAAAACTAATTCATAAAGTAAAGTAGTACAGTGTTATAATCATCGCATAATCCATTGTCTAGTCGGAAACCAAAAACAGGACCAATTTTTATAGCTAATATACCATTAGCTTAATGGGGTATCTTTGTCTGCCTGAGCTATAAGGGTCTGAAGATCTGCATCTTCATCAGCTTCATGTGCTGGAATAACATATGCCTCATTTAGCCAGTTACCTAAATCGAGTTGAGAACATCTTCTCGAGCAAAATGGCGTATGGGGAGGCGTTACTTTCTCGCCGCATAGAGGACAATCAGTAGCCTTTGGTTTTTGTGGATGAAGAGATGTGATTTTTGCGCTCATATAAAAAACCTCTATTAAATTGCGGATGACATTGCGTTTATTCTGTCAATCAGCGGCATATATGTATGCCTTATGGTCATCTCAACTAGCCCTGCAGGGCCAAAACCATAAATATCAGGATGACGAATATCCGCCAAGGCATAATCTTGGCAAAATCGATGGAATTTTTTTCGGTCTGTTTTTGCAAGACGCGGCATATCAATAAAAACAGCACCAGAAATATACCGAAGCCTGATTTGCTTCATAATGACTTCTGCTATATGTGCTGATAATTCAGACGCACCCGTTTTTGAGCCCGCAGAATCAATATCAATAGCCGTGAGCCCCTTAGTGGACTGAAACCAAATTACAACGCCTTTTTCTGTTGTAAATTTACTCTCACACGCTTTTTCCAGCTGATCAAAAACTGCCTGCCATTCAACATTATCCCTGCCTATTCTCTTGCTTGCAGTTGGGGCAATAATGCGAGCCAATTTAATCAAGGGAAGTCCTTGATATAGTTTTTTCGGTGTTGCGACATTATTCAGATTTGCTGGCAATTCTGCTTTTTCCTGCCAATCACGGGCAAGTATCTCAATCTCATTTTTTATTAAAAACTGTTCTGTATTTATTGCCTGACGTCTTAGGATAATGCCAAAACGGTCTGGTATTACTTTTTGGATTTCATCTGCAAGCGCTATTTCAGATGGTTGCGTAGCTATTATAGTTCTGCCTAATCGAACTGTTTCAGCTTGCCCAGGAAGCAAAATTACATATTTTCCTGCGAGTTGCGCTCCCAAAATTGCCCTTGCTGGTTTTAAAGCCCATGGCTCTGATGTTATGGTTACCAGTGCTAATGCACCAGGATGCAGTTTTTCGCTCGAGAGCCGAACACTTATCTGTGTGCCATCCTCAAGCATCGCTGTTGCAAGTTTATGCTGCCTGAAAACCTGATATATTCTGGCAATATGAACAGAGCCTATTTCAGGAATTTCAGGCTTTAATATGGTTAGAAATTCAACTAGATTGCCATTTTCCAAAATCGCTATTTTACTAGGATTATGCTCATCATCAGCGAATATGTTCTGTTGGGGAGAAGCAGATAAAGATTTATCCATTTATTTATTCAAGGCTTAGGCCAGCTCCTTTTAGGAGTTGCGCTGTAATATATAAATCAAGCCCAACAACGTTTGAATAGGAGCCAGAGATTTTCTTTATATATTGTGCTGCATTTCCCTGAATTGCATAACCACCTGCTTTTCCCTTCCAGTCAGAACTCGCGCAATAGGCAGATAGCTCGCCCTCAGATAACCGGCGCATAAAAACTCTGGTTTCAACTAATCTGTGCCGTATCAAGCCGTCAGGGAGTATCAAGCAAATCCCCCCATATACCCGGTGGTTTCTGCCTCCAAGATGGGTTATTGATTTGCGCACATCATCTAGTGTTTCCGCTTTCGGCAAAATTGTTCTGCCAGTTGCAACAACGGTATCAGCTGCTAGTACATATTTGTCTTTGTGGGAATGTGCGATTGCTTGAGCTTTTTCATAAGCCATACGCTTTGCATATTCGGATGGTTTTTCTGCCTTTAGCGGTGTCTCATCTATATTGGCAGCGCTAATGCTAAACGGCTTTACACCGATTTGTTCCAATAATTGCGCGCGTCTTGGAGAAGCAGACGCCAAAATCAACATATCACTCGCCATTATATTTGTTCTAAGGCTCATATCTGTATCGGCTGCCTCACCTGCTCGCGCTCGAGAGCCATCACACCACTTTATTTGAATCTAAAAGTAATTCTACCTTTGGTCAGATCATAGGGGGTCATTTCAACATTCACCCTATCGCCTGCTAGAACACGGATCCGGTTTTTTCGCATCTTGCCACTAGTATGAGCAAGCACCTCATGTTCATTATCTAATTTAACGCGAAACATCGCGTTCGGAAGCAATTCTGCAACCGTTCCAGAAAATTCAATTACGCCTTCTTTCGCCATTCACCTATCCCTATTGGTTATCGTTTACACAAAATGAGGATTAACGTCAGAATGTCAAGTATTATCGGTTATTCGAGTAACAAGTTCGCCTATATGTGTGCTTATTTCATCACGAATAAGGCGATAATGCGCTAATTGCACTTCCCTATTTTCATCGGCAGAAAATGGCTCTTTTACGCTCCAATGTTCGTGAGGAATATCCATCACCCATGAATCAAGATGAAATTGAGCCTCTACCGAAAGAGACACAGCATAATCTATCTCATCTACATTATAATCTGTGAATAATTTTGATTGCCTATTTACGTCAAGCGCGATGCCCGCTTCTTCCATAACAGCAAAGGTAAATCCATCTGTAGGCCCTGCAATAACACCGCAAGATCCCGCATGCCATCCTTCAGGCGCAATTCGGTTAAAAAACCCTTCTGCCATAACGGAACGTATCGCATTTAATGTGCAGGAAAATAATATCTGCTTTGCTGGTTTTTGCATTTTTTTGGAGCCTTATTTCCGTGCTATCATTACGCATATGAGCGTAAACATTCGCCTTGAAGTCGCTTGGTCAGTATTGATATATTTCTGCAATCGACCAATGAGTAGCTCAGCTCCTTCGTTATGCAAGGCACGTCTTCCCATATCAATCGTCTGAATCTGTGAGGGAGATTTGGTTCTGATAGCATCATAATATGTCTCACAAACTTCAAAATAATCCCTGATTATTCTTCTAAACGGGCCTAACGCCATCACAAACCCTGTTAATGGCTGCTCACTTTCATTTCTAACATCAAAATGAATGTGGCGCGAATCTGTGCGCAAATGCAAGCAATAAGGCCCTTCATGTTCTTGCAAGGAAAAATAATTTTCGTCGAGAATATCATAGATCGCAACAGAATGCTCATGTTGCTGCTCTGCTGTAATGCGCTTGTTGGGGTCTAACTCAACATGTAACTGAGCGATTATATTCTTATTTTTATCCCCGTTTGCCCCGTCATCTGATGGCAACTCGTTCATTTATTCACCATCTTCACTCAATCATTAAATTCTGGTTGCACCCTATTATGTGCTGCTTCTCTAATTTTAGTAATCCAGCCACCTATTATTTCCGGGTTCATTTTCCATGCAGCTCTATTAACCGCAAATCGGGATGATACAGTCATAATTTCAGCAATCTCAACCAATCCATTAGCAGTAAGGGTAGACCCAGTTTCAACTAAATCAACAATTCTTCTACATAGTCCCAAATTTGGTGCTATTTCCATTGCCCCATTTAATTTAATACAATCAACCTGCACCCCTTTTTCAGCAAAATAGCGGCGTGTCGTCACTGGGTATTTTGTGGCCACACGAAGATGCGACCATTGGCGTTGGTCCGATACAGAAACCGTATCTTCCTGAGCAGCAACTACCAGCCGGCATTTACCAATCCCAAGGTCAATAGGCGCATAAATCTCTGGGTGATTAAATTCTTGCAATACATCAGAGCCAGCAATCGCCAGATGCGCTGCACCATAGGCAAGAAAAGTTGCAACATCAAAGCTTCTAACCCGAATAATATCAATATTCGAATGATTAGAAGAGAATTGCAATCGTCTGTCTGATGATTCAAAAAAAGCAGGCTCAGGCTCGATACCGGCACGTTTCAAGATTGGTATTGCCTGCTCCAGAATTCTTCCCTTAGGAAGGGCTAATATAAGTTTGGTATTATTCTGACTATTCATCTGATAAATCGTAAACTAGTTTCATTTATCCCCATTTGCTTAAGCAAAATGATTTGGGATTTGTGTTGTTGGATGTGGCTCTGCTATATCTCGTATAAAAATATCTAATTCGGAAACAGTTAATTTCACGCTTACATTTTGCGAGAATACCAACGTTACTTCATTGTTGTCACTGTCATACTCAATTGTGAGTAAATTGTAAAATAATGCTGAATTTTCCTCATTATAATGGGTTAAATTTTGATGCTTTACAGAAGTTACATTCTGAATATTAACACCTGATAACACGCGGTAATAATTTTTATCCTCTGATATCTGTGTTGCCGCTTCCCAGCAAAAACGATTAGCGACGAATAAAAAACTATTTTTAGATTTCTCAAAACGCAAATCTGCATTGCCAATCAAGGCATCCTGCAACAAGCTTGAGACAACCTCCAAATCCTGAGGCTGCTTGCATCGAAGCGAGATAGCGCTATCAGCATATTTTTGAAGTTGCTTATTTATATTATGAATAGATTTATCTGACATTTATCACTCGGCCTGTCTTTGAATCCGTGCGCCACAATTATTTAATTTTTCTTCCAGATTTGCGTAGCCCCTGTCTAAATGATAAATTCGGCTAATCGTAGTTGTACCAGCGGTTGCAAGTGCCGCTAGAACCAGACAAACCGAGGCACGCAGGTCAGTTGCCATAACGGGCGCAGGTTTCAAATCAGGCTTGCCATGAACAATACAGCTTCTGCCATCGATCTGGATATCTGCACTCATCCTCATTAATTCTGGAACATGCATAAATCGGTTTTCAAAAATTGTCTCTGTGATTTTTGAGCTGCCATCTGCTGTTGCCATCAAACACATATATTGAGCTTGTAGATCTGTTGGAAATCCGGGATATGGCTGTGTTGCTATATCTACTGACGTCGCACGTGCATTAGATGAAATGCGCGCCCAGTCTTCCCCTATTTGAATGGTTGCACCTGTTTGCTCTAGAACAGCAAATAATGCATTTAAATAAACAGGATTTATGTCCCTTAGCGTTATATCACCTTGCGTCACTGCTGCTGCAATGGCAAATGTCCCAGCTTCAATTCTGTCTGCAATTACACGGTGACTAGCATCTGATAATGTGTCCACACCCTCTATGATGATAGTATCAGTGCCATGGCCGGTGATTTTTGCGCCCATCGCATTTAGACAATTTCCAAGATCTATAATTTCTGGTTCTCTTGCAGCATTAATGATTTGGGTTCTACCCTTGGCAAGACTGGCTGCCATCATAGTGTTTTCTGTAGCCCCAACGGACACGACTGGAAACACAATCTTATTTCCTACAAGACCATTTTTGCATCGCGCCTTGATATATCCATCTGAAAGTTCAACAATAGCCCCTAATTGCTGCATCGCCCAAATGTGCAAATCCACAGGCCGCGTGCCGATTGCACACCCCCCTGGCAAGGAAACTTTAACACTACCATATCTTGCTAATAAAGGCCCTAGCACCAATATGGAGGCGCGCATTTTGCGTACCTGTTCATATGGGGCCTCAAGAGTTTTTGCCTCCCCAGATATATTAATTTGAGTGTCCGTTCGCGCAATCTGCACACCCAAATTTTCCATTAATTCTATCATAGAAACCGTATCCGCAAGTTCAGGAACATTACTGAGCTGCAGGGTGCCAGAACACATAAGGCCAGAAGCAAGCAAAGGAAGCGCTGCATTTTTTGCGCCGCTAATTTTAATTGACCCAGATAATTTTTGACCACCGTCAATTACAAGCTTATCCATCTTGTTTTTCCTTTTGGCTGTCTTTTCCCAATTCTGATCTGCTCCTTGACTGAGATTTTCGCTTCAGCAAATTAGCTCGTAATGCCTTTGCTAATCGCTCCTGCTTATCAGAATTTACCGTGCCCGAATTTAATGAAGAGCTTGATGAAGAATTTGATGTAGATTTTGCCATATAATATCCCATTCAAAAATTACTATCACTCTTAGAAGCAAAAAGTCGTTTTTTCAATCCCCCGCAAGCAGAAGAAACAGTCATAACAACACCCTGAACTGTTTGTTGTTGCAAAAGCGTACTTTAATTTTTTTGATCTCTAGCCTGTTTTATTGCGAAAACGATATAAGTTTAAACATGTGAAAATCTAAACCATGTTACTATGTCAAAACTATGGCTGCTTAGACAGACACCCTTTTCTAGCGACTGGCCTTTGATTTTTTAAAATAACAGCATTTCGGTTTAATTATATGCATGTCATGATAACAAAATTTATACTCAAATATCGCTCATGGTTACTATTAGGTATATTTTTTCTAGGCATATTATTGTTCTTTTTAAATGGGGGCGGACGCTATATTGATTACCGGGACGCCTTATCAAGATATGAAGAATTAAGGCTTATCATCCTTCAAAACCCCATAAGCTCCTATATATTTTACTTTTTATCTTATCTTTTAGTAGTTACCTTCTCGCTCCCACTCGCGTCATTATTTACCATTTTGGGTTCTGCTTTATTTGGATGGAAGGCACTTCTCATTATATTATTTGCAGCCAGTATTGGGGCTAGCCTTGTATTTTTAGCTGCCAGAACGATTTTATCAGATTGGTTATATAATCGCACCGCCTCTCATCGATTTCTTATCAGAGCTGATTTTAAGCAAAATACTTTTTTACTCCTGCTTGGCTTGCGCTTATTTCCAATTGCCCCATTCTGGATAGTAAATATAGTGCCTGCATTTACAACCATCACCTTGAAGAGCTATTTCCTTGCAACATTTCTTGGTATTATGCCTGGCACTATTTTATATGTTTGGTTAGGGCAAACAATTGATACCTTATTATCAAAAGGAGAATGGCCCGAAATGATGACGATTGTGGATAGCCGAATTTGGATACCTCTTTTTGGATTAGGGTTGCTCATATTAGCAACAGGCATATATCGCTCACTACGTGGTAGAACTCGCATAGAAGATGTTTAGATTATGAAAGAAATAAATACAGATATTTGCATCATTGGCGGCGGCGCGGCTGGTTTGTCCATGGCGGCAGGTGCGGCGCAGATGGGCGCGAACACTGTATTATTTGAGTCTGGAAAGATGGGAGGCGATTGCCTGAATTATGGCTGTATTCCATCTAAGACATTAATTGCAAATGCCAAAACTGCCTTTCAAGCAAGCAATGGTCGCAAGAAACGCATATTAACATCGACGAGGCCAGATATAAATTTTGATGAAATTAAGCAAGATATATTAAATGTCATTGCTAAAATTGCACCACATGATTCCAAAGAACGGTTTGAAGAGCTTGGTGTTCGCGTGTTTCAAGAACGTGCAAGATTTACGGGCAGGCGTCACATTAGCTCAGACACTGTAACCGTCAATTTTCGATATGCGGTCATAGCAACAGGTACCAGGCCGTTTATCCCTTCTATCCAAGGTATTTCAGATATACCCTATTTAACAAACGAGACTATATTTTCTCTAACAGAATTACCCGAGCATCTTATTATCTTAGGGGGCGGTGCTATTGGCGTTGAATTAGCGCAAGCCTTCACAAGGCTTGGCTCGAAGGTCAGCATAATCGAGGCAAATTCTATTCTGCATAATCAAGATGAAGCGTTTAAAGCATCTATTTGCCAGCTTCTTAAGATGGAGGGGGTGGCCCTTTACGAGCAGAATGTCCCAGACAAACTCACTGCAAAAGGGGATAGAATAACGGTTCACACAAACCAGCACGTAATTAACGGAACTCATCTTCTAATTGCAACTGGCAGGATGCTCACAACACCCAATCTCGAATTTGAGAAGGCAGGTGTCACAACACAAAACGGGCTGATAAAAACAAATCAGCATCTGAGAACAGATAATAAGCGCATATATGCAATTGGGGATGTTGCAACGAAAAACAGGCACACAAATATGGCATCCGCGCATGCATCTATTGCTATTCAAAATATACTTCTAAAAGTGCCCGCAAGAATAAATCCTAATAATATTCCTTATACGATTTACGTTGAGCCAGAGCTATCATATGTAGGCTATTCCAAATATGCCGCTGAGCAAAAATTTGGAAAACATAATATTATTTGCCTTAATCAGAATTTTGAGACAAATGACAGGTCTGCAACAGACGGAAATGTAGTTGGGCTGGTTCACCTTATTGCCAAAAAAAATGGTCGTCTTATCGGCGCAACAATTTTTGCGCCACATGCAGGAGAGTTAATACAAACCTGTACATTCGCCATCACACAAAAATTAAAATTAAGCGCATTGGCAAGATTAAATTTCCCATACCCCTCCTATGGGGAAGCCATAAAATATGCCGCAGGCAGTTTTTACTCCAAAAAACTATTTGGATCCAAGATGAGATGGCTTGTGAAATTACGTTTTAAGCTATTATCGTAAAAAAACTATTCTCAGAACCAGCTGGTTTTATTCAAAGTAACTTGCAAACCCACCTTCATTCAGGTAAAAACCGCCCCAACGCTGCTGTAGCTCAGTAGGTAGAGCACACCCTTGGTAAGGGTGAGGTCGATGGTTCAAATCCATTCAGCAGCACCATCTATTAAAGAAGCAAACTCGCGCTGATTCATTATGCACAAATTTCAGATCAAAGATTCCAGCAAGCACGGACTTGGTGTTTTTGCAAAAATGGATATTAAAAAGGGTGAAATCATCGAAAGATGCGCATATATCGTCATTGATGATGACGATTTAAAAGACGATAACAGACTAAATGATTATCTTTTTACTAGCCCTGATTGCAGCACAGACTATTTGGTAATGATGGGAGCAGGCATGCTTTTTAATCATGGAACCCCTGGTAATTGCGAATGGGAAATTGATCAAAACGATAATCGGTTTGTGGTTTTCAAGGCCATGAGCAACATAAAAGCAGGCAGTGAAATATTACATGATTATGGCGAGGAATATTGGCAAACGCGTGATGTAGACGCTGTTTAAAAAAACAGCTCTGGTTTTTGTCCTAGATTCCACCCGCAGGTTTTATCCCTCTGGTTACCATTCAGATAAATTAAATGGTCCTATGAGGCTTGCAGGAGCCCCTCTTACAAATACAATTGTTACAACCCCAATTTCAATTCCAAACTTACTAACCGTTGCTTTGTTGATGGCGATATAATCATCCATTTGATAAATCCAATCACTAAATTTCACACGTAGATTATTCTCAGAAATGTTTAGATCCACATCATATTGCCAGAAAAATGCACTCCCTGAAGCCCCCCCTTCTGCGGTACCGATAACATCGCCTGCGCTTCCTCTATAATATTCAACGCCATCATCCAAGACATCTTTGCTGATAGTCCATATTCGTTGCTGCTGCTCACCATCCTCATATAGAAAATCTTCTGTTAAAATTATTTTACTAATGCTTTTACCTGCTATTTCTTCCTGTGTTTTCTGACCTGAAATATTGACCTTGAACCGGCGTTGCAGGGTGCCAAACCTATCTTCGAAAATACCGTAGGCCAGACTATCACCTTCAAAGAAATCTATTAACGAGAATTCAGGCTGGGTCTTGTCAAAATCTGTTAATTTTTGCTGTGAGCACGCTGAAAGAAAACTTATAAAAAAAATAAGTGACAGAACAGAAAAACAGGCTGATAGTCGTCTCATGATATCCTCAAATATACTTTAAACTTATTGTACGAAGCAAATCTGCACTTCGGATTTCAAGAGAACTAATTTCAGATGCCGGAACGCAGCGCTGCACAAATACCCACTGCTGAATTATTAAAGCTAGAATGGCGATTTTTAACCTACGGAGCCTTGATGTCATTCTGGTCTTCGATTGGTCAGACATTCTTTATTTCGTTATTCTCGCTTGAAATCCGAACTGAATTATCTTTGAGTCATGGTGAATTTGGCGGTTATTATGCGATTGCTACCATGGTTAGCGCGGTAACATTATTCTGGCTCGGCAAATTAGCAGATAAATTAACTGTTTTTCGGTTAAGCCTTATCACCATAATTGCGCTGGCTATTTCGGCCCTGTTTTTCTCTTTCATATCAGGTATTCTAACGCTTATTGGCGGCATTTATTTGCTTCGATTATTGGGGCAAGGAATGATGACACATGTCTATAGCGTCGCCATAGCCAGACGCTACAAGGCCGCTAGAGGACGCGCTTTAGCCATTACCGGAATAGGGATAAACATAGCCGAATCTATTGGTCCACCCATAATTGTTTTGATGATAGCAGGGATAGGCTGGCGGCAAGTTTGGCTTATTATTCCTGTTATATTCCTTCTTTCGATAACTCCGTTTTTGTCACGTCTGACACAAAAAACCACTTTTCAAGAAAAGAACCGTAGCGGGTCTAATAATACCCCAAAAGTTACCCAAAATATTAGTCCTAAAACCAAGGAATTTAAACGCAAAGATTTGCTGAAAAATGTAGAATTTTGGGTGGTTATACTGCCGCTAATTGCGGCGCCGTCATTTACGATAACAGGCATATTATTTCATCAGATTTTCCTTGCAGATGCGAAATTAGTGACTCTATTTCATTGGTCTAAATATTATGCTTTTTATGCAATAACCGCTATTATCGGGGCATTTTTATCAGGCTTTTTAATAGATTGGGTATCTGCTCGGAAATCGAGTTTTATCGGGCATTCTGCCTTGCTAATAGGATTAATATGCCTTGGGCTTGGTCAGGCAAACTTAGCACTCATTCTGTTCTTTTCATTTTTTGGGCTTGCATCAGGCATGATAACCAGTAACACCAATGCATTGCTTGCGGAAAAATATGGAACAAAATGGCTTGGGGAAATAAGAGCCGCAACACAGCCAGTCACAGTCGCATCAAGCGCTATTTCGCCTATTTTACTTGGCGTGATGATTGATAAAGGGTTTGGATTAGCAGGGCTAATGCTGGTACTTATAATTATCAGCGCATACCCCGTTATAGCCGCTATTGTGAATTTTAATGTATTGGTACGTGAATAATAATATCAATATAAATCTACTTTATTGATTATATTCACATAAGGTTAGAAAAATGATAAAAAACCCTAACGCAAAATCGATGTTTGAGCCTATTTATACATGTCAATAATTCTCCATTCTTATAAACATGACAGAACTGCGCTTGAGGTATCAGGAGAAGAAGCTGACACATTTTTGAATGATATTCTAACTGCAGAATTAGGCTTGCTACCTGCTGGGAGAATGCAGATGTCGTGTCTTCTTTCGCCACAAGGGCGCATTCTTCATGACATGCTTATCTATCGAGTGCGGTCTGATTGTTATTGGATTGAAGTAGCCAGCACTCAAATTATCGACCTGAAAAAACGCATTGCGATGTATCGGCTCCGCAAGGCAATTACGATTGATATCATAGAAAACTGGCATTCTGCTCACCTTTATCATCAAGATGGCAGCGCCTTCTTAGCAACACAGATAACTCAGATCAAAGATAATTTGAATGACAATCAGTTGGTATTTGAAGATTCCAGACGGCCTGAACTTGGATTACATATCATCAGCAAAGAAACGAACATTAATGTACAAAACCAGAGCTGGAAAGAGGTTGATTTAGCAAGATGGGAGTCACTTCGTATCGCTAATATGGTTCCATCTGGCGAAATTGACTTAACCCCTAATCGCACTCTTATGCTTGAGGCCAGCCTAGATTTATTCCAAGCTGTAGACTTCCAGAAAGGCTGTTATATCGGACAGGAAGTAACGGCAAGAACAAAATATCGCGGGCTGGTTAAAAAAATGCTTGTTCCAGTTTCTTGCGCCGCACCGCTTTATAAAGACACGCCTATCTTTCAGGATGATAGAGAGGTTGGCTTGTGTCATAGTTCTGTCCCGTTAGGTGATGGACGCTATTTAGCACTAGCAATGCTGAGATTAGATGCGCTCAAATCCAATATTAATAACCAGATTGAATTTGTATCAAACACGCAACCCGTTAAATTAGAGCTGCCTAGCTGGTATGGAAGTGATGTTTTTGGCGATACATCCTGATAAAAACGCTAATATGCTGTTACGCAGTCCAACCGCTATCAGTATAACAGATCAAGGCTGTGATATTTAAGCCAGCCTCTTTTTTAGCAAAATGTTCTGCAAAGTACCTACCGAATACCCAGAATCGCGCCAGTGATAAAAATTCGCCTCTGTTTTTCCATTAAAACCTCTGCTATAACAAGATTCGTAATATTAGATTATATCTTGTTTATCTATTCATAAATGACCGCTTTACGCTTAAAAAAAGCTATGCGATGTGGTAGATAAAACAGAAGCTTTAAAAAAATAGTAATCATCTCTATATAAGTTTGAGAATACACTATTTTTTGCAAAATAGGGTTTAACTCAGATTATCAACTTGGATATAGAAAGAAATTTTAATGACACAATTGCTCATGCCCAAAGCAACAGCTGTTTGGCTTATAGACAATACTGGTTTAAGCTTTGAACAGATTGGTGATTTTTGTGACCTTCACGTTCTGGAAGTTCAAGCAATTGCAGATGGTGAAGTCGCCATTGGTATTCAAGGCTATGACCCCGTAGTAAACGGGCAACTCAGCAAAGATGAAATCAGCAGATGTGAGCAGAATACAACCGAAAAACTCGTACAAAGCCAGTCTAATCTGCCGCAACCAACCGCTCGCACCAAAGGTCCTCGATATGTTCCTGTAGCAAGGCGCGGAGATAAACCAGATGCAATTGCATGGGTTGTAAAACATCATCCAGAGATATCTGATGCTCAAATTGGAAAACTTATTGGTACTACAAAAGAAACCATAAAGAAAATCAGAGAACGCACACATTGGAACATAACCAATATTACAGCAAAGCATCCTGCGATGCTTGGACTTTGCACACAGTCTGATTTAAATGCAGCTATTGAAAAAGCAGGTGGAAAGCCAAAAGCAAGCGAAGAACAAGTCGAACGGTTATCTGAAATCCCATAGGGGCATTAGCTGTGCAATAGCGCTACACATACCTGCGACGCTTTTTATGAAAGCAAGAAACACTATATTACACTGCGCTATAGACCTTATGCAGAAAAAGCTGAAAAGCAATGCAAGACATACAAGCTGATTATATACGCAAAAAATTGGAAGCTCTTTTATCAGAACATCGCGATTTGGATGATGTAATTGATTCAATGGTTAAAAATCAGGTGTTCGACCAGCTTCAATTGCAACGATTAAAAAAAAGAAAATTGGGATTAAAAGACGAGATAATTAAATTAAAGGCGTTAATCGTGCCTGATATAATTGCCTAAATGCATTATCTAAATGAATTATATGGGTGAATTAATTAGGAATTGAGGTTAAGGTTTGTATTAGCTCTTTTTTTAGATATTAGTACATTTCCGTTTAGCGAGTAATAATGATGAATAAAGACACACCGGAAATCTCGATTATCATGGGGAGCCAGTCAGATTGGTCGGTTATGATAGAGGCGTCTTCTCTGTTAGAAGAGCTTGGCATAGCTCATGAAACAAAAATTATTTCTGCACACCGCACGCCAGATAGAATGGCTGAATTTGCAAAATCAGCCGCATCGAATGGCATAAAAGTTATTATAGCAGGTGCAGGAGGAGCAGCGCATCTTCCAGGAATGGTTGCAGCTTATACACATATACCAGTGTTAGGCGTTCCTGTTGAAACCAAAGCGTTGAACGGAATGGATTCTCTGTTATCAATTGTTCAGATGCCTGCGGGCGTTCCAGTAGCCACATTTGCAATTGGCACTGCTGGGGCAAAAAATGCGGCTCTATTTGCAGCCGAAATTCTCTCGCTTGAGCATAAATCCATACGAGATACACTTGCCAGCTGGCGCCTACAGCAAAGTGATAAAGTTGCTTTATATCCGAGTAAATGATGGCAGATTTTACACTTGGCATTCTTGGTAGCGGCCAGTTAGGCAGGATGACCATTCAGGCAGCTGCGGATTATGGTATTTCTTGCCATGTGTTTGCGCCAGATGCAAATAACGCCCCGGCAGGAGAGATATGTAATACATTAACTGAGGCTGAATATAGCGACCAGAATGCGCTCAATAATTTTTACGCTATTGTGGATGCTGTAACATGTGAGTTTGAGAATGTGCCTATAAGCGCTCTTGAGATCGCACCTGACCATATTCTAAAAAGCCCCGGGGTAAAAGCGCTCGCAACCGCTCAAAATAGATTAATTGAGAAAGAAACAGCCAAATTACTTGGTATACCAACAGCGCCCTATTGGAAAATAAGCTCTGTATCTGATTTATCGGATGCCTTGAATACATCTGCCCTAAATACATCTAATGAAAATGCTATCCTTAAAACTGCAAAATTGGGATATGATGGAAAAGGTCAAATCCGCACCAAAAGCGGTGATAGCCCAGAACAGCTTTGGCAGAAACTCAATACCGACCTTGCGATTTTAGAATCCTTTGTTAATTTCAAAAAAGAAATTAGTTTCCTAATTGCCAGAAATACGAACGGTGAGACCGTGATTTTCCCGCCGACCCTCAACCATCATGAAAATGGTATCCTTGTTCACTCTTCTGCACCTGCAATTCTGCCGCAAAATGTACTAGATGCAGGATGTCATTACGTTGAGATAATGGCACACCATCTTGGTGTTGTTGGCCTGATGGCGATGGAATTATTTTTAACAGAGGACAATACCCTTATTTTTAATGAAATTGCGCCAAGACCTCATAACTCTTATCATTGGACAATAGAGGGGTGCAAAACCAGCCAGTTTCATCAATTGGTTCGAAGTGTCTCTGGTCTTCCATTTGGTGAGGTAAAAACCAGTAGAAAATGGCATATGAAAAATATTCTTGGTCAGTCGGTATCTGAACTACACAGCGGATATTCGAATGCGAATAGTTATGTGCATGATTATGGCAAGGCAGATCCGAAGATAGACCGAAAAATGGGTCACATTACCTATTTTGAATAAAGGTTTAGATAGATCTGATCGAACGCCAATATGCCCAAAACAAATCTACACTTCTATAAATGTTTATCATCTTGAAGCTGTGTTAAATCAAACATAGTATCTTGATATAAATCATTTAGCCAGTTTGCACATAATAAATAGGCAAATGGTCGCCAATAATTTTGTGGTGCTAGTTCTGGTTTATCTTCTGGGAAATAGTTTTTAGGGATCGGTGTATCAAGGCCCTCTTGTTTATCACGAACATATTCTGCTTTTAGGGTTTCGGCATCATATTCCAGATGATTTAGAACGAACAAATCTCCGGTTGATTTATCGCGAACCATGCCCACTCCGATTTCGTCACTCTCTGCCAGTATATCCAAGCCTCGGTCTAGAATATCCTGTTTTTTGTTCATCGTAAAACGGGATACCGGCATTGGAAATGTTGTTGTAAATCCGTGCATCAGACGACCAGAATAAGACCTGCCAGAATTTGACGTTCCAGAATCAGATGTTCCAGAATCAGATGTTCCAGAATTTGATGTTATCGAATGATTGTAAATGCCAAAGAATTTAGTATCCATCTGGTATTTAGGAAGATTATGAAAATGATATAAAAGCGCCTGCGCCCCCCAACAAATACCAAGACGCCTGAAGCAATGGGTTTTTGACCAGTTCAGAATATCTACCAGCTCATTCCAGTAACTCACCTCTTCAAATGGTTTTGTCTCAATGGGTGCGCCTGTTACGATAAGCGCATCAAAATACTCATCCTCAACATCACTTAAACGCCTATAAAACCGTCTCAGATAAGCTGGTTCTGTATTGCGAGGGGTATAACTCTCAGTTGTCATTAAGATAAGCTCAACTTGCAAAGGCGAGCAGCCGAACAATCTTGCGAACTGAATTTCTGTCGCTTTTTTTGTTGGCATCAAATTCAGCATAAGCAATCTTAAAGGGCGGATATCCTGCTTGGTGGCTTGACCTGATGCTATCAAATCAACGCCTTCTGCTTCCAAGTCATCTAAAGCTGGTAAATTATCTGGAACCCTGATGGGCATTCGAGCTATCCCTTTTTTTCAACATCATTTTTTATGATGGTGCTAACAGGTTTTTATCATTCTTAGCGACCCTGCACATTAGTATAATAAAGCTGAAAAGTAAAATTTAAAACGGGCGGTTAGTATCCACGTTTAGCCATTTTCTGAGAGATGTTTTTGGCGATTGAAGAAAATGTTTTGCCAATAGCGGTTGCCACAAATTCAGATTGCTTTTTTAAAGGCTTTGATAATTTCGGGATAACAGATATTTCTTTTAATCGTCTATCAAGGAAGGCAGAGCTATTATCCATGGATCCTGAATTATCTGCCAGAAAATATAGTAATGTTGCGCTATATACTGCCCCTAGCAATCCCCGCTTTGTATAAAAACTAAAATCGGTCGAATCATCGCCTGCAACCCGCCAAATCCGATCAATTGTATTATATAAAAGTGATTGACTAAGTTTTGCACGGCTTGGTTTACGCAAATATTGCAAGGTTTTTCTGACAACTTCCTTATGTGGTAATGCCTGCTCCAAACGCACGAGGATCAACAGCCTTATCTTTGCTGTCATCCCTTGCGGAGCAGTTTGTGATTCAGATACTGCTTCTTCAAATGCCAGTACCATATCTTCATCTGCGAGATGTGCATATATTTCTACTGCTTCTTCAACACCCCGGGGTAGAATGCGAGAGAGTTCACCCTCATCTATCCCACAATCCTTAGCGGCCAGCTCTAAACTCTGCTTACTCCAGCCATCAAATGGTACATGCATCATACAAGCACGTGTTAAATTGATACGTTCCTGATTTTCAGTTCTGCTAGAGTCTATCATGGCGATTCCAATATTCCGTTTAATCCTATCTTTTGCTCTATATAGGGTGAATCACAAACAAAAGACAATGTTTGCAAATATATTAAAAATATGATATCTTTTGGCTTCCAAAATACCTTTTCAATATATATACAAATGAGGATATTAATCTGTGTATGTCGCTGTAAGAGAAAATAATGTAGATCAGGCACTTAGAGTGCTAAAGAAAAAAATGCAACGTGAAGGTATGTTTCGTGAGATGAAGAATCGACGTAATTTCGAAAAGCCATCTGAGCGTCGCGCCAGAGAAGCTGCAGAATCGACTCGCCGCGTTCGTAAATTAATGCGCAAGCGCATGGAACGTGAAGGCTACTAGTCTCCTCATTGTAGTGTGAATGAAAAAACCGTCTCCCAACATTTGAGGCGGTTTTGTTTTTGGTTTTGATTGAAACGAGTGTTGCTGTTACACATTAAAACATATCTTAGGAAAACATATCTTAGGAAACAAAATTTCAGGGTTCTTAATCTTAATTGTTAACGTATATAGTGAACATGCTTAAAAGAACCTCTGGATTATTTACTAAATGACTAGTTTGTTAATAGGTGTTGGGATTAGTTAAAGATTGGAACGGGTCTTAGAATTATGATTATTGGTGCTCCAAAAGAACTGCAAGCTGGTGAAAAACGCGTCGCAATGACGCCTGATAGCGCTGGTCAATTACAAAAATTAGGATTTGAATGTGTCCTTGAGGCAGGTGCCGGCATTGAGGCTGGTTTCTCGGATGCCACCTATAAGGCCGCAGGTGTAAAAATTGTTAAAACAGCGGCAAGCCTTTGGAAACAATCTGACATTATTATAAAAGTGCAAGCTGTTAGCCAAGCTGAAGAAGCCCATCTAAAACCAGGCAAAACGATCGTAAGTTTTTTCTGGCCTGCTCAAAATAAAGAATTATTAGACCGTGTTGTATCATCTGGTAGTAATCAGATTGCGATGGATATGGTGCCTCGAATTAGCCGCGCACAAAAAATGGATGCGCTTTCTTCAATGGCAAATATTGCTGGTTACCGAGCTGTTATTGAAGCTGGCAATCATTTTGGGCGATTTTTTACAGGGCAGATTACAGCTGCTGGTAAAGTGCCCCCTGCGAAGGTTCTTGTTATCGGTGCCGGCGTTGCTGGCCTTGCTGCCATTGGAACGGCACAGTCCCTTGGTGCAATTGTGCGCGCCTTTGATGTGCGTCCTGAAGTTGCGGAACAAATCGAATCCATGAGCGCTGAATTTCTAATGCTTGAATTTGATGAAGATGGCTCAGGTGAAGGTGGATACGCAAAGCCGGCCTCGCCTGAATTCATCGAAAAAGAAATGGCCTTATTTCGCGAACAAGCCCCTGAGATTGATATTGTAATAACAACGGCACTCATTCCAGGAAGACCAGCCCCCAAATTATGGCCTGCTGAAATGGTCGGATTGATGAAGTCTGGTTCAGTGGTCGTTGACCTTGCAGCTGAGCAAGGCGGTAATTGTGACCTGACCAAACCAAATAAAGTGATAAACACAGAAAATGGTGTCACCATAATTGGATATACGGATTTTCCCAGTCGAATGTCTGCTCAAAGCTCTACGTTATATGCAACCAATATTCGCCATATGCTAGATGATTTAACACCTGAAAATGACGGAAATATTTTTATTAATCTTGAAGATGATGTTATCCGCGGGGCGTTAGTTAGCCATAATGGTGATTTAATGTTCCCGCCCCCAGCGCCAAAAGTTGCTGCTATTGGCAAGCAGTCTGCAACGCCAGCCCCCGTTGAGCTAACCGCAGCAGAAAAAGCAGCGCTTGAGCAAGCAGCTATTCGAAAGTCAGGGCAGCAACAAATTGGGCTTCTCGTTTTTGGCGGATTATTTATGCTCCTAATAGGCAGCTTTGCGCCTGCTAGCTTTATGCAACATTTCATTGTTTTTGCGCTGTCTTGTTTTGTGGGCTTTCAGGTAATTTGGAATGTCAGTCATGCCTTGCATACCCCATTAATGGCTGTAACTAACGCAATTTCAGGCATCATTATTCTAGGAGCCTTGTTACAAATCGGCTCTAGTAGTTTTATCGTCACTTTACTTGCAAGTATTTCAGTTCTAATTGCTACCATCAATATTGTCGGTGGATTTATGGTAACAAGACGTATGCTTGCTATGTTCCAAAAAAGTTAAAAGGTTCAACCTATGCTTAGTTCTAATATTGTAACTGCCATTTATATAGCCGCTAGTGTGTTATTCATATTATCACTTGGCGGCCTTTCAAATCAGGAAAAAGCAAAACGAGCTGTATGGTTTGGTATTGTTGGTATGGCCTTGGCTGTGTTTGGAACCGTATTTGGGCCGCAAGTGTCTGGATTCATCTGGATAATTCCAATGATATTAATAGGAAGTATTATTGGCGTGATAGTCGCACAGCGTGTTGAAATGACAGGCATGCCCCAACTCGTAGCCGCGCTTCACACCTTTGTTGGATTAGCGGCTGTTTTTATTGGTATAAACTCACATATTGACCCGCCCTCTGGCCTTATCGGAGCAGAGCTTATTATTCATGATGTTGAAGTTTTCGTTGGCGTATTTATTGGCGCTGTTACTGCAACAGGTTCTGTTATTGCCTATGGTAAGTTATCTGGCTCCATAGATGGAAAAGCATTGCTTCTACCGGCAAGAAACTGGTTAAATCTAGCCGCTGTGTTAGCGTGTTTATGGCTTGGCACTTTATTTTTAGACCATGCAGGGCCTTGGACTTTATACCTTATGACGGCGATAGCATTTTTATTTGGTGCGCATCTTGTAATGGCAATCGGCGGGGCTGATATGCCGGTTGTTGTATCAATGTTAAATTCCTATTCTGGATGGGCTGCTGCTGCGACTGGGTTCTTGCTTGGTAATGATTTGCTGATTGTTACAGGCGCATTGGTAGGCGCATCAGGCGCTATTCTGTCTTATATCATGTGCAAAGCGATGAATCGTAGTTTTATCTCTGTGATTTTGGGTGGCTGGGGTACTAGTACGGGTGTCGCTCAAGAAGTTGAAGGTGAGATGATAGCAACAGATGTATCCAGTGTTGCAAGCGATCTGATGGATGCACAAAGCATTATTATTGTGCCTGGATACGGAATGGCAGTTGCACAAGCACAAGGCGCTGTCTCAGAGATTACACGACGTCTGCGAGATAAAGGTAAAAATGTTCGCTTTGCCATTCACCCGGTTGCAGGCAGATTACCAGGCCATATGAATGTGTTACTCGCAGAAGCCAAAGTGCCTTACGATATTGTTCTGGAAATGGACGAGATTAATAATGATTTTTCAGATACAGATATGGTTATAATTCTTGGTGCAAATGATATTGTTAATCCAGCCGCACAAGATGATCCCAATAGTCCAATTGCTGGCATGCCTGTGTTAGAGGTATGGAAAGCAGGTCAGGTTATTATATCTAAGCGAGGACAAGGACGCGGTTATTCAGGTATTGAAAATCCTCTTTTCTTCAAAGATAATTCTCGCATGCTATATGGCGATGCAAAAGCATCTCTTGATCAGCTTCTTGCGCAAATAACCTCATAATAACCTCAGATTAGCGACTTTTTATTTCGCTAAACGCCGAGAAGAGTCTCAGGAAGACCTACCTGTCTTATCGCGTTCTTTTGGCGTGTTTGTAGTGCCTCTAAAGTGAAATCATCTATCATGCCATGAAAGAGTTGATGCCAATTCACCTCTGCTTTTAGATGCATAAAAACAGACCCCAGACCAACCGCAGCTCTATCCATTAAAACAAATTCACGTGGCGGTTTGATGCCGCCTATTCGTTTCAACTCCTCATGAACCTTACCCGCAAGCTCGCGCCCATAATTGCCGCCTCTCAACTCCTGAATTGGCCTAATCCTATCCTCTAATAATGGGCCATAAATAAAGCCTGCCCATATGTTAAGAATCTCAATAGCCTCTTTATCAAGACCATCAAATCCCCATTGTGAATAAGCATGCACCGCTAGTTCATTATCGCCATCTCTTAGCGCTCTATATAAATCTATAACGCCGCCTACAAATTCTGGCCTAAACACTCGAATAGAGCCAAAATCCATTAGGTTTATCTTTAAATTTTCGCCTATGGAATAATTTCCCAAATGCGGATCGCCATGAATAACACCATAATAATAAAAAGGAACATACCAAGTGCGAAACATATTAACCGCAACTTTATTTCTATCTTCTTGTGATGGCTCTGCTTCGAGATATTTCATTAGCTTTTGACCCTCAACCCAGCGCATGGTCAAGATTCGAGAGGTTGATAGCTCTTTAATTGGTTCTGGAAGCACAACCTCATTTTCACCTGCAAGCATCAAACGATATAGCAGCATATTCAAGGCTTCCCTGTGATAATCTAGCTCCTCTTTCAATCTATCTGATAATTCTGAATGGATATCTTTGGTTGATATGGCAGAATCAATACGCTCATATAAGGAAAAAACAAGTTTCAGCTGGTTTAAATCTGCGTTAATAGCAGAATCCATATCTGGGTATTGTAGTTTTACAGCTACTTTTTCATTGTTGTACCTTGCTTGATGTACCTGCCCTAGTGAAGCTGCCGAACAGGCCTTTTTATCAAAGCTCTCAAATTTATCCTCCCACCCGTCTCCGAGCTCGGAGCGCATGCGTCTTTTAACAAACAACCAACCCATAGACGGCGCATCTGCTTGCAAGGCTGCTAGTTCTTCTGCATATTCTTTTGGAAGTGCATCTGGGATAGTTGATAAAATCTGGGCGACCTTCATTAACGGGCCTTTCAGACTTCCCAAGGCCTCACGAAGTTGGTTTGCATGCTTGCCTCGGTCTAGCTCAATCCCTAAATATCGCTCTCCTGCCAGCCTTGCTGCAAGACCAGACATAGTGCTTGTTACTTGGGCGTATCTGCGCAATCTGCCACCGATACTAGAGCGCTCTTCACTATCTGCCATTATTGTAAATCCTCTACCTGATCTATCATGGAGGAGATCATATCAAGACCCTTATTCCAGAATTCTGGTGCAGATGGGTTCAATGAGAAAGGTGCTAAGGCACTATCAAATCTAACTGTACCGCCGCTTCTCAATAGCGTTTTATAATGCGTGTTAAATTCTGGGTCTGAGCCATCTTGGTATACCTGCCAAAGCGCATTTACAAGGCAATCTCCAAATGCATATGCATAAACATAAAAAGGCGAATGCACAAAATGGGGAACATATGCCCAAATAGGCTTAAAACTATCATCTATACGAATTGAGGGTCCAAGAGCTTGTTTTTGTGTTTCCACCCAAAATTGTGATATCTGCTCTGAACTTAATTCACCGTCCCGGCGATGGGTGTGCACTAAATTTTCAAAATTATGGAATGCGACCTGACGAACAACCGTATTCAGCATATCCTCAATTTTATCAGCTAACATAAAGCGCTTAGTCTGCTCGGATTTTTCTGCATTTAGAATAGCATTAAATGTAAGCATTTCTGAGAACACAGAAGCCGTTTCAGCAAGCGTTAGCGGCGTTGAAGACATTAGCTCCCCCTGCTCCGCTGCAAGAAGCTGATGAACACCGTGACCCATTTCATGTGCTAATGTCATCACATCACGAGAGTAACCTTCAAAATTCATTAGAATATAGGGATGAATAGTTGTTACAGTAGGGTGAGAGAAAGCACCGGATGCTTTGCCATCTCTGATTTCTGCATCTATCCAAGGGTTATCAAAAAACTGCTTTGCCAGCTGCCCCATTTCAGGATCGAAGCTATCAAAAGAGGATTGAACGATTTCGCATGCTTCCTGCCAGCTAAATTTGCGCCCCTCGCGTCCTGACACAGGGGCGTTTCTATCCCACCATGCCATCGTATCACCCCCAAGCCATCGAGCTTTCATTTGATAATATCGATGTGATAGCTCTGGCATTCTTTTCGTGACAGTATCAACCAAAGTATCAACAACATGGTCATCAACATCATTTGCAAGATTTCGTGACGATATAACGCCCTGATAGCCTCTCCAACGCTCTTCTGTATCTTTTTGCTTGGAAATGGTATTTGTAATCAGGGTAAATAGGCGCAAATTATCACTCAAAACCTCTGATAATGACGCAGCTGCCCTCGCTCTTATATCAGGGTCCGCTTTAGATAACTTATTAAGGATTTCGGTCTCAGTAAGCTTCTCGCCATTAAAATCAAACCGAAGCTCTGAGAATGTTTCATCAAATAATCTGGTCCATGCCTGCCTATTTGTGGGGGATTGTTCAACCAGTAATTTCTCAAGTCTTGGCTCAAGATTATACCTAGCGGCCGATCTGACCAATCTCAGCCATGATTGGTAATAGGCTACTGACTCATCTTTTAACACTGCTAGATACTGCTCTTCTGGCATGGATGCTAATTCAAGTTCAACAAAAACAAGATTAGACTGAACCGCATTTATCGCTTCACTCATATTTTGGGCATGCTGGGCATAATCAGGATTACTGGTATCTGCAGCAAAGGTAAGGTCTGCGTGAGAGGAGATTTTACCCATAGCGCTAATGATCTGCTCAAAACGCGTAATAAGATTACCAAGCTCATCAGCTGTCAATAAAGCAATTTTGCCCTCATATGCGTGCTGTAATGCAACAGCCTCATCAGACCATTTTTTTAAATCAGTTCTGATTTGCTGTGAGTCTATAGTTTCATAAAAATCGGTTAGTGACCAAACCGGCAATGTATTTGCCATTCGCTAGAATCCTTTTATATAATTAGGAAAAATAGAATATAACAGATAATGTTGATGCTCTTAAAAACTATTATTTTTTAAAAAATCATATCCATATCAGGATAAGATTATGTATATTCTACCTTGCCTATTTTTATCACAAGCCGACATAATTATCATGCAACCCATTCTAAGTAAATAGACGCGTATGCCCCAGATTCAAGGACTAGGTCCAAAAGAAGATACCCTATGCGAGATGTTTTTTAATCGCGCAAAACGCCAGCCTAACCATGCGTTTATTTGGACTAAACAGGAATATGACTGGGTAAGCCATAGCTGGGGAGATGTTGCCAATCAGGTAGAGATTATTGCAAGCGCATTAGCACAGCGCGGTATCACAGCAGGTGCCAGAGTAGCAATTCTATCTGAAAATAGGCTTGAATGGATTATAGCTGACCTTGCCATTATGTCTATCGGTGCGATTTCTGTTCCACTATTCACAACCTATACCCAGACCGATATTACCTATCTTTTATCTCATTCAGGCGCTCGGGCTATCATCTGTTCTAATTCTGAACTCACGGCTCTGGCTGAGACCGCAGCTCAGGATTCCAGAGATTGTTACTTAATGGTTGTAATGGAAAACAGTAAATTGCTCTACCACTCACTTAATCTGGCAATTGTGGGTTGGGGTGAATTAATAGAAGAAGGAAGAGTGGCGATTGCCCATTGTGAATTTCAGTCCCCTGAAATGTCTGTAGATGATGTGTGTTGTATTATTTACAGCTCGGATGGTGATGAAAAACCTAAGGGGGCGATGCTAACCCATCGCTCAATCATGGCTAATCTTGCTGGCGCTGAGGGCTTGTTGCGCGATTTATCTTTAGGACGTGAGGTGTTTTTATCTATGCTGCCGCTTAGCCATGCCTATGAACATTCAGTTGGTTTATTCTTCCCGATACATATTCGAGCAGAGATTTATTTACTGCATCGACCAGAAGCGCTGAGCTCAGCAATCATTGAGGTCAAACCAACAATTATGACAGCGGTTCCAAGATTATATGAAATATTGCGTGATAGAATTCACGCCTCCTATCGGCATAAGGGTATCCTTAATCGTAAAATGCTGGATAGAGCTGTTTATCTGGGACGTAAAAACGTGCAGAAGGAGCCCTTAACCCTGCTGGAAAAAATCGAGAATAGCTATCTGAACCTGACGGTAAGGCGCCATATTAATGCGCGACTTGGTGGACGGCTAAAAGCATTTGTGTCAGGCGCAGCTGCATTAGACCCAAATATCGGTTATTTCTTTCTTGCTTTGAATGTCCGCATTCTTCAAGGATATGGACAAACAGAAGCATCACCAGTAATCGCTGCTAATCCCCCCAAAAAAATAAAAATTGAGACGGTTGGCAAATTACTGGTTGGTGTTGAGGCTAAACTTACAAAACTGGGTGAAATTTGTATTCGAGGCGATCTTGTGATGAAGGGATATTGGAATGACCCTGTTGCTACAAAGAAAAAATTGCGTGATGGATGGCTATTAACAGGGGATATTGGAACGTTCCATCCAGATGGCTATATCAGCCTAACAGGACGGAAAAAGGATATTATCATTAATTCAGGCGGTGATAATATCTCTCCTGTAAAAATTGAAACTGTTTTAGAAGCGCACTCAGATATTGATCAAGCAATGGCTTATGGCAATCAGCATTCCTATATCACAGCTGTTATTACGCCAAACCAGTTATTAGCAAAAAAATTACAATATGATCAAACTGAAATAGCTAACACAATATCAGAGGCAATCAAAACAGCTAATGCAAGGCTAAGTAGCCTTGAGAAAGTTAGAAGTTTTATATTAAGTGATGAGCCATTTTCAATCGAAAATGAATGTCTGACAGCTTCTGGATCTCTAAAACGCCAGCAAATAAATCAGCTATATAGCGAGCGGTTAGAACAATTATATCAGCGCAAAACTTCGTAATTCAGCTGATAAATAAACATCTCATCCCTGTATTATTGGTCACACATTAAGCAGTAAATATTCTCTCTCCCACGGAGAGATAACTTCTAAAAATGCTTCAGCCTCAGCACGTTTTACTTCATTAAATACAGATATAAAATCAAGCCCTAATACGTCCTTCAGTTTTGTTGCCTTATCCAGATTATCAAGTGCCATGTCAAGATTTCTGGGCAATGTAACCAAATTATCGGACTCTTTAACCATTGGTTTTGCAGGTTCGATTTTTTCTTCAATGCCAAGAAGAATACAAGCAAATGTCAGTGCTATTGACAGATACGGGTTGGTATCAGCTCCTGGAATTCTATTCTCAATGCGTCTGCTGCGATAGTCACCTGCAGGCACTCTTAATCCAACTGTGCGGTTATCAATGCCCCACGCAACGTTTGCAGGTGCATCATATGTGGTAACAAATCTTCTATAGCTATTAACATAAGGGGCCATCAATGCCATTCCACCAGCAAGATAGCGCTGTAATCCTCCAAGGGCATACCGAAACATTTCTGTATCCTGACCAGCAGAATTGGAGAACATATTGCTACCATCTTGCAGATTGCAAACTGAACAATGCAAATGCATGGAGGAGCCAGGCTGATATTGCATTGGTTTTGCCATGAATGTTGCATGGATGTTATGGTTTAGAGCCGTTTGTCTTACCGTGCGCTTAAAAATCAAAGCTTGGTCAGCTAGTGTTAATGCTTCTCCATGATTGAAGTTAATTTCCATCTGTGCGGCACCGCCCTCATGTACCAGCGTGTCAATATCAAGCCCCATAGCCTCACAATGGTCATAAACATCTTCAAAAAACGGATCAAAATCATTAACAGCATCAATGCCATAAGCCTGCTTTCCAGTCTCTGCTCTTCCCGACCTTCCAGGAGGCGTTTTTAAAGGATAGTCTGGATCTGAGCTTTGTGACACCAGAAAAAACTCAAGCTCGGGTGCAACAATGGCACAAAGCCCTTTATCGTTAAATGCTCTGATTACGCGCTTTAAGACAGACCGAGGTGCAACAGTTACTTCTGTATCGTCCAGATAATAAGCATCGTGAATAATCTGCGCTGTTGGTTCAGAATACCACGGCACCAAATAAGCGGCATTTTCGTCAGGTTTTAAAACCACATCCCCAACAGCTGCATTTAATACAACAGAATCATGATAATCACCTGTGACCGTCTGTCCAAATACATATTCTGGCAGACGAAGCCCACTTCCTTGAAGCACCTTATGGTATTTTTCAGCAGGCAAAATCTTGCCTCTGGGAATACCAGCGATATCAGGAACTAGACATTCAACTTCTGTAATAGTTCGCTCTGAAAGCCATTCTTTTAATTTTTGGGTCATCTGTTATGTGCTCACTTTTTAAGTTCAGCATAAGTGGCATCTAGCGCCTGCTTTAATTTTTCAATTGTTATATCTATATCTTTAGTCTGAAAACTTAATGGAGGCGATAAAATCATTCCATCGCGTACAGCGCGCACCATTAATCCACCTTTAATTGCATGATCGCGGCATAGCGTTCCAACCTCGCCAGTAGGATCAAACAATACAGGCCCAGATTTATGCTGTACAAGCTCAATACAAGCAAGCAATCCAAAGCTGCGTGTTTCACCAACAAGTGGATGGCTATCAAGGTGTTTAATAGCGTCTCCAAGATAAGGTGCTGTTATATCACGCACATGCTCTATCAGGCCTTCTGTTTCAATAAGCTCAAGATTAGCAAGTGCAACAGCTGCGGATACCGGATGACCTGAATAGGTAAATCCGTGATAAAACTCACCCCCTTCATTAATCAAATATTCGGCGATTGTATCACTCACCAGCACAGCTGACATTGGCATATATCCAGATGTAAGGCCTTTGGCGAGTGTAACGACATCAGGCTTTAAATCCATTGTTTGGCTAGCAAACCAATTTCCAGTTCTACCAAATCCAGTTATTACTTCATCTGCAATAAATAATATCCCAAATTCATTGCAAATCTTTTGAATATGCTCGAAATACCCATCTGGCGGGATAATAACACCGCCAGCACCCTGCACAGGTTCTGCGATAAAGGCTGCGACTTTATCAGCGCCAACTTCTAGAATTTTTTCTTTTAATAATTTAGCAGAACTTTCTGCAAACTGGGATTCTGTTTGATTTCCCTGATATAAAAATCCATAGGGCGGTCTTATATGCTCGAAATCTGCCTCATGAGCTGATTGATCATGCATGGCTTTCATTCCGCCCATACTAGCTGCCATAATAGTAGACCCATGATACCCATATTCACGGCCTATAATGACACGCTTTTCAGGATGCCCTTTTAAAGCCCAGTAATGCCGTACTAAGCGAATAATAGTATCATTCGCCTCAGACCCTGAATTAGCGTAGATTACATGGTTTAAATGTTCTGGCGCAATAGAGGCCAGTTTAGCCGAAAGCCTTGCCACAGGCTCGTTACTGGTCTTAAAAAAGCTATTATAATAGGGCAGTTTATGCATTTGTTCGGTGGCGGCATTGACCAGCTCATCTCTGCCATATCCGACATTAACGCACCATAAACCTGCCATAGCATCCAAAATCGCATGGCCATCACTATCATAAATCATATGACCTTGCGCGTGGGTGATTATGCGTGTGCCTTCTTTTTTTAGAGCTTTAAAATCAGAAAATGGGGGTAAATGATGTTGCTCTTCAAAACGCTGAAGATCCATTTGATTTTGCACAAGGCACCATCCTTTTCCAAGCTTTATAGTATTCAGCTATTTTATAAAAATTCTATCTGCCTTAAATAGAATACATGTTATAATTGCTCTATTTATCTTTTAAATCAGTATCCAATATAACACTTTAAGAAAAATTGTAACCTTACATGATATATCATAATGTCAATTAGTCATATTTCAAAATCAATTTATCAGCTTGATATTACGCCTCCTGATTTTCGTGGCGCGCTAAGCACAGATATCACATGCGATATTGCTATTATTGGGGGCGGCCTAACCGGAGTTTCAACCGCCTTATCCCTTAGCGAGAAGGGCTTAAATGTTTGCTTATTTGAAGCTGGCAGTATTGGCGATGGCGGTTCTGGGCGAAATGGGGGGCAGATTTGTCAAGGCTGGTCTGCGAGTTTTGAGAAGCTTTCAAAATATATTGACCCGAAACTTCAGCAAGATATGTGGCTAACCGGTATTGAAGGCCCCCCTCTTATTAAAGATAGAATTAAGAAATATAATATAGATTGTGATGTTCAATGGGGGTATGTGCACACAGCAATTCATAAAGGACATATGCGCGAGTTAGATGACTATCAAAGGAGCTTTGAGCAAAGAGGATATTCTCAGCTAACCGCCCTTCCTGATAAATCCTCTTTATTTAACTATATATGCTCTGATGCTTATATTGGCGGGCTTTATGATAGTGGTAGCGGGCATTTACATCCGCTAAAATATCTCATTGGGCTTGCCAAAGCAGCAACAAAAGCAGGGGCTCATATTTACACTAACAGCCCAATATCCTCTATCCAGACAACCAAACACACAAACAAATTAATCACAGAAAATGGTCTTATTATTTCAGCAGAACAGCTTATCATTTGTGGTAATGTGTATCTAGGCTCTGTTGCACCAAAAAAGCTGCGAGGACGTATTGCGCCTGTAACATCATCTGTTATGGCAACTGAACCACTTAGCGTCTCAGAAATAGAAGATACAATTCCATCTAAAGCAGCGATTGCTGATGGAAATACGGCTTTGAATTATTTTCGGATTGATACGCAAAATAGGCTTATTTTTGGTGGCCGTGCAAGCTATCTTAATACAGACCCTCTTAATGTTGAGGCAGACCTGAAAAACCGCATGAAGGCTGTGTTTCCTAATCTCATGCACAAAAAAATTATGCAAGCATGGTCAGGAAGAATAGGTATTACTGTTAATAGATTACCTGATTTTGGCAGAGTTTCAGACACGGCAATTTACGTGCAAGGCTATTCTGGACATGGCGTTGCATTTTCTGGCGTAGCTGCACATATTCTAAGTGAAGCAGCCACTGGAAATAATAAGAGATTTAATCAGCTTATCAAAGTCCCACACATGCCCTTTCCAGGTGGGCCTCTTAGAACGCCGATTCTAGCCCTTGGAATGGGTTGGTATAAAATGAAAGATTATTTTCAGATTTAGCCTTTTTGAAAGGCTTTCACACAAATCCAGTCATGTATAATTGTAGCAGCGGCAATAGCGGTAATTTCTGCATGATCAAATGGTGGGCTGACTTCGACTAAATCAAAGCCAACCATGTTTAATGGCGCCAAACCCCGCATAATCGTTAATGCCTGCCAGCTTGCTATTCCGCCAGATACGGGTGTTCCAGTACCTGGGGCAAAGGCTGGGTCCAAAACATCTATATCAAAGCTAACATAAACAGGCCGTCCTTTAAGATGAGATAGTATTTCTTCTAAAACCGCCTTAGTCCCCATTTCATGAAATTGTGGGCAGGTTATTTGCTTGATGCCGACCTCTAGCTCATTATGGGTTCGCAATCCCACCTGAATAGAGCTTTGAGTATCGATAAGCCCCTCTTCTACAGCGCGAAGAAACATCGTGCCATGGTCAAACTCCCCCATAGAGGGCCAAGTATCACAATGCGCATCAAATTGAAGCAGTGAGATAGGCCCATATAACTCTGCATGTGCTTTTAATAGTGGATAACTTATGAAGTGATCGCCGCCCATTGAAAGCAAAGATGCCCCAGAACTTATAATTGATTTAGCCTGCTCATAAATATCTGAAATAATCGTCTCTGGCTTATGCGGGTTTAGCAGGAAATCACCAGAATCAATCACGCCTACCCTAGAAAATGGATCAAAGCCAAACGGAAATGACGGTAATTCTGCCAATTGAACAGAGGCAGCCCTTATTGCTCTGGGCCCTAATCTGCATCCAGGGCGATAGGTTGTTGCGTTATCAAACGGTATGCCAGCAACCACGATATCTGCTGTATCAAACGCAACTGAATAAGGGCATCTCAGTAAACTTGTAGCGCCAGAATAGGTGGGCTCAAAAAATCTTTTATCAGCCCTATCATTGCGCCAAGCCTGATCTGATAATGGAGGTGATTGGCTGTTATTATTGTGTGTCATTAAACTCTCCTGATACTGCCAATCTGATTTCTTGTTTTTTGGTGGCAATAAACATCTCTCTTAAGGTTGGTGGCATCATTCTGCGCATATGCTCTGAGTTTTCAAAAATGGATAAAGCTGTTTTAAGGTCTCGCGGCAATCTCTTTAAATCAGCCTCATATCCGTTGCCGGAGATAGGCGGTGGTGGTACCAGCATCTCGTCAATTCCATCTAGTATAGAGGCAACCAAAATAGCAAACAGCAAATACGGATTGCTATCTGCCCCTGCCACGCGAAGCTCTAATCTTCTTGCCTCAGGAGGGGCATTGGGGATTCGAACCGCCACTGTGCGATTATCAAACCCCCACCCAATATTTAACGGTGCGTGACTATTTTCCTGCAATCTGTCATAGGATGCTGGCAGCGGAGCCATAATAGCCGTTGCTGGCTCTAATAGCTTGAGAGTAGCTGCTATTGCGGCATTAAAGTAGGCTTCATCTTTTGCAAATAGATTTTCTGAGCGAGTATTTTCCATCGATATATGACAATGCAGACCATTCCCTGATAGGGTTTTTTTAGGCTTTGCGGCAAACGAAACAGATAAGCCTTTCGCTTGTGTGTATGCTGTAAGGCTATGTTTTAAAACAAGAATTGCATCGGCTAAATGGCATAAATCTGAGCTAGGCGATAATACAATTTCAATCTGGCCGATGCCTGCCTCAGATAATACAGATTCAATTTGAACATCAAGCTGCTCTGTCATGTAATGAATATCTTTTAAAAACGCATCTACTGAATCCAAAGCTAGCAATGATAGTGATTGCGGCTCTGATAAAATAGGGGAGGATACCTTATCCGAAAAAAGGCAGAATTCGAGTTCAACACCACATTTAAAAACAAAATTTTCGGCACGAGCTCTATTCATAACTGTTATAAGAAAAGCTCTAGGGCACCCTTCAAACAACGCGCCATTTTCATCTGTAAGTCCCAATGGCATTAACAGAACAGGCTTTGATAAATGTCTCAATAAGAGTTGAGGTGCATTTTGGAAAGTTGCCGTTCCGTCCTTATCTCCTGTTGCAAAAACGAATTTACTAGCTTCAATATCATGCCCATATATATCAATATTCTGAACCGATAATGGGAGTTGAACCCCCTTATTCATTATTTTAGAATAGAAGGTTGGTGGCACTCTTTTGCCGCGCATTATGCCGTTTAAATCAAAAATGCCAGCTTGGATATGATCTATCCCGGCAAGATTTACCTGATTATTTGCAAGCAAATTTTTAGACATTTAACCTCGCTTGTTTAAATAGCTCATCAATAATATCAAACTCCCTACAACTCAGCACTCTTTTTATATCAGCCCGTAATTAAGAGGGATAATTTTGCAGACATATTTGATAAACTGTGTTTTTGAAACTCTGAGAGTATATTTTAATATTTAGAAAATGGAACCTATTTGGGATAATCACAGAACACATTACACTATTGTTTTTAGGTTGGTCTGTTATCTTATGACAGGTTTAATAAACTGGACACTATACAAATGAAGTTAATATTCATATCTTTTCGTATCCTTTGGCCTTTCAGTATCCTCTGGGTCTTATTTACAACTCCAGTTAACGCGGCCGGCAACGCCATTTTAGTGCAGTCCACAACTTCAACTAAGAATTCTGGCTTCTATGATTATATTCTTCCAAAATTTCAAGCAGAAACTGGTGTTACCGTAAATGTTGTTGCTGTTGGAACAGGGGCTGCAATAAACAATGCCCGTAATTGTGACGGGGATGTTTTGCTTGTCCATAGTCCGGAGCATGAACAGAAATTTGTTGCCGATGGCTACGCAGAAAAACGTTATGATGTGATGTATAATGACTTTGTGATTGTTGGTCCTAATACCGACCCAGCTGGACTGAGTGAACTGCAAGATGTTACATTAGCGTTTGAAAAAATAGCTCTGACAGGCGCCAAATTTGCATCTCGCAGCGATAATTCTGGCACCCATTCTAAAGAGCTTTCTATCTGGAGGGACGCTCGCTTAAACCCAGAAGCATGGTCTGGGAAATGGTATTTTGAAACTGGCTCTGGCATGGGAACTACTCTCAATACAGCTGTTGGTATGAGCGCCTATACGCTGGTTGATAGGGCAAGCTGGCACTCATTCTCAAACAAACATGATTTTCGCATTATTATGGAGGGAGATAAGCGGTTATTTAACCCATACGGTATAATGCTTATTAGCAAAGAGAAATGCCCTTCGGTGAAATCAAAAGAGGGCCAATTATTTATTGACTGGCTTATTTCAGATAAAGGACAGAAGATAATCGGACAATTTACAATTAATGAAAGGCACGTTTTTAACCCGCACTCAGATTAGTAATTTTTTGACTATGTTTGACTATGGTTCTTGCAAAAATATTTTACTAAAAAATCCAATTAAAAGATTCAGTGTAACTAACACCATAAAAATGTGTCATTCTGTGGTGACCCCGACAGGACTCGAACCTGTTACCTCGGGATTAGGAATCTCGCGCTCTATCCTGATGAGCTACGGGGCCATCAATTATAAAACGATTTATGCATCTCATTATATAAAATATCAGCTTTTGATATTAACCATCAGACACGCAAACCATGCTTATTGTATACCAATTTAT
>JADHOL010000020.1 GCA_016779005.1 Alphaproteobacteria bacterium
TAAGTAATAAAACTATAATTTTATAGCGCGACCCTCGCTGGCACTTTGTTGTGCTGCAAAGGCTATTCTAACGGCTGCCGAGCCATCTTGCAGTGTTACATCAACATTCGATTTGTTGGTAATGGCTTCCGCAAAACGCATATGTTGGTAAAAGGTAGCGCCATTATGGTCGCCAGCTGAAAGTAAAGCTTCATCAACTGGCAGATCTATAATACGCAAACCCTCACTGGATCTTGGAGAGATTATAACTTGTGGTAGCGGTGCAGGTAGCACCGGATGTTGCCAAAAACGGCCAGGTCCAGGCACCAATGCCTCAATTTTTCCAAATTCGCCTATAACCGATATCTCCTCTTGAAAACGCGACCCCTCAGCGAACATGCATAATTCTAACATGCCCTTCATTCCATTTTCAAATTCGATCAAAACATATCCATGATCATCGATATCAGGGACCTTGCCATAATAGATTTCATCCTTGTGGTTGGCTGCCTGACCTGCAAGAGCCATTACCAGTTTGGCTTCACTTTTAGTAATAAGCCTCATCAGATCAAAAAAATGACAGCATTTCTCTACAAATGTTCCGCCTGAGTTCTGATTGAACCGGTTCCAATTATTGACTTTCGATAAAAATGGAAAGCGATGTTCCTTGATAGATACCATGGAGATATTACCTGCGGCTGCTTCCATATTATCTAACAGGTAGGCAATAGGTGGCATATATCGGTATTCCATCGCAACCCATACAGGCTCTGGATAATGTTTGAGAAGGTAAGAAATACGCGCATTATCCGCAGGATTAGTGAACAAAGGTTTTTCAATCATCAACGGCAATGGGCGTATTTTGAATATCTCTTCAAATTGGCTTAAATGGCAGTGATTAGGCGAAGCGATGACGATGCAATCAAGAGACTTAATTTCTAGTAATTCTTGGATAGATGATACAAATTTCGCATTGGGGGCAATGGTCGCCGCATCTTGCCGCATATTCCCGTCAGGCTCAAAGATACCTGCAATGTTGCTACCATCCATCAGATTTAAGTTTCTGATATGCTCTTGGCCCATCATGCCACATCCAACGAACCCATAATTCAATCCAGCACTCATTAAAACAGACTTTCTTTCATTTTCGGGCTTTCATTTTGTGGCTTATATTTTTAAGTTTATATTTTCTCAGGGGGCAATTTTTAGCACTCTATATCAGTGATAAAAAGTATCTTTACAGATTTATATTTGATTTGTAACTAGATTAATTACCCTATAAATTACCTTATATATTTTTGAAAGAATTCAGTTATTAGCATCATTACAAAATCGCCTCATATTGAGGTGCTAAAAATGCCTCATCTATGCTACATAGCACATTAGAGTATAACCATAATTGTTAAGTTTGGAGAGACAATGACCATTGTTCGAGTTACTTCACAAGAAACAGAAGCAGTCGAAGTGTCTTGGTTTTCGGCCTTATGTTCAGATGATTACGCCCATCTTGGTGTGCCAGACGCATCGTTGAAATCATCTTGGGAGCATTGCTCGCAAATTGTCAAAACCGCCGAGGAACAGGGGTTTCGCAATATATTATGCCCATCCTCCTATCAGGTGGGTCAAGATACGCTATCTTTTGTTGCTGGATGCGCTCCTATTACCTCAAAAATAAATTTACTTGCTGCTGTTAGATGTGGGGAAATGCAACCGATTATGTTGGCAAGAACACTTGCAACATTAGACCATATGCTGGAAGGCAGGCTTACTGTAAATATCATTTCGTCTGACTTTCCAGGTCAAATTGAAGATAACGCTTATCGCTATCAGCGCTCACGTGAAGTTGTGCAGATTTTAAAACAAGCATGGACACAAGATGTCATTAATTTCAAAGGTGAAATTTATCAATTTGAAAATGTAACAGCAGATCCTGCAAAACCCTATCAGCAGAATGGCGGACCTTTATTATATTTTGGGGGGTATTCGCCGTCTGCTTTGGCATTATGTGCTGAATTTTGTGATGTATATCTTATGTGGCCAGAGACAAAGGAAATTCTGGCCCAAAGAATGAAGGCCGTTTCAAGTCTGGCAGAACAGCATAACCGAACATTAGATTATGGATTGCGCGTTCATGTTATCGTAAGAGATACCGAGCAAGAGGCAAGAGAATACGCAGAAGAGCTTGTCTCTAAGCTTGATGATGGCAAAGGCAGTAGCATCCGTGATCGCGCCTTAGACAGCACGTCTCTAGGGGTAGCTCATCAGGCAAAAAACAGGGAGATAGCAGATGGATTTGGGTATATAGAACCCCATCTCTGGACAGGTGTTGGCAGGGCACGCTCTGGTTGCGGGGCGGCTCTTGTAGGCTCCACCGACCAGATTTTATCAGAACTTGAATCCTATCGAAAAATGGGTATAAGAGCGTTTATTTTGTCTGGCTATCCGCATATGGATGAATGTGTTAGTTTTGGCTCAAAAATTATGGGACAGTTAGAAACCTGCTCTTTGCCGCATATTTATGGCAGGGTGCCAGATACCCCGCCATTAACACCATTGGCAGCTGGAGAACGTACTTAACATGGATAGAATTAACTTAAGTGATGATGTATCACTCTCTCAAATTATTTATGGTATGTGGCGACTAACAGATGATAGCGATACCAGCCCATCTTATGTAAATCAGAAGATAGAGGCTTGTCTTGAGCAACAGATTACAACAATAGATCAGGCCGATATATATGGAGGCTATGAAGCTGAAGAGGTGTTTGGCACTGCGCTGAGACAATCAGGTTATCGTGACAAATTAGAGATCGTTACTAAATGCGACATCGTTGCGCCTATTGGAAGGCATATCGGGGCTCGGGTTAAATATTACGATACATCAAGAGAACATATTACCCAATCTGTGGAACAATCGCTCAAGCTCATGAATATTGATTACATAGACCTTCTTTTAATTCATCGCCCAGACCCTTTGATGGATGCAGAACAGACAGGGGCTGTCCTAGATAGTTTGGTTCAATCAGGTAAGGCAAAACATATCGGCGTTTCAAATTTCAAACCGCATGATTTCGCTCTTTTACAGTCCTATATGCATCAAAAACTCGTGACCAACCAAATAGAAATAAGCGTGTTAGCGAATGCGTGTTTTACCAATGGTGATGTTGCGTTTATGCAGAAAGAAAGACTGCCAATCATGGCCTGGTCGCCGCTTGCAGGTGGCAGGCTGTTTGATAAGAGCAATCAGGAATTATTTGCGCTTTTAGACAGGATGGCAAATAGTCATAATACATCACCAACTGCCATCGCTGTTGCATGGCTACTCGCGCACCCTGCCAAGATTATGCCAGTAATGGGCACGAACTCACTTGAACGAATCAAATCACTCTCAATGGCATGTAACGTGAAGTTGGATAGGCAAAGCTGGTTTGAGATTTATGAGCTGGCAAACGGGCATGAAGTCCTTTAGTTTCCAAATTCAAATACTATATTCTACCCTGTTGTTTTTAAATATTTTTTCAGAAGTAACTTAAAATTTTTTTTATTTTTTATTAATTTAAAATCAGAGACATGTGTTTTCATTTATCCGCTGTTAAGCATAATGCTGATAAGTTTCTTGTACATTTAATTGAAATATGGTTAAGGTTTTGGTCATCTAGGGGATTGGAATGTGATGTTAGCAATTCCTTATACGGGTCAAAATTTTTTAGGAGGAAATAAATGACTTACACAAGTAAAGCAATCGGTGTTGCTGGGTTTGCATCGATTCTACTTGCAAGCACCGCATTTGCTGATGTTTGCGATACGCCATCTGAGTTAGGTGATTTGGGAAGCTTTCCTGGTGAGGTTATCACCATGCAGGGTTCTATGCTAGGAACAGACCAGGAAATGCTGGAAGCAACAGTAAGTTGCTTTGAACAAGCAACTGGCGCAACCGTCCAATATTCTGGTTCTCGTGATTTTGCCGCGTTGGTTGTTGCTGATTTACGTTCCAATAATGCACCTAACATTGCTATCTTCCCGCAGCCCGGACTGGCAGCTGATATGGCAAAAGAAGGTCATTTAGTGCCGCTTGGTAATGATATGGCAGACTGGATGACAGATAATTATGGTGCTGGATCATCTTGGGTAGACCTTGGTACATACACAGACTCAAACGGAAAAGAAGATTTTTACGGTTTCGCCTACAAAATGGATCTAAAATCATTGGTTTGGTATTCACCAGAACAGTTTGAAGATAACGGGTATGAAGTTCCATCAACAATGGAAGAACTCATAGCGCTCTCAGACCAGATGGTTGTAGATGGAAATACACCTTGGTGTATTGGTATCGAATCTGGAAACGCGACTGGCTGGACAGCTACTGACTGGATGGAAGATATTATGCTTCGCACGACATCTGCTGAAAATTACGACAGATGGGTTTCAAACGAATTGCCATTTAATAGCCCAGAAGTAATCAATGCAATGAATATATTTGGTCAGTTCTCTAAGAATGATGATTATGTAGCTGGCGGTGCATCGTCAGTTGCAACAACTTCATTCGGTGATGCGCCAAAAGGACTATTCACATCTCCGCCAAGCTGTATGATGCATCGTCAAGCATCATTTATTACGGGCTTCTTCCCTAACAAAGGTCAAGAAGTTGCCGATGGAGAAGCAGATGCATTCTACTTCCCTCCATTTGCATCAGGAAATTTAGGTAATCCAGTATTAGGTGCAGGAACTTTGTATACGATGACCAAGGACTCTCCAGCAACACGTGCGTTTTTCAACTTCTTAAAAGAAGCAGCAGCACATGAAGCTTGGATGCAACAAGGTGTGTTTTTGACAGCTCACAAAGGGGCTGATATTGATGCATATGCAACCCCTCTTCTTCGCAAGCAGGGTCAGATTTTATCAAACGCAACAACATTCCGTTTTGATGCATCTGATTTGATGCCAGGTGCCATTGGTGCTGGTGCGTTCTGGAGTGAAATGACAGCATTTGCGAATGGTCAAGATTCACAAACAACTGCTGATAATATCCAAGCAGCTTGGGATGCGATTAAGTAATCAAATACCCACTGTAACATAAAGTCAGAGCACGGATTTAATTCTGTGCTCTGAATTATTTTGAAAACAGGATAATTTGCAGATGCGATCTATCATGAATATTATTGCTAGTAATGGGCTAGCGATTATACTGACGGTTATCTGTGTATTACCGATTACAGCTATTTTTGTTTATTCACTCTCAGCGCCGCTTGATGACATTTTCGCAAGCTTAGGTCTCTGGCTTCATGAGCGCAATTCATGGTCACTTCCGCCAATTGAAACTGAGTTAAGGTTTGCAAAAATAAGTTTTGCATTACGCTCTGTTGTAATCGCAGTTTTTATCTCATTTTTATATTTTTGGATTTCAAACTGGCTTAATAGCGGTTTAGCACGGGTGCGTGAAAAAGAATCTATCGGGCGCCAATCTGCCATTGTTGAAGCGATTCAGCCTTGGATTTTTGTTGGACCTGCCTTAGTTCTTTTAACATTGTTTTTACTTGTTCCTGCCTTTCTTACATTAAATCTTTCTTTTCGCGAAGCTGACGGGGTTATTACTTCTCAGAATTATGCATTCTTATGGGACCCCTCTGCGCTTGGATATTCCCAGTTTCGATTTGCTATGAGAAATAATTTAATGTGGTTAATTTTAGTTCCCACATTCTGTATTATTTTCGGATTATTGGTAGCAGTACTAGCAGACTCTTTGAAATGGGGAGTTGTTGCAAAAACGTTTATTTTCGTGCCACTAGCAATTTCGTTCGTTGGCGCTGCTGTTATTTGGCGTAATATTTTTGCTGGTGGCGGTATCGAGGCTCAACAAGCCATTAACGGTTTAACGCCATCCTATCAAACAGGGTTATTAAAATATTTATTAGGTCATTCCCCATCCTATAACGAGCCGTTATATAACTTAAAATTTTGGGGTAATTTCTTTTTAATGTGGATTATGGTCTGGATTAAAACAGGCTTTGCGATGGTTATTTTTTCTGCTGCATTGCGCGGTGTTCCAAAAGAAACAGTGGAAGCAGCAATTATTGATGGTGCTAATCCATGGCAGTTATTTTTTAAAATAAAATTGCCTCAAATCTATTCTACGGTAGTGGTTGTTTGGACTTACCTTGTAACAGAGGTGTTGAAAGTGTTCGATATACCCTATGCGTTATCAGCTAATGATGATGATAAGTTGCTGCTTGCTACTATGATGGAGGCTGCACGAAATAGCTGGTCTATTGGTGGCGATAATGTGGATAATTTGTTTGCTGCAATTGCTATAATGTTAATGCTTACTGTTATTCCGCATATGATTTTTAATGCTTGGCGTATCCGCCGTGAACAAAAAGAACTTGGAAGATAGAGGGCTAGATTAGAATGATTAATCGAACGCTAAGCAATGTGGTTCTTGCTTTAATTCTTTTTATTTGGGTGGTTCCGTTTATTGCACTTCTTGCAACCTCCATGCGATCTGAAATGGCAACCAAAACCTCGGGTTTTTGGACATCATTCACACCTACCGAACTTGGTCACCGCTTCAGCACGCATGACAGAACAGACGTGCCAGAAACAAACCAAATAACAGGCAATATTTTTGAGCGTATTAATAAAGATGAGGAATGGTTTCCTGTTTCTGGAGACGTTCAATCTATAATGTTAAAAGGCAGGATGCCTGATCCAGATAATCCAGATAAAACAGTGCTTGTTAAAAAGTTGGTGCCAGCCGGCGAGGTAATGGACGTAAGAGGGGGAGATTTTATTTTCCAGCCAAATGGCGATTTTGTTTGGACCTTTCCAGAAGGGACTACCCCGAATCCTAAAAATCTCGACGTTTTTATTAATCAGGATCCTGTGTTCGCAGGTGAAGCCTATTCAGAAGTTTTGTTAGAAGATAAGAAAGTACCAAACGCGCTCATATCCTCTTTTATTGTTACAATTCCAGCCACCATTATCCCAATAACAGTAGCCGCATTTGCAGCCTACGCATTTGCATGGATGCGGTTTCCAGGACGGGATTGGTTATTCATCGCCGTGGTTACCTTGATGATTGTGCCAACCCAGCTTGCATTTTTGCCAATTTTGCAGGGATTTAACGGGATTGCAACGTGGATGCAGGCTCTAAAGGAGCTACTGACGGATTGTGAATTAACAGAAACTTGTGCGGTTCCAACCAAATCTTATGCGGGTTTGTGGATCACACATACTGCTTTTGGATTGCCATTAGCTGTTTATTTACTGCGTAATTATATTGTTGGATTACCTAAAGAATTACTTGAGAGCGCGAGAATTGACGGGGCTAGTCATATGCAGATATTCACGCGCCTAATTCTGCCATTATCAATACCGGCTCTTGCCTCTTTTAGTATTTTCCAATTTTTATGGATTTGGAATGATTTGCTTGTTGCTTTATATATTGGGCCAAGCCAGTCAGATCAGGTTGTGTTTCCGATTTTGTTGGAGCAGCAATTAGGCACATTTGGTGACCAGTTGCATTTATTAAATGCCTCTGCTGTCATTTCGATGATCGTCCCTGTGATCGTATTCCTTGCCATGCAGCGATATTTTATTCGTGGTTTGCTGGCAGGTTCGGTTAAAGGGGGATGATTTATGTCTGAACTTAATTGGTGGGAGAGCGCTATAATCTATCAGATTTATCCGCGCTCCTTTCAGGATTCAAACGCGGATGGTATCGGAGATTTGCAAGGGATAACCTCTCGCCTTGATTATATCTCAAACCTTGGCGTAGATGCTATCTGGATTAGCCCTTTCTTTAAATCACCTCAAAAAGATTTTGGATATGATGTATCAGATTATTTTGATATTGCGCCTGAGTATGGAGATTTAAAAGATTTAGAGAGGCTTATATCTAAGGCGCATTCGCTAAATATAAAAATAATGGTGGATATAGTTGCGGCTCATTGCTCTGACCAGCATCCATATTTTCAGGAGAGCAGGCAGTCAAAAGACAACGCCAAAGCGGACTGGTTTCACTGGGTAGATGCGATGCCTGACGGAACAGCACCCACAAACTGGCTGTCATTTTTTGGCGGCTATGCTTGGAGCTGGGAGCCGCGCCGTCAGCAATATTATTTACATAATTTTTTGGCGTCTCAGCCGAATTTCAATTTTAGCAATCCAAAAGTCCTAGATTATTTTGAAGAAATCGCCCGTTTCTGGTTTGATTTTGGGGTAGATGGTTTTAGGCTTGATGCTGTCCATACAATCAATGCAGATAAACCACCCTTTAAAAATAATCTGGCCAATCCAGAGTTTTCTCCAGGTCCTTTGCCATTAGACCAGCAACCATTCTTTCGGCAACTACATGATTCCGCACAGCTTAATCAGCCATCAATACAAGAATTTAGTTCACGAATGAGACAGGTAGCTGATAGCTATGACGACCGTTTTCTTATGGGAGAGGTTGACGGTGATAATGATGATGCGATGAAGGTGAGTGAGACTTTTACCCAGAGCAACAGATTACATGCGACTTATAATTTTGACTTGCTTGAATGGGAAGGCCTTACAATCCAAGAAATGAAGGATGTGATAGATAATGCTGTGAGCACATTTAACGGTACAGGGAAGCTTTGTTTTGCATTCTCAAACCATGATGTGCCTCGTTCAATTTCACGCCAGATTGCCCCATTAAATGTAAAGAGGGAAGATAGTAAAGATTTGCAGTTGCTACTTTTAAAATTAGAGAGCTGTTTAATTGGGTCTACATGTATCTATCAGGGAGAGGAGCTTGCATTTGAAGATGTAACAGATATTCCTCTTGAGAAAATGCAAGATCCGTGGGGAATTGAATTTGCAGCTACCTTTCCTGGCCGTGATACTTGTCGCACCCCCATGGTATGGGATGCAAGCGCGCCCAATGGCGGTTTTTCAGATGCCAATCAAACATGGTTGCCAATTGGAAAACAGCATTTTAAACAGGCTGCCTTGGGCGAGGTTAAGAAACCAGATTCTATTTATAATTCTTTCTCCGAATTTCTGGCATGGCGTAAAAGCCAACCTGCATTCATGCAGGCAAACACTATGACAAAGCTGTCGGGAAGCGATAGGCAGATTATATTTGACCGTATTTCAGAGCAACAAACGTTGCGTTGTTGTTTTGATTTTGATACTTTGACAGCTTCATTTGAGGAGATTTAAATGACACAGGTTGAGCTAAAAAATGTGTATAAATCCTTTGGAAAAACAGAGGTTATACAGAATGTCAACTTGGAGATCGAAAAAGGGGAGTTTGTTGTATTTGTGGGTCCTTCAGGATGCGGTAAATCAACGCTACTTCGGCTCATTGCGGGCCTTGAAACACTCTCAAGTGGCGAGATTGAAATAGCGGATAAATCGGTAACAGATTTGCCGCCGTCAAAGCGTGGAATAGCGATGGTATTTCAATCCTATGCGCTTTATCCTCATATGACTGTTTTTAACAATATGGCGTTCTCTCTAAATCTTCAGGGTATGACAAAATCTGAGGTCAAAGACCGTGTGGATACAGCGGCTAAGATTTTGCAGATGGAGCATCTTTTGGAACGCAGGCCAGCTGCTTTATCAGGCGGCCAGCGTCAACGTGTTGCAATCGGGCGAGCCATCGTTCGTAACCCAGAGGTGTTTTTATTTGATGAGCCATTATCCAATTTAGACGCTGCATTAAGGCATGATACCAGAGTTGAGATAGCAAAACTTCATCATCATCTTGGCGCAACCACCATTTATGTAACCCATGACCAGATAGAGGCGATGACACTTGCAGACAAAATAGTAGTCTTAAAAGATGGAGAGGTCATGCAAGTAGGCGCTCCGATGGACTTGTTTAATCATCCTGCCAATGAGTTTGTTGCGGGCTTTCTAGGGTCGCCAAAAATGAATTTCTTTGATGGTACTATAACGAATGTGGGCAAAGATACAGGCAAAGCAGATTTCAAAGGGGATAGCCTTGATCTTAAAAATATAAAGCTGGTCTCTTCTCAAAAAGGTAAATCAGACGACGTTCGACTTGGTATTAGGCCGCAACATCTGCACATTGATCCAAAAGGTATCTTAAAAGGTCAGATTACACTTATTGAAAAATTGGGAATTGAGACAATAGTAGAGCTTATTACGGTAAAGGAAAAACTGCCCTTTCGCTTTGTAACCATTGAAACCCCGGAAATAACGGTTGGTCGGGAAATCAGTTTTAGCTTTGATGCCTCTAAAGCGCATCTTTTTTAGTTCCTAAAAAGTATGTCCTTATCACTTGATACACATATTCAAAGATTACCAAAGGATTTCTTATTTGGTGTTGCTACATCCTCTTACCAGATTGAAGGCTCTGACTTTGGAAATTGTGGTTTGTCGCACTGGGATGAATTTGCAAAACAATCTGGCCGTGTGTTTAACAATGATGATGGTTCTATTGCTTGTGACCATTATCATCTTTGGGAATCAGATTTAGATTTGGTGCGTGATGCAGGCTTTAAAGCCTATCGTTTTTCGTTTTCATGGCCACGGCTTCTCCCAGAGAATGCAAAGACAGTAAATCCAGATGGAATAGCATTCTATGACAGACTAATAGACGGTATGTTAGAGAGAGGCATTCAGCCATTTGCGACCTTATATCACTGGGATCTACCTGCAAGGTACGCCCAGAAAGGCGGCTGGCAAATGCGTGATACCGCAAATTATTTTGCAGATTATACAGATTTAGTAATGCGCCATTTTGGCGATAGGCTTTTCTCTATAGCACCTATTAACGAGCCTTGGTGTGTGTCTTGGCTAAGTCATTATTGGGGGCACCACGCGCCAGGAGTTCAATCTATTTCTGCTGCCGCGAGATCCATGCATTATATCCAGTTAGCACATGGTCTCTCTATTCAGGTGATGCGCTCACATAATCATAACTATCTTGGTTGTGTTTTGAATAAAGAATATGCAGTTCCATTTGATGAAACAGAAGAGGCTGCAAATTCAACCCATCTATTTGATGGTATTTATAATCGATGGTTTGATGAGTCTATTTTTAATGGGACATATCCTGAAGAGGTATTAACCTTATTTGACGGTCATATGCCAGATAACTATATCAATGATATGGCGATAATTAAGGAGCCTCTTGATTGGGTGGGCACTAATTATTATACGCGCTCTTTGATACAACCAGATAAATCAGAACCTAATATCGGATTTAAATGCGTAAGAGGCAATTTGCCCAAGACAGATATGGGCTGGGAGATAGCGCCAGAGGGGCTAACACATTTTATCAAACGTACAACACATTACGCCCCTGATTTGCCTCATTATATAACTGAAAATGGAATGGCTGCAGCAGATGATATTCGGCAAGGCAATCTTCATGATTTGGATAGAATTGATTATTTCAACAGCCATCTTGAACGAATAGCTGATTTAAAAGCGCAAGGGGTTCATCTTGCGGGATATTTTGCATGGTCTCTTCTAGATAATTATGAATGGGCGTTTGGATATGCCAAGCGATTTGGTATCGTTCATGTTGATTTTAGCACTCAGAAAAGAACTCCCAAATCTAGTTATCTTGCTTGGCAAAATGCCCTTGCAAACCGACCGTAACAGTTAGATGAGTGCATCTAGATTTTCCAAAGACTGGGTGATGGTTGCGAGTGCTTTTATTCTAAGTGGGAGCACTTTTGGAATATGGGCATCTCGAATACCTGCTTTTGTTATTCGATTTGAGTTGAGCCCTGCAGCATTAGGCGGGTTTTTATTTATTCTGGCATTTGGGGCTATTCTCTCATTTCCGTGTTCTGGGTATCTCTCAGACAGATTTGGCGCGGTTACCATATCCAAGATACTGGCTTTTTCCTGCCTGACTGTTTTTGTATGTTTGCCGTTAGCCGGTAATATACTTTTTTTTGGGCTATTTCTGTTTTTATTCGGGATGTTTAATGGCGGGCTTGATATCGCCATGAATGTTTGGGCAAGCGAAGTTCAAAAGCGATATGAGAAACAAATTTTATCATCCTTCCATGCCATGTTTAGTCTTGGCGCTGGTATAGGCGCCATTTTAGGATTTAGCGCTGCTTCAAAAGGAATGTCTATTCAGGCAAATTTTTATCTTGGAGCATTTTTCTTAATTCCTATATTAGGGATTATTTTAATGAGTGGGTGGCGCTCAGAAATTAAACAGTCAGAAGCATTTTTTAGCCAATTTGCAATCCCAAAAAAATCACTGATATCTGTTGGCCTTATTGCCTTTTGCTCTTCTCTTGGAGAAGGCGGCGTTGCAGATTGGAGCGCTTTGTATTTAGTGCTGGTAACCCAAGCCAGTCAGGCAGATGCCGCCCTTGGATTTGCTATATTCTCGCTAGCAATGGTGATATTTCGCTTGATGGGTGATAAAATCATCGCATTATTAGGCAAGGTATCAACTGGAAGAGCATCTGCTCTCACTGCTTTTTTGGGCGCAGCCCTTGTGTTATCATCTGGTTATTATCCTATTATATTGTGCGGTCTTGCTCTTATGGGCGCGGGTTATGCTATCTTAATTCCCGTTTGTTTTAGCAGAGCAGCTGAGGAACCCTTAGTGTCTCCAGGAGCCGCAATTGCAAGTGTTTCAACACTTGGATATAGTGGATTTCTGCTTGGCCCGCCCGTATTAGGCCTTGTTGCTGAATACACATCTATGGCCTCTGTTTTTATTATATTAATGCTATTAACAGCTATTATATTTGCAGCATCAAAACAATTAGCGCCATCAAACTCAAAATGACATCTATTTTTGAAACCGCATTATGCTATTACTAGTAGATGCAATTTATGAAACAGATAATCGTGTTTTCATAACAGATTGATACCAGCCAGAAGTTAAATTTCGGCGGGCAGAAGGCGCCATAGTTGAATGGAAGCGTCTATCAAGATTCCATGATAATGCAGTATCCTCAATAGCGCTGAATTTGCCATCTGCTACCCCAGCTAACATCGCTGCGCCAAGGGCGGTTGTTTCTAATTGCGTGGGACGTTCAACCGTAATATCTATAATATCTGATAAAAATCGCATTAGCCAATTATTGGCGGCCATTCCGCCATCGACTTTCAGATTAGTGGGGCTCATGCCATCTTGTGCCATAGCAGATATCAAATCATTTGTCTGATAAGCAACTGCTTCAAGTGCCGCTCTTATAAAATGCTCTGGGCCTGTATCTCTGGTAATTCCATAAATTGCCCCTCTTGCGTCAGGGGACCAGTAAGGTGCGCCTAGTCCGGTAAATGCAGGAACCATATAAAGACTATGATTACTTGTAAGCTCGGAGGCAATTTTTTCAGACTGGCTTGCATCATCTAGTAGGCCAATTCCATCGCGAAGCCATTGGACAACAGCGCCAGCAATAAAAATCGAGCCTTCCATTGCATAAGTTTGCTTCTGATTAATTTGTAATCCGATGGTTGTTAATAACCGATTTGAGGATTTTACGATTTGCTCTCCCGTATTTAAAATAACAAAGCAACCAGTGCCGAAGGTAGCTTTAACAGCGCCTGGATAAAAGCAGGCTTGACCAACAGCCGCACTTTGCTGATCTCCAATAGCTGATAAAATAGGCAGCTGTTTTGTAAGGCCTGCTTTTGCGCTTCCTAAATTTCCAGCACAATCTGTGATTTCTGGAAGAACAGCCATGGGCACATTAAATAACGCACATAATTTTTCGTCCCATTTTGCTGTTTTTATGTTTAAGAGGCTTGTTCTAGAAGCGTTTGTTGCATCGCTGATATGCCGCTCACCATTAGTAAGACGCCATATTAAAAATGTCTCAATAGTGCCAAATGCAAGCTCACCTTTTTCAGCGCGCGCTCTTGCGCCGTCTACATTATCAAGTATCCAAGCAATTTTTGAAGCGCTAAAATAAGGATCGATAACAAGACCTGCTCTATCCGCTATTTCATCCTCACGCCCATTTGCAATAAGCGCCTGACATTGTTTGGAGGTGCGCCTATCTTGCCAAACAATGGCCCTATGAATAGGCGTGCCTGATTTGCGATCCCAAATAAGGGTTGTTTCGCGCTGATTGGTGATGCCAATTCCAACAACATTAGCACCAGCTTTTTCAGCCTCCAAGAGAGCCTGATTGGCAACGCTACAAACAGAATCCCAGATTTCATCCCCATCATGTTCAACCCATCCAGAATTTGGGAAATACTGAGTAAATTCTTTTTGTGCGTGAGCAATAATGTCACCAGTATCAAGATTAAAAACAATCGCTCTGCTGCTTGTAGTTCCCTGATCAATCGAAAGATAAACTCTGCTCATCGTCTCAGTTCTCCTAAAATGAACGCATTTCTGTTACTAATTCATCTGATAGTAATCAATGCTGCTTAATTATTATAGTAAGACACATACCATTTTACGAAATTTTCTACCCCTTGCTCTACAGAGGTGCTTGGCTTAAATCCAGTCCAATTTTCTAGCTTTGTTGTGTCGGCAGCAGTTGCTAATACATCTCCTGGTTGGACAGGAATAAAGTTCTTCTCAGCCGTTCTGCCTAATGCTTTTTCAAGCGCAGAAATATAATCCATCAGCGGTGTTGGACTTCCATTACCGATATTAAAAATGCGCCAGGGGCTATTACTCGTGCTTGCATCTGGCTGGTAGGTATTATAATCAGCATTAGCGGTTGTAGGGGTGTCAACTAGGCGGTTAATAGCCTGAACCACATCATCAATATAGGTGAAATCTCGTATCATCTTGCCGTGATTATAAATATCAATTGGTTTGTTCTCAAGAATGGCTTTGGTAAATAAGAACAGTGCCATATCGGGGCGTCCCCATGGACCATAGACAGTAAAAAACCGAAGTCCGGTGGTTGGAAGCTGGAATAAATGACTATAGCTGTGAGCCATTACTTCATTGGCTTTTTTTGTTGCGCCATATAATGATACTGGATGATCTGTGTTATGTATTTCTTTAAATGGTTTGTCATCATTTGAGCCATAAATTGAGGATGAACTAGCATAGATAAGATGCGATATTTCCTGTTGTCTGCATGCTTCAAGTATATTTAAAAAGCCAGTAAGATTACTATTTGCGTAGGCGTCTGGGTCAATCAGGCTATATCTCACGCCTGCTTGCGCTGCAAGATGAATGACGCAGTCCGCTCGTACCTCAGCAAAAATCTCCATGGTCGCTTCTTTATCAGCGATATCCTGCTTATAGAATGTGAAATCCTCAAACTGTGTTAGGCATTCTAGTCTTTTCTGCTTTAGGGTTTGATCATAATAAGCATTAAGATTATCGATACCAGTTATGCTATGTCCGCTATCGAGTAAATTTTTGCAAACATGCATTCCGATAAAACCAGCAGCTCCCGTAACGATAATGTTCATATTAGCCCTATATCTGGTAAAAACTGTTCTATCCTTACAATAATAGACACCTAATTCCAATTTTTATCTTGTATGAGGTGAAGGATGTACCCTGAATCTGCGAAGAAAATCTATACGGGTATTAGGGGCTGTGATTTCCAAAATAGTTAAAATAATCGATTTATCGTTGAAATAGGATCATAAAAATGACAGGTTGCTTTAGAAACCTGTTCATAAACCCTCTAAATCGAGATTAGCTATGATCCATGTAATCGGAGATATTATCCTTGATTGTTACATAAATGGAGGCGTCGACAGGGTTTCCCCAGAAGCGCCAGTGCCAATTGTTAACATACGCTCCCAAGAAAACAGGCTTGGCGGTGCTGGTAATGTTGCAAGTGTATTATCTGATTTTAAAACAAAGGTAAAAGTCTGGACAAGCTTTGCATCTGATGACGCTGGCGAGACGATTAAAAGGCTACTTCTAAATCGACAGATTGAAGTCCATAATTTTAAAACATCTGAAATATCTACTCGCAAAACGCGTATTCTAGCTGGAGGACAGCAGGTAGTAAGACTTGATGAAGAAAAAAAATCTTTGCCTATTAGCAATGATGCTCTTACATCTATAGCATCACAGATCAATCCGAGGGATCAGGTCATTATAAGTGATTATGATAAGGGTTTACTGCCATTTCTGGGCGATTTTTTATATGCGTTAAAACAAAAAAAAGTTGAAACCTATATCGATCCGAAAGGGTCAGATTTTGGTAAATATAAAAATTGCTTTTTGATTAAACCAAATATGAAAGAGCTGAGACTTGCAACCTTAGAAAAACCAGATATGGACATAGATGCCAAGGTAGGATTGTCAATTCAGAATGCGGGTGCTGATGCCTGTCTTCTTACCAAATCAGCGGACGGAATGTCACTATATAGCGCAGATAAAAAACAGGATTTTGATATAATTTCTAGCGAAGTTTACGATGTTACAGGCGCTGGAGATACCGTGATTGCCGCTCTTGCCTTTGCGCGTAGCAAACAACTTAGTCTGACAGACGCTGCCTCTTTTTCCAATTATTGTGCCGCCTATGCGGTTACAAAAATCGGTTGTGCACAAATGGATATCCCTGAACTGACCAATATCATGTCACAAAATGAGGCATTTCTTAATATCCTGCCAGACAGTACCAGACAGTAAAGGATAAGAGGGATGAAGAATGCAGATATTATTGATTTTTTGCAATCAGATGGTCTGAGGAATCTGCTAGAATTGAAGGGTAGAATTGCGCCGCCAGCCGTGTTTACAAGCGGTGTTTTTGATTTAGTTCATGCAGGTCATCTTGACTATCTGCAGGCAGCAAGACAGCTTGGCGGCTCGTTATTGGTAGGCGTTAATTCCGATAATTCCGCTCGAAAGCTTGCAAAAGGACCCTCACGTCCATTTAATAATGCCAAAGACAGAGCAGAGCTTATTGCCAGTTTGAGATATGTTGACGGTGTTATTATATTCGGTGAAGACACCCCCCATCAGCTTCTAAAAGAGCTTCAGCCAGAAATCTTTGTAAAAGGGGGGGATTATTCAGAAGCATATTTAAGAAACACAGATTTAGCAGGCCTAGAGCATATTTCGCTCAAGATTATCCCGCTGAAAACACATTATTCTTCTTCTAATCTTATAGAAAAAATAGTAAGCGCTTATCGCAAAGAAACGCGGTAAGGCCAATCGTGCAATATCTGTTATTAATCTAATAATCCGCGCTCTGATAATTCTTCCATTGCTTCTGGTGAAAACTCAGCCCGCGGAGCATTTCCCCCAATTACAAACATCAGAATATGTTCTGTATCTGGCTCTTCAAAGGTAATATTCTCAAACCGCCTTTGCACGCCAGCTGGAAATGATACAACATCTAGCGGATCAGCATCATAATATTCAACAACATCATCAATTTCCCAAGAACACCGCCATTTGCCTGTCATTGGAATAAAGGTCTCATTAGTATCATGATTATGCATCATAGGCCCTTTGCCAGGTTTGGCTTTGCAATAGCCAAGATTAAAGCCTTCTGATATTTTAATGGCAGCTGACTCAGCTGCTTGCGCTCCAACTGGTGATGATGCAGCGGGATCCTGATTTTCAGGTGGCTGAAACCCGATTACATTGAATAATGTGCGAATGCTATCAGGGTGATTACTATCTGGAAGCCCGCCATCAAATCCCTTTAATTCTGAGAATCTAGCAACCCGCGAATTCATTTGCTCTTTGGTAACACGAATAGTTTTTAAGGCCATATTTTCCTCGCTTATATCTATTTTCTCATATGTTTATTTTCTTACTGGACCCCCAACTCAGAACTAATCTTTATCTACAACCCCTTTTGAGAGTAGTGCCCGCGTTTTATCAGATGAATACCCAAGAAGTTCGTTTAATACATACTCTGTATCCTCGCCAAGGTTTGGGGCTGAATTTTTTGGTAATTCAGGTGCCTTTGATAGATGAATAGGGGTGCGTGTAAACACAGTGTCACCAACATCCTTATCTTTGATAGGCATAAGCATTCCGCGTGCTTTGACATGGGGGTCATTAAATACTTCTTCTGCATTATATACAGGGCCAGTTGGCACACCTGCCGTATTGAGCATGTCAACCACTTCGTCTCTATCAAAGTTGGCAAGCCATCCTTCAATAATGGGTTGCAATGTATCTGCATTTGCAGCTCGCTCAGTACCGGTTTTTGTGTCTGGTGTATCTGCAAGCTCTGGGCGTTCCATTACTTCGCATAAACGTGTCCAAATGCGATTATCAGGCACGTTTAGAGCGATATAACCATTTTTAGTTTTAAAAGCACCACGTGGGAATACGTTTTTTAATATTCCGCGCTCTCCGATTTGTCCAGCTGCCGCGTAAGACGTTATCATAGCTTCATTCAAAGACAGCATATTATCAAACATGGCAGAATCAACAAACTGACCCTCTCCTGTTTGTGATCTCATGAATAATGCTTGCATAACGCCATAAGCTGTTGTTAGCCCGCTATATACATCTGCCATTCCGTAAATGGTCCAGGAGGGTGGTTTATCTTTAAAGCCGACAAGGCTCATAATACCGCTCATCGCTTCTGCAACAATGTCAAAAGTAGGACGTTTTGCATATGGGCCAAGATAGCCATCTAGCTGTCCAAAGCCAGAAATGGTTGCCCAAATAAGTCTTGGATTATCGGCTTTTAAATCTTCATAGGAAAGACCGAGTTTTTTCATTGATCCAGGCCTAAGATTTTCAACAATAACATCTGCCGTCTTTGCAAGATCTTTGAAAATCTCTTGGCCTTCAATTGTTGAAACGTCCAGAGCAAGGCTTTTTTTGTTTCGATTATATCCAAGGAAGCCAGCTGCCTTTTTAACGCCATCCTTTTCTATAAAAGGGGGCATTGAGCGTCTTGGGTCACCCTGTTTTGGACGCTCGATTTTTATAACCTCAGCACCAGCATCGGCAAGTAACATGGTGCAGTAAGGGCCTGCCATATATTGCTCAAGGCCAATAACGCGAATGCCTTCTAAGGGTCTTTTAATCATCTCTCACCTATCCATTCTACCAAAGTGGAGCTGCCCATTCCTACACCAACGCATAATGTAGCCAGCCCATAAAAAGGCTTGTCTTTTGGCATATCAGCTGCGCGTCTTTCCATCTCATGCATTAAAGAGACAAGAATTCTTGCGCCAGAACAACCAGTTGGATGACCAAGTGCAATAGCACCACCATTAACATTAGTCTTCTGAGGATCTAATCCTAATTGTTTAATGCATCCAATTGCTTGGGCCGCAAATGCTTCATTTAGTTCAACAAGACCAATATCATCGATGCTTAAGCCAAACCGCTTTAATAATTTCTGTGTTGCAGGTACTGGACCATACCCAAAATGGCTTGGCGCGGTGCCAGCACTAGCAGATCCAATCCATCTAAGCTTTGGCTTATAGCCTGCGGCGAGCGCTGCCTCTTTATTTGCTAATAATAGTGCAGCAGCGCCGTCATTAATGCCGCTTGAATTACCAGCAGTTACTGTTCCGTCTGCCTTAAACGCAGCAGGTAGCTCTCCAAGACTCTCCATATCAACGGCTAGCTGATAGCCAGATTCTGTTTTTTTGTAACGTGGGTGCTCATCTGTATCTATAATGATAGGCTCGCCTTTTCGTTGTTTAACAGGCACCCCGCAAATTTCCTTTTTGAACTTGCCTGAATTAATAGCTTCAATGGCGCGCCGATGGCTTTCCAGTGCAAATTCATCTTGCTCTTCGCGACTGATTTGCATTTCATCTGCAATTACTTCTGCGCCTTCTCCAAGGCTGATAATAGGGTATAGCGCATCTAATGCAGGATTGTTAAAGCGCCAACCAACAGTTGTATCCCAGACTTTTGGTGGCTTTGTTGTTGGTACTCTCTCTGGCTTGAGGAATGACCAAGGCGCCCGGCTCATAGATTCAACGCCAGAACCAATCGTAAAATCGCCTTCACCACACGCAATTGTTTTTGCAGCAATATTCACAGCGTCTAATGCAGATGAGCAATTTCTGTTAACGGTGACACCAGGAATTTCCTTTGGCATACCAGATAGCAGGACAGCCATGCGTGCAACATCTCTGTTATCTTCCCCGCCTTGGTTGCCACAGCCTGAAAAAACTTCGGTAAGTTGAGAGGGATCAAGGTTAGTTCTGTCTATAAGACCTTTATAGGCCTGTGCAAGCAAATCGTCAGGTCGCACAGATGATAAAGCGCCTCCCATTTTTCCTATGGCGGTGCGAACCCCATCAATTATAACTACATCACTCATGTAACCATCCCCTCCTTTATTCAGATTTTTCGATTTTAATCCTCTTGCGTGATGACAAGACACTCAAAAAAAATCGATAATTTACTTAATTATGGGATAAACTAGCTCAGAAAAATCAAAAAATATAGTTAAAATAGTTAGAAGGTGGTCTAATCAAACTGATTAAATTGGAAAATAGGGAATGATGAAACAAATTGAGATTAGGGCGCCAGGCAGGCCAGAAATGCTGGTTTTAAGAGATGCTGAGATACCGATACCAAAACCATTTGAGGTGCTGATAAAAGTTGCATCAGCGGGGGTTAACAGGCCAGACATTGTTCAACGGCAGGGAAATTATAAACCGCCAAAAGGAGCAAGCGAAATCCCCGGCCTTGAAGTATCGGGAATTATCGTTGGGCTTGGTAGTAATGCGGTTGGTTATAATGTGGGCGATAGCGTTTGTGCGCTTGTGACAGGCGGCGGGTATGCACAATATTGCTGTGCACCCACAGCACAAATTCTGCCAATTCCAAAAGGGGTGTCGATATCAGATGCCGCATGTATTCCAGAGACGTACTTTACCGTATGGTCTAATTTATTTATGCAGGCAAAATTATCGGCAGGTGAGAGATGCCTAATTCATGGCGGTGCCAGTGGAATTGGAACAACCGCTATTCAGCTTGCAAATCTGTTTGGCGCTGAGGTTATAACCACCGCTGGTACAGATACTAAAATTCAAGCCTGTTATCAACTTGGAGCGAAGTTGGTTATAGATTATAAGACGCAAGATTTTTTAGAGGAAATTCAGCGTTTTACAGAAAAAAAAGGGGTTAATGTAATATTGGATATAATCGGGGGAGACTATCTTGATAAGAACATATCCTGTCTTTCAACTGGTGGCCGATTAATTCAGATTGCGTTTCAAAACGGGATGATGGGAGAGCTTAATCTTGCCAGAGTGATGTTTAAGCAATTAACAATTACGGGGTCTGCTTTGCGTCCTGCATCAATTGAATATAAGGCGGAGATACGAAATCAGCTCCTTGCCAATGTCTGGCCCTTATTTGGGGATGGAAAATTAAACATACCTATTTATAAACGCTTTGCCCTGTCACAAGCCTCACAAGCACATGCATGTCTTGAAAAAGGAGAACATGTCGGCAAAATAGTTCTAGATGTAACTTCTGAATTATGACTTAGCCAATATTCGAATGGCAGTTTCATAAACCAAAATAATCAGCACCACACAGATTAAAAGAACAGGCATGCTTGACTGAAACAACACCGCTAAAACACTTGAAAGGAGAGGAAGTAGCCAACAGCTCATTCCAGCAAATGCGTTTGTCGCCCAAAGCTTGTTAGGCTTGGCTGTGCTTGTACTATTTAGATTTGATATAAAACGATACATTATACTATGCAAATGCTGGTCATCAGCAATAAAGAAATCTGTATTTTTATCGATTGTTCGGCGAATAAAAGAGCGCAAAGTCTCATAAATTGGGTAGCTAACTATCAATAAACTTGCAAAAGAGGATACCGAGCTATTCCGCTCAGCTAGCAGAATTGCCAATACAGCAATAACGCATCCTAACAGATATGCACCGCCATCACCCAGAAAAAGCAAGCCTCTCGGAAAATTGATAACTAATATCCCAGCCAAACATGCACCAAAGAACAAGCTGAATTCAGCAAGTGCAAAATCCCCATTCATCGCGGCAATGATAGCTATCGCACAGGTCATAATCAATGAAGTGCCAATAGATAATCCATTTAATCCATCTATGATATTTATGGATTGAGCCATCAATGCAATTGCAAGGGCTGTGATTGATAAAGCAATAATCTCGATGCTGAATAATGTATCTAATAACGGAATACCCTTAGCACTTATTTGAAGTGATAATACCCATACCAATGCTACGGCGCTTACAATGCTTGCACCAAGCCGGAAGAAAGGCGGTATTTTCTTTGAGATATCTTCGCTTATTCCAGCCAGGAATACGGGAAGAATACCAATGAGCAAACCAGCTGCAAATGGTAGCTTTAAGATGTATGCCGTCAATAATCCTGCAAGCAGTGCAATCCCGCCAATGCGTGGAATCTGATTTGAATGAATTTTCTGAGGTCCAATATCAGTATCACTTGAATATATCAGATGCCATTTCTGACTGGCCAGAATAATGACACATAAAATCAAGACTGATAAAAACCCACTTAATAGCAGCAAGGGGCTAATTTCTGAAAGAAGGGTCATTCAATCAATCGATGTTATGTTCAGCAGATTTATCATTCTCTATCATTCTCTATCACTCTCTGGCGATATATTTGTGGAACATAAAGATAAAGCAATTGCACTCCACATAAAACAATTATTCCACTGTCCGAACAGGTCACTAGAAGAGGCAATAGGCCAAAACAGGCTAAACGGAATAATAAAGGCCACAGCAACAAATACATTATCTGGGTTGCGTTTTCTGGCGAAATAGCAAACAGCAATGATGGATATAAAAAATACTGTGCCCGTTATTAGACCGATTATGCCTGTTTCCCCTGCCATTTGGATATAAAAATTATGCGGATGTGTATGACATTTTAAATCTTGTCTATCTGCAATTATATCTGGACATAATTCTCTAAAGGCTGCTGTTCCAACGCCTAGAATAGGGGCCTGCTGAAACGCCACAATACCTGGCATCATCGAGCGATAATAAGGACTTTCGCTTTGGGTAGGGAGCTGATTTATAAAGGAGGTAACAAATCTTTCACTCATTTCAGGGCGTGCCTGAAATAATAAAAATACGGCTACTATTTCGATTGCGACCAACAGAAAATATCGATTCCATTTTGGCTTCCACATGAGGCCAGCAAGCATTCCAGAACAGGCGCGTATTAGAAAGTTAATTCTCTCACCCGTTAATATACTAAAAATAAGCGTAATAAGAGATAATAGCGCTGCAATTCCAGCAATATTGGGGCGTGCAGACACGGCGAGTGCAACCATTACAAGAAAAGAAGGCAGGCCAACTTTTGCAAGATAATTACCAGAGGTAAGATCGCCATAAGGCCAACTTAATCTTCCGCGCACTTGTCCAACAAAATATAACTCAGCAGTGAGAATGACACACATAACAAGCATTGCCGCTGCTGTGGTTAACAGCATTGCGTAAATGAGCCTCTTGTCGGTACCTAGCCAAAATACGCATGCCATTGCAAATAACGGAAACCGGAACCAAATAAATGCCTCTGTGAAGGCATATAATGGAATTTTTGAAAAAACTGCTGAAATGAGGCATACTGCCCAGAAAACAAAAGCAGCTTTCACCCAGAATACCCGAAGAAATCGACCCTCTTTTAATTTAAGGGAGCGGGCAATAAACCCTAGGCAAATAATGGAAATCCAGGCATCAGCTGGACTTCTTTCGATCAATAAAATAAACGGGCCTATCAGCCAAAAAATTCGCCAAATTCTCTCGGATACAGACAATTCAGATAATGCGTTTAAGGTATCCCGACAGATTTTTTGTGCAGCTTTCCACGCAAAAAACGTCTCACCTAAAATAGAAAAATGGCTGGACAAAATAGAATGTTCCAAGGGCAATATTTTGAATAAATAAGAGCGATAGGTATAAATACTTGCAGTATTTTTCACAAGGAAAAATATTAGGCTTCCCTGTTTGGTTTAAATTATCTATCATTAGAGCGGGTTTGATTTGCAAGTTAAAAATGATTTTGGGAGAAATCGACGTGACACAGGTAACGCTAATGGTTAACGGAACGCAGCACAATGAAGATGTGTCTGACTATATGTTGCTTGCTGATTTTATAAGAGAAAAACTTAAACTAACAGGAACGCATGTCGGCTGTGATACAAGCCAATGTGGCGCATGTGTTATTCATATCGATGGAATATCGGTAAAATCTTGTACCATGTTGGCTGTCCAAGCAGATGGATCTAATATTACAACAATAGAGGGCTTAGCTGATGGGGATGTTTTGCATCCAATGCAGCAAGCATTTCACGAAAATCATGGGCTACAATGTGGTTTTTGCACCCCAGGCATGATTATGAGTGCAATCGAATTAATTGATGGGAAGCCTGATATATCAGAGGCCGAAATCAGACAAGGGCTTGAAGGTAACTTATGCAGATGCACCGGATACCAGAATATTGTTAAATCGGTTCACGAAGCAGCAAAGGTTGAGCGTCGTTAAAGGTGTGTTTTCCTTAAATTCGAGCTATGTTTGATTAAATCATAATAACAGGACATAAATATGTATTCATTCAACTACCTCAAACCTGTTTCAATTGAAGATGCAGCCAGTATGTTATCTGAATCAGATGAGCATAAGGTGATTTCAGGTGGTATGACCTTAATACCAACCTTAAAACAGCGATTGGCGCGCGTTGAGCGCTTAATTGGGCTTGAAAAATGCGGGCTTAGTGAAATTAAATTGGATGGTGAATTACTAAAAATCGGCGCGATGGCAACGCATGCTGAAGTATCAGAATCAGATATTGTAGTCATGGAAAACCCTGCTATTGCGGAACTCGCCTCTCATATTGGTGACAGGCAGGTTCGCAATCGTGGAACTATTGGCGGCTCGCTTGCTAATAATGATCCCTCCGCCTGTTATCCAGCAGCAATACTCGCACTGGGCGGTATAATTCATACCACCAAGCGTGATATTAACGCAGAAGAATTCTTTGTTGATTTGTTCGAAACAGCGTTGGAAGAAGATGAAATCATAACAGCGGTTAGTCTTCCCAAGCCTGATGCCGCAGCATATGAGAAATTTCCAAATCCGGCCTCTCGTTACGCAATGGTAGGCGTTTTTGTTGCTAAGTTTAATTCTGAAATCAGAGTCGCGGTAACAGGAGCTGGCGAAGAAGGCGTGTTTAGATGTTCTGAGATTGAAACTGCCTTATTGAAAGCGTTTTCGTCAGAATCACTATCTGATTGTACTATCTCAGCAGATGGATTAATGAGTGATATTCATGCCGAAGCTGATTATCGAGCACATTTAATAGTGGAGATGGCAAAGCGGGCTGTAACAAAATCAGCTAGGCGCTAAAACATATCCCAGAATATGATTGAGCTTTTAAATATTCCAGCCTTCAGGACTTTGTTTGTTGCCCAAATCATTGCGTTAACTGGCACAGGGCTTACTACTATCGCGCTTGCTTTGCTTGCTTATGAACTTGCTGGCAGCGAAGCGGGTATTGTACTTGGAACTGCACTCGCGATAAAAATGATTGCTTATGTTTTTATCTCTCCAGTCATTACAGGACTAACCGTAAATAGCAGAAAAAAACAGTATCTTATTTTCTTGAGTATTGGGCGCGCGCTTTTTGTAATTTCTTTGTTTTATGTAACTGCAATCTGGCAAATTTATATCATTATATTTTGTCTTCAAGCATTATCTGCAGGGTTTACGCCTATCTATCAATCAATGATTTCAGATATCTTAACGCAGGATAGCTTATTTATCAAAGGCTCCTCTTTGTCCAGAATAGCGTATAATCTAGAGAATATACTCAGCCCTACAATTGCCATCCTCATACTTGCCTTTATGGATTACACGTCGTTTTTTATTGTAAATGCTATCTGTTTTGGTGTCTCAGCACTGCTGATTCTAGTTACTTCTTTCCCGCAAGCACGCATACAACAAAAAGGGTCCATCTCTTTCTGGAAGCGTTCCATAAGTGGTATTGTACTCTTTTTTAATAATAGAAATTTAGCAGTAATATTATGTTTGAATATGGTCATCGCAGCATCTGGCGCAATGATTATTGTAAATAGTGTTACGATAATACAAGGGTTTTTTAATTTGTCAGAAAGCGAGCTTGCCATCGCCATGCTGTTTTATGGGATTGGCGCTATTATATCAGCCATATTCATCTTTTTAATAAGTGGTAGTGTGAATTATAAAGCCATTATGCTATTAGGCGCATTTCTTACCTTTATTATAAGTTTTGCCTCTGCATTCATACAGTCCTATCCGCAGCTTGTATTATCATGGGCATGCTTTGGATTTGCCTCTACTTTTATTTTGGTTCCTATTGGTCAATTATTGAGATCAGAAACAAATGAGAATGATAGGGCAGCAATTTTTGGCGCACAATTTAGTCTTTCTCACGCCTGTTGGTTGATTACTTATCCATTATTAGGATATCTTCTAGTACTAGTCGGTCTCAAGGTTAGCTTCCTTATTATTGCCGGTATTGTGTTAAGCTCAACACTGATAGCTTGGTTTTTATGGTTTAGCCCGAAAGGCACATTATTCAGTTAAAGTAGAAAGAATTTTATGAAATTATCAATTGCTTGTGTAGCGACAGATAGAAGTCGTCCTATATCCAACGGGGATGTAACATCAGATAAGTATGAATTTGACGTTCACTTTGGGGAGCCTGAAGAATTATTTCGGATTGCGTTGCAGGAAGCGCGATATGATATTACCGAATTATCAATGGGCAGTCATATTACCAAAACGGCACGGGGTGATTCTCAGTATATTGGCATTCCTGTTTTTCCATCACGCGCGTTCAGGCATTCTGGCATATTTATTCGCTCTGATAAAAATATAAAATCTCTTGCAGATTTAAAGGGATTACGAGTTGGGGTTCCAGAATTCCAGCAGACAGCTGGAATTTGGCTACGCGGCTTAATGGCTGATGAATATGGCGTTAAAAGCGATGATGTATCTTGGAGAGTTGGAGCGTTAAACGCGCCTGGCCCAGGCGAGCGCATGAAAATAACACTGCCAGAGCATATGGATGTGCATTCAATCAAACAGGGCGAATATCTGGATCAGCTTATTACAGAGGGCGAAATAGATGCCATATTCTCCCCCAGAGAGCCGAATAGTCTGTTAGATCCAAAAGTGCCTGTAAAACGGTTATTCGGCGATGTGCCAGCAGCAGAGCGGGCTTATTGCCAGAAAACAGGCTTCTTTCCCATAATGCATTGTCTGGCAGTAAAGAAAACATTATTAGAAGAATATCCCGATTTGCCAGAGCATTTATTTAAGCTTTTTGCAAAAGCAAAAAAATTTAGTTTAGATGAGATGTTGCTTGGAAATGTTCTGCGTGTATCGCTGCCATGGCTGAAGGAACTTCATACAGAATTTGCGAATTTAATGGGCGGTAATCCATGGCCATATGGCTTGTCTGTGAATCAGGCTGAGATATCAGCTTTGATACGTTATGCGGTAATGGATGGCATTGCTGTTAAGGAAATAGAGCCAAGCGAGTTGTTTCATCCAAATACCCATGGATTGATAGATTATTAACGATGGTACGAATATCTGTTTTGACAGGCCCTTATTTTGTCACAGATAAATCACCATTATATCGGGCCACATAAAAATGCCGTTTTGATGCCCAGAAGCATTTTTTTTCATCTGGAATAACAGCGAAGAAATCTGTTGTTTCCTGAAATGAAAAGCGTTGTTTGCATCCAAGGTAGCGAACAAATAGATGGTCTGGCTGGATATCTATCTTACCAATGGGCGATTCCTTCACTATTATGTCTGCTTCATCACTTTTGAAGCAATGTCCCATTTTGTTGCCACGACATTTTTTTTCTGTTGAATTTATCACCTTCAGATAGGAGAATATCCCGTCTGTTACCCTGAATCCCTCATTATCAAACATATAACAGCCATCATCAGGGGCTTTGGTGCGATTAGAAAACTCGCATGTAAACCAAACGCCATTCCAGATTAGATTGGTATTAGTATCAGCATTTGCTGAATGGATAGCTGGCAAATATAAGATAATAATAGCCAATAAATAGCGATTTAAAACGGCTCGTAAATGATACATTAGCTGTCCTCTTAAAAGTGCTTACCTGATTTGTTTTGGGTATGAATATTCAATTTTCTAACTCTGTTTTTTAGCGAATAGGGTATCCTTACTAGAACCAGCGAATCATGCCAATAAGTCCAGCTGACGCGTAGAAAACTTGTAATAATAAAATCCCCCGAAACTTATTTCTATACGCCCATATGGCAATTGAAATGGCTGAAATTAAGAGTAACAGGAAACCCAGAAATTCGGCACCGATATTAAAAGCGATTAACATTGAATAGAGTATCGCTGTTAGAACGCCAAACCATTCTAGAATTAAATTCTGTGTTAATTTTGGGAACATGCCTGCCTCTAAAAATGAAATTTCACTATTATTATGTATTGATATATATTCATTTGTCTATAATCGCCCAGATTTGGGATATCATGTTTTGGCAAAAACATATTCAAGCAAACTTTAGAAGGAGGCATTTTTGCCAGATTTTAAGCCAGATTTTAATTTAGACCCCAAATTGGAAAAAGACAGCTTTTTGAGTGATGTTTTTGACGAAATTCAGATTAGAACCATTAATGATTCTCGCTATATTTGGTTTATTTTGGTGCCAGCCATACCGCAGCTCAAAGAGTGGCACGATTTGCCCCCCGCCCTCGAAGCCAAGCTACTTCACTTAACCAGAAACCTTAGCCAGTTTTTAAGTCAAACCCTTCATACAGACAAAATTAATATTGCTGCTCTTGGTAATATCGTCTCTCAGTTTCACTTGCATATTATTGCACGCCATAAAGGGGATGCCAGTTGGCCAAATCCAGTTTGGGGGGATGGCATTGCAACAGCTTTAGAAAAAGATGAATTTCATGCAAGACAAAAACTAATATCAGATTTTCATAAATATCTGTCTAACGTAAATGCTTAGAGCTAACACCCCTTCAGAGCTAAAACCCCTATGGAGACTTTAAAAATTTTATCAATGAGGCGTTATCTCCATCTTCTATCACCCAGATAACACCGTTTTTGCCGATCTCTATATCACGCACTCTTTTAGACCAGCTAAACCGTTCCACTTCTTCGGGTTTATCCTTATTAAATGCAATTCTAATGAGGGCTCTGCTTTTCAACCCCCCTATCAGGGCATTCCCGTTCCATGTTGGAAATTCTGCCCCCTCATAAAAAGCGAGAGCAGATGGGGCAATGGTTGGGATCCAGAATAACGCAGGCGCTTGAAATTCAGCGTATGTTTTGTGGGAGGGGATTTTAATTCCGCTATAATGGCTTCCCTCAGATACGATTGGCCAGCCATAATTCGCGCCCTTTTGAATTAAATTCAACTCATCCCCATCTTTTGGTCCCATCTCAGTAGACCAAAGCTGACCGCCTTTGCGGAAAGCTATGCCCAGCACGTTTCTGTGACCTAGCGTCCAAAATGATTTGGCAAGTAACCCTTTATTCTGAAACGGATTATCTTTAGGCGCTTTGCCATCTTCTGTTAGCCGGATAATCTTCCCTAAATTTGTATCCCAGCGTTGGGCAGGGTTCATTTTTTGTCTATCACCAGAGCTTATGAAAATATCTCGCTCATAATCAGAGCCTGCTGGCCCAAACACCATTTTATGAGAGAAATGCCCACTACCGGTTGTCGCTGGTATTTGTTGCCAGATATCAGTTATATCGGTTAATTTTGGCGTATCAGATATAGTAAGTTTAGCCCGAATTACCTTGGCAAATTTTGTAAGGCCAAAATTATCCGTGCTAACATAAGATATATAAATAAGGCGGTTTTTATCAAATTCAGGGTGAATGATAACATCACCAAGCCCGCCTTGACCGCCAACCGATACCTCAGGGACATTGCCAACTGGTTTTTTAAACCCAAAGGCATCAACAAGCCATAATGTGCCATCTTTGGTAGTGATAAGCATCGTATCATTATTGATAAGCGATAATGCCCATGGCTTTTCAAAGGTTGCTATTACCTCGCCAAAAATCTTGCTTCCGCTGGTGCCAATAATCTGCATAGCGTGCAGGTTATGAGCAAAAACACCCCCTAAGAAAAGGGCTAAGAAGATTGCCCCAACAAGATTGAATTTTAGGTTCACTTGCCGCTTTGATCCCTAAATTTTTGATCTGGAAACTTAGCCGCAAAATCTTCGAGAGCATCCAGTGATAGCTTCCCGACCGCATCCCACTGTTTCCTGTTATAAGTTTCACTTTCTAATTCTGACACAAAGGAATCATTCAACCTATTGCCCAGATTAAACAAACCAGAAGCAAGTGTGATCTCAATAACGTCTCGATCGGAAAATTCAACTTTCATTCTATCTGCTAATTCCTGATTATCACGCGAACGGTTGAGAGTGACAGCTTCTGCCCATTCAAGAGCTAATTTTTCTCGGGTTGTAAATAAAGGGGATGATTTATAATCATCTGTTGATAGCGCAATTATCTGCTCATCGCTGAGGCCAATACCTTTGGCATAGATTCTCGTATGAGACGTGCAATAATTACATTCATTAGTCATTGAGGTTTTCACACAAGCCAACCCACGCAATTTAACATCTGAATTAGAGCCAAGACCGTCCTGACGAATAGAAACCAAAAAGCCAAGCCACCATCTTGCGATTTCAGGCGTGTGGGTAATTAATATTTTCATCAGGTTTGAAGTTCTACCCAAGAACTGTTCTGCCGCGTCAAAAATCTCCGTTTCTGACGTTGAATAATCCTCTTTCTCTAAATTGGACACGCGTTGCATATTTTTTCCCCTCACATAATTTTTAGTATAGAGTTGAGCAAAATGGCGGTATCGAGTCAATTACTCAAAAACAGCAGGTCTCATTGCTCTCAATCTCCTTCATATTAAATTATATTAAATTAGATGATTTATTGAAATTGACTTTCTGCGCCCGCCATATAACAGTTACTAACAAAAACAAACGCTTGGAATATTTTAACTTATGACAAAAATTACGTATAATGATGGTATGAAAATTTATTGGGATCATCCTATTGAAATGGAGGATGGTGTTATTTTAAGGGCTGATATTTTCTGCCCCGAAGCAGCAGGTAAATATCCTGTTATTATGACCTATGGTGTCTATGGAAAATGGCTCGACTTCAGAGATGGATATAAGCCGCAATGGGATATTATGGTAGAAAAATTTCCTGAAGTTATGCATAATACGTCCAGTAAATACCAAAATTGGGAAGTCGTAGATCCTGAGAGATGGGTTCCAGATGGGTATGTGTGTGTGCGCATAGATTCCCGTGGGGCTGGTCGCTCTCCTGGATATTTAGATCCCTTCTCCCCACGTGAAACCAAAGATTTTTATAATTGTATTCAATGGGCAGCCGAACAGGATTGGTCAAACGGTAAAATTGGTCTGAACGGTATTTCATATTACGCCATTAATCAGTGGCAAGTTGCCGAATTACAGCCCCCTAATCTTACTGCTATGTGTATCTGGGAGGGTGCACATGATTTATATAGAGAATGGGCCTATCATGGGGGTATGTTTTGTACCTATGGCGGAAACTGGTATAAAGGGCGATGTATTCCAAGGCAGCATGGCTTAGGCGTAAACGGATATAAAGCGCGGATTAATGGTGATTATGTCTCAGGACCTCCTACTTTGTCTAACGAGGAGCTAGGCTTTAATAGAACCAATATGAACAGCGATATGTTCCAGAATAAGCTAGTGACAGATCAATATTGGCAAGAAAGAATACCTGATTTTTCAAAAATTCATGTCCCGGTGCTTTCTGCAGCTAATTGGGGTGGGCAGTCGCTTCATTCTCGTGGAAACTTTGAGGGGTTTGGTAAAATCGCTTCGACAGAAAAATGGCTTGAAGTGCATGGGCTGGAGCATTGGACAGAGTTTTATACCGATTATGGCGTAGATATGCAGAAAAGATTCTTTGGGCATTATCTCAAAGGAGAGGAGAATAACTGGGAAAAGGAACCAAGAGTTACACTTCAGGTAAGATACCCAGGCGATAAGTTTGTCGAGCGAAAAGAAAATGAATGGCCACTTGCGCGGACAAACTGGACTAAATTATATCTAACCCCATCAGGCTCACTCGCAACAGAGGAAAAACCATTTGAGGAATCCAAAGTTGACTATAATGGTTTTGGTGAGGGTATAACATTCTTAAGTGAGCCCCTAAATGCTGAAACTGAGATAACAGGTCCAATGGCCTCAAAATTATTTGTATCTTCAGAAACGCAGGATGCTGATTTATTTTTAGTCGTGCGGGTCTTTACAGAAGATTTCAAGGAAGTAACTTTCAAAGGGGCGCTTGATCCAAACACGCCTGTTGGTCAGGGCTGGCTGCGTGCCTCTCACCGGAAGCTTGATCCAGAAATGAGCAAACCTTACAGGCCTTATTATGCTCATGATGAGATTCAACCGCTTGAGCCTAGAAAAATATATGAATTGGATATTGAGATTTGGCCTACCTCGATTGTAATTCCAAAAAATTACAGGATTGGTTTGACTGTTAGAGGCAAAGATTATGTTAATCAGTCTGTTGGGGGTAGCACACTCCCGAACATGAATAAATTTTCAGGTTGTGGCCCGTTCTTGCATAATGACCCTGATGATAGACCTATGGATGTGTTTGGCAAAAAAGTATCCTTACACTTCTCTGAGGAGCAAATGCCATATTTGCTTCTGCCGGTGATTTAACCAAGGCAGGTAGAATATTAAAAAAGAATGGCGCGCCCGAGAGGATTCGAACCCCTGGCCCCTAGATTCGAAGTCTAGTGCTCTATCCAGCTGAGCTACAGGCGCTTATATTGAAGACGGTGTTAGGTATTCAAATAAGAACTCAATACCTAATGCCGTCTTGTTTATCAAGAAATCATCAAATATGGACATATTTTTTTTAGCTTTTGCATGCGTGTTAGGGTGAATATCAATGATAGCTGCTTGCTTTCAGTTATCAATTTTGCTTAGTTTAATTATATCTTATTTAAGTGAGTGGAGAGAAAATATGGCGATGTCAGCAATGGCTATTCCAATTTTACCAGGGAAAAAAGATTTATGGAAAATGGAAGTTCTGGAGAAGATGATCAAGCTCAATAAAGCGGAAACTGACGCTATTAGGGAAGAGGCAGGTGTTCATGAAAGAACATTTTTGCAAGAAACCCCTAATGGCGATTTTGTTATTCTAACCTTTGAGGGGGAGGATCCGGTTGCTGGGTGGGGTAAGATTATGCAGTCAATGCCGCCAGAATTAGCCTCAGTCGTAGCTGAAATACATGGCTTTGATACGGATGCGCCTCCACCGCCAATGCCAATGCTTGTTTATGATAGCAAAGCTTAACAAGAACAGCCAAAAAAGCTTTATATTACGATTAAACTCGAGTGCAGAATTTGCATCATAGATGGAAAATGGCGCGCTCGAGAAGATTCGAACTCCTGACCCCTAGATTCGTAGTCTAGTGCTCTATCCATTTTTCCATGTAAGTACGTGTTTTTAAACAGATCCTATTTGCGAACATACCATACTTGACTAACGCACTGTGTCAATACTGTGTCATACATCGGATGCACTTTATTTGTATTAAAAGGGTAAAAATAATTAAATATTTTTCCTATATTTCATCAAAAACTCAATGCTTTTTGTATATATACTCATGAGATCAAAAAGGTGCTGAGTTCGTTAATATCACCCTGATCAGACATATAGTGAAACTATCCATTTAGTAGGTTGTGACTACCTCAGTGTCGCTGGATAGGTCATGAATTAGTAAAACACCCAAGTTGAAATGGTG
>JADHOL010000041.1 GCA_016779005.1 Alphaproteobacteria bacterium
AAATAATACCGATTGAACAAAAGACTCTGTCTAAAGTAGAGGGAATCAATTTAGGAAGTAAGTATAGGAAAGCTGATGAAAATACTGCAACATCAAAACGTAAACCTTTTGATGTTGACCCGGATGTAGTCGACAGAGGTACCAATGCGCATGCCCGAATTCAAAATTCTATTGCAGGAATTTTATTAGAAAATGGAATAGAACCTGAAAGTCCGGGAAACCAATCTATTAATTTTGATATAGCTTGGAGATTTGGTGCGAAACATTTCTTAGCAGAAGTAAAAAGTACAACAGTAGATAATTTTGAAAAGCAACTTCGCTTAGGTCTTGGGCAAATCTTAAGGTATTCTTCGCTCATTTTAGAAGAGAATAAGGCAGAGATAGCACCAATCTTAGTGGTCGAAAAAATATTAGACAAAAGCTGGTATGCTACCTGCTCAAATGTTGGTGTTACCTTAGTATCAGAAAAGGATATTTCAAAGTTCATTCAAAGTATAATTTCTTAAATGGACTGAATATATTTGCCCTGTTGTCACCCCTAGTGTATTTTCTAAATATATTCAGCAGAGAAGTTATAATTTTTGGTGGGCCAGGGGGTGGGCCAGACAATAAGTTAGTTACAATAAATAGATTTATCAGTAGGTTAGAGCAGAGGTTCGAATCCCCGTTCCTCCGCCACCCCCTACTCAAGGTATGGTAGGTTTCAATACACATTTTTAACATTTATGAATGTTTATTCTGCAAGTTGTGAATGTAGAAAAGAAGGGGGCTATTTTAAAGCCGCCTTTTCTTTTAGGGGGGGGGAGCTCACCTAAATAAGAGAAGTAAAAAACACGCTTTATTTATAGGATATTGCCTCATAGGATATTATTGGCCTTTGGGCGCTTTTCATCTAGCATTTCGCCATTTACTATAAAATAGACCTGTTCTGCAATACTTGTGCAGTAATCCCCAATGCGCTCTATATTTTTGGCAATGAAAAGCGCATTAATTTCAGCAGGGCTGGAGCCTTTTTCCACCATACGTCGGTAAATCCTCTTATAGACAATACTATGTTGTGCATCTAGTTCTACATCGCCCTCCCACACCAATCTTGCTTTGCTAGCATCAAGGCGGGCAAGCGAATCTAGAACATCAACCAATAATTCACGCGCTATTCCAGAGATACCATTAAGCTTTTCTAAAATAGCCAAATCGCTCTCTTCAACCATCATCATGCTACGTCGCTTAATGATGTTTTTGGAATAATCGCCTATTCTCTCAAGGAAAGAGGCAATTTTGGGTGCCGTTATAATACGCCGCAGATCATTAGCCTGAGGGGATCTAATAGCAATAATTTCCACTGTTTTATTATAAATTTCAGTTTCTAAGGCATCGATTTTCTTATCGTTAGAGATAAGACTTTTAAGCTCTACGCTTTCATCTGATAGCCCATCAATAACGGCGATAAACTGGCTAAGGGCAAGATTGCCCATAGTAGTTATCAACTTATCAAGCTGGTCTAAATCTTCATCAAACGCGGCATTTATATGTTCTTGTGTCATTTATCAATCCTAACCGATCTTGCCAGAAATATACGCTTCTGTTTGTGGATCCTTTGGGCGAACAAATATTTCCTTAGTATCCCCATATTCAATCAAATTGCCAAGATGAAAATAGGCTGTTTTCTGAGATACTCTTGCTGCTTGCTGCATTGAGTGCGTAACAATAATAATCGTATATTCGTTTGATAGCTCTGACATTAGCGCTTCAATCTTTGAAGTTGCTATAGGGTCTAGTGCAGAACATGGCTCATCCATAAGGATAATTTGTGGCTCTACGGCTATGGTTCTGGCAATACATAAACGCTGTTGCTGACCACCAGATAAGCTGGTGCCAGAATCTTGAAGACGGTCTCTTACCTCAGCCCATAAACCAGCACCTGTTAGGGCTTTTTCAACAATATCATCAAGCTGAGACTTGTTTCTTGCAAGGCCATGAATACGCGGCCCATAAGCAACATTCTCATAAATTGTTTTTGGAAATGGATTTGGTTTCTGAAATACCATACCAACTTTGGCTCTTAATGGCACGACATCTACAGATGCATCATAAATATCTTGTCCGTCAACAGTAACGCGCCCTTCAATACGGCAACCCTCAATCGTGTCATTCATGCGATTAATGGTGCGAAGAAAGGTGGATTTGCCGCACCCTGACGGACCAATAAAGGCTGTTATGGACTGTTTTCCAATATCAATGCTGATATTGTTTATCGCTCTATTCTCGCCGTAAAAGACAGATACACCGTCGCAATTTACAATTGTTTCAACAATGTCAGTCATGTGTTTCCCCTAAAATTACTACCGGCATAATTACTAACAGCGATATTACCAACGGCGTTCTAGTTTCTTGCGTAGCCAAATCGCCCCTCCATTCATTAATATTAAAAATAATAATAAAATAATAATAGCGGAGCTTGTTTTCTGGACAAACATTCGCTCTGCAAAATCAGCCCACATAAATATCTGAACTGGAAGAACGGTTCCTGGTTCTGTTACGGACCCCGGAATATCCACGATAAAAGCAACCATTCCAATCATTAATAATGGAGCCGTTTCACCAAGGGCTTGAGCCATTCCAATAATTGTTCCTGTTAGCATGCCGGGGATTGCAAGTGGTACTACATGGTGCATCGTTGCTTGAACTTTTGAGGCACCAACACCAAGCGCGCCATCACGGATACTAGGCGGGACCGACTTTATCGCAGCGCGACTTGATATAATAATGGTGGGTAATGTCATTAATGCTAGCACCATCCCGCCAACCAGCGGTATTGAGCGTGGCAATCCAAACAGATTAATAAAAATGGCCAAGCCAAGAATCCCAAATACAACAGAAGGTACAGCAGCTAGATTATTTATGTTTATCTCTATTATTTCTGTGATTTTATTTTTTGGTGCGAATTCTTCTAAATATACAGCCGTTGCAACCCCTATTGGAAAAGCAATTACGAAACATACCAGCAAGGTTAATACAGAACCAATTGCGGCTCCTTTGATGCCAGCCATTTCTGCATTACGTGATGCGCTTCCAAAGAATAAATAGTCAGATATCTCATGGGAGATAAGTCCATCTTCATTCATCTTATCTAGATATTCTATTTGAATGTTTGATAGTCGTCTTTGCTGTTCTGGTGTTTCTTTTTTAACAAATCCGCGGAAATAGGAATCCGCATCATCATCAAGGGCAAATTTAACCTTTTGGGTGCTATTTAACAAGGACGGGTTTGCGCGAACAAACGACGTCAATCTAGTGTCAGAGCCGTTTGATAACAGCTTGCGAGCTGCTTTTCTCCCATTTCTTGATTTTGCGCCTGTCTTCTCTAGGACAACCTCTTCAATAATTTTCTTGGCCTGCCCGTCAAACAAAGATTGCTCAGATAAATCGCCTAGCGGGTCAAGACGTTCTCTATCTAATTCGATTTCAAGTGTAATATAATACTGAAAAAAGCCGGGGATACCTTTTGATAAGATAGATCCCATCAGCGTTACCAGAAAGAATAGCGCTAATGCAATCGCTGCAATACCAAATAGCTGAAAAGCACGCTCTTTCTTTCGTCTGGCTTTGAGGCTGGCATTTACTATCTGTTCTGTCTTTGTTAGCGGCATTTTTTAAATCCTATCAATCATATTGTTCTCGGTATTTCTTTACGATTTGCAGCGCAAAGAAATTAAGAACAAGGGTGATAAAGATAAGCGTCAGCGCAAGTGCAAAAGCAGATAATGTTTTTGCTGACTCAAATTCTTGATCGCCAACCAATATAGTAACGATTTGGGCCGTCACAGTTGTGACCGCATCAAGCGGGTTAAGAGATAAATTCGCAGCTAGTCCAGCTGCCATCACAACTATCATCGTCTCGCCAACAGCCCGTGATACAGCTAAAATGATACTCGCAACAATCCCTGGAAGCGCTGCAGGAAGAACTACTTTTTTAATAGCTTCGCTTTTGGTGGAGCCAAGTCCAAATGCCGCGTCTCTTAAAGATTGCGGAACAGCACTTATCACATCATCAGACAAGGAGGACACAAATGGAATAATCATAATGCCCATTACAAAGCCTGCCGCTAAGGCAGATTCGGACGCAACATCAAGGCCAAACATCCCGCCTGTTTCGCGAAAGAACGGGGCAACGCTCAATGCAGCAAAAAATCCATAAACAACAGTTGGCACGCCTGCCAGAATCTCAAGCAAAGGTTTTACGGTCCCTCTTACACGCTTGCTTGCATATTCCGAGAGGTAAATGGCTGAGAATAATCCGACAGGCACAGACACACTAAGCGCAATTATGGAGATTAAAAACGTTCCCACAAATAGTGGAATAGACCCGTATGCAGACATGCCTTCTTGGCCTGAGCCAGCGCGAGCCGCGCCTTCAAATTCTGGGTTCCAGACAGTGCCTGTTAAAAATTCAAGTGGGGGAACAAGTTTGAAAAAACGAATGGATTCAAATATTACAGAAAATACAATCCCAATCGTTGTTATAATAGCAATTAGAGAACAAATACCAAGCCCTGTTAGTAAAAGAGCTTCTACAGCGTTTCTAGCTCTGAATTCAGGCTTCACACGGCTAATGCCAAACAAACCGCAAATAACCGATAGCCCAACTGTAATCCCAGCAATAATGGTATCTGAGGTATTTCGCCAATTTGAGAGGGTGTCAGCCAAACCAATAATCCAGTCATCTGGCTGACCTACAATAATGCCTTCTGCTATATTACGAATTTGTGCAAGCAGAATAAGGATAGTCTGACGCCCTTCGACTTCTAACCCTTCGGGGAACCGCGCTTCAAGCATCATGTTAAAAACGATATCGTCAGCAACAACCCAAAGGCTTAATAGAACAAGAGGAGGCGCAACGGCTAAGATAGCCGGGAAACTGCCATGATACATAAAAAGAGAATGAGGTCTTATTCCAGCCGCATCACAGATACGGGTAATTTTAGTTGTACCTACAACATAAAATAAGAGGCCAAGAAATATAACGCTTACTGAAATGATTGTCAGCATTTATTTGGCCCCATTTGTAATAACAAAGGGCGCCAAACACTATATTTGGCGCCCTGGTTAATCATTGATGCTTATTTTAGCATATCAGCAGTTAGAACAGGTAGTTCTGACATTGCCTTTTCGTATGAAGCACGCTCTGCCTCAGGCATTGGCACCATTCCAGCATCTGTTAGGATACCATCATCACCCCAATTTTTGACCCAAGTCATCATATATTCATCCATTCCAGGAACTACGCCAATGTGAGCATGTTTTACATAAAACCATAATGCTCGTGAGATAGCATAGTCACCACTGGCAATCAACTCAAATGTAGCTGGCGTTCCGTCAACAAGTGCGCTCTGTAATGTGTCTCTGTTCTGGTCAAGATATGAGAAGCCAAAAATGCCATATGACATTGGATCTTCTTGTAGCTTTTGAACAATTAGGTTGTCCTGCTCACCAGCTTCGATGTAGGCACCGTCAGTACGCATTGCACGGCATTTTTTGCCTGACTTATCATCTCTTGCAGCAGACGCTTTTTTAGCTAATTCATCTTTACCACAATAGGCTTTCTGGTTGACCATTTCTGCGAATGATGCACGTGTTCCAGATGTTGTTGGCGGTCCATATACGCGGATTTCGATATCAGGATAGGCTGCGTTAATGTCGCTCCACTTTTTGTATGGGTTTGGAATCCAAGACCCATCTTCCTGCGGAATTTCAGCTGTAAGGGCTTTGCCTAGGTCAGCTTTTGAAATTGTTAGTGTTTGGCCTTCAAGTGAATTTGCAACCGCAATTCCATCATAACCGACTTTGATTTCAGTTACATCAACGCCGTTTGCTGAACAAAACTCAAGCTCAGATGCTTTCATTCTGGACGATGCATTGCCGATATCAATAAATTGTGTTCCGATTCCCTCACAAACACCTTTTTTGCCAACAGACGAGCCGCCTGATTCGACTACTGGTGTTTTGAATTGTGGGTTTTTCCCCATTTCTTCTGCAATAATAGTCGCAAAAGGTAATACGGTTGATGAGCCAGCAAGACTGAGCTGCTCACGAGCATTTGCCGCACTAATAAGTGAGGCGGACACTGCGAATGCAGCGATAGCATAAGAAATACGCATGATTTATTCCTCTTAAATGATTTATCGATAAGGGAGGTGTAACGACGCTATATGACAGTTTAGTGACAATTAAAATTTATAGGAAAAAATTTACAGGAAAAAAAATTTATAGGGGCGGGGGAATCCACCGAGGCAAAAAAAATTAGAGGGCTGCGTTATTTTCAGCTAAGGACAGCGCATACCCGCTACTTCTAACAGTTCTGATTAAATCGGGCGGCGTGTTTCCATTAGCTTTTTTTTGCAGTGCTTTTCTAAGTCTTCCGATATGCACATCAACTGTTCTGTCTTCTATATATATTCCGTGTCCCCACACATTATCTAGTAATTGCGCTCTGCTAAATACTTGCCCTGGACGCTCCATTAAAAGAGATAGGATTTGAAATTCCTTAGGCCCTAACTCTACCGGTCTTCCGTCACGTTCAACTAACTTCTTGCTGGGAAACAATCGCAAACTTCCATATTCTAATACATCATTTGCTAGTGAAGGTCTTGCACGGCGCAGAACGGCTCTTATTCGGGCTATAAGTTCTTTTGGTGAAAATGGTTTGGTTATGTAATCATCAGCGCCGATATCAAGCCCCAAGGTGCGGTCGCCATCCTCACCTCTTGCGCTTAGCATAATAATTGGGATTTCGCGTGTTGAGCTTCTAGAGCGTAAATCACGGCACACCTCAATCCCGGACATATAAGGCATCATCCAATCCAGTATGATGATATCTGGAAGCGTTTCCTCTGCAATCGTTACCGTCTGCTCGCCATCTTCAGCGGTGGTTACGTTAAAATTTGCTTGCTCCAGATTAAATTTAACAAGTTCCAACTGATTTGGCTCATCGTCAGCTATAAGTACATTTATAGAAGTCATATCAAACTCGAAGCCCCGACCTAGCATCATTCTGGTTTTAGATTTACGAACATATATTGTTCATAGATATGACACTAATATGACAGAGATGATTATGCAGGGTCATCGCCGCCTCTTAATCCAGAAAGCAATGTATGAAAATAAGGTATCATAACACGAAACATGGTTACCTCTTTGAGCTGGCTTGTGATTATAAGCTGGCCTCTATGCTTATTAACAATATGTTTTACAATCGCTAATCCAAGGCCGGTTCCACCCATTTGGCGCGAGCGCCCCTTATCAACGCGGTAAAAGCGTTCTGTTAGTCGCGGAATATGTCGCTCTTCGATTCCATCGCCCTGATTTATGATATCGATTATTATCTGTCCAGAGGCTGTGTCCGTCATTTCAACGGTTATAGTCGATTTTGGATAGCTATATTTCAACGCGTTATCTATTAAATTATGAAATACTTCTGTTATTTCATCGACCTCGCCTCTGACAATGGGCTCTTCTGTCATGTGAACCCGCTTGTCATCAAGTTTAATAACATGTCCTGTTTTTATCGCCCGGTTATTTAGGGACGCAATAACAGAGGCTAGTAATGTTCTGATGAATACTTTTCCAGTTGGCGCGATATGTTCATCAATTTCTACTCTGGATAAAGACATTAAATCATCAATTAGCCGTGACATACGCCTTGATTCTTCTTCCATAATCTTAAGGAATCTCTCTAGCATATTTTGTTCAATGTCAGGCGTATTTTGCAGTGTTTCAACAAACCCTATTAGGCTGGTAAGCGG
>JADHOL010000021.1 GCA_016779005.1 Alphaproteobacteria bacterium
AATAAATTTCAAAGAATAAATTTCAAAGAATAAATCTAAGGAGAATGCTGTGATCGAATTTCTTAAAAACTGGGTATCATCAGATAACCCGCATCCGCATGAGCAAGATGATAATCTTGTGGAAGCTGTTTCAGCATTGCTCTTAGAAGCGGCAATGATAGATGGCCAAATTGATAGCGCAGAAATTGAGCAGACAAAACACGCCATTTGCAGCTTTTTTGATATATCTGAGGCGCAAGCAACCCAGACAATACAAAAACTGAGTGAGGATGCAGGGCATAAACATGAATTTCATAGTTTAACAAAGCAGATTAGAGAATCTTGTGATTATGAAGAGCGGATATATATCTTATCTATGTTGTGGCAAATTGTATTAGCAGATGACGAGATTGACCAGCTGGAATCAAACTTAATGAGAAGACTATCGGGGCTGTTATTTGTATCGGACGTAGATTCTGGAAAAGCAAAACAACAGGCAAGAACACGTCTTGCCTAAATTACAGAGATGTTTTATGCGATATCATAGTGCGTCTTAGAATGTGAATGAGGGTAAAATGACCTATATTGTGAATGATAAATGCATATCGTGCAAATATACGGACTGTGTTGAAGTGTGCCCGGTAGATTGCTTTTACGAGGGTGAAAACATGCTTGTGATACATCCAGACGAATGTATTGATTGCGGGGTTTGTGAGCCAGAATGTCCGCCAGAAGCAATCCTTCCAGATACCGAAAATGGCGCGGCTGATTGGGTGCCGTTTAATTTGGAGAAAAGTTCAATCTGGCCGAATATTACAGAGCGGCGTGATCCCCTGCCTGATGCGGATGAAAATCTAGATAAAGCCAATAAATTCAAAACCCTTTTTATTGATAAACCAGCTTCCCAAAACTAGCCTTGCGGCACTAGAACAAACAATGATTTGTAAAATGGTTCAGATTATGGTATTGTTTTAAGAGGAAAAAATATCAAAAATTACCGGTTTTTGATTAGGGCGATTACGCGCTTAACACCAATAAAGAGATAAAAATAGCGCTTAATTAAAAGTGCATTTGATTTGGAATAATGACAAAAATTAAAGAATTTACGTATCAAGATGGGGACTTCGTAGTCTATCCAACACACGGTGTCGGCAAAATTTTGGGAACAGAAAAATCCCAAATAGCGGGGATGGATGTTCAGCTTATGGTTATTAGGTTTGAGCAGGATCGTATGACACTTCGGGTGCCCTTGGAAAAAGCGCGAACATTGGGATTGCGCACATTATCGTCCAGAAAACATATGGATGATGCCATTACCACGCTTAAAAGCAAAGCAAAGATTCGCAGGACCATGTGGTCTCGCCGCGCTCAGGAATATGAAGCAAAAATTAAATCAGGAGATCCGGTTTCAATTGCTGAAGTAGTGCGTGACTTGCGGAAACGTGATCCGCAAATCGAGCAATCTTATTCCGAGCGTCAAATGTATCAAGCCGCGTTAGATAGGCTGGCTCGTGAATTTGCAGCAATAGAAGAAATTGATCAGGAATCAGCAGCTACAAGATTAGAAGATCTTATGGATGCTGCTTAAATTTCGATAAGTGCCGAAATCGCTGTCATTTAAAAAAGCCATCAAGAATCTTAAGATAAAAGTCGAATTTAAATTTTTACAGATTATCGATGATCTGTATTGAATATCCGTACGTAATGATAAGTAACAAGTATGGAGCTTACGATGTCAGACGTATCAGACCCGGTTAAAACCTCGGAAAACAGGTTTATTAGAAAAGCAATGCAACTCCCTTTGTTGGAGCGTGAGTTTGAGGTCGAACTTGCACGCAAATGGCGTGATAATAACGATCATAAAGCAATGCATGAATTGGTAATGGCCTATGCTCGCTTGGTCGTAAGCGCCGCCTCCAAATATAAACATTATGGTCTGGCAAATGCCGATCTGATCCAAGAAGGCAATATTGGATTGATGCAGGCTGCTGGCCGATTTGATCCTGAAAGAGGGGTTAGGTTCTCAACCTATGCTGCTTGGTGGATTAGAGCTTCTATCCAAGATCATATTCTTCGCAATTGGTCCATTGTGAGAACAGGTACAACAGCCGCCCATAAATCGCTATTCTTCAAATTGCGCAGACTACGCGCACAGATTGGCGAGGCTGATGGCGGCGCGCTAACCGATGAGGGACGACAGAAAATAGCAGATACCATTGGCGTTACAGTCAAAGATGTGATTGTGATGGAACAACGACTTTCAGGTGGCGATCAGTCCTTGAACGCGCTGTTAACGGCAGACGCAGAAACCGAAGCAATCGATTTTGTTGTTGATTCAAGACCCACACCAGAACAGGTTACAATTGCAGGGCATGATAAACGCGTAATGTCGAAATGGTTAAATGCGGCCCTTAATGAGTTATCAACAAGAGAGCGTTTTATTATACTCAAACGCCGTCTCAAAGAGGAGGGAACGACCCTCGAAGAGTTGGGCAATATGCTTGGTGTTAGTAAAGAGAGAGTGCGCCAGATTGAACATCGTGCGCTTATTAAATTAAAACAATCTTTGCAATCTAGTACCGAATCCCATAAAGATTTGCTGGAGTCATCATTAGTGTAAAAATACACGTCTAATAGGCAAGGCAAATTTATGCGTCAGGATTACGATTCAGCTATACATCTTTTTCCTGCTATAGAGCCCTTTGATAGTGGTTTCTTTGAACGGGATAATCATCAAATATACTATGAGCAAACAGGCAATCCTGCTGGCAAGGTTATATTATTCTTGCATGGCGGGCCTGGCGCTGGATGCTCACCTGCTCACAGGCGACTATTTGATCCTACAAAATTCAGAGTAATTTTTATAGACCAACGTGGCTCTGGTCGCTCAAAACCTTATGGTTCAACAGTTAATAATACAACCCAAGATCTGATATCGGATATTAATTATCTGCGTCAATCACTCGAGATTGAGAAATGGGCCTTGTTCGGGGGCTCTTGGGGCAGCACGCTAGCCCTTGCCTATGCGATAGATAGCCCGGCTTTTGTCTCTGCCCTCATTCTAAGAGGCGTTTTTTTAGGTACCGATTCAGAAATTAACTGGTATTTATGCGAGATGAAGCGGTTTTTCCCAGAGGCTCATGAGCGTTTTGTATCCTTCATACCAGAAGAAGAGCATCATGATATATTATTGGCCTATCACAAAAGATTAACCAGTGATAATCAGAAAATTCGTAACGAAGCCGCGAAATTCTTTGCATCTTACGAGAATTCTTGCGCCACATTGCATGCTGAAACACGTGATGCTGGGCAGTCAGCTATTAGCATGGCGGTTCTGGAGGCGCATTATTTTATGAATAATTGTTTTATGCCTACAGATCATATTCTCAAGAATGTTCGATTTATCCAGCATCTGCCTTGTTACATTGTTCAAGGCCGACATGATGTAATTTGTCCCCCTATAAGTGCGTATAATTTGCATAAGATGTGGGGGCGTAAGTCTAAGCTAACATTGGTAGATGACGCAGGCCATTCTGCTTTTGAGAATGGCACATTACGCAATCTAATGTTGTTCTTGCAAGCAATCTAACCTACAAGTTACCATTTCAGATGAACCATATGTACCAGCATTAATAGAATTTGTAATCTTGAAGGATATAATTTGAGAGTATATCAGCATAACCTTATTGAATGCCTTGCAAATTACAATTCACCTCGGCTAAATATAGTAAGGTAATTGTGAGATTAAAATGGAAGTAGAAAACGAAGATAAGAATTTCCGAGTTACCAATAATAATGCTATCGATATGCATGTTGGAAAACGCGTGCGTCTTAGGCGAACATTGCTTGGTCTATCACAAGAACAGCTTGGGGCTGCTCTTAACATAACATTCCAGCAGGTTCAGAAATATGAGCGAGGCGCAAATCGTATTAGCGCATCTCGATTATGGGACATATCCCAAATTCTTGACGCCTCAATTGGATATTTCTTTGATGATATGTCTTCGCAGACAAAACTAGCTTCGCCCAGAAAAATAAGTCGGGATACGCAAAAAGCACCTGAAGATGATTTTGAGCGTGACCCGATGGCAAGGCGTGAAACACTTGAATTAGTGCGCACCTATTATTCAATATCAGAGCCAAATGTAAGAAAACGACTAGCAGAATTGATAAAATCAGTTGCTGGTACGATTAATGACGAATAAGATACCTAAAAATCATAACCATTTTTGATATAAAGAGTGAACATTAAAATGAGCGCAGAGGCCTCCTCACTTACATTCGAACAGGCACTTTCTGAACTTGAGCAAATCGTTCAAAAGTTAGAAGCAGGAGATGCGTCTCTTGATGATGCGATTAACGCCTATAGCAGGGGTATTGAGTTAAAAAACCAGTGCCAGCAGCGCCTTGAATCAGCACGGTTGCAGGTTGAGAAAATTCAATTCCCAACAGATGGTTCAAACGCTGTTACTGAGCCCTTCGATAACGAATAATCAATGGCTGAATCATTGGAATGGCTGTTATCTGATGCAAAAGCTGTAGATGGCTGGATAAAGAAGTGGCTCTATCAAAAATCAGATGAGGCGATTTTGGCGCCCAGACTGCTTGCAGCCATGGAATATGCAAGTCTGAATGGCGGCAAAAGAATGAGAGCTGGCCTTGTATGCGCCTCTGCTAGAATGGCACATAAATATTCACACAAAAACACAGCAGACGCCGCAATTGGCGTTGCTGTCGCAGTTGAATTCTTGCATGCTTATTCACTGGTTCATGACGATCTTCCCGCAATGGATGATGCAGACTTAAGGCGCGGGATCGCATCTACTCACAAAAAATTTGACGAGGCGACAGCCATATTAGCAGGAGATGCATTGCAAACAGCTTCATTTGAGGTTCTGTGCGAGCCTCAATTAGGATTATTGGCTGAACAAAGAATGGAGCTTATTGGGTGTTTATCGATGGCAGCAGGCGTTTCTGGCATGGCAGGAGGTCAAATGCTTGACCTTGAGGCAGAAACCAAATCATTTGATATAACTGAAGTCACCCAAATGCAGGCGCTCAAAACAGGCGCATTAATTACAGCTTCAGCTGTTATGGGCGGCATTGTTGGTGGCGGCGATAAATCACTCATTAAGGCTTTGTCCAACTATGCGGAAAACCTAGGAATTGCGTTTCAAATAACAGATGATTTACTTGATTATCAGGGAAGTGAAACCCAGCTTGGGAAGCCAGTTGGGCAGGATAACATTCGAGGTAAGGCGAGCTATGTGGGGCATTATGGTCTGGGTGGCGCTGCTAGGAAAGCACAAGAATTTGCTGAAAAAGCATGTGATTCTTTGCAAGACTATCAAGAGCATGCTATTCAATTACATTTATTAGCAAAGTTTACGATAAACAGGACACATTAAACAAAAATTTACGTTAATCAGGAGACTGTACCTTTTGTCTGATTTACAAACACCTTTATTAGATAAAATAAAAACGGTAGATGATTTACGTCAATTGCCTGAGACAATGTTAAGTCAATTAGCGAGCGAGCTAAGAGATGAGACAATTGCAGCTGTATCGCAAACAGGGGGGCATCTTGGGGCAGGACTAGGTGTGGTCGAGCTTACGGTAGCGCTGCATTATGTTTTTAATACACCGCATGATAGATTAATTTGGGATGTAGGTCATCAGGCTTACCCTCATAAAATTCTAACAGGCAGGCGTGATAGAATGAAGACCCTGCGCCAACAGGGCGGATTATCGGGATTTACAAAAAGAAGCGAGTCTGAATTTGACCCGTTTGGTGCTGGACATAGCTCTACGTCCATTTCTGCTGGTTTCGGGATGGCTGTGGCGCGCGACATTATGAAGCTGCGCAATCATGTTATCGCTGTTATCGGTGATGGCGCAATGTCTGCTGGAATGGCCTATGAGGCATTGAATAATGCAGGCGCATCACAATCTGATATGATAGTGATTTTAAATGATAATGATATGAGCATCGCACAACCAGTTGGCGCGCTATCAGCCTACCTGTCTGAGCTTATTACTTCTCGCCCGTACCATTCTATTCGCGATCTTGTCAAAGAAGTTGCAAACAGATTTCCCAATGAAATTGGACAAGCCGCCAAAAAAGCTAAAAATCTAGCGCGCGAGATAACAGGTAACCAATCCTTATTTTCAAAACTTGGTTTTTTTCATATTGGGCCGATTGATGGGCATGATTTAACGCATTTATTGCCTATCCTAAAAAATTTAAGAGATAGAGATATAACAGGCCCGGTATTGGTGCATGTCGTAACTGAAAAAGGTAAGGGGCATCCGTTCTCAGCGTCGAATAGTGAGAAATATCACGCAGTACCAAAATTTGACATTATTACAGGTGAGCAGAAGAAACCAGCAGGTAATCTGCCAAGCTATACATCTGTATTTGCAGATACGCTTACCGGCCTTGCCGAAAAAGATAAAAAAATTGTAGCTATTACCGCTGCGATGCCATCTGGCACGGGGCTTAATAAAATGGCTAATGCCTGCCCAAATCAGGTGTTTGATGTAGGGATAGCAGAGCAGCACGCAGTAACCTTTGCTGCTGGTATGTCAACTGAGGGAATGAGGCCATTTTGTGCGATATATTCAACGTTTCTTCAGCGCGGATATGACCAACTTATTCATGATGTTTGTCTGCAGAACCTGCCTGTAAGGTTTGCAATTGATAGGGCAGGGCTTGTTGGGGCAGATGGCGCAACACATGCTGGTATTTATGATCTTGCCTATCTCTCGTGCCTTCCGAATATGACTATTATGTGCCCTTCAGATGAAGCTGAACTTGTGCATATGACCTATACGGCTGCCATTTATGATGATGGGCCTATAGCTGTTAGATACCCGCGCGGTACTGGAACAGGGGTGGTGATTCCAGAAAAGCCAGAACCCCTTGCTATTGGCAAAGCGCGCATTGTCACTGAAGGAGAAACCCTTGCTATTGTTAGTATCGGAACCATGCTTGCAACCTGCGAGGCGGTAATCGCACGCCTTTCTAAGAAGGGTGCAAATTGCACGCTTGTTGATGCCCGATTTGCAAAACCAGTAGATACAGATCTATTAGATAGGTTATGCAAAACGCATTCAGCATTGCTTATCGTTGAAGAGGGTGCCGCTGGCGGGTTTGCAGCTCAGGTAATGCAGTATCTTGTAAATGCAGGTCATATGGATTCGAATGTTAAGGTGCGTGCGGCTACTCTGCCAGACAGGGTAATAGATCATGCAGAACGTGATTTTCAGCTAGAAACTGTTGGCCTAGACGCTACCAGCCTGTTACAGCAGGCAGAGAGTCTGATTTCTGATAATATTAATATGGCAAATAGTGCACATTCGTGAAAGACAACGTGTTGATATTGTAATGGTTGCTCGCGGTTTAGCGCCTAGCAGGCAAAAACGCGTGATATTATTTCAAATTCGTCTGTCATGGTAGATGGAAAACCAGTTAAGAAGGCAGGCCAGCTGATTAGAGCTGATGCGCCTATATCATTAGATACAGATATTTTGAATTATGTAAGCAGAGGGGGGCTTAAATTAGCAGCCGCACTAGATCACTTCAAGGAAGTCGAGATAGCAGATAAAATTTGCCTCGATCTTGGCGCAAGCACAGGAGGGTTTACAGATGTGTTGCTTCAACGCGGGGCCGCCATTATTTATGCAGTAGATGTCGGGCATAGCCAGCTATCCGAAACTATCAGAAAAAACCCTAAAGTGCGTAATCTTGAAAAGACAAATGCAAGACAGCTTAACGAAAATATAATCGATACACCGCCTTCGATAATCGTATGTGATGTCTCTTTTATCTCTTTGCAACTAGCGCTTCCTGCTGCATTAGCACTCGCATCACCACAGGCGGATTTACTCGCGCTCATTAAACCACAATTTGAGGTTGGAAAATCCTTTATTGGTAAAGGCGGTATTGTACGTGATGAACATGCCAGAAATCTGGCAGAAAATTCTATATGTAACTTTTTACAAGAGCACGGGTGGCATATTAGAGGCACCTGTCCATCCCCTATTGAGGGCCCTGATGGAAACCGCGAAACTGTGGTAGCTGCATTTCGGTAACTATTTTTTATGCATCAGGTAAAATAGTAGTCTGAGCATGATGACGCATTAGAAGATCGAGCAGAACACAGGCCATCATAGCCTCAACTACAGGAACGCCTCTAATACCAACACACGGGTCATGCCGCCCTTTTGTCATTAATTCAACATTATTTCCATCTGTATCAATGGATTTGCGTGTTGTTAAAATAGATGATGTAGGCTTGATAGCAATACGAGCTGTTATAGGCTCTCCAGACGATATTCCGCCTAAAATTCCGCCCGCATTATTAGATAAGAATTCAGCTCTGCCATCTGACATTTGCATCTCGTCACCTGCAACCTCGCCCGGTACCTCAGACAATGAAAATCCAGCGCCTATTTCAACAGCCTTAACCGCATTTATAGACATCATTGCAGATGCGATTTCTGAATCAAGCTTGCCATAGAGAGGTTGTCCAATACCAGTTGGAATGCCTGTTGCTATTACTTCTAGAATAGCACCTGCTGAAGATCCGCTCTTGCGAATATCATCAAGATAATCTGCCCATTCAAGTGCTGCTTTTGCATCGCCGCAGAAAAACGGATTATTATTAATCTCATTCTCATCAAACCTGTCAGCATTGATTTTATGAGGCCCAATTTGGACAACGCTGGCCTTTATTTTATAAGAATCCCCTAATATTCTAGATAACGCAATATCTGCAATTGCCCCTGCTGCAACTCTTACAGCTGTTTCGCGTGCAGATGAGCGACCGCCACCGCGATAATCCCTAATGCCATATTTTTCAAAATAGGTATAATCAGCGTGGCCTGGCCTGAATTGTTTTGCAATATCACCATAATCTTTTGAGCGCTGATCTGTATTTTTGATTAACAGACAGATAGGAGTTCCGGTTGTCATACCCTCAAAAACACCAGATAATATCTCTACCTCATCTGCTTCTTTGCGCTGCGTTACAAAACGATTTTGTCCAGGCTTTCTTCGGTCTAAATAAGGTTGAATATCGTTTGGTGCAAGGCTAAGCCTAGGGGGAACCCCATCAACAACGCACCCAATTGCAGGGCCATGGCTTTCACCAAAACTGGTAAAGGAAAATAGTTTTCCGAACCTGTTATCAGTCATCTGATTTCACAACAGATATGTCAGGTGCATCCACTGCTTTCATGCCAACAACATGATATCCACAATCCACATGGTGAGTTTCGCCAGACACTCCAGAGGAGAGAGGCGATAACAAATATAATCCAGCACCCCCAACATCATCTAAAGTCACATTGCGTTTTAAGGGGGAATTATACTCATTCCATTTTAAAATATATCGAAAATCGCCAATACCTGAAGCTGCTAATGTTTTCATCGGACCTGCTGATAAACCATTTACCCGAATATTGCGCCCGCCAAGGTCAACAGCTAAATATCGAACAGAGGCTTCAAGTGCTGCCTTTGCAACGCCCATTACGTTATAGTGAGGCATCACACGCTCAGAGCCATAATAGGTCAAAGTCAACATTGCGCCACCATCATTCATCATTTCAGAAGCGCGTCTGGCAAGTGCTGTAAAAGAATATACTGAGATATCCATTGTACGATTAAAGTTATCCCGGCTTGTATCAACATATAATCCGGTTAATTCCTCTTTGTCAGAATAGGCAATCGCATGAACAAAAAAATCAAGGCTGCCCCATTCAGATTTTAATTTTGAGAATAACGAATCCATTGATTCTTCACTAGTCACGTCACATTCTAGCGCAAGGTTACTGCCAACAGACTGGGCAAGCGGCTCCACCCTTTTTTTCAGAGCATCCCCTTGGTAGCTAAATGCCAGCTCTGCGCCTTGGGCGGCAACTGCGGACGCAATGCCCCATGCAATAGAACGGTTATTGGCAACGCCCATTATCAGGCCTTTTTTACCTGCTAATATTCCCTGTGAGTTGTTCATTATATCTGCCTAAGCCTCACTTTAGTTTATAATTTTATATCTATAATCATCAGATAGTAACTAATAATAATACTATCTATGTACAGTAAACCTAAATAAGGCCGCAAGAACTGATATATTTAAATCACTCTTATTTATACTTATTGAAGCGAATAATTTACTGTTTTTGTGACCGTAATTTGACTTCCAGGAAGATACTTTGTTTGTGTGTTAATATCAATTATTTTGCCGTCAACATTAACGGTAAGCCGGTATCCAATAACTTCTTGAATAGTTTGCTGGTTTACGGTTTTTACATTTTCGCAGGAGCGTGTTCTATTATATCCTACTATTTCTTGGTTTTTCTTACCTACCTCATCTGCTGTCTTTTTACCAAGTATAGCGCCAGCAACGGTGCCCGCAGCACCTGCCCCTCCAGAGTCTGACATTTTATTTCCAATAGCAGATCCAATAATCCCGCCGATAATCATAGAACCGAGATCGTTATTCTGTTGTCCATTACTGCCATAGACAGGCACATCTTTATCTTCACATACGCGCTCTGTTAAAGGGGTTTGCCTGATTACTTCGCGGGTTCTCTCCATCACGCTTATAACCTCACCCAAAACAGTTTCAGAAGAAGTGGTAGCGCTAACCGGACCAGAGCTTAAGAACAGCAATGCAGCCGCAGAAAAATATATCGCTTTGATCATCTAGATTTCTCCATTGAGTTTACTTCTTATTTAAACATACTGTTATATATAATTATGAACCTATTTATGGCAATAGTATGGCAACGGGAATTTGCATCGTTGAAACAGGCAAACATCACTCTAGATATTAGATAGATATTGACCTGAGGTGAAACAGGTTTATTTGTCTAATTCTGTGAATACATTCAATGAGTAGAGAGCAAGTTATGAGCAAGATTCAAGAAGGCGTTCTTCATAATGATACCCTTGATAAAAATCCATTTGAATTGTTTGATGAATGGTATAAAGAAGCTGAGGCCAGCGAGCTTAATGACCCAGATGCTATGGCAATTGCGTCTGTAGACAAGAATGGCATGCCTTCTGTGCGTATTGTCTTGCTGAAACAATGGTCACAAGCTGGGTTTATCTTTTTCACAAATTATACAGGCCGAAAAGGCCAAGAACTCATAGCTACTAAAAAAGCAGCTGCCTGCTTGCATTGGAAATCTTTGCGCCGGCAGGTGAGAATTGTCGGTGATGTAGATAAAATAAGCCCTTCCATGAGTGATGCTTATTTTGCGACCAGAGCGCGGGGAAGTCAGATCGGTGCGTGGGCCTCTAATCAATCACAGCCGCTTAAGACAAGAGCCGAATTAAGCCGCACTGTTGATGAATATGAAAAAAAATTCGAAGGTGAAACGGTAGCTCGCCCAGAACATTGGGGCGGATTTATAATAAAGCCAGTTGAAATTGAATTCTGGGCAGATGGTGCCTACAGACTTCATGACAGGTTTCAGTTAAAACAAGATGCTGAAGGCAGTTGGAAGTCAGTAAGGCTTAATCCTTAAAAAACACTATACATTTATTGCCATTATTTAGTTTTGGTATTTATTTTTAGTCTCAATAATTTTTTGGCGACGTTGGAGGGCATGATATTCCCCCTAACCATTTATTTGCCTGATTTATGGTATTCAAGGTCGTATTGAAGCGATTTGCTATGCCCCGAAATTGTTTATTTTATAAAATAATAATAATGTTTAGTTAGAGCTCTGTTGGAGCTGGCATCTGGGGAGTTGCGGATATGAGAACACATGCACGTGTGGTTGTGATAGGGGGCGGTGTTGTCGGTGTCAGCACTTTATACCATCTTGCTAAAAAAGGGTGGAGCGATTGTATGCTTGTTGAGCGCAAAGAGCTTACCTCTGGGTCTACATGGCATGCCGCTGGCCTGCTTCCCTTATTTAATATGTCTTATTCTGTTGGTCAGCTTCATAAATATGCGCTTGAGTTATATCGCACATTAGAGGCTGAAACAGGCCTTAATCCTGGCCTCTCTCAGGTTTCTAATATCAGGCTTGCAGATAATCAGGACAGAATGGATGAGTATATGCAATATCGAGGTGTTGCAAGCACGATAGGCGTGGATGTTGAGGTGCTTACTCCAGAACAAGTTATCGAAATCTGGCCGCTCGCAGTTAAAGATGGGTTAATTGGCGCAATCCGCAATCCAGGTGATGGCTATGTACAGCCTGCAGACCTTACCCAGTCATTAGCCAAAGGGGCGCGTGATTTAGGTGCAGAGATAAATCGTAATACAACTGTTTTATCTATTACCAGAACCGTAGCAGGTGAATGGCGCGTAGAGACAGATAAAGGCGATATAATCGCAGAACATATTGTGTCTGCAACCGGAAATTTTGCACGGAAAACAGGGGCTATGGTTGGCCTTGACATCCCTGTTATTCCAGTTGAACATCAATATATTGTCACAGAACCACACCCTGCAATTCGCGAAAGGCACGCACAGGGATTGCCAGAAATGGGCGTGCTTCGTGAATCTGACGGCTCTTGGTATATGAGAGAAGAAAATGGCGGCTTAATTCTTGGCCCTTACGAAGTTGGAGCCCCTATCTGTTATCCAAACGGGCCTGATGATGACAGCGAATATGAATTATTTCAAGAAGAGCTCGAGCGGTTAATGCCGCATATCGAATCCGCTATTCGACGCGTTCCTGCCTTTGGTGAAGTAGGCGTTAAAAAAGTTTATAATGGCGCAATTGCCTATACCCCAGATGGAAACCCAATTGTGGGGCCTGCATGGGATGTGCCAAATTTCTGGCTTAGTGAGGGGCATAGTTTTGGCATTACCGCTGCTGGGGGTGCTGGGTTCCAAATTGCAGAATGGATTGTAGAGGGTGAGCCGACAATTGATATGAACGGGGTTGAGCCAAGGCGATTTGGGGATTATGCCACCAAAAGCTATCTTACTGTTAAAAACGAAGAAGCCTATGCACATGTCTTTGTAACCCATTTTCCAGATGAGGAGCGTCCAGCTGGCAGGCCGCTTCGCACGCCACCTTGTTATGATAGATTAAAAAATATGGGGGCTGTTTTTGGCCAGAGATTCGGATGGGAGCGTGCTAACTGGTTTGCACCAGAAGGGGTTGCGCGCGATGATGACTGGTCATTTAGAAGATCTAACTGGTTTGAGCATGTTGGAAATGAAGTTAAGCATGTAAATCAAAATGTTGGTGTGCTTGATATGTCCGCCTTTGGTAAATGCCGTATTTCTGGCTCTGGAGCAGAGGCCTTCCTTGAAAAAATGATAGCTAATAAACTACCCAAAAGTAGGGGAAGAATAATTCTGGCGCATTCTTTATCTGTCGGCGGTGGGGTGCATTCTGAATTTACTATCATGAAAGAAAAAGAAGATAGTTTTTATCTTGTATCAGCAGGCGCAGCGCAACGACTTGACCATGACTGGCTGAAAAAACAAATGCCAACAGATGGTAGTGTGCAATTCACAGACCTTACCAATAGCATGGGTGTATTAGTAGTCTCCGGGCCTCAATCACGAGCGTTATTGCAGCGTGTGACAACAACCGATATGTCAAATGAGGCGTTTAAATGGCTTACCGCAAAGAAGATTGATGTGGGATATGCGCCTACGATTGCTGCCAGAGTTAACTTTGTGGGTGAACTGGGATGGGAGTTGCATCATCCCATTGAATATCAAAATCATATTTTTGATGCTTTATTTGCGGCAGGCAAAGAATTCAATGTAAAACCATTTGGGATCAGGGCAATGGATATGATGCGTCTTGAAAAATCATATCGTATGGTAGGCACTGAAATGAGTATTGAATATTCGGCCCTTGAGTCAGGGCTTCATAGGTTTGTTAAACTTGATAAGCCTGATTTTCTGGGTCGTGAGGGGTTGGTTTTATCCAATGAGAAAAAGGCTAATAATCAATTTGTAACGCTTCATGTTCGGGATATAACGGATGCGGATGCAATAGGGGGCAACCCAATTTATAATGGTGAAAAGCTGGTTGGCCGTGCTACATCTGGCGGATATGGGTTCAGGGTTGGCTTTTCAATTGCCTTAGCTATGGTTAAGCCAGAACAGGCGGCTATTGGTACAATGTTAGAGATTGATATATTGGGTAAAAAATATGGTGCTGAGGTGATAGAAGAAAGCCCGTTTGACCCTGAAAATGCCAGACTAAGAGCTTAAAAAATAGGAAGAGCTTATGACACAGCAAGATAGTGACAAACCCTCAAGGCGCGGCGGCGGCAGAGCAGCTAGGCGGTTGGCTCGTGAGAGTAGTCAGCAAGAAACCCAAGCTTATATAACCCGCAATATTCCGCCGATTGATATTTTGCACGATGAGGCAGCTGAGTTAATAGAAGCAAATGCTGACATTGTCTTAAGCGAGATAGGTATTGAGTTTAGGGATGACCAAGAAGTCTTAACCTTACTAAAGGATGCTGGCTGTGATGTTGATGGAACCAGAGTAAGGTTTCCTGAAGGGCTGGCACGCAAACTTGCCTCAACGGCACCACGCCAATTCACCCAGCATGCACGAAACCCTGAAAGGTCTGTTGAAATTGGCGGCGATAATATTGTTTTCGCGCCTGTCTATGGGCCGCCTTTTGTGCGGGGTCTAGATGGGGAGAGACGATACGCTGAAATCGAAGATTTCATAAATATGGTTAAATTGGTTTATATGCTACCAGGGCTGCATCATTCTGGAGGCACCTTGTGTGAGCCGGTTGATTTGCCAGTCACAAAACGTCATCTGGAAATGGTTTATGCACATATTCGTTACTCTGACAAACCATTTATGGGTTCTGTTACTGCCCCATCTAGAGCAGAAGATACAGTGGCTATGGCGCGCTTGTTATTTGGGGAATCATTTGTTGAGAATAATTGCGTTTTAGTATCTCTTATTAATGCAAACTCGCCTATGACTTGGGATGATACCATGCTTGGGGCCTTGAAGGTTTATGCACGTGCAGGACAGGCCTGCATCGTCTCGCCCTTTATATTGGCAGGGGCAATGTCGCCTGTTTCCGTGGCAGGAACGCTTACTCAGATTCTAGCAGAAGCAATGTCGGGAATTGCATTAACACAAATATTAAATAAAGGCGTCCCAGTTATATTTGGAAGCTTTGCTAGCTCTATTTCAATGCAGACAGGTGCGCCCACATTCGGCACACCAGAGCCAGCAAAAGTGTTGTATGGATGTGCAAAGCTCGCGCGCCGGCTTGGAGTGCCATTTAGATCTGGTGGCTCTCTTACGGCTGCAAAATCAGCAGATGCACAAGCAGCATACGAGTCAGCACATACTATTCTTCCAACAGTGATGGGAGGTGTAAATTTTGCACTTCACTCAGCTGGATGGCTTGAAGGTGGGCTGGTATCAGATTTTGCTAAGCTTGTCCTTGATGCAGATCAGCTAACTATGATGAATAGCCTAGTATCCGGAATTGATATTTCTGAAAACGGATTGGCATTAGATGCCCTAAAGCAAGTAGGACCTGGTCAGCATTTTCTTGGTTCAGATCACACGCAAGCAAATTTTGAAACAGCGTTCTGGCGTTCATCAATGGCAGATTATACCACGTATGAGCAATGGTCTTCAGAAGGCGCACAAGATGCAGAATTAAGAGCACGGACTAAAGCACGACAAATGCTTGAGACCTATAACGCGCCAGATATTGATTTGAGTATTGACGAGGCGCTTAGAGCATTTATTGAGCAGCGTAAAGAAGCACTTCCTGATTCTGATTATTAACAGCGCTTATTAAATACCAGCACTTGCAGAAATGCCAAATTCAAATCCAGCATCAAGGCACCAATCTAAAACATATTCAGCAAAGCTGGTTCGGCAGATGCAGATAAACGCATCCTCCTCTAGACATATCAATATAACATTGGCTAGTGCAAGATCGCATTGTGCAGACTGGTTTTTGCTAAAGCTGTCTGGATGCAGATCAATCGGACATCCTTTTGCTAACAGATCGCGCACTTTTTTTCCAGAAAGTGATAGCGCGCAAAGCGCATCAGATACGTTTGTTACAGCAATTTGTTTGACGATATCACTTGAGTTTAAGGTTTTCTTTAATTGAATTTCACTTCCCTGCTCTGCAAGAATTAAATATTCGTCTGGCCCTAAGCATAATGCAATACGCCCAGCCTTGCTGTCTGACTGGTTTGGCTGCAAAGACAGATTACATTGCGTAAGCTTGCTCACCATATCTCTGGTTTTTGAAGTACAACGTATATTCAACTTTCCCAAATGGCGTATTTCAGATAATTCAATTTGAGGTGTTTTTAAAGATTCTGGTTTTTTAATAATTGGTAATATCCTGTTGCTAAAAGCAGAATTACCAATAACCATGTGAGGGGATGTATCAGCCACGTAGCCTATCTCCTTGTTTGTCGAAAAAAACAGGGTCAACAATCTTTGCCTTTATTGGTTTCTGCCCGTCTAACATTGGAATATAGACATTCTGTCCTTTTCGGTTTAAGCCACCTTTCAGCAGAGCCATTGCAATCGAACGCTTCAGATTAGGTGAATAGTAGGATGAAGACACATGGCCTAGCATCGCCATCGGTATTTCCTGATCTGGGTCTAAAACAGCATGCGCCCCTTCTGGGATAACTTTATTTGGATCTTCCGTGAGCAACCCCACAAGCTGTTTTCTGTGAGGCTCATCCATAGAGGTACGCTCTAATGCGCGTTTGCCAATAAAATCAGGTTTTTTCTTAGAAACAATCCAATGCATATCCAAATCATAGGGGGTTACTGTGCCATCTGTTTCTTGGCCAACAATTATAAACCCTTTTTCCGCTCGCAGAACATGCATAGCTTCAGTTCCGTAGGCAGTAAGGTTAAATTCCTTTCCAACGCGCATTAGATGAGACCATAAAGCAAGCCCATATCGTGCCGGAACATTGATTTCAAATGCCATCTCTCCGGTAAAGGATATTCTGAAAATACGTGCCGGGATTCCAGCGATAAAGGTTTCTTTCATTGTCATAAATGGAAAATCATCTGCACTATTCTTATCTTCACTCATACAAGCCTTAAGAATAGTTTTTGCATTAGGCCCAGATAGAGAAGCAACAGACCATTGCTCTGTTACAGAAGTTAAATACACATTTAGATCTTGCCATTCTGTTTGAAGAAGTTCTTCAAGCCATGCCAGCACCCCAGCAGCACCTCCGCTGGTTGTTGTCATATAGAAATGATCTTCTGCAAGGCGCGTAGTAACCCCGTCATCAAATACCATACCATCTTCTTTGAGCATTAGACCATATCGTGATTTACCTATCGGCAAAGTAGCAAAGTTGTTGGTATAAACGCGGTTAAGAAACTCTGCAGAATCAGGGCCCTTGACGTCTATTTTACCAAGTGTGGATGCGTCAAGCAAACCTGCATAATGTCTGGTTGCATGCACTTCACGATTAATTGTTTGCTGGAAGTTCTCTCCCTCTCGCGGATAATACCACGCACGCATCCACTGCCCAACATGCTCAAATGTTGCCCCGTTAGCGTGATGCCAGCTATGCATTCTAGTTGTTCTAATCGGATCGAATAAACTGCCGATATTTCGGCCTGCGATAGCGCCAAGACTTGTTGGTGTATAAGGCGGGCGAAAGGTTGTTGTTCCTGTCTGTGCTATTGATTTATTCAACGTATTTGCCAGAATCCCAATGGCATTGATGTTTGAGGTTTTACCCTGATCTGTCGCCATGCCAGTAGTAGTATATCGTTTTACATGTTCAACCGAATGATACCCCTCTCTTACTGCGAGTTTAATGTCTGCAGCGGTTGCATCATTTTGAAAATCAACAAAGGCAGTTTTGTTTGAAATATAAGGCTGGCCTGATTGCACCAACCAGACAGGAAGAGGAGCCCAGTTTTGCTTGTTTTCATCTGTTTCAGGTATTGCAACTGGTTCTTGTACTATAATCCGCCTATTTTCTTTTGCGAGTTTCGTTACAAGCGAGCTGGTTATTCTGGTTGCTTGGGCTAATGCTCTGCCAAGTTGAAAAGTGCCATTAGCAGAGCCGATTGAAACCCAGTCATCAGACTTGTTTTCAGGGCGGTAACAGGATGTTCGCTCGTCCCAAACAAGTCTTCCCTTGCGCTGAGAGTGAAGATGAACAACAGGGTTGAGACCACCAGACATAGCTAAAAAATTACAATCCATATGAACAGCATCTGAGGTTGGCCCCCCATTTTCAGTGTCATATTCGGCAATATCAACAGAGGCGATATGACGTGTTCCGTGCGCTGCTATTACGGCATGACCTGTTCGAACATCGATGCCTAATTTACGCATGGTTGTGATGATTTGTGATTTTGGATTATCTCTTAAATCAACAATACACCTTACAAACCCGCCTGCTTGATGTATCGCAAGCGCAGTATAGTAGGCATCATCATTATTGGTAAAAATAATGGCCCGTGTGCCAGCAAGTACATCATATCGAAAGATATAGCTTCGAGCCGCAGAAGAAAGCATAACCCCAGGCAGGTCATTTCCAGAGAATATAAGAGGGCGCTCGATAGCACCTGTTGCTAAAATGACTTTTGCGGCACGCAGTTTCCATAGGCGCTGTTTTGGCAGATGCGCTTCTTTGATGCTTAAATGCTCTGTTACCCGCTCTGCCATGAGGATAAAATTATCATCCATGCTAGCGGCGATAGTTGTCCGCACAAGACAGGTGACATTTGGCATTGAATGCAGTTTTTTTATAACAGTGCTAGCCCAATCCATTGCTGGTTTCTGGTCAATGTTAAAATTATTATCTGTAAGAAGCCAGCCTCCTAATTCAGATTGCTCATCTGCAATAATAACTCTAGCGCCAGCATTTGCTGCAACCAAGGCGGCCTGCAATCCAGATGCACCGCCGCCAGCTACTAATAGATCGCAATGGGCATATTTATGCTCATACCTATCAGGGTCATGATGGTTTTTGGAAACCTTGCCAAGACCCGCAGCTTGGCGAATGAACCTCTCATAAAACATCCAGAGCGACGCTGGCCACATAAAGGTTTTATAGTAAAAGCCAGCGGGGAAAAATCGTGCAAACATGCTATTAATGGATAAGAAGTCAACGTTAAGGCTTGGAAATCGATTTTGTGATTCAGCGACAAGACCATCATATATTTCTAGTTGAGTTGCTCTTAAATTTGGCTCAGCATTGGAGGGGTGTCGCACCCGAATAAGCGCATTTGGCTCTTCGCTGCCACATCCAAGAATGCCGCGCGGGCGATGATATTTAAAGGATCTGCCAACCAGATGCACGCCATGCGCAAGTAATGCAGATGCAAGAGTATCCCCCTCAAAGCCAGTATATTGTTTGCCATCAAAAGTGAATTGAACCGGTTTTTGTCTATTAATAGCGGTGCTATTCGCACGCAATCTGTGACTTTGCTTAGGGCTCATTTTACGGTCCTTTTGGCAGGTTTGCTTGCTGCCTCAGCTTTGCTTTTACGTCGCCAATTAGCCTGATATGCTTTTTTCCCCTTGGCTGTTTTTGGCGTTTGTCCCATTGGGTAAATTTCTATTATTTCATGACTAATCGTATCTCTTGCAAGATTAAACCAACGCCGGCATCCACTTGTGTGACACCAGCGCTCCAGAAAAACACCTTTTGGGTTATCTCGCATAAATAGATATTCGCTAAACGCTGTATCGGTTAGTTTGTTATCTGCAATCGGGCGCGCAATATGCGCCTCGCCGCCACAGCTAAATTCAGTTTCATCTCTGTTGCCACAGATAGGACAATTAATTTTTAACATTTAATGTCTCCCCTGCTTTTGACATTTAAGTGATAGCAAGTAAAACAAACAAAACCTAATGTGCAACACCGGCCGCTCCATGCTCGTCAATTAGATATCCAGTCTCAAATCGTTTCAGGCTATAAGGCAATGCAATAGAATTTGGTCTGTCATGAGCTATTAGATCTGCAAAAACATGACCCGATCCTGGGGTGGATTTAAAACCGCCAGTACCCCAGCCGCAATTAAAATAAAGCCCCTTTATATCTGTTTTTGATATAATAGGGGAGGCATCAGGACAGGTATCTACAATACCGCCCCACTGACGTAACATGCGCAAGCGCGATAAAAACGGGAATAAATCTACCGCTGCTGCTACCATATGTTCAGGTACAGGCCAGGATCCTGTCTGCGCATAGGAGTTATATTTATCAACACCTGCCCCTAATACCATCTCCCCTTTATCAGATTGGCTGATATACATATGAACTGCATTTGACATAATTACGGTGTCTAATATGGGTTTTATGGGCTCAGATACGAGTGCCTGTAATGGTCGGCTAGCAATGGGAAGTCTAATATTTGCCATATCTGCAAGAACACTTGAATGCCCCGCAACTACGCAGCCAACTTTGGGCGTTTTGATGAAGCCTTTGCTTGTTTCAATACCGGTTATTTGGCCCCCGTTACGGCGCAGACCAGTAACCTCGCAATTTTGAATTATATCAACACCCAAATCATCAGCTGCCCTTGCATATCCCCATGCAACCGCATCATGGCGGGCTGTTCCCCCACGCTTCTGAAGAAATCCCCCCATCACTGGATAGCGGATATCTGGACTGATATTTATTGTTGGCACGCGTTTTTTAATTTCTGCAGGGGTTAGTATATCTGAATCAATACCATTTAAGCGGATTGCATGAACCCTGCGCGACATGCCTTTTAGCTCATGTTCAGAGTGGGTAATTGTAAGCACCCCTCTTTGGCTAAACATCACGTTGAAATTTAAATCCTGCGAAAGCCTCTCCCATAATTTTAGGGCATGCTCATAAATGCCAGCTGACTCGTCCCACATATAGTTAGAGCGAATTATCGTGGTGTTTCTGCCAGTATTGCCGCCGCCTAGCCATCCCTTTTCAATCACAGCAATGTTAGTCATTCCATGTATACTTGCCAGATAATATGCGCTCGCAAGCCCGTGTCCGCCGCCACCAATTATCACAGCATCATAAGCAGGCTTTGGGTCTGCGTGGCGCCAAGCCTGTTGCCAGTTTTGATGATAGCTAGCAGCATTTCTGGCAAGCGAAAAGATAGAGTAGCGCTTTGATTTTTGTGTAAGCGCTCTGCTTCCTCTATCCAAATCTGTATTAGCCATTGAGTAGATACTCCTTATTTAAATACCAATCCTGACAGTACATTAACCTTTATGCATTCTACTATTCAGGGCCCTATCATAACTGTAGAAATGATTTTTAAGAAATTCATGTGTTACCTTTAGTTGGTGTGCCGACAGGTAAAAAAAATATATCTTGATACCGTCCTCACATAATCTCAATTCGACACAATATTAAAATTAAGTGTTGAAATTAAGTCTTTTATTGTCTGATACTTGACCGTGGAAAAATTCCTTCCAACTCGTATCAATAAGATGTAAAAATTAATAGGCCTATAGTGGGTTAGTGTTAAGGATAAGATATGAAACAAGGTCTATTAGTGTTGTGTTTTTTAGTAGTTGGACTTGTTACTGTTTTTGCAGGCTTGTATATTTGGCAGATGCTTGGCCCTATTAGCTTATCTATCCATGGCTGGCTTGCGATAATTGCGGGTGTAGTAGGCTCTTTTCTGCTTGGCGGCGGATTAATGGCGCTTAGTTTTTATTCAGCAAAGTCAGGTCATGATGACAAGGTTGCTGAATATGACCCATTTCAATCTTCAAAGTAATTTTTAATACGTTTATTAGATTGACTCAGTTTGCCGAATCATTCAAAACTTTAAAAAGAACAAAACATGAACAAACTACAAGCAAAATAGAGTTTTAAATGAATAAACAGCAAAGGTTTGAAACATTAAAAAATGAGATATGGCAGAATTATTTTTCTGCAAGTAAAGCTCAAAAAGCGATTAGCTTAGATGTATCTGAGATTGATGATTGTCTGGATGGTGGATTAACTATTGGCAGGGTTCATCTTATTACAGGTTCTGGTTATTCAGGGGCTGTTCGCGGATTTACACTGGCAATTCTACGCAAAGTTATGCATGAAAAACCATCTGGCTACATTGTCTGGTGTACTAATCTGAATAGTTCTGATGGCATATTATATGGTGCTGGATTAGCGGCAATAGGAATTGACCCTGCACGCCTTATTCTGGTTGATGAGTCACATCCATTGCGCGGTGTGGCCGCAATGGAGGAGGCATTAAACGCCGCTAGACAAAATGGCGAAGCAGCAATCAAGATAGCTGCTGTAATAGGAGACTATGCACAATTAGCTAATAGCCCAGATCTTTGGCACAAAACAGCTAGGCGTCTGCAACTTGCAGCAGAGCAGGGTAATGTCCTAGCGCTTATGACAGGGATAACAGCACGCATAATTCCAGCCGCTGGTTTTGAGAGTTATTGGCAGGTATCAACAGCTGTTAGGCAAATATCTTCAGAACAAATAGTATCAGATAATCGCTTTTATGATAGTGCGTCATGGCATGTTAAATTATCTCGCACCCGTTCTGGGCGCCAGTGGACAGGTAATCTTAGTTGGCAATTTTCAACAGGAACACTATCTCACAAGCCAGCTGTTAATGTCCAAACCGGCTATCGGGTGCCAACACGCCAATTCGTATCACATGTTTCATGATATCAGCTGAACGGTAACTGTTATATTATGTCATCGTCTAATAGTGAATTCATCTATATATGGTTTTATGATTTGCCAGTCAGGCTGGCCTGTCATCAACAAGGCTGGCAGTTAGATGCAACGGTTGCTATTTACCATATTGTTAACACACGGCACATCATTTGCTATGCTTCACATACCGCAAAACAAGCTGGCATTTTGATAGATATGTCTGTTGCAGATGCACAAGCCATTCTGCCAACATGTCACTTTCGCTGCTATGATGATATAGCTGTAAAAAACTGGTTATCCAGAGTTGGTCAATGGGCATGGCGCTATACCCCGCTCACCGGCATTGATTCAGAATCCCTTGGAATTTGGATGAATGTAACAGGTGCAACCCATCTAGTAGGCGGGATTGCTGCCATGTGTGATGCCTTACAAATAGAATTTAATCAAATAAGCGTATCTGCCCAGATAGCAGCAGCGCCAACTTATGGAGCTGCTTGGGCTTTTGCACATTTTTCAGAATTTATTGCAAGACCAAGCTTGCAACAAAACAGACCTGTTATTATGTGTGACGAGCGTGCTATTCTACGCCAAAAATTACAGCCTTTACCAGTGGCGGCTTTACGTATTTCAGCAGATATTGAAGCAGGTCTAAGGCAGGCAGGTCTAGAGCAGATATATCAGCTATCACCTATTTCTGCTATTAGCCTGACAACTCGGTTTGGTTCTGAGTTAGTACAGCGTCTGGGACAAATTATTGGTGATGTAAGCGAATTACAAAAGCCGCTTATAGTACCCACACCTTTGATGGCTAGTAAAAATTATCTAACACCGTTACTTGGCGTTGAGGCTATTCAGAAAATGATAGCAGATTTAGTGCATCTTATCTGTATCCAGCTTGCGCAACGTCATTTGGTAACCCGGTATCTTGTTATTGCTGTACAACGGGTAGATTCGACTATCATAAGGCGTACCATCTCGCTATCGCGTCCCAGCCGTTCAGAAGCATTACTACATCGTCTTACAGCACATATAGCAGCAGAAATTGATGTTGAATTTGGGATTGAACATAGCTGGATTGAAGCTAAAAAACTAAGTGCTGGATTACCAGTTAATCAGGCATTTGATTCTAGCTTATACAAGGATGATAGCAAAGATACGTTAATTGATTATCTGACAGCGCGCCTTGGTCACAATAAGGTGCGTCAATTACAGCCCATAGATAGCTGGCAGCCAGAATCTGCACAAAGGGTACAGCCTGCACAGCAAACAATTAGACAGCTACACACGCACGCATCTAACAGACTGCCATATTGGCAATCACAAGATCACTCAGAGATATCAGATAATATTAATTTGATATCCTTTTCTGCTAGGCCGCTTAGTTTACTAACACCAGCTGTGCCAGTGGATGTAATTGCCTTGCTGCCAGATCATCCGCCGTCAATGATACGATGGCGTAAACAAAATTGGCAGATATATCAAGCAACAGGGCCAGAACGTATTGGCCCATCTTGGTGGCTGCAAAGCACGCAGACCAATAAATATACAAATAATGGTAACTATTCAAATAACAGTAAATATTCAGATAAAACCAGAGATTATTACTGGCTGGAAACACAGTCAGGAGAGCGCTTGTGGGTCTATCGTGAAGGACTTACCGAAAGAGGGGAGAGCGTGGAATGGTTTTTACATGGGTTTTTTGCTTAGGCGGTATCGTCTCTCAAGATAGCGCGTAAGATGTATAAACAAGATAAGGTGAAGGGGGATTATGCAGCACTTGGATGTATGAGTAATTTTAGTTTTCTGCGTGGCGCAAGTCATCCCCATGAGCTGATTGAAACAGCTGCAGCAGAAGGTTGGTCATCTTGTGGTATTGCAGATTATCATACGATTTCTGGATTGGTTCGCGCCCATCAATCTGCAATAGAACAATCTGTTAAGCTGTTATGCGGAGCACGGCTTATTATTGATTGTTCTGAGCAGATAGAACAATCAGAACAACCTATAGAAAAAGATAGAATAGAAGTCATAATTTATGCAGCAAACCGTGCGGGTTATGAATCACTATGTCAGCTTCTCAGTCGTGTAAATATGGCTTTAGCCCATATACCAGCTATAAAAAGAGCTGCAAATTTATATATCCATGTAAGTGAATTAGCACGTCTTGGCCAAGATGTTTTTGTTATTATTGAGGCTCCAGAATTAATTAAAAATTATGTGGCTGGACAGTGCCAGCAAATTCAAAAATTCGTAACAGCCCCTTTATTATTAGGCTCTGCTATTTACCGTGATGGTAATGATAAAAAGCGTCTGAAGTATGTATCTGGTCTGGCAGCTCGTCTAGGGCTTGGCTTTGTTGCGTTAGCAGCTCCGCTATATCACCATCCCTCACGTCGTCCATTAGCAGACGTCTTATATTGTATTCGCACTAAACAAACGCTTGCAACAGCAGGCAGGGGCTTGTCTCGTAATGCAGAGCGGCATCTGATGAAAACCTCAGAATATACGAGATTATGGTCAGAATATCCAGAAGCAATTATAGCCGCAAGTCAGCTTGCACAGGCATGTACTTTTTCACTGTCGCAATTATCATATGAGTATCCAGAAGAAATTGTGCCAAATGGACGTTCTGTTATGGATGAGTTGATTTATCAGACTTGGCAAGGGGCAGAAAGACGATATCTAGATGGTATCCCAGATGAGGTAGATGGCTATCTGAAAAAAGAATTGGCTTTGATCGCCAAGTTAAATTATGCCCCTTATTTTCTAACAGTATTTGATATTGTAAGATTTGCCCGTAGCCGGAATATTCTGTGTCAGGGGCGAGGATCTGCAGCCAATTCTGCTGTGTGCTATTGCCTTGATATTACAGCAGTTGATCCTGCTAGATCTAGCCCATTATTTGAGAGGTTTGTTAGTGAAGCACGCGCAGAGCCTCCTGATATTGATGTTGATTTTGAACATGAGAGACGCGAAGAAATCATCCAGTATATTTATCATAAATATGGGCGTCATAGAGCAGGTCTTGCGGCTAGTATTGTAACCTATCGTAAACGAAGTGCCTTAATTGAAATTGCCAAGGCATTTGGCCTGAGCCGAGATATACAACAAGCCTTGTCAGCCCAAGTATGGGGAATAAAATCAACTTCCCCTGATTCAGAATTATTACATGCCGCTGGTTTAGATCCAGAAGATACAAAGCTACAATTAATATTAAAACTTGTTCGCCAGCTACAGGGCTTTCCAAGGCATTTATCACAGCATGTTGGTGGGTTTGTTATTGCCAGAGATAGATTGGATTCGTTATGTGCTATTAGACCTGCAAGTATGGATGGGCGTACCATCATTGAGTGGGATAAGGATGATTTAGAGGCACTTGGCCTTTTGAAAATAGATATTTTGGCGCTTGGTATGTTGAGCTGCCTTGCGCGCGCATTTGATTTGCTCAAGCGGCATTATCATCTGGCGGTTACGTTATCTTCCATTCCAGCAGAAGATATAGATACCTATAATATGTTATGTAAGGCTCAGTCTGTTGGTGTGTTTCAAGTAGAATCACGTGCTCAGATGTCTATGCTGCCTCGTTTACAGCCAAGATGTTTTCATGATCTTGTGGTTCAGGTAGCTATTGTACGCCCCGGACCAATTCAAGGCGATATGGTGCATCCTTATTTACGTCGCAGGGCAGGCCATGAAAAAATAATCTATCCTTCAGATGAATTAAAGCAGGTATTACAGCGCACGCTTGGGGTGCCGTTATTTCAAGAACAGGCAATGCAGATAGCCATTGTTGCTGCCGGGTTTAGTGGCTCAGAGGCAGATCAGTTACGCCGGGCAATGGCAACCTTTCGCAAAAATGACTTAATTCATAAATTTCGAGAGCGCATGGTGAAGGGGATGGTTGAACGCGGCTACCTAGAAGATTTTGCCATTAGATGTTTTCGTCAGATTGAAGGTTTTGGCACATATGGATTTCCAGAATCGCATGCGTCAAGTTTTGCGTTACTGGTTTATGCTTCTGCTTGGATAAAATGTCATTATCCAGATGTTTTTATCTGTGCGTTATTAAACGCTCAGCCAATGGGTTTTTATGGCTCAGCTCAATTAGTTGCAGAAGCCAAGCGTAGCGGTGTTGAGGTAAGACCAGTTGATATTAATAACTCACAATGGGACTGCAGCCTAGAGTCAACAGACCATGCGCGTCATGCGTTGCGTCTTGGAATGCGTCAGGTAAAAGGATTAAAACGATATGAGGCTGAAAGGCTAGCAGCAAGTCGTCATACAGCTTATCACGATATTAACGACCTTATGCGTAGCTCAGACATCTCTATATCTGGATTAGAATCGCTTGCCAGAGCGGACGCCTTTAATTCGATTGGCCTTACAAGTCGTCAGTCATTATGGGAGATAAAAAAGCTCGCTCGTCAGCAAAGCTCGGGGCTACCCTTATTCTCATATGCAGAACAACGCCATAAAACCATTATGCCAACAGAGCCAGCAACGCCTCTGCCAACAGCCAGTGTAGGTGCTTTGGTAGCGCAGGATTATTTAGCAACCGGATTATCTCTTAAAGCGCATCCGGTAAGTCTGTTAGAGCCGTATTTTTCAGCAGATAGCTGGCAGCCCTGTTCTGTTGCCATAGATAGTATGGATGGCAGGAAGCGTCAGGTAATTGGCCTTGTAACAGGCAGGCAAAGGCCAGGTACCGCAAAAGGAACTGTTTTTATAACATTGGAAGATGCGCATTATTCCCTGAATATTATAATCTGGCCAGCGATTGTGGATGCGTATCGTGCCGCCTTACTTGGTGCGCATTTATTAGGGGTATCTGGCAGAATTCAAAAACAGGGTAGAATTATACATCTTATCGCAGATAAGCTGGTTAATTGTGATGTTTATTTGCAGCATCTAAAAACCTCGGAGCTAAAAATACCAGCATTAAAAAGCAGAGACTTTCATTAATATAGATGAATATGCTGATATCGTGAGTGTGACGCTGATAGAAATGGTATTTATGATGCGCTGGCGCTCGAAATTATCTCCGGCAATGCAAAACAGGCATTTCCAGACTGGTATAACTCGACACAAGCAGCACGGGCGCTTGGCTCATCAAGCCCTTCAAACCTAACCCGCCATAAGGGTAATTCGCCTCGCATTACAAGGCTTACCTCTGCTGGTATCATTGCCAAAACAGAGGCAGCAGAACGTCTGGCTTTGATTGCTGCTTTATGGGCACTGATTTTTCTAGAAAAACTGCCTATTTGAATAGACCAAGCATCGCTGGTTGATGCTATCTGGTTTTCTTCAGAATTGGCGGGCATAGAGCGAATAATAATCTGTGGCTTAGAGATTGGCGGGACAACAGAGGCAAGTCTACTACTAGAGGCTGTAACCTCTTTGTTTTCTGGCCTTGGAAACGGCGTTGCAATCGGAATCGAAGCAACCCTAACAGGTTTTACCACCTTGAACTGGTTGGTGAGTAACTTAATCATATGTTGGTCACGGCTTTTACTCGTTTTGCCACCAAATACAACACCTATAAGACGCACACCATTTCGCTCAGCAGAAGCAACAAGATTAAAGCCAGCGGCCCCTATATAACCGGTTTTAATGCCGTCCGTACCTTCAAAAGCAGTCAATAATCGGTTGTGATTTCGATAAGTTTGGCCTCTAAATTTAAATGATTTATTGCTAAAATAATGATAATATTCAGGAAAGTCTGTTCGAATTGCCATGCCAAGTTTTGCCATATCTCTGGCTGTACTTACCTGAGCCCTATTGGGAAGGCCAGACGCATTTTTAAAAATGGTGCGTGACATTCCAAGCGCCTTTGCTTTGCGGGTCATTCGCTTGGCAAATTCACGTTCTGATACTGAAATTTTTTCGGATATAGCCGTTGCAACGTCATTTGCAGATTTCGTCACTAATGCAAGTATAGCATCTTCAACAGATATCGTCTCACCTGGTTTTAGATACAGTTTAGAGGGGCTTCTACTGGCTGAAAGCGATGATATAGGTATCTGTGAGTTTAACGTTAAGTTTTTACTCTGTAATTCTTCGAATACTATATATAACGTCATGATTTTTGCTAATGATGCAGGATATAGCTGCTTATCTGCATTTCTGGCATATAAGACACGCTTTGATACTTCTTCCATAACAAAAGATGCATATTTTGTATTAGCCTGCGCCTCAGATGATCCCAATATATTAAACGTTGATAACATCCCGCCAGAAAGCCAAAAAGCTATCATAAAGCTGATAAAAAGTTTTTTTAAGCTGGGGATAATATTCTGTATTATTTTGGTAAAGGCACCAAATAATTTGTTTTTGATGATGCCGATCATTATTATCCTGAGATTATCATACATTTTATTAATAGACTCAGCAGGTTGCGACGAATTATAATGATGTCACTAATGAATCACAATAAAGATTAGAAATCAATATTTCTATCTTGTAAGTTGAAGATGCACTAATTAATAAAAAAATACCATCAACCCCTTTTCTTAATTATAAAAGATGCCAATATCTAGTGTTAGGTCATGGAGATGTCGAAACGATGAGCGCAGATAATAATAAGCCAGATGATGTTGATGGTGGCTTGGCGCTGGACAAGCGCACAAAAACTAAAAAGCCATCATTATATCGCGTAGTAATGTTGAATGATGATTACACTCCTATGGAGTTTGTCGTTTTAATATTACAACGCTTTTTTGGCCATAATTCACAGGTAGCCCAGAAAATCATGTTACATGTGCATCAAAAAGGAGTTGGTGTTTGCGGTGTGTTTACCTATGAGGTTGCTGAGGCGAAAATAAATCAAGTAATGACATTTGCAAGACAAAACGAACATCCGCTGCAATTGCAGATGGAAAAGGAGTAAGATAGTGCTATCCCAAGAATTAGAAGAAACCCTGCGTCGTTCCCTGTCTATTGCAGGAGAGCGGCATCATGAATTTGCTACTCTGGAACATCTTCTACTTGCGATGCTCGAAGATAAGGATGCGCTTGCAGTAATGAATGGCTGCAATTTAGATGTCTCTAGATTAACAGAGATGCTAGTATCCTATATTGATGATGAAATGGATGAGCTGGTCGCGCAAGCAGATGAGATAGAGGTACAACCAACGGCTTCTTTTAGCCGTGTGGTGCAACGTGCTATTATTCATACTCAATCTTCGGGTCGTGGTTCTGCTACAGGTGCTAACGTTTTGATAGCTATGTATTCAGAGCGGGAGTCACATGCGGTGTGGTTTTTAACCTCACTTGAGATGTCACGCCTTGATGCAATCAGCTTTATAAGCCATGGCAATGGCGCATCTGTTGAAGGAAGTGACACGGACGAAGATGACGCAGATACAAGCGATAGCCAGACAGGAAAAGATGCATTATCGCAATATGCGGTTGACCTTATTGCTAAAGCAGTTGAAGGCAAGATAGATCCGTTAATCGGCAGAAGTGCAGAGGTAGATAGAACCATTCAAATATTATGCAGAAGAACCAAAAATAACCCGTTATATGTTGGTGATCCAGGTGTTGGAAAAACCGCTATTGCAGAGGGGCTTGCACAGCGTATTGTTGATGGGTCAGTTCCAGAAGTTCTTAAATCTGCTGTTATATATTCACTTGATATGGGCTCATTGCTTGCTGGTACCAGATATCGGGGAGATTTTGAAGAACGCCTAAAAGCGGTCATGAAGCAAATAGAGCTCGATAGTCAGGCTATTCTGTTTATTGATGAAATTCATACTATTATCGGAGCAGGGGCTACCTCTGGCGGGGCGATGGATGCGTCTAACCTGCTGAAGCCTGCCTTGCAGAAAGGGTCGCTGCGTTGCATTGGCTCAACCACCTATAAAGAATATCGAAGTTATTTTGAAAAAGATCGCGCATTGGCACGACGATTCCAGAAAATTGATGTTAATGAGCCATCTGTGCCTGATACAATAAAAATTCTAGCAGGTCTGAAGTCGCGTTATGAAGCGCATCACGGGGTGAAATACACCCAAGCAGCCATCAAGACAGCAGTTGATTTATCAGCTCGCTATATTCATGATCGTAAACTTCCCGATAAAGCCATTGATGTTATAGATGAAGCAGCAGCGTCACAAAATCTATTGCCGCCTTCAAAAAGACGACAGCAAATCGGCCAAAAGGAAATAGAAACAACCATTGCTTCGATGGCCAGGATACCATCTAAGCATGTGAGCAGAGACGATAAGGCTGTGTTAGCCTCGCTAGAGACAGATTTAAAGCGGATGGTTTATGGACAAGATACTGCGATTACAGCGCTGGCATCTGCTATTAAACTCTCTCGCGCTGGTTTGCGTGAAGCTGGCAAACCAATTGGTAATTATTTGTTCTCTGGTCCAACAGGTGTTGGCAAAACAGAGGTTGCAAAACAATTATCAGAAACCCTAGGGGTTAAGCTAATTCGCTTTGATATGTCCGAATATATGGAGAGACATACCGTATCAAGATTAATAGGTGCACCTCCTGGTTATGTTGGTTTTGATCAAGGCGGATTATTAACAGATGCAATTGATCAAACCCCGCATGCTGTCTTGTTATTAGATGAGATCGAAAAAGCACATCCTGATTTGTTTAATTTATTATTGCAGGTCATGGATCATGGCACCTTGACAGACTCAAATGGCAAGAAGGTAGATTTCCGAAATGTTATTTTAATTATGACAACCAATGCAGGTGCATCTGAGTTATCAAAGCAGGCTATTGGATTTGGCAGAGGAAACAGAACAGATGCCGATTCAGAGGCCATAGAGAAAACATTTTCGCCTGAATTCAGAAACCGTCTGGATGCCGTTATAGCTTTCTCCGCGCTAAATAATGATACGATACGGCTTGTTGTAGATAAGTTCGTATTCCAGCTTGAAGCTCAGCTAGCGGAAAGACAGGTTGAAATTCAGCTTGATGAGCAAGCGCGTGAATGGCTGGCAGAACGCGGATATGATAGCTCTTTTGGTGCAAGACCGCTTGGCAGATTAATACAAGAGCATATTAAAAAACCGCTGGCAGATCATCTTCTGTTTGGAGATTTGGTTGCGGGCGGTGAAGTGATGGTAACGGTTAAAGACAAAAAGCTTGAGCTTAAAACAACGCCATCAAACAATACCAACTCGTCTAAAAAGAAAACTGAAAAAGTGTAATTAGTTTTAATAATATTTATTTGTAAGGAGAGGTTTTGGCAATTAACAAAGCCTCTTCTTGGTTTTGCAGCGCTTCTTGTCTGAGAAATCGCATAATCGCTTCTTCGAATTGTGGGTTAAGAATTTTATGGGCGGAATAGGTCTTTGAGGGAAGATATCCACGTGGAACTTTGTGAAGCCCTTGTGCGCCTGCTTCCACTCGTTTAAGGCCCATTTTTATGGCAAAATCAATTGCCTGATAATAACATGTCTCAAAATGTAAAAATGGCACGTCGCGTAATCCGCCCCAATTTCGGCCATATAGCGCATCTGGTCCTATAAAATTTAGGGCTCCAGCGATAGGCGTATCCCCATCATAAGCAAGGATAAGAAGAATCTTGTCAGCGATATTACCAGATAGGGACTCAAAAAACTTGCGTGTTAGATAAGCGCCGCCCCATTTCTTCTCAATCGTGGCAAGATAACATTGATAGAAAATATCCCAATGTATCGGTTTTATAGTATCACCAGTTAAATGCTCAAACCGAATTCCAGATTCTTGAATAGAGTCACGCTCTTTGCGAATATTTTTGCGTTTTCTAGATGTTAAAAACTCTAAAAACTGATCAAAACTCTCATAATTTTGATTATGCCAATGAAACTGCAAGCCCTCGCGGATCATCCAGCTATTATCTCGTGCGGCAGTCAAATCATCTATATCTATAAAATTAATATGTGCAGAGGAGAGATTGTTATTTTCAATGAGCGCCTGCATGCTGGCAAACAAGGCTTGCTTTGCCTGTATATCACCTTCTAGCGTCAGTAAACGGGGGCCTGGCACGGGGGTAAATGGAACTGCTGAAAGTGACTTTGG
>JADHOL010000042.1 GCA_016779005.1 Alphaproteobacteria bacterium
TGAAGCGATAAGATGCAATGCGGGATTATTTATTCTACTGAGAACCAGCAATCCTGGTTCAGCCGATTTGCAGGAGTTGCGCTCTGACAATAAGCCGATATATCAACATTTAGCAGATAAGCTCTCTCCAATTATCAACGCATATCGAGGCGATAAAGGATGGTCTTCAATAGGAGTGGTTATCGGAGCAACAAACCCTGCCGAAGCAAAATCAATGAGGGCGTTACTTCCATCATGCCCCTTCTTGATACCAGGTTTTGGGGCTCAAGGTGCAGATGCATCTATGGCTCTTTGTGGATTAACCCATATAAACAGCGATTTAGGATATCAAGGCGGGCTGGTCACTTCATCTAGGGAAATTACCTTTGGAAATAATGCCAAAACGGCATCAACAACCACTGAATATATATCGGCTGTTGTTCAAAATATTGACGAATCTATTAAAAAACTTAGATGAGATCGATCTTTTTGCACGTAATTTTACGAATTATTAAAGTTTACTCGTTAATCCTATCAACACAGAAAAATATTCTTAAGTCTCTTGCGCATTTTGTTTAGGAGGCTGGCCTATTTGCGCAGTTTGAATGTTTAACTTTTGTTGATGTTAGATTTTATTGGGTATTTATGATGGATGAAACGGTACAGATTGCCACAGTGGTATGGTATAATGAAAAAAAAGGGTATGGATTTGTTACAATTGGTGATTCAGAAATATTTTTACATCGTTCAGCATTAGAACGTTTTGGTTTATCAACAGTTTATGCGACTGATAAACTCCATCTTACGGTAACATCCAATCAACGCGGTGACGTTGTTAAAGAGATTATGTCCATAGAACGGGCTAAATCTGATACGATTCCATCAGACTCAGAACCATTAGAAGATGAGGTTCGCGGTAGTGTTAAGTTCTTTAACACCGCAAAAGGATATGGTTTTGTAGAGGTGGGCGACGAAGAAGCAGATGTCTTTGTGCATCTAAAAACACTGCGCAATTTCGGGATTTATCACCTAAATGAGGGCCAGAAGTTATTTCTTAAAATAACAGATGATGGTCGCGGGCCTCAGGCCTCTGAGATTCGGCTTCTGAATTTTGATGATTAGAAACCTAATTTGCAAGGTTTCCCTAATTAGTAAGGATTCCCTAATTAATAAGGTTTTTAGGACAAAAAATTATCGCTAGACAGTCTCTTGTAATTTTGTGATTGTAACGAAACTCATATCTTGTCCCAAATTAGGTTCTTATTGTGTCAATTCAAACAGCCGACTCGCCAAAAGTTAATTGGATTATTGTTCTTATATCAAGTGGAATTATCATTTCAATCGGAATGGGCGTTCGGCAAAGTTTTGGTATATTTCTGCAACCGATAAGCGACGTACTCGGAGAGGGAAGAACTTTATTCTCACTCGCCATAGCGCTTCAAAATTTAGCATGGGGACTTGCAGCACCTATATTTGGTGCGATGGCTGATAAATATGGTCCTGCGCGCGTTTGCATGGCAGGCGGGCTTTTCTACATGACAGGTTTGCTTTTGATGGCTGGTTTTATGAGCCCTGCAACTCTGATAGTCGGGCAGCTTTTGATCGGAATGGCACTTGCAAGTGCTGGCATGTCTGTTGCTTTGGGGGCCGTTGCTAAAGTTGCACCAAAAGAAAAAATAGGCATCGCGCTTGGATTGGTCACTGCAATCGGATCCTTTGGTCAGTTTATGATGCTACCCTTCAGCCAAGCACTGCTTTCTAACTTTGGATGGCAAATAGCCTATATGGCACTTGCTGCTTGTGTTGCTGTTGTTACAATTTTTTCACTAGGTTTGCGCATACCCAAAGGGCAACGCGCGTCAACAGCTGACCTTGCAAACACAATTACTGCAAAACAGGCGCTCTCAACTGCCTTTAAAGATAGAAATTATCTATTACTAACAACCGGTTTTTTCGTATGTGGATTGCATGTTGCGTTTATCGCAACTCATCTTCCAACGTACATAACAGATATTGGACTTACCCCTACAACAGGCAGCTGGGCACTTGCGCTTGTTGGTTTGTTTAACATAATCGGCTCCTTTACAGCTGGATATTTAGGCGGAAAATATTCAAAAAAGAACCTCCTTGCTGGTATTTATATTCTTCGCTCGCTCGTCATTGCCTTGTTTGTGTTTATGCCCCCCTCCACTGCTATGGCCTTGTTTTTTGGCTCTGCTATAGGGTTGTTGTGGCTTGGAACAATCCCGCTTACAAGCGGACTTGTTATGGTATTTTTCGGGGCTAAGCATGTAACGATGTTGTATGGAATGGTATTCCTATCGCATCAGATAGGCTCTTTCTTTGGTGCTTGGTATGCGGGTTATGTTTATGATATATCTGGCAGCTACCAGACTATGTGGAGCATTGCAATCGCCGCTGGGCTTTTTGCAGGAGCGATTAATTTCTCTATTCGAATACCAAGTCCAAAAGCGCCAGCCGTTGCGTGACCAAAGGCATCACGATAATGGATAAAAAACAATCTAGATAACGCTGCTTAATCAGTAAGCGATGCTAAGTATTTTTCAGCATCCAGCGCCGCCATACAACCCATCCCAGCAGCCGTTACAGCCTGACGATATATCTTATCAACACAGTCTCCAGCGGCAAAAACACCGGTTTGCGACGTTAGGGTTGTCCCAGATTTCACCAGAATATACCCCTCATTATCCAGGTCGAGGATATCTTGAAATGGCTTGGTTGCAGGGTCATGCCCAATCGCAACAAACACACCATGTGCGCTAATCTGCTTTTCAGAATCATCCGTAGTAGATTTAAGGCTTACCGCAGTTACGCCAGTATCGTCCCCCAGAATTTCTGCAATATTATAATTCCATTCTATAGAAACATTTGGCTGCTTAAAAAGACGTTCTTGCAATATTTGTTCTGCACGAAGACTATCACGGCGATGAATAAGTGTTACTGACTTACATAAGTTTGATAGGTACAATGCTTCTTCTACTGCCGTATTACCGCCTCCAACAACCACAACATCACGCTCTTTGTAAAAGAATCCGTCACAGGTTGCACATGCAGACACACCTCTGCCATTAAAGGTATTTTCACTCTCAAGTCCCAGCCAGCGAGCTTGTGCGCCTGTTGCAATTACAATCGTATCAGCTGTCATCGTATCCCCCCCATCAAGCTTGACCCGCATGGGGTGTGTATCGGTTTCGATAGAGGTTGCGATATCATATATCACGCGTGTGCCAACATTCTCGGCCTGCTGTTGCATTTCTTGCATAAGCCAGGGACCTTGAACAACCTCTGCGAAACCAGGGTAATTTTCAACATCGGTGGTTATTGTAAGCTGTCCCCCTGGTTGCAAGCCTGCCAGCACAACTGGCGATAAATTTGCCCTAGCTGCATATATCGCTGCTGTAAATCCAGCAGCACCTGCGCCAATAATTATCATTCTTTCATGTGAATGTGTCATAATATAGTATCTTATAAATTCGTTCTGAATATTCTTCAAAACACTAGAGAGAGGGATAAATTTATTTTCATGGTAACTATAAGCGGTAATTGCTTCAAGCAAAGTTTGACTAAAGTTGGAACTTTATCAGCTGTTTTAACCTTTCTCATTCTATTTTCTTTTGGTTCTGCAAACGCATGCATTACCCCTGTCAAAGGAAAGGCTATTCAAGGTGGCTTGATAATCTTTAAAGCAGAAAATGCATCCCATATAAAGCTAGATGGCAGGGCTGTCTCTATTAATCAGAAAAATGGTTTTGTGGTTGGTTTTCATAGGGATGATGTTGATTTGAGAATACTCACCGCGTATTGCCAAGACGGCGCTGAATTTAAATTAAATCTGGTACCAGAACAGCGAATTTACAAAACCCAGAAAATCAATGGCCTGCCCAATAATATGGTAACACCACCCGCAAAAACCCTGAACCGGATTGCACACGACTCCGAACTGGTAAAACAAGCACGCAGCCAAAAAGGAACTTCGACAGACTATTTTATTTCAGGCTTCGACTGGCCTGTTGACGGCGTTATTACAGGGGTATATGGAAGCCAACGCATTTTGAATGGAGCGCCTCGGCAACCTCATTTCGGGATTGATATAGCAGCCCCAACAGGAACACCAGTTACAGCATCTGCTGCTGGCACGGTAGTGATAGCAGAAGATTTGTATTTTACCGGATGGACGATTATCATCTCTCACGGCGATTATCTGTCTACTACATACTCTCATCTCCAAGATATTTCTGTTCAATTAGGAGACTACGTAAATCGAGGAGAGATAATCGGAATTGTTGGTTCAACCGGGCGCTCAACTGGCGCTCATTTAGACTGGCGAATAAACTGGTTAGATAAACGGCTTGACCCACAGCTTATCGCTAACAAGCACCCTTAACTCTATTAGCTAATAACGGGCTCTAACGCACCTGCTTCATATTGTGCGGCCATTTGTTTCAGCGAAAGCGGCTTTATTTTTCCAGCTTGTCCAGCGGCGCCAAACCGCTCAAACCTATCTATACAAACAGCCTCCATTGCATCTCTTGCTGGTTTCATAAATTTTCTTAAATCAAACTCACTTTTTTGCTCTTGAGCTACCTTTCTTATTACTCCTGCCATTGCTAGCCTGCAGTCCGTATCAATATTTACTTTGCGAACACCGTTTTTAATACCGCGTTCGATTTCAGCAAGAGGCACGCCCCAAGTCTGAGGCATCTCACCTCCAAATTCGTTAAAGACATCCTGTAATTCTTGTGGAACTGAGGAGGAGCCATGCATAACAAGATGTGTGTTTGGCAGGCGGTTATGGATTTCTTCTATCACATGCATTGCAAGAATTTCACCATCAGGCTTTCGGGAGAATTTATACGCGCCGTGGCTAGTACCCATTGCAATTGCTAACGCATCAACCTTGGTTGCTTTGACGAATTCTACTGCCTGACTTGGATTGGTAAGTAACTGGTCTTGTTCTATTTTTCCTTCAACACCATGACCATCTTCACTCTCACCCTCACCTGTTTCTAATGAGCCTAATATGCCAAGTTCACCCTCTACTGAGACGCCTGCATAATGTGCCATTTGTGCAACAGAGGATGTCACAGATACATTATAATCATAGCTAGCAGCCGTTTTCCCGTCTGCTTCAAGAGAGCCATCCATCATTACCGACGAGAACCCATATTGCATTGCCGTCATACAAGTTGCCATGGAATTTCCATGATCCTGATGCATACAAATAGGTATGTTTGGATAGGTTCCTATTAACCCTTTAATCAATGCTTGGAGTAATAAATCCCCTGCATAGGCTCTGGCCCCTCTAGATGCCTGAATAATAACAGGTGAATTTGTTTTTTCTGCTGCCATTAGAATGGCAAGCCCCTGCTCTAGATTATTAATATTAAAAGCAGGTAATCCATACCCATTTTCAGCTGCATGATCCAAAAGTTGTCTTAGCGTAACTAACATATTGCTTCTCTCTTACTGACGTATCTTATAATAGTTTTAAATCTAATTAATATAACGACTCATAATTAAACACATCGTCTTTGGAGCCAAAAATCAACGGCACTCTTTGGTGTATTGCTTTTGGTTCAATCTTTAAAATTTCAACATTTCCATCAGTGGCGCGCCCTCCGGCCTGTTCTACGAGGAAGGCAACTGGATTTGCTTCATAAATTAGACGCAATCGTCCAACATGATAATTCTCTCTGCTATCTTCTGGATACAAAAAGATACCACCTTGCCTGAAAATTCGCCACGCATCTGCTACCAGCGATCCACACCATCTCATATTATAATTCTTGGCAAATGGTCCATCTACACCATCTAGACATGCTTGAATATAATCTGTTGCTGGCTGTGACCAGTATCTCATATTAGACATATTAATAGCAAACTGGTTTCCTGCGTTTGGAATGCTTGGCTCCCATTCCATTTGTATAAACTCGCCCTGTTTGAGGATGAAAGAGGCAACACCGCTGCCAGTTGTCAAAATTAAACTAGTCTGCGGGCCATAGACAAAAAAGCCACTTGCAAGCTGATTTTCCCCTGGCTGGAGAGCGTCCGACATAATATATTCAGGCTCGAATATTTTTGATTTTCTGGCGAGTATTGAGAATATCGTTCCAACGGAAAGATTATTATCTATGTTTGAGGAGCCATCTAGCGGGTCAACACAAATAACAAGTTTTCCGTCTGGCTCTAGCAATAGGGCTGTTTCTTGTTCTTCAGAGAAATAGGCCGCTATGCTAGCATTCGTAAATGAGCTGATAATTGCTTTGTCTGCAAGTACGTCTAAGGCTTTTTGAGAATCTCCATCTGAATTAATGTCGCCAACGTGAATTCCCAATTGATTATCTGGTAATCCGTTTTCACAAAGCGCCTTTGCTATTATTTTCGACGCGTTACAAAGACAAAGAATAGTATTTGTGAGCGCTATTCCCGTCTGATTTGGCTCAACAGATTTCTGTAAATAGTGTGCTAAACTCACACTCACCATTAATCTCCTTAAAAAAAAGCGCTCTTAAACGATTAAGAGCGCTTCATGCAATCTTCTAACGCACTATTTGGAAGATCTAATTTCTGTTTCCAAACAAATGTAACAGCATGATAAACATATTTATGAAATCAAGATAAAGCTTCAATGCGCCAAAAATTGATTTAGTTGCTGCTGCTTGAGCACTATCTGCTGCTGAATACATAGATTTGATAGTTTGCGTATCCCACGCTGTAAGGCCGGCAAATACAAATACACCAATCACAGAAATTGCAAATTGCATTAAATCAGAGCCCACAAAAATATTAACAAGTGAGGCGATGATAATGCCAAACAAACCAATTATCATGAATGAGCCCATGGCTGTTAAGTCACGTTTTGTTGTGTAACCGTAAATAGATAACCCTGCAAACGCGCCAGCTGTTACAAAAAATGCTCTTGCAACTGATTCGCCTGTAAAAACAAGTAAAATGGATGATAAAGACAGCCCCATTAATGCGGCATACAGATAAAATACATTCCGCGCCGTGAAGGGGGATAATTTTTGGATATTAAAGCTTAAATACATAACCAATACAAAGGGTGCAAACATAACCACATATTGAAGTGGTGAGCCATATACAGCTTGTGCAACGCCAGGGATTGATAAAGCAGCCCATTTCATGGCAAACGCAAAAAGGCCTGTTAGGGCAAGCGCGGTTGTCATATGATTGTAAACACCCAACATATAACGACGCAATCCAATATCTATCTGGCTTGCGTGTGCTGACGATACATTCGCGTAACGATTATCTTGCATGTGAATACTCCTTGTGACACTGCAGAATTAGAATAGATATAATATAAGTTCAGTAACGTGGTTGTGCAAGTGTTTCCGATATCTATTTTCTATTTCTTACCAAAAACTTCTTGTTTTTCCAATAGGTGCAAACCATCAATGCCCCATACAATAAAACCGTAACCTCTATAATTTTATCTTTTAATCTTTAAGTGTTTTTTAGGCTCGC
>JADHOL010000043.1 GCA_016779005.1 Alphaproteobacteria bacterium
AGCGAGCAGATGGACATTTTATCACATCAGGACAAGATAGTGAGAAGGGTGGAAGCTGGCGTTTAAATAGCTCTCTTCCAGAGAACTGGCAGATGCAGTTTGAAGATATTCATTTCTTTGCAATGCCAACATCATTCAGACATCTAGGGTTTTTCCCAGAACAATCTGTTCATTGGCAATGGTGCGCCCAAAAAATCAAGAATTTTATAAAGATCCATAATCGAGCACCTCGGATTTTAAATCTATTTGCCTATTCCGGAATTGCCAGTTTGCATGCCGCAAATGCAGGTGCGGAAATCACCCATATCGATGCAAGTAAAAAAGCAGTTCAGCTTGCATTTGACAATAGAGCTCTTAGCAAATTAGAGAATGCCCCTATTCGGTTTATCACGGAAGATGCATTACAATTCGTTCAACGCGAATTAAGGCGTGGTAAGTCATATGACGGGATAATTCTAGACCCTCCTAAATATGGCAGAGGACCAAAAGGGGAGATATGGCAATTGCACGAAAACCTTCCATCCTTATTATATAATTGTCAGCAATTAATGTCTAACTCGCCTTTATTTCTTGTAGCAACTATTTATGCAGTTCGGCTTTCTATTATTTCTGTTCATGCTGCGATAGCTGATAGCTTCTGTGATATGGGAGGGGAATTAACATCTGGTGAGATAGCTCTTATTGAAGATGATACAGTATCAAGCAATCCACCAAGAGCGATTGGACAAGCCCTTTATGCAAGATGGTGTGGTCTAGCAACATAAGGCTAACAGGGAGATACTATCCGGCGATACTCCCTAATCTGATTGATTCCGCAAAAATTCATATAAAGAAATGCCAGTAGCAACCGCCAAATTCAAACTATCAGAGCGACCCTGCATTGGCATTGCAATAATCTGATCACATGCCTGTCTTAGTTTTGTGGGCAATCCTGCCTGCTCATTCCCCATTAAAATAATACATGGCGCGCGCCAGTCAGCGGTACGATAATCAATACTAGATTGCAAAGCAGTACCTATCACGGATCCCTTAAATTCTTTTTTAAAGGTGATAAATTCTTCGCTAGTGCAATGACTTACCTTTAGCGTAAAAATAGCGCCCATAGACGCTCTTACAGATTCAACAGAAAATGGATCGGTACAATCATCAATTAGAATAACACCATCTGCAGCAACCGCATCTATTGTGCGGATGATTGTGCCCAAATTACCAGGGTCACGAATTCTATCAAGAGCTACCCAGCATCTCACATCCGCGGTTTTGATTTCTGATAGATTTGTTGAAAATTGTTGATAGGCGCCAATAACTGTCTGGGGGTTATCTTTGTTGCTGACTTTTACCAGCAAGGAGCGTGTAACAGGTAACACCCGTCCTCCAGCCTTTTTGCAAGCAATTATTAAATCAGCAATTAAGGGGTCTGTCTGTCTTCCATCTTCATAAAGCAGTCTTTGAGGTGCAAAGCCTTGTTGCAATGCTTCGGTGCAAATACGCAAGCCCTCAGCAAGGAACCAGCCTGTTTGTTTGCGATATTTACGTTCATGGAGTGAGCGTAATCTCTTTATATCCTGATTACTAGATGAGGTTATAACTGTTTGTTGCTCTGAATAATCTAACATATCACTCATAGCGCTATCACATATCAGACTTGAGCAAATCTAGCTAGCCAGAAACTTAAATTCACAATTGCTGATTTAAAACAATCCTTCTACTTGCCCTGCCTCACTAATGCCGATCATCTCTGCTGCTGGCTTACGAGGGAGCCCAGGCATTGTCATGATATCTCCGCAAATAGCCACTATAAATCCAGCGCCTGCAGATAATCTAACCTCGCGAATAGGCAGGCTATGTCCAGTTGGGGCGCCGCGCAATGACGGGTCAGCAGAAAATGAATATTGAGTTTTTGCCATACAGACTGGCAAATTGCCATAACCTGCCTCCTCCCACTCAGCCAGCTGGTTCAGAATTTTCTTATCAGCCACAATCTCATCTGCACGATAAATCTCAGTTGCAACCTTATTAATTTTTTCAATTAATGGCATAGAATCTGGATAAAGCGGGGTGAAATTAGCCTGCCCATTATCACAGATATCCACAACTTTATACGCTAGCTCTTCGGTTCCCTTGGAACCATCAGCCCAGTGCCTGCATTCAACAGCCTCAACCCCGACCCTCTGAACAATATTCGCTACCAGTTCTATCTCAGCTGGTGTGTCCGTTACAAAATGATTTATGGCTACAATAGACGGAACCCCAAATTTAGCGAGATTTTCCAAATGCCTTAGAAGATTAACACTGCCCTGCTGGATAGCCTCTAAATTCTCAACTCCCAGCTCATCCTTGCCAATCCCGCCATTCATCTTCAGCGCTCTTACAGTGGCGACAAGCACAACACAAGATGGGCTAAGGCCAGCCTTGCGGCATTTAATATCAAAAAATTTCTCAGCGCCAAGGTCAGCTCCAAAACCAGCCTCAGTGACAACATAATCTGCTAATTTTAACGCTGCTTTGGTTGCAATTACAGAATTGCAACCATGTGCTATATTCGCAAAAGGACCGCCATGAATAAATGCTGGGTTTGATTCTAATGTTTGAACCAAATTTGGCTGTATAGCGCCTTTCAATAAAACAGTCATAGCCCCATCTGCTTTAATATCACGGCAAAAAACAGCCGATTTGTCACGGCGATATCCAATAATAATATCCCCTAATCTGGATTGCAAATCGTCAAGATCGCCTGCAAGACACAAGATGGCCATAATCTCAGAAGCAACGGTAATATCAAACCCAGATTCGCGCGGAAATCCGTTCGCAATGCCGCCAAGCGACACTGTGTTCTGGCGCAATGCTCTATCATTCATATCAAGCACACGGCGCCAAACAATGCGCCTTGTATCTATATTAAGCTCGTTACCCCAATAGATGTGATTATCTATCATAGCAGAGAGCAAATTATGCGCAGATGTAATCGCGTGAAAATCGCCTGTGAAATGAAGATTTATATCCTCCATCGGCACAACTTGAGCATAACCACCGCCAGCTGCCCCGCCTTTCATTCCAAAACATGGGCCAAGAGAAGGCTCCCGCAGGCAGGTAATAGAATTCTTTCCAATCCGGTTTATACCATCTCCTAATCCAACAGATGTTGTTGTTTTACCCTCACCTGCAGGCGTAGGGTTAATGGCAGTAACCAATATAAGCTTTGCGTTATCCCGCAATGGTTGCTGGTCCAACCAATCAAGGCTGATCTTTGCTTTATCATGGCCAAACGGAATCATAGCGTTGTTTGGGATATCCAGTTTTTGCCCAATTTCAGAAATCGGTTTAACTGTAGCATTACGGGCAATTTCGATATCACTCATGATAGGCTCCTTTTATGGGATTAATCTTAAACGGGATAGGCATCAGATAGGCGCACCAGATAGGCACAGGACAATAACCTGTATCACATAGCTTTATTTCACGGGTGTAAACATTTGATTTCTTCATACCGTTTTTTATTCGACATGAACTAATCAGAAAACGTCCACAAACTCAACTTTATCCTTTTATCATGAAATATTAAGATATTGGTTTTACGATATCAAAAGATAGGATAAAGGTAAAAGTTATAAACTTGGCGATAGGAGCTCTTTATTGAAGGGTGACACGATTAAAGATATGTTAAAACCCCGCTCTGAGCTTGATACTGTTCAGGTTGGGTTTTTATTATTGAACGATTTTTCCTTGCTTGCTTTTTCAGCTGCTGTAGAGCCGTTACGCGCTGCAAATAGACTGCGGGAACAACCGCTATTTAGTTGGGTTGCCACGCATATATCTGATGCATCCGTGCGTGCATCAAACGGTCTTGAAGTTTCCATAAATAGCAGTTTAGACGCGTTATTTAAATGCAGACTTGTTTTAATATGTAGCGGCACAAATGTTGAAAAGCACACAGATAAAGCAACCCTTGCCATCGTAAGACGCCTAGAGCGAAATGGCATTACTATTGGCGCGGTTTGCAGTGGCACTTATGTTCTAGCAAAAGCGGGAATGCTAGGTGAGAGGCGATGCACCATTCACTGGGAGAATATAGATGCAATGCGTGAAGAATTCCCACATCTTGAAATTACCACTGATTTATTTGAGATTGATGGAACGCACATAACCTGTTCTGGCGGAACCGCTGCACTTGATATGATGCTGCATCTTATATCTCAGGCACATGGGGCAAAACTGGCAGCTGAAATTTCTGAAACCTTCATCCATGATAGAATTAGGGATAGCCACGATCGTCAACGAATAGAGCTTCGCTCTCGCCTTGGTGTCTCCCACCCTAAGCTATTAATGGTAGTTGCTAATATGGAGGCGAATTTAGAAGAGCCCTTATCCCAGACAGAACTGGCAGAGCAGGCAAATCTATCTACCAGACAATTAGAGAGATTATTTAAGAAATATATGCAGATAACACCTACCAGACATTATTTAAATTTGCGTCTTGCCAGGGCTCGCTATTTATTACGTCAAACCTCAATGTCAATTTTATCAGTGGCACTTGCCTGTGGCTTTATTTCTGCCTCTCATTTTTCGAAATGTTATCGTGAGACCTATGGATGTACACCAAGAGCCGAGAGAGAAACAAATTAGCAGATTTCAAAGTTTAATTCTGATCTTGAAACAGTACCGATTTTAAGGTGCTTTTTTAGAATACAAGCTGTTTATTTATGCAGTTGTGATGCCGATAATTTTATTTTAGATGTCATTGCAGCTAACCCATTTTTTCGAGTAGGCGATAAATGTTTATCAAGTCCAATTTGAGTTAGAAAATCAGAGCTCGTACTTAAAATCTCATCTGCTGTTCGATTGGAATATACGCGCAGCATTAGAGCCACAAGGCCTTGGACGATTGCAGCATCGGACTGCGCCTTAAACTCTATTAAATCAGTATCTGTTTTATGTGCAACAAACCAAACTGTTGACTGACACCCAGACAGCTTATAGCTATCATTTTGATATTCTTCGGGAATATTTGGCAATTTTCTGCCAAGGTCAATTAAATGCTGGTATCTGTCGGCCCAGTCATCAAAAAACGAGAATTCCTCTATAATTTCGTCTATTTCGGTTACAATATCTTTGTTCATACACACTCTCAATTTAGCTTTATCTAGCCAGATAATTAATAATCATTGTTCAAATACGCATTCATATTAAAACACGCATTTGATTTTATCTCATTTTCATGTGAAATTTGGTATTAGTAACATAAAAGACAATCTTAAAACTAAGTTTTTTTTGTAATATTTGAGATTGGTAGCACTGGGACAGACAAAAATGGGAAGCCGTTTCCAGAATCATTTCACGCAACCAAGTATGATGCACGCATACTATGAATGGGCCAGAGCAGATATCATTCTTTTTGTAGGATTAGTCTGCCTACTAATAGCTCGGCTTGTTGCACTTTATATAACGCCGCTCGAGCTTGGCGTAGATGAAGCGCAATATTGGGTGTGGAGTCAGGACTTATCATTTGGATATTATTCTAAGCCTCCGTTAATTGCTTGGATAATCGGAATTTCCCATGCTCTTTTTGGGCATAGCAGTTTTGGGGTGCGCGTTTTTGCGCCGATAATTCAATTTATAATTACCCTTATTTTATGGCGATGTGCCTACCGATTATATGATGATAATCCAAGAGCAGGCAAAATCGCCAGAATTGCCGCTTTATTATGGGCATTAATGCCTGCTGTCTCTCTTGGTAGTGCTGTAATTTCTACAGATACGCCAATGTTATTATTCTGGTGCATTGCTTTATATCTGCTACTTCCGTCAAACTCAGTAACGCATTTATCTTCTCGAAAATTTCTACTTGCTGGCCTTGTTGTTGGTTTTGCTATGCTTTCCAAATATGCAGGGGCATATTTTCTGCTATGCTCTGCTATATGGCTGGTCACAGGGCATGTCTCCTCTTATTCGAAGCGATTTGTGTGTTTGCTAACCCTACTATCAGGCAGCTTACTTGTCATGATGCCAAATCTTATCTGGAACCTAGAAAACGGATTGGTTACGATTATCCATTTATCGGAAAATGCTAATTTATCTCTGCCGTCTTATTCACTTGCTGGCGTTATTGATTTTTGGCAGGCGCAGATTTTCGTATTTGGGCCGTTAAGCCTTGTTTGCTTTTTTGCTGCTATTTTTAGATGGCAAAAACATAGTTTATTCTTACTTATTTTTTGCCTTCCGGTTTTGGTAATTATCTCAATACAAGCATATCTAAAAGAAGCTAATGCGAATTGGGCTATCGCTGCCTATCCTGCTGCTACTTTGCTTGTGGCAGGATGGCTCGGTAATTTTTCAAGGCAAACCTTAAGCCATGCAACTATTTTCATAAATGCTCTGATAGGTATTATTATCATTAGCGTTACCGTTACAGGACAATTAGGCAGTCTTACACCTGAATCGGACCCATTGCGACGGGTTAGGGGATGGCAGGCATTATCAGCTGACCTTGAGAGGCAGATTGACATAAATAACGCACGAACAATCATCGCCGACAGACGGGCAACAGCTGCTGTATTAAAATGGTATTTCTACAAAGACCCGGTGCAAATTACGGTTTATGATAGTGATAATCACCCTGGAAATCATTTTGAGCTGAAATTCAGTTATAATGCCGTATCGCCCTCCCCTATAATCGCATTATCACAAACGCAACGCATACCGTCTATTGCAGGCGTTGAATGGACAGGCTTGGCTGGAACCTCCAACCATAAAATAGCAAAGAATAGATACCGAAAATATTATTTTTATCTTGGGGAAAACGCGCTCAATAAATAAACAGACTAATAGATAAAAAGACCAATAGATAAAAATGCCAATATTAGAGGGAACACATAAAGCTAAGACTGGCTCTCTAAAAATTCTTTTAATTTCGACAAAGTCTCTTCGCTTACATGATGCTCAACGCCTTCTGCATCTTGTTCAGCAACGTCGTTATTAACACCAATTGCAATTAGAAAATCACGAACCACCAGATGCTTATCACGGCTTTCCTTGGCCAGCTGTATGCCTGCCTGTGTAAGGAAAATAGACCGATATGGCTTGCTCTCCACCAGACCTTCTCTCTGTAATCTTTGGATGGTTGCATTAACAGTCGGACTAGTAACGCCAAAACGTGTGGCCAAATCCACGGCCCGTGCCTCTCCTGTTTCCTCGATCAATTCTGCTATCATCTCCACATAATCTTCAGCTACCTCAGACTGATGTGCACGCCGAATCCGCTCAAACTTATCAGCGCTTTGGATTTCAGAAATTAAGGGGCGTTTTTTCATATTAGCCTCGGCTTTATTTTGAATGTAAGATATTCAAACTTATTAGTCTTGGCAAAGTCTTTTAAGCAACTTTTTAACAATATCCTATTTTGAAGTTGTATCAAC
>JADHOL010000044.1 GCA_016779005.1 Alphaproteobacteria bacterium
TGATGGCCTCTATTCTGCTTGCAACATTAACGGCGTCACCGATGACAGTCATTTTTTTATCTTCTCCTTGCCCCACGGAACCAGATATAACCTCTCCATAGTGAAGCCCTACTCTGATATCAAAGTCACTTCCATATGCGGTCTTGAGATAAGACTTAAATTCATCCATCGCCTTTAGCATTTCCAAGCTAGCACTGACAGCTCTTAGGGATTGTTGTCGTGATTCCTTTAATCCAAAAATAGCCATTATCGCGTCACCAATATAATTATTAATCTCGCCACCATGGTTAAGTATTATTTCACGCATGATAGAAAAATAGCGATTTAGAATGAATATAACATCATAGGCTGACAAAGACTCAGAGAATGGCGTAAAGCCCTTAATATCGCAAAAAAGAATAGTAAGGTTTCGAAGTGTTCCAACAGATTCCAATCTCTGCTCTGTAACTTGGTTATTTAATTGAACGTCGCTCTTATCTAGCAGGAGCCTTCTGAAGGTGACATCCCCTTTTAGCTTTGTTTGACACCCCAGCCTGATATTAGATGGAAAAGATAATTTATCAGCAAGCTTTTGTTCAATAGCATTCCTTGGCTGGCAATTCTGCAAACCCTCTGTTACCTCTACACGGCAAGTTGAGCATTTGCCAGTACCACCGCAAGCACTCAAATGGCTTATATTATTTCGCAAAGAAGCAATCAAAATAGATTCCTCTTCTGCTACATTTATGGCTAAATTGTCAGGTTGGACAAGCACAGAATATGTTTTATCTGTTTCCACCATTGGTGGGCGTTTTTGATGACTTCCATCGCAAAAAGGGGAATTTTCGGTCTCCCTACAGCCGCAAAAATTAACAACCTCAGATTTTTCCGCTGTAAACTTCACAGGGGTATAGTCTGTCCCCTTATGACTCCCATCACAAAAAGGCTGTTCATTACTTTTTCCGCAACTACACCAAAAATAATTGGAGCCGCTTTGCACCTCGACTGGGAATGGCTTTCTTGCACTCACAAATAACACCCTTTTCTTCACCATCACCCTTAATTGAAAAAGCATAAAAACTTATTTGCATTTTCTTAACTTTTTTTTAACGTAAACAAATAAATTTTCTAGCGTTATTTTATGTGAGTTTTATGGTAATAGGAATATGAGCTAAAAATATCTAGAATGAAACCCATATTGTTTTTGAGATTGGAATACTGGCAAACTTGAAGGCAAACTTACTGACCAACTTACCGGCTGAGAAAGTTCGTTACAGATTTGGAAAATACATAATGGTCACAATAACAAGCTTGGATAGATTTATAATATTCTAGAAGAGGTGACACTAGTTAAGCGCCTCCCAGTCGCCACTCAGAGCCTTATATAAGGTGATAAGATTGAGGAGTGTTGTGTTATCAGATTGCGCAAGCCTATCTTCTGCTTGTGTTCGCTCACGCTGAGCATCAATCAGATTAAACAAGTCAGTCTCGCCAGCTTCATTGCTCTGCAAAGCAAGTGTTTCAGCTTGTTGATGAAGTTCAAGAGCCTTCCTGATACGTTTTTGTGTTTCAAACTCTTCACCATATCTTACCAGTGCTTTTTCTACATCATTAACCGCAATTAGAACTGCATTTCCATAGGATAATGCGGCTGCTTGAGCCTGAGCTTCTTCTGCCTTTATAGAGGCTCGAATTGCTCCGGCTTGGAATATTCGCCAATGAAGGCCTGGCCCCAATGACCAACAGTTACTGTCGCTTTGGAATAAATCACCAAAGTTAAGAGCCTAAAAGACCACAGAACTAGTTAATGAAAAACTGGGAAATAACTGTGCAGTGGCAACGCCAATATCAGCTGTTTCTGCCTCAAGGTTACACTCGGCCAAGCGTATATCTGGTCGGCGGCGTAAAATATCTGACTTTAGTCCAATCGGAACAATATTTGGTGGCATCGGAATGGGCTGACTTGTCAAAAGCTCATCCAGAAGTGACTGCGGTTCTTCCCCAACCAAAACAGCAATCCGATCAGCCGCAAGCCAAAACCATCGCCATACACGCCTGGTATTGATGTTTTTTTAACAAACAAAGCTGTCAGTCGGTTTGGTTTACCAGAGGACACTTGCGACACCCCACAAAAAGACCCACAATATAATTAAGATTTTACAGGATGTGGTTGGTCATGTCTATACTATAGAAGTCACAGATTGGCCCATAAGTTATTTTATAATATAGGATAAATCCCATACAAACGGAATTAAAGCTCACAAAAAATGATGACAAAAACAAGAGTATGGCGGAGGGGAAGAACTCCGAACCACCTCTTAACCATATGTTTTATTGTGTTTTTTACAGGGTATTCTTTGGCCACCCCACAATTTACCCCACAAAATAATTTAGAAATAGTTGTCTTTATTGAGGGTATAATTTTGTTTAGGTTTCATTCGTTTTCTAAACAACTTTTTCAACAACTAGTTACAAATCCTCACACCATCGTCAAAATTTACCTCTCTAATTTTATTTTTTTTTAAACAAATTTAAAATTGTGCCGTTTCGCGTGTTAGAGGTAGTAATGAGTGATTTAAGTATAAATTCAACCATAACTGTTTTATTTGATAAACTTAATTTATCAACCAACTCTGCTGTCTCAAATTCAACATCAACAAAGACACTTTCAACTACCTCTCAACAAGAAGAAATCTCTGTTGATGATGAAGCAAGCCATTTTTTAATGTTAAAAGATAATATCAATGAAGCAGGTTATCTATTTAGTTCTGTATCTGTAACAACGAGTAACTTATCAAAAATTGGTGATTATTTAGCTGAAATGAAAGAAAATGTTGATCAACGTCAATCACTAGATCAAAATACAGACGAATATTCCAATTTGTCGATTGCATATGAAACAAAAGAAAGGGAAATGTCGGCTTTCATTGGTGATCTTTTTCATTCAGGAAGCTTTGAAATTCAACATCAGCTTGCAACCGCTGGTTCCTCTGTAAATCAAGATTCATTAATTGAATTTGTAAATATTTATGAAGACCCAGAAACACGAGAAACTCTTTTAGGTACTATCGCTGCGATAGAAGTGGATTTTGCAAGTTTGCTTGAAGCTAACCATAACCCAGAAACTTGTACCCACTGCAAAGAACTTGCTGGAAGCAATAATTCAAATCAAACAAGCTCAAATTCAGATTTCCTCGAACCGTATTCATATAATCAGACATATCCCACTAACACCACAACTGTAACAGGAAGCAAGGCTGTTACGGCACCAACTTCCTCTGACTCAGATATTTATGATTTAATTGAAACAATTAGAATGGGAGTTGCCTGGGACCTTGAGGCAGGTGAGAACGTAACCTACTCCTATTATGATGGAGACGTCGACTATGATCCAAATTACAATGGCAGTGACGTAAATACTGCCACTGGCGGTGACCCTAGAGCCGTAAATGATTATGGGTCAGATAATGAAACACTCATATCTTCAGCGTTCGATTTATGGGATGAAATTGTTGAATTTGACTTCGAGGAAGTAGAGGAGACCGGCACCACGGTTGGCGAAATGAGAGTGGCATACACCACAGCTGGAGTACAATACGGCAGAGCGGCATTTGCTTATGGTCCATATGGCAGTGTTGCTTCTGGAGATGTGTGGTTTGAAATAGCTGATACTGATGTGTCGGGAGCATCTGATTTTGATACTGCTGGTATTGATGAGGCAGGGGGGAATTATTACGCTGCTCTGCATGAAATCGGTCATGCCATCGGTTTAGCTCATCCATTTGATAGCAGTGCTTCTGGCGGAACTGGTGCAACACTTGCCTCCACATATGATACTCAGAGATATTCCGTGATGTCCTATACAAGAGACGACCGGAGTTATTGGATAGATTATGACCTCTCTACTGGAAGCTCATCAGAAAGCTATACCATATACTCCTCAACCCCAATGATATTAGATGTAGCGATGATGCAATATGTTTACGGAGCTGAAACATCAGGTACATCTAGCGGAGACACTACCTATTCATATGATGTCGATCCCAAAATGCTGAAAACAATATGGGATACAGGTGGAACGGATACAATTGATGCGTCAAATCAAACAAGGGAAACGGTTATCGATTTAAGAGAAGGTCAATTCTCATCTATTGGAATTTATGAAGAGGCAGACCAAATCACAGATTTAAAAGCTCGCTTATCAGCTGCTGGATGGGATACATCATCGGTAGATGCTTTTTATGCATCTAATTCTGTTTACACTGGCGCAGATAACCTAGCTATCGCATATGGAGCGGTTATTGAGAATGCAAAGGGTGGTTCAGCAGATGATACCATTACTGGAAATAGTGCAGATAATGAAATTACTGGTGGAGCGGGCGACGATACGATTGACGGGGGCGCAGGCGATGACACTGCTATATATTCAGGAGCACAAACAGATTACACAATAACCACCAATAATGACGGAACATTAACTGTAACAGAAGATTCCAGCGGTGATGCTGATACTTTGTCAAATGTCGAAGATCTTAGTTTCGTAGCAAGTTCAGACACCGCGGCTGTCGCAACAACTAGTGTTATTACTCTGCAAGATTTATCATCTGTTGATGCAACATTTGAAATATCAGTTGATGGTGGAAGTGTCGTAAATGTAACTCTATCCCAAACAGATTACACATCAGGAGGTTTAGCTTTAACTGATTTTGCTCAAGACGTTCAAACTCAGATAAACAACGCCCTTTCAAATGCAGGTCAATCATCATCTGTAACAGTAACAGTAAATAGTCCATTGGCAATAACATCCAATTCAACTGGTTCTTCCAGCTCGATTGCATTTTCTAATTTATCCGCTGGAGCCCAAACAGCCCTAAATGCAAGTTCAAGCGCAGGTGCCGGCATATCTATTGTAAATGGAGTAAATTCCGGTGGAGTGACATCTTACAATGTGGCATCAGGAGCAAGTTCGGTATCATCTTCTGGAAACAGCTCTTCTAGCAGTTCAAGTTCAGTTACAGGAATAAGAGGATACGGAGTTGGTGGAACGGCTAGTAAAAATAATAATGATAATAATCAACTTTCTATGCATTCTCATAATTTTAAAATTGGAACAGGTGGAATAAACATTTCTTCCCAAAATGATGCTAACCTGGCTATCGAAAATATTGATTTGGCTTTAGAATATGTTGCTTCTATGCGAGCAAAGCTGGGAGCGGTAGAAAATAGACTTGAACACTCGATTAATTCACTTATGAACCAATCAGTAAACGTTTCTGCCGCTCGAGGGAGGGTTTTGGATGCAGATATGGCTTTAGAATCCACAAGATTAGTTAAACATCAAATTTTGAACCAAGCAGCTCAATATGTTTTAAGTGCGTCATACACGAATAAGAATGCAGTTTTGGGACTTATTTCATGAGATTGACACCCTTAATAATTTTGTTTTCGTTTTTGGTTTTAATTCCCGTTATTAGTTTTGCAAAATGTATAAATTTAGAAAAATTTAAAGAAGCGAATCTAATCCAAGTAACCGACAAAATTCTGTTGGACGAAAGTAGACAAATTATTTTCAGAAAAGATAAAGTTGCACTGAGTATAGTTCGTTTTAACAAACCCTCTAATAATCAAGAACAATTAAAAAAATTAACAAAATCCGTGGCAACACAACTATCCAAAATAACAGATAAGACAAGTGTAAAAACGATTAATTTATCGAAAAATCAAAATGCAAGCTCACGACTATACCAACTGATTTTTACCACAAAAAACACAATTCCAACTTCTTTAGAAGTTGCAGGTATATTCTCAGATTCCCTGTGCACTGAAGTTGTGCGATTTTCTGAAATGAACCCGGTTTCCATCAAAGAAAGTTTGAGCCGCGCAGTCTCATTAATAGCATTAGACCAAAATTAAATAAAATTCCGGTAAAATAATTTAGAAATAGTTGTCTTTTAACCCTTCTATTTTCATTTGGGTGTTACTGGAGCAATTTGACACTCAGATTTGATTTTCAGATAGGGGGCGGGGGATATAGTTGCGTGGTTTGCGGCTGTTGGACCACGGACATTTGATGGGTTGGCAATGTCCCTAGAGCTTAATTGCATCCTTATCCATCTGCTATTAGCCAGATACTGTTTGACATATTTTTATGCTTGCTTAACTGTGTCAGTTATGACGAACAACTATATCAGAACAGCACTTCAAAAGGCCCTGCCATGGGCTTTTCTGCTTGTTATGGGGGCTGCGTGGGGATTGTCTTTTTCTCTTGGCAAGCTTGCTGTTGAAAATGGAGCGAAGCCCTTTGGTGTAGCTCAGTTTCAGGCGATGTTTGCTGGTATTGTGCTGCTATTTATTACCATTATTCGCAGAAAATCAATTAAGGCTATGAAAGATAAGCTGGGCTTTATCTTTTGTATCGCTCTGCTGGGAGCCGCAATACCTAGCGTTTTGTTTTATTTCGCGGCACCGCATGTTCCGGCTGGAGCGTTGTCGATTACAGTTGCGCTCATTCCTCTGATGACCTACGGGTTTTCTATCCCGCTCAAGCTAGAGACATTTTCCATTGTGCGCGTTGTAGGTCTAGTTTTTGGCATAATTGCGATTTGCTTAATTGCCCTGCCGCAAAATAGTTTGCCTAACCCGGCCGCACTTCCCTGGTTATTTATCGCATGCATTAGCGCACTTTGTTATGCTATTGAGAATATAATTCTGGGGTTCAAATCGGCACTCACAACTGGACCGATAAGACTGGCAATGGGCATGAATCTGATGGCAGCGGTAGCATTGCTGCCGGTCACCATTCTGACAGACAGTTTTTTCATCCCAAGCTTCCCACCTCAAATCGTTGATTACGCCGTAATCGGACTAGGTCTGATCACGGCGGTGGCTTATACGATGTTTGTTTTATCTGTTGCGCTTTTTGGGTCTGTCTTTTCCAGTCAAGTTGGATATGTCGTAACCTTAACCGGCGTATTTTGGGGAATGCTCATTTTTGGAGAAAATCCGTCCGTTTGGATCTGGTTATCGCTCCTTGCCATGATTGTCGGGCTTGTCCTTGTGACCCCC